>NZ_JAYMWO010000001.1:0-227018 GCF_048056175.1 Phaeobacter sp. JH20_29
AAAAAAAATAATGTTAGGGATATCAGGACGGGCATGTGGCGTGGGGGGGACCCGATTGCCGCAGCAGCCCGCAACGACCCGAGGGAGGAAAACAATGAAATTCTTGAGTGGAGTCTCCGCACTTGCCTTTGCCGCCACCGCGAGCATGGCCCTTGCCGAAGATGTGACCGTTGGCGTCAGCTGGTCGAACTTCCAGGAAGAGCGCTGGAAAACCGACGAAGCGGCGATCAAGGCTGCGCTGGAAGCGAAAGGTGCGACCTATGTATCGGCAGATGCACAGTCGTCGTCGGCCAAGCAGCTTGCGGACATTGAAAGCCTGATTGCACAGGGCGTGGATGCGCTGATCGTTCTGGCCCAGGACGCTCAGGCGATTGGCCCGGCTGTTCAGGCGGCGGCGGACGAAGGCATCCCCGTTGTTGCCTATGATCGCCTGATTGAAGACAGCCGTGCCTTCTATCTCACTTTCGACAATGTCGAAGTGGGGCGGATGCAGGCCCGGGCCGTGCTTGAGGCCCAGCCGAGCGGCAACTATGTGATGATCAAGGGCTCGCCCACCGATCCCAACGCGGATTTCCTGCGCGGTGGCCAGCAAGAGGTCATTCAGGCGGCAATCGATAGCGGCGATATCAAGATCGTTGGCGAAGCCTATACCGATGGCTGGCTGCCGGCCAACGCTCAGCGCAATATGGAACAGATCCTGACCGCCAATGACAACAAGGTCGATGCCGTTGTTGCCTCCAATGACGGCACCGCCGGTGGTGTTGTCGCCGCGCTGACCGCGCAGGGCATGGAAGGTATCGCGGTGTCCGGCCAGGATGGCGACCACGCTGCGCTGAACCGTGTTGCCAAAGGCACGCAGACCGTTTCCGTCTGGAAAGACGCTCGTGATCTGGGCAAGGCCGCCGCTGAAATCGCGGTCGAAATGGCCGAAGGCGCTGCCATGGGTGATGTCGCGGGCGGTGCCGCCTGGACGTCCCCAGCGGGCACCGAGCTGACGGCGCGGTTCCTGGAGCCGATCCCGGTGACCGCTGACAACCTGTCGGTTGTTGTCGATGCCGGCTGGATCACCAAGGAGGCGCTGTGCCAGGGTGTGACCAACGGTCCTGCGCCCTGCAACTAAGCAGCTGCTGAGAGTTTCTCGGCTACTTCTTTCTAAACCGGCGCGCGCCCTCAGAGGGTCCCGATTGGATCGGGCGCGCGTCCCCCTTTCACTACCGCTGATCACTGGAGTTCGGATATGACCGAAACCACGTCTCAGCCGATCCCCGAACAAAACAAGCGTGGCCTGTTCCAGCAATTGGAACTGGACGTCCGCCTATTGGGAATGATCGGTGCCTTTGTCATCTTGTGCATTGGATTCAACATCCTGACGGATGGGCGTTTCTTGACGCCGCGCAATATTTTCAACCTCACCATCCAGACGGTCTCTGTGGCGATCATGGCCACGGGCATGGTCTTTGTGATCGTGACACGCCACATCGACCTGAGCGTCGGTGCGTTGCTGGCGACCTGCTCGGCCGTGATGGCTGTCGTGCAGACCGATGTGCTACCGGATATGCTGGGGCTTGGACTCAACCACCCGGCAACCTGGATCATAACCGTGGTGGTTGGCCTGACGATCGGCACCCTGATCGGGGCTTTTCAGGGATGGATGGTAGGTTTCCTGACCATTCCCGCCTTTATCGTGACCCTGGGTGGTTTTCTGGTCTGGCGTAACGTTGCCTGGTATCTGACCGACGGGCAGACCATTGGCCCGCTTGACAGCAGGTTCCTGATCTTCGGGGGCACCTCGGGCACGCTGGGCACCACGCTCAGCTGGGCTGTCGGAATCGTGGCCACGGCTCTGGCGTTGGTTGCCCTGTGGAACAGCCGCCGCGGCAAACAGGGCCATGGTTTCCCGGTGAAACCCGCCTGGGCGGAAGCGGTGATTGCAGGTGCGATTGCGGCGTCGATCCTTGGCTTTGTGGCCGTGCTGAATGCCTATCAGATCCCGGCGCGCCGTCTGGCGCGAATGATGGAAGCAGAAGGCAAAACCATGCCTGAGGGGCTGGTTGTCGGTTATGGCTTGCCAATCTCGGTGCTGATCCTGATTGCAACTGCCGTGATTATGACGATTATCGCCCGGCGCACCCGGTTTGGCCGCTATATCTTTGCCACCGGTGGCAACCCGGATGCCGCCGAGCTGTCCGGCATCAACACCCGTCTGCTGACGGTCAAGATCTTTGCCCTGATGGGATTTCTCTGTGCGCTTTCAGCGGTTGTGGCCTCGGCCCGTCTTGCCAATCACTCCAATGATATCGGGACTCTGGATGAGTTGCGCGTTATTGCGGCGGCCGTGATTGGCGGCACTGCACTGTCCGGTGGGTTTGGCACGATTTATGGCGCCATCCTTGGGGCGTTGATTATGCAGAGCCTGCAGTCGGGGATGGCCATGGTCGGTGTCGACGCACCGTTCCAGAACATCGTCGTGGGCACCGTGCTGGTCGCAGCCGTCTGGATCGATATTCTTTACCGCAAACGCGTGGGGGCCCGGATATGAGCACTGCAAAAGAGTTGCGCGCCGCAGGCGCCACGCCGCTGGTCGAGATGAAAGATATTTCGATCTCCTTTGGCGGGATCAAGGCTGTGGATCACGTCAGCGTTGATCTCTATCCCGGCGAAGTTGTTGGATTGCTCGGCCATAATGGTGCCGGGAAATCCACCTTGATCAAAGTGCTGTCGGGTGCCTACCAGATGGATTCCGGCGAAATCCGGGTCAATGGCGATAAGGTTGAGATCACCAATCCGCGTGATGCGCGGTCGCATAACATCGAGACGATCTATCAGACATTGGCGCTGGCGGATAATCTGGATGCGGCCTCCAACCTGTTCCTGGGTCGCGAGCTGGTTACCCCGTTTGGTCTGGTGGACGATTCCGCCATGGAGGCCGAATGTCGCAAGATCATGAACCGGTTGAACCCGAATTTTCAAAAATTCTCGGAACCGGTTTCGGCTCTCTCGGGCGGTCAGCGTCAGTCGGTTGCCATCGCGCGGGCGGTCTATTTCAACGCCAAGATCCTGATCATGGATGAACCGACTGCTGCCCTTGGGCCGCATGAAACGCAGATGGTTGCCGAGTTGATCCAGCAGCTGAAGGCGCAGGGTATCGGTATTTTCCTCATTGATCACGATGTGAATGCGGTGATGGAGCTTTGCGACCGGGCTTCGGTCATGAAGAACGGTCAGCTGGTTGGCACCGTCGATATTGATGATGTCACCGATGATGACCTGCTGAGCATGATCATTCTGGGCAAGCGGCCCGGCGAAGCTGCGGCCTAAGTCGCGACGTCGTTAACATCGGTCTGGAAGGGGCTGCCATTGGTGGCCCCTTTTCCATATTAGAATGGTTGCCCAGCCTATCGCAAAAACCTACATAAGATGTAGATTTTAGAAGGGTGATAGATGCTGACAATTGGGACATTGGGCAAGCGGACAGGCACGAAGGTGCAGACCATTCGCTACTACGAAGAGATTGGCCTTATGCCGGAAGCGGGGCGCACAGCAGGCGGGCAGCGTCGCTATGGCGAGAGTGATCTGGACCGGCTTTCGTTCATCCGTCACGCGCGACAACTTGGCTTTGGTCTGGAGGCAATCCGGCAGTTACTGAACCTCGCGGATCATCCGGGTCAGTCCTGTTCTCATGCAGATTCCATCGCGCAGAGACAGCTGAAAGACGTCGCTGATCGGATTGCCCGGCTGGAGGCCTTGCAGACTGAATTACAGCGCATGATCCGTGAGTGTGCCGGGGGAACCGTTGCCGAGTGCCGGGTGCTGGAGGTTTTGCGGGATCATTCCGAGTGCCTGACAAATCATGATCAGATTGGTGCCTGATCAGGGCATCGGGTTCGTTTGCTCGTGGCCGAGCGCACGGAGCAACATCCGGCGTTGATGATCCTGACCCCCAAAGAACACCGCCAATACGCGCAGCTGCTGTTCGGCTTCGTTCAGGTCGAAATAGAGGATGGCGCGCCCCTTTGTCACGCTGCGCAGTCCCGGAGCGATATCGCTGCGCAGGGTGCCCTGGTGCGGGGCGTTGCCCAGTGCCTCAATGGCCGCGTCAATCTCGTTCAGGCGGGCCGCTGCCCTGCTGAATGCGGTGTCCGGATCCTCGCCAAAGCCGATTGCCGCATCAAAGAGAAAGTCGAATATCGCGTCAAGATCCTGATCAATCGCCTCGGCGCGATCAACCCGAAAGACCATGTTCTGCCCGTTTGCGCGCCAGAAGATCGGCGGTCCTTCGACGCCCCTCAGTACCGCTGACAAAGGAGCCGCCGCGGCGCTCGGCGATCAATGCACGCAGGGCGGATGTCTCGGCGCGGCGGGCTTCCGTTTCTTCGCGCAGCAGTTCCAGACCCTGCTGCAACACCGCGCTGAGGCTTGCATATCGCCCTTCTGCCACCAATGTGCGGGCAAAGTCGTCCTGTGCTTCGGTCAGGGAGATGGAGGCTTTTACACTCATTTGCGCACCTGAGGCTCTTGTGGGTGACTATGGAGATTATACTACTCAGTAGTATTTATCAACCCGGCACCGGACAGGCCGCGCAGTGCAAGAGCGATCCAGCCGAGACCTGCCAAAGCAATAATGAGCCAATTATCGCTTCCCCATTGGTTAATGACAATCCCGCCGATGGCCCAGCAGATTGCGACGGTGTAAGTCCAGGCTGAGGGGCTGTCTGCCTGGACCAAAAGCCCGACCGCCAGCGCCGCCGTCAGGCAGATTACGCCCGCCAATTGCGGGTTCATCAACCCATATCCTGGAAGAATGATACTGATGGATACAGCTGATGCTGCGGTTAGCCATCCGGCATAGAGCCCTACAGGACCGCGTTTCCAGACCCGTTTGTTGCGGCCTGCGCGGCGCATAGCCAGGATCGCGGTAACTGTCATCGCGATGATCAGGGTTGTGGCAAGGATGGGTGAGCTGTTCGCGACCCAAAGCCAGCACACCCCGATGGCCAGGCTGATAGAGAGGGGTTTTCGCATCTCATGCCATGTTGAGCCCTCCGGCGCGCGAAACGCGCCAAATCCGGTTCCAACGATCAGCCAGATGTAGATCACGATCCAGATTGAAAAGGCCGGACCGATGGGTTGAATGACCGGGTCGGGCTGTGGATAGGGCAGTTGATCAGCTGTATAGCCGGTAAACGGGTCGGTTATCAGCGGCGCGGCGGCAAAGGCTAGGGCAAGGGCCAGTGTAAGATAGGCCATGGACTGCTTGCTCATGATATCGAACTCGCTTTCGTATGTAGGCGCCAACTGAGGGCGGCATCTGTGGCTATTCCGATTTGCTTATCTAGTCTTAAAGAAAGCTCCGAAGCTCCTCCAATGTTCCCGCTTCTAACGCTGGTTTATCGGTCCGAATGCGATTGATACGGGGAAACCGCATGGCCAGACCACTTTTGTGACGGCTGGATTCATTCAGACCTTCAAAGGCCACTTCCAGGACCAATTCGGGCTTCACCGCGCGGACTGGGCCGAACCGGTCTGTCGTGTTGTTGCGCACAAAGCGGTCCAGTTCCTTCAGCTCGGAATCGGTGAACCCGAAATAGGCTTTGCCGACGGGCACCAGCTTATCGCCGTCCCAGACGCCGAAGGTGAAATCGGAATAGTAGCCTGAGCGTTTGCCGTGACCGCGCTGCGCATAGAGCATGACGGCATCGACCAGCATAGGATCGCGTTTCCATTTGAACCAGTTTCCGCGTTTGCGCCCCGCGATGTAGGCGCTGTCGCGCCGTTTGATCATGACGCCTTCGATTACGCCTTCGGGTGGGTTGGCGCGAAGAACCGCCAGATCCTCCCATGTGCCAAAGGTGAGCGGGTGAGAGATGTCGATACGCGGATCGTTCAGGTCCGCAACACAGCGATGCAGCCGGGCCTGGCGTTCATCCAATGTCCAAGATCGCAGATCTTCACCCTCCCAGAACAGCAGGTCGTAGGCGCGCAGCGCGGCGGGATGGCTTGCCAGCATGGTTTTGCCCACCTTCTTGCGACCAAGCCGTTTCTGTAAATCACCAAAGGGCGCGATGATGGTGTCGCGCTTAACCAGCAATTCGCCATCGAGCGTGCCGTTGAAGTTCAGCGCTTCAATGACGTCGGGAAAAGCGCCTGAGATATCCTCTCCGGTGCGTGAATAGAGCCGCCGGGTGCCGCCGTCATTCACGGCCTGCACGCGGATACCGTCCCATTTCCATTCTGCAATGAAGTCGCCGGGAGAGAGGCTGGAAAGGTCGTTCAGATCTGTACCTGTGGACAGCATAACCGGTCGGAACGGCGCGGCGGCAAGGCTTTTTGGTTTGTCACCCCCTTCGAGCCAGGAAAACAGTGGCAGGTAGGGCGGCGTCAGCCCATGCCAGAGCTCCTCGATTTCCGCGACATCGACCTCGCCATATTGTGCCAGGGCGTTGCGGGCCAGTCGGGCGGACACGCCAACGCGCAGCCCGCCGGTGGCCAGCTTCAGGTAGGCATAGCGCTGCGACGGTGTCATCTGCGACAGGCGGCGGATGATCAGTGCCGGAAGCTGGGCCTTTGCGGTTTCGGACAGCTCCGTTACCGCCTCGGTCAAGGACAGATATGCTTCGCCGTCTGAGCGCGGCCAGATCAGGGCGACGGTCTCCGCCAGATCGCCCACGAAATCATAGGAGAGGCGGAACAGTTCTGGGTCAGTCTCTTGCGCCACCAGACCGCGCAACAGCGAAGGCGTCACATTGCGGAGTGATAGATCACCCGTAATCGCTGCGAGCGCATATCCGCGTTCAGGGTCCGGCATGGCTTGAAAGGCATGGAGCAGATGCGCCGTCTTACCGTTGCGAGACGGGGTAAAGGCGAGCTGCTCCAGAAGGTCTGCGAAGGCTTGCATCAATCTGCCTCTTCCTCATAGCCGACCAGCCGCAGGGGACGGGCGGCAATCTGGTTCAGCTCACACCAGCGAACCAAAGCATCCTCGCGGCCATGGGTCACCCAGACCTGTTTCGGGGCGAGTTCCCTGATGGTTCGGGTGAGATCCGGCCAGTCGACATGGTCGCTCAGTATCAATGGCAGCTCCACGCCGCGCTGCCGCGCGCGGGCGCGGACCTGCATCCAGCCACTGGCAAAGCAGATCACCGGATCAGGAAACCGCTGCGCCCAGGCCGCGGCAAAGGCCGAAGGAGGGCCGAGGATTATCTGCCCCTTAAAGGCGGCCTTGCCCTCCTTGGTGGTGGCCGGGCGCAATTCGCCGAGATCAATGCCCTGGGCGATGTGGTAGTCGCACAGGCGCTGAAGTGCGCCATGGATATAGATCGGCCGATCCCAGCCTGCCTGGCGCAACAACGCGATGACACGCTGTGCTTTGCCGAGCGCATAGGCACCCACAAGATGGCATCGCTCCGGCTGAGCAGCAACGGAGCGGAGCAGTTTTTCGATCTCGGACCGGGGGTCCGGGTGATTGAACACTGGCAGCCCAAAGGTGGCTTCGGTCACGAAAACATCGCATGGCGCGAGCTGAAACGGTGCACAGGCAGGGTTATCGACCCGCGCGTAGTCGCCGGAGACGGTAATGGCCGTGTTGCCGTCCTCCACGGTAATTTGACAGGAGCCAAGGACATGGCCGGCCGGTGTGAATGTCGCGCCGACACCCGCGATCGTCGTGCGATCATCGACTGGAACCGATGTGTCGCAAAACGCGTCGCCATAGCGGATCGCCATGATGTCCAATGTCTGCGGGCTGGCCCAGACCGTGCCATGCCCCGCGCGGGCATGGTCAGCATGGCCGTGAGTGATCAGCGCGCGGGGCACCGGGCGGACCGGATCAATGTAGAAATCACCAGCAGGACAATAAAGCCCATCGGGGCGCGGATGCAGCAGCTCTTCCGGTAGGCGTGGTGCATTCACGGCGCAGGATCCTTCATATTACTTCTAGGCGGTGTTCCAGGAAAGTTAAGCCAAACAGGGGTTTGGGCAAGGGGAGACCGTGCCGACGCTGACGAGCCGACGTCTTGCCATCCAGTGTGGAACCATCAAGAGGCTCAGGCGTTTTGCCTGCTATGGCGCAGTTTCCTGCGCTGCCGCTATTACCCAACCCGAGGAGAAGGCCCGTGGCGCAGAAGGATTTAACACAGGGCACTGTTTCGCGCGCTCTTGCTGCGGTCTCCGCTCCAATGTCCTTCGGGATTTTGGGCGTGTTGAGCGTTGGACTGGCAGACGCGTATTTCCTCGGGCAGCTGGGGGAGGCTCCGCTGGCGGCCGTCGGGTTCATTTACCCGGTGACCACGGCGGTGACGTCTTTGTCCATCGGCCTGTCCGCTGGAGCCAATGCGGCGATTTCCCAGAGCCTGGGCCGGGGCGACAGCGAGGCAGAGACCAACAGGCTCTCGGTGCATGCGATTGTTCTGGGTATGGTTGTGGCGGTGCTGGTCGCCATCCTGTTTTATCTAGGTGCCGCCTCGCTGTTCTCTCTCATGGGAGCAGGGGGCGCCGTCTTGGACGAGGCGCAATCCTATGTGCCATTCTGGGCCCTGTCGTTTCCTTTTCTGGTCGGCATGGCGCTGTTGAATGCGGTGTTTCGGGCCCATGGCGACGGGGCAACCTCGGCGGTGATCATGCTGGTTGCTGCGGTGCTCAATATCGCGCTGGACCCGATCCTGATCTACGGGCTCGGTCCTGTGCCTGAGATGTCCACGGCGGGCGCGGCGCTTGCGACGGCTCTGGCGCGCGTCCTGACCTTGGTGGGAGCCTTCACTTATGCGCTGCGGATTGGCGTTATTCGTCCTCCGCAGGAATTCGCCGATGGCATTGTCAGCTCAATACGCGAAGTCGTCAGGGTCGGACTGCCGGCGGCCTTCTCCAATGCGATCAACCCCGCCGGTATGGCGATGGTCACCGCAGCTGCTGCCACGCTGGGCGATACGGTTGTGGCTGGGCTGGGGGCGGCTCAGCGTGTGCAGTCGGTCGCGCTGGTACCCTTGCTGGCCCTTTCTGCGGGCATCGGACCGGTCGTCGGTCAGAACTGGGGTGCAGATGAACGGGATCGTGCGCGGCTGGCGGTCTGGCGGTCCTGGCAATTCTGTATCGGTTACGGCTTGGCTGTCGCGCTTCTCCTGACGGTTCTGGCGCCTTCAATCGCCGGGCTGATCGCCTCGGACGATGGAGCGGCGCAGAAGACCGCGCAATATCTCCGCGTCGTCAGCTGGAGTTTTCTGGGCTACGGCGTCCTGGTGACAGCAAATGCCGCGATGAATGCCCGGTCCAAGGCGCTCTGGTCCATGGGGCTGAGCTTGATGCGGATCTTTGTGGTCTATGTGCCGCTGGCCTGGCTGGGGGTCTGGCTGTTCGGCTATGCCGGAATTCTGGGCGCTGCGGTCATTGCGAATCTGGCGGCTGTGGCGGGCGCTTATTATGTCGGCCGCAAGACGGGGCTGGTGGGTCAGTGAGGGCAGCCCGATCAGTTTGTCGTCAGTAGTTCGAGTAGTCTGCCTTCACCCATGCGAAGTCCGTCGATACTATGCCGGGTGAGCGATTTGAGCCGTGCGGTGCGCGTGTCGTCGGGCAGTTCGGCCAATGCGATGACCTTCGGGTGAATGTAGCTGTTGCGCGCCATTGTCGGTTTATTGTGCAGCCGCTCCGCCGCTGCCTCCGCCATGGCTGAAATCGTGAGCTTGGGGGCATGCAGCGCCGTGCGAAAGGCTGCATGGGTCCCGTTCCAAGTGCGCAGCGTTTTTGCGGAGACGCCGTCACCGCAAAGGTTGGTCAGAACCTCCTGTACCTGCTCTGACCGGACGGCGCGTACGCTGCCGCCATCATCGAGCCAAGAGATGAGTTCACGTCCGGGCAGGTCCTGTGAACGCTCCAATATGCGTTGCAGGGCCGCGCCCCGGATCGACTTCTCAACTGTCTTGCCGCCTTTTGCGGTATAGCGCAGATGTATCGACTGACCGGAGAACTCGATGTGCCGTTGGCGCAGGGTCGTGGCACCGTAACTGCCGTTGTCCTCTGTGTACTGCGGGTTCCCAATCCTGAGTGAGCCGCGATCCATCAGGGCAAGGACAGCAGCGACCGCCGTTTCCTCCTCGCCTATGGTGCCGCTCAGCCTGTCGCTGATCCACCTGCGCAACTGCGGCAGGCTCTCGGCGAAACTGACCAAATTGTCGAATTTCTGTTCTGCCCGCAACAACTGCCACGCGGGATGGTAGCGATATTGCTTGCGATTGCGCGCGTCGCGCCCGGTGGCCTGCAGGTGACCATTTGCCAATGGGCAGAGCCAGACATCCGTATAAGCAGGGGGCACGCCAAGCCCGTTGAGCCGGTCCACTTCGGTACGGTCCCCGATGTGGCTGCCATCAGGCATATGATAGGAAAACCCGCGACCGCGACGTCGGCGCGAGATCCCGGGCTGATCATCCTTGCAATAGACCAGTTTCATCAGGTCGATCCACGTTTGGCGGGACTTCGGACCCGCAATGTGCGGGCCGCCTGTCGAGCTGGCGGCCCGAGTGGCGTCAGCTCATCACCATGACGGATTTTACATTCACAAATTCCTTCATGCCAAAGCCTCCATGTTCGCGACCATAGCCGGAGTCCTTGACGCCGCCGAAAGGCATGTTGGGGATTGCCAGGCCAAATCCGTTGATGAAGATCATGCCGGTGTCGAAATGATCGCGGGCGAGGGCAATCGCCTTGTCCGTATCTTTGGTCATGATGCCACCGCCGAGACCAAATCGGCTGTCGTTGGCAATGCGCATCGCATCCTCTGCGTCCTCGGCGCGGATCAATGCGGCCACCGGGCCGAAGAGCTCGTCGTCATAGGCAGGCTGGCCCGGGGTCACGTTTTCCAGAACGGTCGCCGGATAGTAGAAACCTCTGCCCTCTGGCATTTCGCCGCCGCAGAGGATCTTGGCACCGCCTGCGACACTGTCCTTGACCTGCTGATGGAGGTCATCGCGCAGATCTTTCCGTGCCATCGGTCCAATGTCGGCATCGTCACCCATCGGGTCGCCCGGGGTCACGTCTTTCATGGCGGCAACATAGGCGTCGCGGAATTCGTCGTAAATTGCGTCGACGACGACGAAGCGCTTGGCAGCAATACAGGTTTCGCCATTGTTATAGGTCCGCCCCTGCACGCAGGTCTGGACAGCTGCGTCGATATCCGCATCTTCCAGGACGATGTAGGCATCGTTGGATCCCAGTTCCAGCACGGTCTTTTTCACCGCTTCGGCCGCCTTTGCGCCCACTTTGCGGCCGGCGCCATCGCTACCGGTCAGTGTCACGCCGCGCACAAGGTTGTGGCTGATCAGCGCGTCCGACTGATCGTGGGAAATCACCAGAGCCTGGAACAGGCCATTTGGCAGGCCCGCGCTTTCGTAGATCTCCTGCAGCATCTGGCCCGAGCCGGTTACGTTGGAGGCGTGTTTCAGAAGTACGCCGTTACCAGCGATCAAGCTCGCGATTGAGTAGCGCACCACCTGGTAGGCTGGAAAATTCCAGGGCTGGATGCCGTAGACGACACCAATGGGGGAATAGAAGATATGCCCTGTCTTGCCACCTTGGATATCGCGCTCTTCGGGGGCGAATGCCGAGGGGGCCTCTCCTGCACTGTAGTCGCAGATGGCTGCGCAGAGCTCGACTTCCTGATGGCTCTGTTTCAGCAGCTTGCCCATTTCTTTTGTCATCAGTTCGGCAAGCTCATGCTTGCGCTCACGCAGGGCGGCCCCGATGGCTTTGATGACCTTCGCGCGCTCTTCTACCGGGGTCTGGCGCCAGCTGAGAAAGGCCTCATGGCAGCTTTGTACTGCAGTTTCCATCGCCTCGTCGCTCAGCAGGGAATAGCTGTTGAGGGTTTCTCCAGTGGTTGGGTTCACGGTTTGAATGGTGTCGGACATGGTTGACCTTTCTCTCTGACGGCAGGAGGGGAGTTCTTTGCCTATGGCTTGCAAGATCAACGTGGCTTGGTGGTTTGGGTTCCCGTCAATCGCCAGGACGTGAGGTCGCGGTTGTCTTTTGCTGGTTTGACCTAAGGTGCGCCGCTGGTTGGATTGCCTTCTTTGTGGTGGGAACATATACAGAACATATGACTCGACAAACGCTGGATCAAAAGCTCGCTATCCTCAGCGACGCCGCAAAATATGATGCGTCCTGTGCGTCTTCGGGATCGACAAAACGTGACTCCCGCGATGGGAAGGGCTTGGGCTCGAATGAGGGTACGGGCATCTGCCATGCCTACACGCCGGATGGTCGCTGCATCAGCCTGCTGAAGATCCTGATGACCAACTTTTGCATTTACGACTGCACCTACTGCGTGAACCGGGTGTCGTCCAATGTGCCGCGCGCGCGGTTTTCTGTCGATGAGGTTGTAAAGCTGACGATAGAATTCTACCGACGCAACTATATAGAAGGTCTGTTTCTGTCCTCCGGTATCATCCGGTCCCCGGATGCGACGATGTCAGATATGGTGCAGATCGCGCGAAAGCTGCGGCATGAGGAGAATTTTCGCGGATATATTCATCTCAAGACCATTCCCGATGCTGCCCCTGAATTGATTGCCGAAGCTGGGCTTCTGGCGGATCGGCTGTCGATCAATGTCGAGATGCCAAGCGATGCCGCCGTGCGTGAACATGCGCCGGAGAAAGATCCCGGCCAGATCCGCAAGGCGATGGGAGACGTCCGGATGCGCGCTGATGCAGCCAGGGAGGCGAGCTATACGGGCAGGCGTCCGCCGCGATTTGCGCCCGCAGGTCAGTCGACGCAGATGATCATAGGGGCGGATGGGTCAAATGATGCGACGGTGCTGGGGCAATCGACCCGGCTTTATGCAAGCTACAAATTAAAGCGCGTGTATTATTCCGCGTTTTCGCCCATCCCCGACAGTTCGGCCAAGCTGCCGCTGATCTCGCCACCGTTGCAGCGTGAACACCGGCTGTATCAGGCCGATTGGCTGCTGCGGTTTTATGATTTTCAGCTCGATGAGATCACATCGGTCACGCCGGATGGAAATCTGGATTTGCAGGTCGATCCCAAGCTGGCCTGGGCGCTGGCAAATCGCGAGATCTTTCCGGTGGATGTGAACCGGGCCAGCCGGGAACTGCTGCTGCGGGTTCCGGGGTTCGGGGTCAAAACGGTCACGCGGATCCTCAGCACGCGACGGCATCGGATGCTGCGATACGAAGATCTGGTTCGTATCGGGGCCTCGATGAAGAAGGCGCGTGCCTTTGTCGTTGCTGGCGGGTGGACACCGGGCGGTTTGACCGACAGCGCGGATTTGCGGGCCCGGTTTCTGCCGCCGCCGGAACAATTGGCCCTGTTTTGATGTATCATGCTGAGATGCCCCCGATCGGGACGGCAGAGGCCTGGCGTCGGGCGGCGCGAGGGTTTCTGGCGCAGAATATCCCACCTGACGCCATCCTGTGGAACAATGAATGCGCCGCGCCGGATCTATTCGCCTCAGAGGCGCGACCGCCTTCAGGCGGAGAGGTCCAGGTCCCGCGCAGCTTTGTTACCCTCGCCGATAAGGTCGTCTGGCATAGTGATCCGAACCGGTTTGCCCGGCTCTACGGGTTTCTCTGGCGCCTACGCAGTGAACGCGGGTTGATGAGCGATCAGGCTGACGCGGATCTGGCGCGATTGCGCCAGATGGAAAAATCGGTGTCGCGCTGTCAGCACAAGATGAAGGCCTTTGTGCGGTTTCGGGAGTTGGGTGCCGCTGACGCGCCGCGCCGATCTTTTGCGGCGTGGTTTGAGCCGACACATCACACGGTGGAGCCGACCGCTACATTCTTTGCCCGCCGCTTTGCCGATATGGACTGGCGTATTCTGACACCTGACGTGTCGGCCATATTCGAGGGTGGGCAACTCAGGTTTGAACCGGGGCAGCCAAGGCCCGACCTGCCGGAGGATGCGAGCGAGGCGCTGTGGATCACTTATTTCTGCAATATATTCAATCCGGCGCGGTTGAAGGTGCAGGCGATGCAATCGGAAATGCCCAAGAAGTATTGGCAGAACATGCCGGAGGCCGTCGCTATCCCTGACCTGATCGCCTCGGCCCCGGCGCGGGCGCGGGCGATGGCTGAGGCGGCACCAACTCTGCCACCGTTGCGGGCTGTGCGGGTACAGGCCCGACTACCTGCGGCCAACCCTGTCTGGCAAGGAGCAGCTGGGGGTCTGCCGGAGGCCATCAACAGCTGCACGCGCTGCCCGCTCCACCGGTCGGCCACGCAGGCGGTGCCCGGTGAAGGGCCGACAGATGCCGCGTTGATGATCGTCGGCGAACAGCCCGGTGATCACGAGGATCTGGCGGGGCGTCCATTTGTTGGCGCCGCCGGGCAACTGTTCGACCAATTGGCCGCGGAGGCCGACCTGCCGCAACAGGCAGCCTACGTCACCAATGCGGTCAAACATTTCAAATTCACGCCAAGAGGGCGCAGGCGGATACATCAGCGGCCCGATGGATCGGAGATCCAGCACTGCAAGATCTGGCTCCGGGCCGAGCTGGAACAGGTCCGGCCGCGGTTGGTCCTCGCGCTCGGTGCCACCGCGACGCAGGCTCTGTTGGGATCAGGTGCGGACATTCTGCGGCGGCGTGGCACCATCGAACATCGCGCCGACGGCACGCCGGTATTGATCACCTTGCATCCATCGTATCTGTTGCGGAGCCCAGATCCTGAGCAGCGCAGCCGTGACACCGAGAGCCTACGCGCGGACCTTCGCCTGGCTGCCGATTGGTTGCGCATAGATGCGGTGAAGCATCGGCGCGACTAATCCGTACTGGTCGTGCTGGTCGAGCCGGAGGCCGCAAGTCCCGCCACCAAGGCAAGCCCCAGCAGGCCCATAGCAGGTGCGATCATTGGGGCAAACTGGCCCACGACCGGCTCAACGAGCAGCAGACATTCGTCCTCTTCCGCATCCCGTTCATCCTCGCACTTCAGCTGATCATCGTCCTGCTTAACGGTCTGAGCAGCACCGGGTGCCCCGAGCAAAGACAGGACCATCAAAGTGATGATCATAAGGCGGGTGACCGGTCCTGTCGATGTCAGGTCGGTCAATTGACTGCTGCCGCAACAGGTGTGGTGATCAGCGACGGGGTGATCTGGCGCAGGGTGCGACCCCATTTTGTGACCGGGTTTTCGGCCACAAAGATCACGTCATCGGGGCGCAGCTGAAATTTCGTCGCGAGTGTCAGATTGGCGGCGCTGCTGGCATTCAGATGCCAGGCGGTAACCGCGCCGAACTCGCGCGGATCGCTGGAGGCGCGCAGCACATAGACCTGCGAGACGTCACCGGTTTCGCGGGCTATTCCACCGCCCGCATCATAGAGTGCATCGGCCAGCGTGGCCTGACGCTCATACGGCAGGGGGTATCGTGTCTGATTGTCGACCTCCCCGGCCAGATAGACGTAATCGCGACCATTGGCACCCAGAGCCTCGCGGGCTTCGAAGGTGCTGCGTTGCTCGGCATTATCACTGCGGCGGAGGGTGATCGCGGTGTTCAGCTCGCTCAGCTCCTGCGCGCGGGCAGCCAGAGTTGTCTGCTTCAGGCGAATTTGCTGTTCAAAGAAGCGTTCGGCCCGGTTTAGGTTGAAGTCCGTGTCGACAAATACCGCATCGCCGGAGACAAGACGGATGTTCTGCAGGTCGGGGCTGGCATAGAAATCCGTCAGCGGGATCTGGTAGAGGTCGCCGTCGCGGTAAATCCTCACCGAGCTGACATCAATATCTGGGACGGACACGCTGCCTGCGGCGGCAAGGGCTTCGCTGAGGTAGAGCGGCGTCAATGTGATCGGCAGCACGCCAGGTTTGCCGACGGCACCGCCAACCGAAACGCGGCGTGAATTGAACTCGGCGATCTCAAGGCTGAATGTCGGATCGAATTGCGCTTCGACCAGTTTCTGAAACAGCAGCTCTTCGGCATCTTCGATGGTCAGCCCGCCGATGCGGATGCGGCCGACGTCGGGTATGTTGACAGAGCCATCATCCTGCACGGTATAACCGTTGCGGCTGTTTTGCGCGGCAAGCAGGCCGGTGAGCTGCTCAAGCGTGTTGCGCGTGGACGGTGTCGCCAGCATCACGACATCACCAACCCCGATCTGATAGGGCATCTGCGGTACGGAAGGGGGGGGCTTCAGGGCGAGGCGTTGATTGCGCGCACCTTCCTGAGTTGAGGGTGCCTCAGGCAGGCGGCCCGCCCCGCGGCCAACCAGGCCCGCGCCGGTTCCCGCTGATCGTGCATAGGCATCCGGAAGGGATTGCGGCGCATAAGGCGCGCGGTTGGCCTGGATCACGGTTTCGCCATTCAGCGGAACCACACGCACCTGCGTGCCATCCCCGGCGCCGGGGATGACGTCAGAGCTGCGGTAGATGGTCGAGCATCCTGCCAGCGCAATTGTGGCGCAGCAGATCATAGAAATCAGGCGCAAGGTCTTTCCTCCGGTCGGGGTGGGGTAGTGTTGGTCGGATGCGATAGGGGTGTGCGGATCATGGTGTCACTCGCAGTCGCGTTGTCATATTGCCGATAAACGGCCCGGTCCACTGGCGGCTTTGGATCAACCTGTTGTCTGATGACCGCAGCCAATAGAGGTTCAGGAACCGCTGCTCAGGGTTTTGGCAGTTTTCGACCATCAGACGGCTCGCGATCTGCTGGTCGCCATTGGTCAGGGTGCGGGGGCCGCGATCCTTGATTTCGCAGTGATATGTCCGGGTCTCAACCTGGTCGTTTCCGGTCAGATAGCTGTGAAAGCGCAGCGCCGGACCTTCTGCATGTGCAAAAATCCGTCCACGGGATTGATCCTGTTCAACGGCCATAAGACCGATACCGAAGCCACGGGTTGCGTGCAGCAGCCCCCGGTCGGTTTGCAGGCTGGCGCCGTCCGAGGACAGCCAGGTCACCAGTCCCGCCCGCTCCGTCTCCCGAAGCATCACGCCGCTTCTTCCTGTCTGGAGAAAGCCAACCTGCATCTGTTGTGCGCCAGCCTCGGCCAGCTCCGCGACGCGAGGTGTGGCAGAGGAGAGACCGCCCTGCCGCAGCTGCTGAAGGGTCAGGATCTCACGCTCGTCATTTGTGCAGGCTGCGAGGATCAGGCAGCCAATCGCAGCGCTGCTGATGACCAGGTGGTGGAGCTGTCGGGTGATCGTCATCTGGAGTAACGCCCCCATTGTGCGGCAAGCGCGCGCCCACGGCTGTCGCGCACTTTTTCATAGAGACGTGTCTGCAGGTTGAGCCGCGCGCCGCCATCGCGCAGCACGGGGCGGATAACCTGCGTGATACTCTGTCGCGACGGTTTGCCGGTGAGCCAGGCAACGGGCACCTCAACACGGATGCCCTTGTCAAAGGAGCCTTCGCCGAAATCCTCGGAAGATGTATCGGTCAGCGTTGCAAAGGCCCCAACCTTGAAACCGTTGTTGAATTCACGGTCGATGGTGACGGTGGTGCCCCAGTCACCAGCCAGATACCGGCCCATATCGACCTGAACATGATAGTCGCCGCGCATTTTGTAATAGACCGAGGCATGACCGGTCACGACGTCGTAGTCCTGAAATCCGAACTGGACGTCGAAATCGCGTTGCCGGACATAATTAAGCTCGGCTCCTAACGCCAGGCTGCTGCCAACGGGGAACCACAACACCTCTGCCGATATGCCGCCAAACATCTGCTCGAGATAGCCTGCAGTGACGCGCGCAAACAGATCCTGGTGCGGGCGCCAGACGTAATCGGCTGTCAGATGGCTGAGGCGCAGATCGGATTCCGACGCATAGCGGGCCCAGTCCGAGCGGACCCGCGGCAAGACCGAATTTGACGCGCGGGCGGAGGCGTCGAGATTGCCGATCACCGGTTGGCGCAGCTGTCCGGCAAAGGTCAGGCCGGGCGCAGGTTGATAGGCGGCTCGCAGTTCCGCCCCGACTTCGTAGCGCAGCGGCTCATCTGGATCAAAGAAAGACAGTTGTGTGTAAGGCCCGAAGCGATAGGTGAACCGAGGGAAGGCGTCGATGCCAGCGCTGTTGGGGATCGGCTCTGGGGCGTCTTCGATATCGGCACGGGCAAGGCTGCGCCAGGCGCCATCCAGATCGTCTTCCAGCTCGTAGAGGTCGTTGCGCTGCGTGGTGACGCGGGTCGTGGGCAGGCCGTTCTCGGCCAGCGTGACCTCAAACTGTTGCAGATGCGGAGGCAGGGTATTTGCCATAACGCGATTGGTCCGACCGACAGCCTGCGCGGAGGCGCCGTAGCGCATGTTCTCCACCGTGATCCGCGCTTGGCTGCCCACGCGTTCGAAGCTGAGCAGCCGGATGCCCTCGGACTCAAGCTGGGATTGCAGCACGCCGTAGAGCCGGGCAGGCTCGGCGGATCCGGTTTCGGCCTGGGCGAGGTTCCAGCTGGCCAGGGCGACCTGTTCTTCCGGTTTCAGCGCAGGCGCGGCGGCTCCCTGACCGCCGGGAGCAGCGGCGCGGCGCGGATCAAACGCATAGCTCAGCTGAACGGCGAGGGCCGATCCGTTGAGATAAGAGCCGCCCAAAGTGACTCCGTTGTCGAAGCGGTAGGATGCGCCGATGTTGACAGGTGAACGGATGTCATTCAGCCCACGTTGAGCTTCGGCTGAATAGGTGTCGGAGGAATATTCGGCGGTCAGCGACCAATGCGGAGTTACATCCCAGCGCAGACCGCCAAACAATGCGGCGTCGCCGCGGAACCAATTGCCAAAGTCCAGTTGTCCGGTTGTGGATATGCCGCCGGCGTTTGAATCTTGTCGTGTATCAAACCGCCCATCGAGTGCCGTCAGTGGATTGCGCTGCCCGCCGCGCCCGGCAAGCCGACCCCAGCCAATCCCGCCGGTGACGGTCAGATCGGGAGTGACATGTTTTGTGGCCACGACGTATTCGCTGGCGTAGACGCCGGTCCCGCCGAAATCCCGCAGGCCAAGGGCGATAGCCGGTCCCGCCGCGGTTTCATCGCGCAGTTGAAAATGGATATCAAAGCTGCGGTCATACCGGCTAAGGTCGACGCCGGCGTCGAAACCGCGCAGAAAGCTATAGCGAAAACTGCCGTAGATATTCGGCAACATCTGAAACGTCAGGGTGTTGCGGCTGGTGTTCTCGAAGTTTGAGGTGGTCAGCGCGATGGTTCCGTCGGGCAGAACCTCTGCGGTCGGCATATCGACCAATCCGGGCGTTCCATATGTCGATAGTGTCTGGGCCGGAGCCTGAATGGCACCCAGCGTGCCGCTGAGCGTACCCAGGCAGCCAATCATAAGAATTGCGTGTCCCCGCATTCCCACCCAGCCTCGACGTGCCCACCTTTTTCGGCGGTGCTTCTTCACACTGCTCCCAACCCCGCCTAACACTAGACCAGCAGATTTGCCGGTTATGACAGCATCAGGCCCCCAGGGAGCAGCGATTATGTTCAAAAGGTTAATTACCGGAATTCGGCGAAAACCACAAGATTTTGCAGCTCTCAATCCAGAATTGCGTTTTTATGTTATCGGCGATGTTCACGGATGCGACGATCTGCTGGCCCGCCTTCTGGAGCGGCTTGATCCGGCGCTGCCTCTGGTCTGCCTGGGCGATTACATCGACCGCGGCGAACAGAGCGCCGCAGTTCTGCGCCGTCTCATGA
Source organism: Phaeobacter sp. JH20_29 (assembly GCF_048056175.1). NCBI lineage: Bacteria > Pseudomonadati > Pseudomonadota > Alphaproteobacteria > Rhodobacterales > Roseobacteraceae > Phaeobacter > Phaeobacter sp. JH20_29. Next base: position 19,606 of record NZ_JAYMWO010000001.1, read on the forward strand.
ACCGGCCGGATACAACTGCCCTGATGGGAAACCATGAAGCCATGCTGCTGGATTTTCTGATCGACCCGGTTGCACATGCCGCAATCTGGCTACGCAATGGCGGGCTGCAAACGCTTGCGAGTTTTGGTGTCACCGGCATATCGGAGCATTCATCGGCCGCCAGTTTGGAGCAGGGAGCGGCTGCGCTGCGCGCAGCGATGGGTCCAGAGATGATCGCTTGGGTAGAGGGTCTGCCCACCTGTTGCCAATCCGGTAATATATTCATGGCCCATGCCGGTGCGGATCCGGGCGCTCCGGTGTCAGAACAATTCCGGCAACAGCTGCTATGGGGTTGCCCAGATGCCCGCAAGGGACGCCGCAAGGATGATATTTGGGTTGTTCATGGCCATTGGATCGTCACTGAGCCTACTGTTGCCGACGGTCGGATCGCCTTGGATACTGGTGCCTTCGCAACCGGGCGGCTGACAGCTGCTGAAATCGATCTCGGCACAGTCAGGTTTATCTCCACCTGAGGCGGGCTGTACCGGCCATCGGAACGAAACCGGCTCTTGCGCGTTTCTCATCGAGCGGATCTGGGAGAATGGGTCATGTCATCCAAAAGCAAAGCCGAAATCTGGGACCAGTGGAAAACAGCCGTCAATATGGCGCCTGCTGAATTGGAGAGCTGGCTGGAGACCGAAGAGAGCAAATCGGTTGGCGACAGTGACAACGGCGAGTCGACGGGACATGCGTCTGGACGTCGGATCGTCAAGATCAAACGCACGAACAAGGATGACCTGAGTCAGGAGGACTATGAACACATGGCTAAGGTTGTTGGCTATGTCAGGCGACATTGCGCCCAGGGCGGACCCGAGGACGACATTGAAAACAGCCGGTGGCGATACTCGCTGATGAACTGGGGGCATGATCCGTTGAAATCCGATGGGTGTTCCTGACATAGGAGAGGCCAATGACCACAGCGAAGAAAAACGACCCTGAACTCTGGGAAGAAGTGAAAGAAGACCTCACCAAAAGCGGCAAGGGCGGCGAACCGGGGGAATGGTCGGCCCGCAAGGCACAGCTGGCCGTCCAGGAATACAAGCGCCGTGGTGGTACCTATGCCGAAGATGGTCCCGATCAGGAAGATACTGACCTCAATCAATGGAGCGAGGAGGACTGGGGGACCAAATCCGGGGCCGATAGCAGCGAGACCGGGGAGCGATATCTGCCAAAAGAGGTGAGGATGATCCTGACCGAAAAAGAATACCGGCGCTCGACCCGAAAGAAGCAGAGCGATACCCGCGATGGCCAGGAACAATTCTCCGACCAACCAGAGGATGTGCAGGAGAAGGTCGCGCGTATCAAAGAAAGTGGCCCAACCTATGACATGCTCTATGAGCGGGCACAGGATCTTGATATCGCAGGTCGCTCGGATATGGACAAGGATGCCTTGATGATGGCGATCCGCAAGGCAACGGATGAGAACGGGCGCGCCAAGGGCAGCAAGGCTGCCTTGAACGCCCATACGAAGGCGGAGCTTTATGAACGGGCGCAGGATCAGGGGATCTCGGGGCGCTCCGACATGTCCAAAGCCGATCTGGTCGATGCGCTTGCCAAATCGTAGGCGCTGCTTCTGGCAGGCGTTGTTGGTGTCGTCGGCTACCCGGCCAATTTGCGCATAGCCATCTCGACCGGGCCATGTTTGGCGTAGCGTGACCAGAGATAAGCGTAAACCGTCGCGGCAGCGCAAAAAACAAGGGCTGCTGACACGGCCGTTTCGGGGGATTGGCCGCCCAATAGCCCCATCTCTTCCAGGATGCCCATACCGATCAGAATATGAGCCAGATAGAGCGTCAGTGTCTGGCGCCCAGCGGGCGCAAGTGCCTGCATCACGCCAATGCGGGTTAGAATTGGTGCAAGCAGGAGACAGCCACCGATCACCACACATGCGGTGGAAAGACCAGCAACCATATAGAGCGGCATAGGAGGAATTGGCAGTGTCGTCGCCAAATCGGCCAGGTCAGGGTCGACTTGGCGCAGGCTTTGGACGGCGATGGCGCTCGTCTTTTCAACTGCGGCGTAGGTGATGGCTCCGAAGAAGACCAGATAGATCTGGAACCGCCGGTTTTGCAGCGGCATTCTGGACAGAAGAACGCCAGCCAGGAGAAACGCCAGCCACGGCACGACGGGGTGCCAGCCGTTGAAAAACAAATGGCGCAGGAAACCACGGATCGTCCAGAGATCGGAATAGGAGTAGAGCTGCCAGTCCCAGCCGGTGTCGTAGTCCAGGACGAGGATCATTGCCGGAAACATCAGGATCAGCATCACGATGAGCCAGACGAGGCGCACTGTGGACGCACCGAGTAAGACCGCTCCGAAAAAGAAATATACCGCATAATAGTGCAGGATATCTGCCTCAAAGATCAGCATGTTCACCATCCCCAAGCTAAGCAGAAATGCAGCACGCTTTAACGTCGTCGCAGTGATGCTGGCGGTTGCTCTCCTTGCCGCCAGACCAAGCCCGACACCGGCAAGAACGACAAAGCAGGCCGCCGCGCGCCCTTCAAGCGCCGTACTGAGCAGCGCAACGAGGCCGCTGCCCCCCTCAGCCCCCATGGCAATCTTGAAATTTACGATGACCATTCCGACGAAGGCAAAATAGCGCGCAAGATCTAGGCCTTGCAGACGGGCGGTGGATGAAGGTTGCATTCCAAGTCCGTAATTGAATGAACGTACGTTCACTAACTGGGCCGTGCGAGCCAAGCTTTCAACCCCGGCAGGCAATTCTTCACTGATTAGCTCAGATGAGGTATCAGAATTGCTTCGCCCGGGATCGGTCACCACAGGCGGTAGGCCGGATAGATGCGATGCCCGAAAGGATACGATGAGCGCGATACGAGTGAAACGCGCGTATATCGATCCTTGACTAGAATTTTCGAGGCATCTTATCATGTGAACCATCGCGAACTTATGCTGAGTTTGCGATATATTGACCGGTTGGGGTCGCGTTTTTTTGCGATACTGGAGTGATGAGTAAAGATGCCGAACGCAGTATTGAATGATATTCTGGAACTGGAAGAGTGGCTCGAGTACGTTGGTGGTACGCTCGCCTATAGTGGTAATGCCGATTTGCTTGCAGCATTCAACGCGAGCAATGTGACGCAGCTGACTGTTGGAGAATTTCTGATTATCATCGACGCGGCCGAGCAGGCGATTTTGTCGATCAACTGGCAGGATCTGATCAATCAGATCGCGGAGCTGCTAAACACGCCATTTATCTCTGACCAGCTTACGGCCGCAGAAAAACAGGCCATTCTTGACGCTGTGGCGATGATTGAACCCTCGGATATTACCGAGGGGTTTGACCTGTTGCGCGCCGAGTTTGCAGGTATCAATAGCGGGACTCTTGTTGTAGATGCTATGAATATCGCGGGCGGTGAAACGCCCGTTGGAACTGAAGCCGATGATATCCTCACCGGTACTATCGGCAGCGATGAGGTCGCTCTGTCGGCTGGCGATGATGTCTTCATCGCGGGGCAGGGAGATATCGGTGACGACACTATCCGTGGCGGGTCCGGTGATGATACGATCAACGGAGGATCCGGCCAGGATGTTCTATTCGGTGGTAGCGGAGCAGATCTTCTGCGCGGTGGTTGGGGGTCGGACCTGCTTAAGGGCGGACGTCAGGCGGATGTTCTGAACGGTGCGCAAGGCCATGATACGATATACGGTGAAGGCGGTGCCGACAGGCTGGATGGTGGATCGGGTAACGATCGGCTGGTAGGCGGTTCTGGCCATGATACCATATTGGGTGGAGCAGGTATCGATCGGTTGTTCGGCGGCAATGGAAACGATCTTTTGATCGGTGGCGCGCAAGCGGATTACTTCATTTTTCGTGGTAATTTTGGCGATGATACGGTCCGTGATTTTGCTGCGGGAAGTGATGCAGAAAAAATTGATCTGCGAGCTGTCGTCGAAATTTCGGATCTCTCGGATCTTCGTGACAACCATCTGACGCAGGACGGCAATAACGCCGTGATTGCGGATGGTCTTGGGAACACGATCACCCTTCTCGGGGTCGATATCGGCGACCTCGATGCCGGTGATTTTATATTCTGACAATATGCGGCTTCGGCGGTGCATCTACGTTCTGCCGCCGAAGCACATCCCGACTGGCTGCGCACATGCCTGCGAGCTGGCGATATCCTAACCCAAATCGCGCAGCAGTGCCTGGGATGGGGTGCCGTCCGCTGGCAGGCCGCGGCTGCGTTGGTAGGCACGAATGGCTTCTTCGCTGTTCGGTCCGATGACACCATCTGCACCGCCTGTGTCAAAGCCCTTTGCCGTGAGGCGCTTCTGCAGCTGGATGCGATCATCCTTGGTTAGACCATTGGCATCGGGCGGAAAGCTGCTGCGCAACGGCCCCGCACCGCCGATACGATCAGCGAGGTGGCCGACGCCAATCGCGTAGGCGTCAGAGTTGTTATAGCGCTTGATCGCGCGGAAGTTGCTGGTGACGGCAAATCTTGGACCGCCTGCCTGCGGCTGGATGATTGTGCCACTGGTTGGCGCAGAACCGACCACCTCCCGGCCCCAACGCTGACCCCGTGTCCAGCCGTTGCGGGCCAGATAGGCCGCTGTTGAGGCCAGAGCATCGCTGGGGTCATCCGACCAGATGTCGCGGCGGCCGTCGCCGGTGAAATCGACGGCAAAGGCCTGATAGGATGTGGGAATGAACTGTGTATGCCCCATGGCACCGGCCCAGCTGCCGGTCATGCGGGCTGCCGAGATGTCACCATTCTGCAAGATTCTCAGGGCAGCGATCAGCTGTTTCTCAAAAAACGCTCCGCGCCGACCGTCGAATGCCAGGGTTGATGTTGCTGAGATGACCGGCACGTCGCCCCGGCGCTCTCCGAAGAAGCTCTCCAGACCCCAGATTGCGGCAATGATTTCGGCATCGACGCCATAGGTCTGCTCCAGCGCGTTGAGCGTATTGCGGTGGCGTGCATAGGCCGCGCGTCCTTTGTTCACCCGTTCGTCCGAGGCGGCAATCGAGAGATAGTCTTCGAGGCTGCGCTTGAACTCGGTCTGGTTGCGGTCGCGTTTGATGACACCTGGCAGATAGCCTGCGCTGCGAAAGGCGGTGCTGAGCGTGCTGTTGCTGATCCCTGAAGCCGCAGCGCGTTGGCGGAACTCTGCGACCCAGGCGTCGTAGGCTGCGTTTGGTACCGGGCGAAGATCGTCAGGCAGACCGCTGGCCCTGCCTGACGTCCCGCTACTGGTCGTGCCACCGCTGCAAGCCCCGAGGCCAAGCGCCATAAGTCCAATTCCGAAACCGCGTCGTGAAATGCTCATCTGCCTGCCTGCTGGTTATTCATTTGGGACAACACTAGCGGATCATCGACGCCCTGCAAGGTTTCGACGGCGATAATTTGCCAGCCCAACCGCTGGAAAAAGGCATGCCTACCCTTGGCTTTCAGGCTCGCTCGCGAGCCGGTAGGTCGCGCGCTCGGCGGGGGTCAGCAAATAGATTTCATCCCATGGCGTCACCAGCGCATGGCGCATGATCAATGGATCCACCCCCATGTCCTGAAGGTACTCCATGACCTCGCCTTGGCCGCGCTGGATCTGCTCCACCGCGACAAACGCCGGGAGCACCGTGTTCTGCCCAAAATAATGCTGATGTACACCGATCATCGCATCCGGATCAGCATGTCGCGTGACACCTGCGGCCAGAATATAGGGGCAGGCCGAGAGGCATATGTCGCTGGCGGTCATCACGGTGGCGATCTCCCGCGCACGCAATGCGCGACCGATTTCAAGCGCGTCGTAAACTGACCCGCCCGGGCTGTTGAGGTACGTCTCTGTCGGGAGGCGTTCCAGAGCGTCGAGATAGGCAACGACCCGTGCGGCGTCGCCTTCGGCGATCCGCCCTGTAAGTGTCAATACCGGCTCACCCTCCCATTCTGGGGTTGCGATGTCCAATCGGTCCGGCATGTCCCGAGTGTCGGGTAGCGGTCTGCTGCCCGGCGCTGGGGCGCGATCCGGCAGTTGATCGGGCGTATACCGCCGTGTTTGGTCGCCCGGACCAATCGGTGCTGTCAGGGCGGGTGCCGATGATGGCCACGCCAGCTGCGGGACGATCTTTGCGAGATCTGTGCCCAGCAATACGGCAGCGAACCCAAATTGCGCCGCCAGCACCCAGCGCAGCACACGCCAGGTTTCCGGCAACCGTCTGCGCCTTGTCGCTGCCAAGTCCTGCTGATGGTCTGCCCGGTCAGTCGGCACGGCGTTTATCGTCCAGATTGGCTATATCCGATGCTGAGCTGCCAGAGGTCACATCTGGGGTCGGAGTGGGGTGGGCAGGGGTGATTGATGCAGCCCGGTCGAGAGAGGTGTCGATATCGCGGATGGCTGCAACGGCGGCCCGCAACTCGGCCAGCGTCATGGTGTCTTCGGTTGCTGCGCCTTCGCGTCCGGCGCGGATAGCAGCCTGTGTGATGGCGATAATCAGAACCAGGACGGCCGGAAGCAGATCAATCGCGATAGCGCCGGCCCAGGAAGGCACAAAGTTCCCCGCATATAGGATAACCGCATCAGCTGCGGAGACCGGCGTATATGTGGTATCGCGCGGGGGCGTCATGCCCAATACGGCGGCAGCAGCAGCGCCCAGCCCGTCGGCGCGCTGCGCCAGCACACGTCGGACGCTGTCGATGGTGGCTTGCTGGCCCTGCCGCGTGGCGGCATCCGATCCGTCCAGCTCGGGGGTGACGACGCTATCGGAGAGATCCCGCGCCGCGCGCTGCACCAGAGGGGCAACCGATAGCTGTCGCAACTGGGTGATCACATTTGCCAGACGAACCGCTTCCTCGGAAAACTGCACCGACCGTTGCGCGACCGGCCCTTGTTCCACCGTCAGGGCACGCATACGCGACAGGATCGCGTTGCCTTCATCAAAGGCGGATTCGACCAGCGGTTGCTGGCTGGTGATCTGGGTTTCTAGCGCTGCAAGCTCATCTGATTTCTGACGGAGCAACCGGAAGACCGCGCCCTGACCGGCAAAACCGGACAATTGACCGGTTGCTTCCTGCTCGGACAGGTCGACGAAGGTCTGGCGCACCCGCGCGACGTCACGGGCAAGGCTCTGGCCGCTCTGGGTGATTTCATCCGCACGTTCCAGGGCTGTCTGGTAGTCCTGAACAGTTACTGCCAGATGCTGTTCAACCGCGGCTGCACCGGCGAGCGCTGCGGCGTTGAGCCAGGACGACATGGCGATTATCGCGAGCGAACCGAGCGCCATTGACAGCACAAGGCCAATGCGGGCGGCCGCCGTGCGTACGGTTGGAACTAGCCGCATCATATAGGACCAGAACACGAAAATCCCGACCGAGACCGCAACCGAATAGGCGAGCGCCGCAATCACCGAGAACGCGCCGGTATCATCCAGCAACGAAGAAACCCCAAGATAGGTGTAGATACCCGAGGCGACAGCCAGCACGCCAAGAGCGGTGCCGGTGATGCTGTCGAGCCAGCTGAGGTGATTTTCGAGATCGCGAGCATTTTGCGCGGCGCGTGCCTCGCTGCGGCTCAGCCCGGAGGTATGGCCGCTTGTGCGGTCCGAGGGCTGACCGGGGTGCCGAGTGGTCATTCGCAGTGCTCCCTTTTGCTTGCTTCAAGATATGGTGCAGGGGAGAAGATGCAATTGCCGCTCGCGTCAGATCGGTGATTTGGTGCAGTATTTGCGCCAGCCCGGTCGGCAGTGGTCAGTTATCGTCTTGCGAGTCATCCTTGGCATTGTCGAGATCTGGCCGGTGCTGTTGCGCCCAATCCACGATCGTCAGGATGAGAAACGACAGCACCGCAACCGCTGTGGCTTCGGCAAGGAAGCCAAAACCAACCGCAATCCCCACCACGCCGACAACCCATATTGCGGCACCGCTCCCTACACCGCGAAGTCTGCCCGCTTCTGTCGTAGACATAACGGCACCAGCACCAAGAAACCCGATGCCGCCGACGATACCCTGAATGGTTCGTGACGGATCAATGGCTGCGGTCCCCTCTTCAGCGGCTGCGGCGAGGTTAAGCGTCAGTATGGTCAAGGCACAGCAGCCCAGGCAGATCAGCATATAGGCTCGCGCGCCCAGAGGTTTGTGCTTTATCTCGCGGTCCAGTCCGATCAGCAGCCCCAGAGCGACGGCAAGACAACAGCGCAGAAGAAAGCTGTCGAAGGCGATCATAGCGGCTGTTTGCGGCGCGGACATGTTTTGCCTTTTTTGTGGAGCGACAGATCATGGGGTGTGTCGGGATATGATCATAGTCTTCTATCCTCACAGAAAAAAAGGAAAATTTCCACTGCCGTCTCAGTTATTGCAAAATATCTATGTTTACAGACCGGGGAAGGGAGCGCTATCAATCGACCAATTCAGCGGAGCTTCCGGGTCGTCAGATACCGGGTCCCCAGCCCAAACGAGGTAGAGATGACCGAAACCGCTACTGAAACTGTACTCACTATCTTGCAGCATGATTTTGAAGAGATTGTCAGCGCCTGGATCACGACCCAGAGCGATGAAGGTGTGCAGCGGACCGATCTATTCAGCCATAAAGAGGGGCGCGAGCAGACCAGTGGCCTGATGCGCGCGTTGATCTCGGGGATCGAAAACGGTGCAACCGGTGATCGATTTGATCTCTCCAGCGACGCCTGGGCAGAGCTGCGCAGCGTGCTGGTCGAAGTCACCCAGGAGCGCAGTTCACGGGGTGTGACGCCCAGTGATATGGCCTCGTTTGTGCTGGCGCTCAAAGCGCCGATTTTTTACCGGTTGAAAGATAAACTCGCCGATTTTCCCAGCCAGCTTGTCGAAGAAATCTGGTTCATCAGCCGGGTGATTGATGCCTTTGCGGTCTATTGCGCCGAAGTGTTCATCGCCGAGCGGGATCGTATCATCGAACAGCAGCGCGACCAGATGCAGGAGCTGTCCACGCCTGTGGTCGAACTATGGGACAAGGTGCTGACGCTGCCTCTGATCGGGACGATGGATTCAGCGCGCGCGCAGGAGGTGATGGAGAACCTGCTGGAAACCATTTTACGTCGTGAGGCGGAAGTGGTGATCGTTGATCTGACCGGCGTGCAGACTGTCGATACCCAGGTGGCTCAGCATATGCTGCGTATGGCAGCGGCTGTGCGGCTGATGGGCGCGCAATGTATTATCAGCGGCATCAGCCCGACCATTGCCCAGACGATGGTGCAGCTGGGCGTTGATGTCGGTGAAGTGACCACCCGCTCGACCATTCGCAACGGGTTGGCAGATGCGTTGGATCGGGTCGGCTACGCGATCGTCAAAAAGAAGGACCACTGACATGTCTGCGGCATCGGCCATCTACTTTGTCGAAGGTGTGCTGCTGGTGGCAATCCAGGAAGATATTTCGGATACCGATATTCTGGATCTGCAGGAAGCGCTTTCCGAACGTGTGGTGGCTGATGCGGCTCGGGCTGTTGTGATGGACATCAGCGCATTGGAGATTGTCGATACATTTGTTGGCCGTATTCTGGCGCAGCTGGCCGGTGTCTCCAAGCTGCTGGATGCGCAGACTTATGTCGTGGGTATGCGTCCGGCGGTCGCGATGACCCTGGTTGAGCTGGGTATGGATCTTTCTGAAAGCAAGACCGCGCTGAGTCTCACACATGCCTTGCGTGATCTGCGGGCGCAGAGCCGGGGATGATGCCCACGGATGGTGTTCTGGTTGGCGTATGTGCGCTGATTAGGGACCGTGACGTTATTCATGTGCGCCGAATGGCTGGCCGAGAGATGGAACGACGCGGTGCACGCGCGGGTCAGAAAACCCGATTTGTCACAGCGGTCAGCGAGATTGCAAGAAATGTTATCATGCACGGTGGCGGCGGCGAAGCGCGTATCTATATGCACAGTGACCCCACCGCAATCAGCGTGGTGTGTATCGACAATGGACCTGGTATCGCTGATCTGGACGCGGCGCTCAGGGACGGGTTCAGCACCGCAGGCAGTATGGGGCGCGGTCTTGGCGGTGCGCAGCGTTTGGCTGATGTGTTCGACGTCGTGACCGAATATGGTAGAGGAACACGCGTGACAATGATGGCTCGCATATGACCCACTGGCTGCCCCTTGCCGATCCAAGCGATGTTTCGGTCTGTCGTCGCACGGCACGTCAGCTGGCGCAGACGGCCGGGTTTTCACGCGCCCGGATTGAGGAAATCGCAATTGTTGCCAGCGAGGCGGCGACCAATGTTTTGCGCTATGCCAAGCGCGGTCGCTGCCTGATGCAGGTCATGCCGGGGGTCGAGGGCCCGCGTCTGGCGCTGATCGTTGTCGATCAGGGGCCGGGGATCGACAGTCTGGAAAAGATGATGCGGGACGGTATCAGCAGCGAGGATTCGGCGGGGCTTGGTCTTGGCGCCATGCAGCGCCTGTCGGACCATTTCGATATCTATTCGACCCGCGACGAAGGCACGGTGGTCGCCTGTGAGTTCCGGCAGACACCCTATCGACCTGCCGCGATGGAGGTTGTGGGGCTTTTGGTGACACATCCGGCGGAAACGCGCTGCGGGGACGGCTGGGATCTGGCCTGTGTACGTCACAATGCGCGGTCGGACGGGCGGCTGGATCTGATCCTCTGTGATGGTCTAGGCCATGGACATCGCGCTGCTGACGCCGCCGATGCCGTGGTGCATGGGTTTGCCCAGAGGCGAGGCCGGACCCCCGCGACAACGCTGACAGATATTTCAGATGAAATCGCCGCCACACGCGGGGCGGTTGCGGCCTGTGTCGCCGTGGCTGCGGACGGTCGGCGCATGTCCTACGCCGCCGTTGGAAATATCGCGACAATCCGCGCCCGACTGGGCGAAACCAAGCGATTTGCGACCCGTGACGGTCGTCTTGGTGCCGGTCCGGTTGCGCCGTTTTCGGACGAGATCGACCTGTTGCCCGGTGATACGGTTATCTTGCACAGTGACGGTCTTCTGACTTTACGAGACCTGCACGAAAAACCCGCTTTGCTGATGCGTTCAGCCTTGCTGATTGCGGGGAAACTTATGGCTGAGAACTTCCGTGGACGCGACGACGCGGGTCTGGCGGTCATCAAAATCGCGAAAGAGAGCTAACCTCGTGTCTACGGCATTGATAACGGTGAAAATCGACACGGAACAGGATGTTCTGAGGCTGCGATTTATTGCGATGGCGATTACCAAAGCGCTGCATTTCGGCACGTTTGCCCAAACGCGGGCGGTAACGGCCCTGCTTGAGGCTGCGCGCAACGCACAGCAGCATGCCAGCGGCGGGCGGGTTCGGCTCGGCCTGAGGGACGAAAGCAACAAGGTGGCGCTACGGGCCACCATCACGGATCAGGGGCCGGGGATAGAGGGACTTGATGATATCATGCGCGGACGGCGCGCCGCAGCAGCGTCAGCCCGGGCGGGTCTGGGGCTGGGGTTGCGCGGTCTGTCACGCCTCGCGGATCATCATTCGGTGCGCAGCAACCCGGAGGGTACGGAGATAGAGCTGCTGTTTCTCAGCCCGTTGAGAAGCAATGAGATGAGCGAGGCGACGCAGGCCGCGACAGAGGCCATCAGCAAGATACGCGGCGCAGATCCGACCGCAGAATTGGCGGAGCAGAACCGTATGTTGCTTGAGGCACTGACGGAGCGTGATCTCCTGATGAAGGAAGTGCATCACCGCACCGGCAACAATCTGGCCTTGATCGGTGCCCTTATCCGAATGAGTCGACGTGGGGCCGAGTCTGAGGAGACGATTTCTGTGCTGTCCGATCTGGAGGCACGTGTTCAATCCGTCATCCGGGTGCATGAGCAGTTGCAGCGCTCCGCGCGGGTCGATCACTTGCAGGCATTGCCTTTCCTGCGGGAGGTTGCGGCCAATGCCGAAGGGGCGTTCAACTCAGAGGCCCTGAAGGTGGCGGTCGCAGTTCGCGGCGATGACATCGAAATCCCGAGCTCGATGGCGATTGACCTGGGCCTTCTGGCGGGCGAGTTGCTGACAAATGCCTACAAGCACGCTTTTGTCGGGCGGGATCATGGGGAAATCCTGATCGAACTGACAGAGCAGGACGAGGCATTGCAGCTGGTGATTGCTGATGATGGGCATGGTTTGGCTGAGGGTGATGCCAGGCCCGAGCGGTCCGGGTCGCTCGGTTGGCGGATGATCCGCAGCATGGTTGGGAAATATGCGGGCACGACGGAGGTGGATGGCTCCAATGGCATGCGGGTTGTGTTTACCTTGCCGTTTGAGCCGAGCAATAGCAGCGGATTATCCTGAGCGGGCCAAGTCGCACCAATAGGAGACGCCCCCGTCGATGGCATCATCGTTGAAATCATACCCGGGATTGTGCAACGGCATGGCGTGAGGGCCCTCCGTGCCATTGCCCATCAGGACAAATGCCCCGGGCCGATGTTGCAGGAACGCGGCGAAATCCTCCGAAAACCCGACACGCCCGTAAGCGGGGTCAACGCTGCCGACCCGTCCAGCCGCAGCCACGGCACGCGCTGTGGCCTCCGGCTCATTGACCAGAGGCTGAAACGACGTGGAGTAGTCCACTTCGCAGACGGCCCCATGTGCCATGGAGATCCCATTGGCAATGGCCCGCATCCTCTCTTCGATCCTGGCAGAGACATCTGCCTCAAAACCACGACAATCCCCTGATATTACGACGTTACTCGCCAGAATATTGCGCGCACCATCGGTTTCAAAATCCGTGACGGAGACAACGCAATGATCCAGGGCAGAAACGGAGCGCGAAGTAATGGTCTGCAGCTGGGTCACGATTGCGGCCCCGGTCACAATCGGATCAATCGCTTTTTCAGGCATCGAGGCGTGGCCGCCGCGCCCAGTAATCCTAATTTCAAAGTTATCTTCAAAGGCACAGAACGGGCCGGCCTGGGTTGCGAACTGGCCGATTGGCAGCCCCGGCATATTGTGCAGTCCGTAGATCCGGCTGATGTCAAAGCGGTCGAACAGACCATCGGCAATCATCGCGGCCGCGCCTGTGCCGTTCTCCTCATCTGGTTGAAACAGAAAATGGACGGTGCGGTCGAATGTTGGGTCAGCTGCAAGGCGAAGGGCAGCGCCCAGGAGCATCGTGCTATGCCCGTCATGACCGCAGCCATGAAATCGCCCGGGCGTTCGCGAGCGATAGGAGAGGTTCGTGGCTTCCTCAATCGGGAGCGCATCCATATCAGCACGCAGTGCAACCCCCGTGGTGTCCCCGCCGCGTCGGAGCGTGGCGACAACCCCCGTCCCGCCGATCCCGCGAGTGACCTGCAATCCTGCCGTTTCCAGGACCTTCGCAATCGCATCGGAGGTGCGGTTCAGGTCAAACCCGGTCTCCGGGTGCATATGGAGATCGCGACGAAAGGCGACAAGATCCAGATCAGGCATCTTCGACCCTGCCTTCTGATAGGATCACCAATGGGCGCATCTCAGGGTATGTGCCAACCTTGATGTCATGCAAAAGGGCGGTTAGGCCTGCTGTTCCCGACGGGGTGCTGGGGATTCCGAGGTCTGCGGCGGCATCAACGCCGCTGAGAGCGGCCCTATCGGAAATAGTGGAATAGCGATCAGCGGTCTTTGACAGAATCTCATAGGCAAGCATTGAGGGTGTCTTGCAGTCGAGCCGCCCCATATTGGAGACCGGACCCTCAACCGTCACAATCTCGCCCGCCCGCGCGCTATGCTGAAGACAGGGCGCGGCATCCGGCTCAACAACGATGATTTCAGGCTGAACTTCCCAGTTTGCACGGATCATATAAGCTATAGCACCGGCCAGACCGCCGACGCCGGCCTGCAAATAGACATGGGTCGGCCATTGACCAGAGCGTGCAAAACTGTCGCGCATTTCCTGTGCAATGACCGTATAGCCCTCCATCACCAGTCGGGGTGGCTCGGTGTAGCCGGGCCAGGAACCATCTGCGAGATGAACTGCGCCACTTTCTGCGGCATCCTTGATAGCCGCTGCAATGCTCTCTTCGTAGGTGGCGCCGGAGCGTATCACCTCAGACCCTTTTGCTCGGAGCCGCTGCACGAAATCCTCAGGTACAGTCTCGGCCAGGTGGATCCGGCATTTAGCGCCAAAAAGACGTGCCCCGGCGGCGACGGCCATGCCATGGTTCCCGGCACTGGCGCAGACGAAGGTAACCCCTGAAGCAGCGGCCCGCCCGCGATCACTGGCCAGATCCGCCGCTGTCAGACCGGTTTCGCGTATCAGCAACTGCGCTACCGCATAGACACCGCCCATCGCCTTGAAGGCCCCAAGACCCATTCTGTTGGTTTCATCCTTGATCCACACCTGCTGACCGTCGACCTCGTGCTGGAGAAGCGGCGAGGGGCGATAGGCCGGGCAGGCGGTCAGCATCTGCTGAGGCTGGGCGGGGTCGAGCGTGACATTGATCTTGTTCATGGGGCCAGTCTAGGAAAGGTTGTTGCTGTATTCCGATCAAATTTGGGTACATTACGAGAAATTCTTGCATCATGAGGGGCAAGTATGGGGGAAAGACTCGACAAGGCTGATGTGACTCTGCTGACACTCCTGCAGCGCAATACACGGCTTGGGCTGGAATCACTTGCGGTTCAGGCAGGGTTGTCTGCGGCCTCGGTTCAGCGGCGGCTGAAATCACTGCGCGAGCGCAGGGTGATCACCGGTGAGATCGCGCTTGTCGATCCAGCCAAGGTTGGTATGCCCATGACATTTGTGGTGATGGTCGAGCTGGAGCGTGAGCGCCTCGATCAGATCGACGCGTTCACCCGCCGGGCCGGATCCGAACCGATGGTCCAGCAGTGCTACTATCTGACCGGCGAAGCGGACTTCTGTTTGATTTGCACCGCATCTGATATGGAGGCCTTTGAAGAACTGACCAAACGATTGTTTTTCGAAGACTCAAATGTGCGACGGTTCCGGACCTCGGTTGTAATGGGGCGCAAGAAAGTCAGCCTTGAAGTTCCGGTCTCCGCCGGATGAAATGACCACTGGCGGCTGCGGGCGTCTGACGAGTTCCGACGGCAATAGGGCAGCCTGTTGCGCGTTCATTTTGCGATTGGCGGGAGGGTTGAGCGTGGTGGCTCGTTTACTGTGTTTTCTGTTTTGTTGCGTGCTCCCCTTGGGGGCCGCATCGGCTATGGATCGTGCAGAGGTTGAGGGCCAGTTTCAGCGCTGGCTGCTGCAGGAGATATGGCCCGAGGCACAGGCTGCCGACGTTCGACGGACGACCTTCGATACTGCGTTTTCCGGGGTGAAACTAAACTGGGATCTGCCGGATCTGGTCCTCCCGGGCACTAAGGCCAACCCTCCCCGTCGCCAGCGTCAGGCGGAATTTGGCGCGCCGGGGCGCTACTTCAATCGCGGCTCTGTTGACGGTGCGACGTCGGTCGGACGCCGGATGGCGAAGCGACATGCAGCTGCCCTGCAACAGACCGAACGCCGTACCGGAGTACCGGGGCGGATTATTCTGGCGATCTGGGGGCGCGAGAGCGGCTATGGTCAGGTGAAGATCCCTCACAATGTGTTTGAGGTGTTGGGCACCAAGGGCTTCATGAGCCGCCGCGCTCCCTATTTTCGCCAGGAATTGATTGCAGCCCTGCAGATCGCCGAGGCCGGTCATGCGCCGGGCAATGTGATGAAGAGCAGCTGGGCTGGCGCATTGGGCCAGCCTCAGTTCATGCCTTCCAGTTTTCTCAAGTTTGCCGAAGACGGCGACGGCGATGGTCGTGCTGATATTTGGCGTTCCGAGGCAGATACAATTGCGTCTATCGGTGGTTATCTGGCGCGCCATGGCTGGGACAAATCGCGAGACTGGGGGTTTGAGGTTTCCCTGCCGGATGCGGTTTCATGTGCCCTAGAAGGCCCGGATCAGGGGCAAACCATCCGTGACTGGGAAGAGCTGGGTGTCCGGCGCAGTTCTGGACGGCCTTTTCCGCAGCATGAACAAGACGGCGTTGCCTATCTGATGCTGCCCGCTGGGCGGAATGGTCCCGCGTTTCTGGTCACCCCGAACTTTTATGTGCTGAAAGACTACAACAAGAGCGACCTCTATGCGCTTTTTGTGGGGCATGTCGGTGACCGCATTCAGTTTGGCGTCGGAGATTTCCAAGGTCAATGGGGACAGGTCGACAACATGTTGCGATCTGACGTCGCGGCGATGCAGCGCGGGCTGGAGCGACTTGGCCATGACGTCGGCGGCGCCGACGGGCTCGCGGGGTTCAAGACCCGTCGTTCGATCGGCCGCTGGCAAGAGGCGGCTGGGCGGCGGGCCACATGTTTCCCGACCTCAGCGATGCGGTCTGATCTTGCCCGGTGATAGCCGCTACCGGTTGGTAGCCCCTGTCGGATGCGCGTCGGCGGTAACCTTGCCGAAGTCTGGATGGTCATGACGATCCAACCAGTGAAAGAAGCTGGCGATCATAGCTGCCAACCCGTGCCGTGGCACTGCAAGACTGTCGCGTCTGGTGAAGTCAAACTGCGTCGGCGGCACGGGATCTGTCCCCTTGGGGACAGCGGTTGGCAAGGCACCAACTGGAACAAATTTGGCGATTTCGCTGTAGATTTCGGTCCATTGCCAACTTCTGGCGACTGCGAAATAACGTCCCTCGGACCCCGGTTTTTGCAAGGCGGCCAGACAGAGCGCTGCCAGATCGGACGGATGGATCAGCGACATGGACCCCTTTGGCGTCTGATGATGCCAAGGATGCGCCCCGAACGCCATCTGACGGAGGCGCCCCAGAATATGCCCTTGATCATGGCAGGGCAGAACACCGGGTCCGACGATCATCCCTGACAGCAAGATGATCAGACGCAGATCCCGGTCCTGTGCAAGGCGCGCCGCCGCAACTTCCATTGCCGTTTTCTGTGCGGCGATGAATTTCCGCTGCTGGATTTGAAGCTCGAAATCGGAGTGGTGTCGCAGTTCATTTTTGATCCGGGGCGCGTTCTCTGGCTCGACGGATGCCGTGCTCGACAGTAGGACGATATCGGAAATACCGCTCAGATGTGCTGCTTCGATCAGATTGTGACAGGCTGATTGTGCGGGTATTACGCAATGCTCCAGGCCCGTTTCCCGATCCAGGTCACCCGCAGCAGTCCCATCAGGCGCTTTGCGGATGGAGGGCAGGCAGGCGATCACCAATGCGTCGGCACCATCAAGCGCGGGGGCAAAACTCTCAGGATCAGCAGTATTTGCTGAGACTAGTCGGAGCCGCTCCTTGGCACCGGGCAGGGCCATCAGGTGAATGGTTTTTGAGCTGTCCGTCGCATCTCGCAGTGTACCGGTCACGCGCCAACCGAGTGCAAGGGCTGCGCGGGTAATATGCGCGCCTGCAAGACCGGAGGCGCCTGCGACACAGATATGCCGGGGACCTGTCGGCCTGCTGGGGATGGTTGTCTCCTGCGTGTATCGAGAGGCTCCGGTTCCGGTCATTGCCTGTTCCCTCGGATTAATAGGTAGATTATGGCGGCGCTTGTTTAAGCCTGCGCAGGCTGGCAGCGGGCGGTCAAAATTGCACATCGAAAATCCTGAGGCTTCCCCTCGGCGCGTTTTGGAACCCCGTTGATCAAGCCGGCTGCCCAGGTCTGCCTCAGAAATCCTGAGGCGCTGTTTTCGAACTTTCGATTGGATGTGGCACCGGCTTTGGCTGAGACCTTAGGACGGAATGACCGGACTTTCCTGATGCAGATCGGATGAGCCATATGGCGTCCTGCTGTCAGGTAGCCGGAAACTCCCGCGATGCAGCAGCAAGAGGGCTTTGACTTGACAGATCATGTAGAACGACCCCGTTTTCTTCAAAGTCTGGTTGCGGATAAATGGGAGCATCTCCCGGGTGAGACACTGAGCCTTGCCAATGCTGCGACCGATCGACCGAATGCGATCCTGTCCTTCAGTGCTGATGACGGGCGAGAGGCGGTCGACTATGCACGTGCGATTGGCGGGCCGGCGCTGCGCGCCATGGGATTCCACGATCGCGCGCAACGGCTGCGGTCCCTAGCACGGGTTCTGAACGACAGCCGCGCAGGGCTATATCGTGAGAGCCTGACGATCGGCGCGACGCGGCACGATTGCCTGCTGGACGTCGACGCTGGCATTGCGCGTCTTGCGGCGCTGGCAGGTCAGGCGCTGAAATCCCTGCCCAATGCCCCTGTGCTGCATCTTGAAGATGCTATCGGACCGGCCGGCGCAACCGGTCGACAACAGATATTGGCCCCGCTTGCTGGCGTTGCCGTGCATATCACCGCGTTGGATAGCCCCGTATCGGGGCTGCTGGAGCAGATCGCGCCCGCGCTGATCGCCGGTGTGCCCTGCATCATCTGCCCTGATCCCGCCACCGCCTGTGTGAGCGAACGTCTGGTAAAACTGATCCATCAGAGCCAAACGCTGCCAACTGGCGCAGTGCAGTTGCTCTATTGTCCGCCCCTCGGGGTGTTGGAGTATCTGGCCGCAGGTGATGCGGTCAGCTTTGCCGGAGGGCGCGACGTCGCCCGGAAGTTGCGACAGCACCCAGGGATTGCCGCAGGTCTGGTACGCTTTCAATCCTGTGAGACAGGTCTGTCTGCGGCGATTCTAGGCAGTGATGTCGCACCCGGGAGCCCGGAATTTGAGTTCTTCCTCCGCGAGATCCGCAGCGAATTGATCCTGCGGGCGGGTCAACGGCGTCACGCGGTGCGTCGCATTCTGCTGCCGCGCTACCGCGAGGATGAAGTGGTGGAGCGTTTGGTCGAAACCCTATCCGAGATCGCTATTGGACAGCCGGATGACCCCGCTACGCAGATGGGCCCATTGGTGTCGCGGGCGCATCTGAAGACGGCTCAGAACGCGCTTGCCGAGCTGCGCCGCGCCGCCGATGTGGTATCCGGTCCTATCCTCGCGGCGGCACCGGAAGGGGGGGCATTTCTCGCACCAGTGCTGCTGCATTGTCGCCAGCCTGCCCAGTCCTCTGTCATCCACGAGACATTTGTGCAGGGGCCGGTTGCAACCGTGATGGCCTATGACAGCCTATGTGATGCGATTGCCCTGGCCAATCTGGCGCCCTGCTCGCGGTTCTCGACCGTCTTCACCAATGACAGTCCGCTGGCGCAGGAGGCTGCCGCCTGTCTGACCTCCGCAGAAGGCCAGGTCAGAATTTGCGGCAGCGAAATGGCGCGTCAGGCATTGGAGCTGTCAACCGATCCAACCGTTCCGCGTCTCTTTTCCGCTACGCATCACAGTCAGGTCTGCGGTTCCGAGGATATTCGCCGCGCAGTTGCGGCCTATATGATGCGGACAGAAATTCACGCACCGCCGCAGTTGCTGACGGCGTTGACGGGGCGTTGGGTCGAGGGCGCTGAAACCAGACGCAATGGTCACCCGTTCCGCAAGTCACTGGAAACATTGCGCATCGGCGACCAGCTAATCACCGAGACAAGAAAGATCACCGAACAGGATGTTGAGCAGTTTGCCCATTTTACCGGTGATGTCTTCTACGCTCATATGGACCGGGAGGCCGCGCGTGCGCATCCGTTTTTTGACGACCGTGTGGCGCATGGCCAGCTGGTCGTTTCCTTTGCGAATGGGCTGCTTGTCGATCCGGCACCGGGCCCGGTCTTGGCCAATATTGGTTCCGACAACCTGCGCTTTCATGCGCCGGTATATTTTGGCGACTGCCTGCATGTTCGCGTGACCTGCAAGGAGATCACGCCGCGTGCCTCTGCGCCTTTTGGCGATGTGCGATGGGATTGCTGTGTGCTGAATGCCTGCGGTGCGGTCGTGGCGCGCTTTGATCTGCTGACGCTGGTGATGAAGACCTGGCCGCCTGTTCCGCAGGAGAGGACCGGCACCGCGGCGGTGGCTGTTGTCGCATCGGATAGGCCAGAGGCGTCTGTCACACAGCCCGCTGAATAATCAGACATTCAACTGAGATAGGATATTTTCGATGACGAACACCGAGATCGACACCCCGTCACGCCCGCGCATTCTGATTGGCGTTACCGGCTCTCTGGATGCCACAATGCTGCCGCTCTATCTGCGAGCAATCAAAAATGAGATCGACTGTGAACTGAGCGCGCTGTTCACTCCGACAGCGACGAAATTTGTAAACATGGACGCGGTTGCACTGTTCCTTGATCGGGTGATCAGCGGCGATAACCCGAAGGACTGGCCGACAGACAAGCCGGGGCGTATTGTAGCGGATCATGACATTCTCGCCATCCTGCCGACTACAGCGAACACGCTTTCGGCGATTGCGCACGGGTCCTCGCAGAACCGGCTAACCACCGTTGTCCTTGCGGCGACTTTCCCGGTTCTGCTCTTTCCTGTGATGGGTGGCCCCATGTGGGAAAAACCCGCGGTCCGCCGGAACGTGATGCAATTGCGCGAGGACGGTTATGAGGTTTTTGAGCCGGTATGGCGCGAGAACTACGATCCCTTGCTAAAGATCCAGCATGGGCATCATTCGCTCCCTGATCCGGAGCAGGTGGTGCAGATTCTGCAAAGCCGTTTGCCTTCGGCGGGTTAGCCCGCAGCATGTAATCTGAGGTGATACGGTGCAGCACCTGCTGCGCCGTTTGGTGCCTGTCAGGGAGCTTTGATCAACAGCGTTTTGACAAACATGCCTCCCCCCGGTCGCCCCAGAACGCGATGGTCCTGCGCCCGCAGCGAGACGGTGATCTCATGCGTCCCGCTTGGCAGATGCCCGATTACGATATGAGGCTGGTAGGCGGTTACGATCTTCTCAGCGCCCAGATGGACATGGGCATGGCCGCGGGCCAAAGCCTTGGCCTCGCTGAAGCAAAGATCGGTAAACACGAAATTCTCAACCTCGATTTTCAGATGCCAGCCATCGACTGGCGTGTAGCTCGCTGTAACATCAAGCTTGGGTAGCGGGTGATCGTCTGGCAGGGTGGCGAAGAGTGCTGCCGGCAGCTCGTCGATCATCGCCACAAGAGGCAGACCGGCGCAAATGGCAATCAGCGGAGCCGAGGCGAGCATGCTGACGCTGAAGACGAATTTCAACATCTATTCTCATACCGTCTGGGGTGCACCAAGGCGATGCGGCCGTCTCAATAGGTCGACAGGCGCCCCACCGTGCAGCAGGAAAAACAGGAAGACGCCGTAAAGATTGCCGTGCAGCAGCGGAGATTCTGCCAGGCTGACGGCAAAGAAGGTGAAGGCGAACAGAAGGAATACTGCGATTGGCCGGATGAGCTGCCCCAGCGCCAACAGCACACCGGCGACCAGCTCGATTGCCATCATGATCAGCGCGACAAACGGCAGCGGCAGTCCAAAAAACCACATGTTGCCGTGCTCGAGTATGGCGATCAGCAGCGTCGGTTGAAGGAATTTCACTAGGATGGCAATGGTTGCAAAAGTTCCGCCCATGGTGACTTGAACCAGACACCAGACCAAACCGGGGGCATTGGGCAGAAGTGCAGGGAAACCTGGCGGCAAGTAATAATCGACGCTAAGTGGCCCGCCGCCAAAATGCAGCAGCAACAGCGCGGGGGCGGCGAAATGGAAGCCGTAGTAGGCGATGAAATCGAGCGAGAAGAGGAGACTGCCAAGGGCGACAAGACATAAGATGCCGAAGGCGGCGAACCGTGTGCCGAGACCGAGCACCAGAAAGACCGATGAAATCAGTGCAGGCAGGGCCAGCCAGTCCCAACCTGGGATCAGAGCCAACTGCATATCTGGCACGAAGAGCGTTGGCGTGCTCCACATCTCGGTTCCGTGGCGCGGCAAACCTCCAAGCGCGTTCAGACCGACCGTCGTTCCCAGTCCGATCCGCAGACATAAGGTC
This sequence comes from Phaeobacter sp. JH20_29, assembly GCF_048056175.1. Taxonomy (NCBI): domain Bacteria; kingdom Pseudomonadati; phylum Pseudomonadota; class Alphaproteobacteria; order Rhodobacterales; family Roseobacteraceae; genus Phaeobacter; species Phaeobacter sp. JH20_29. The sequence continues at coordinate 41,379 of NZ_JAYMWO010000001.1, forward strand.
CCCCAAGCGGCGCTGCATTTCTGCAGGGGCTTACAGATGCGGTCCTCCCATGGGCGCAGGATTTGCCCGGCAAGGACCATCCCAAAGATGGCGGTTGCGGCAAGACACGCAAAGCCGATGAGCAGGATCGGACTGCGAAACACGTCCGGTACCGTCGCTTGAGAAAGCGAGAGAACTTCGTCAGGCGTAAGCAGCCAGGGTTCATGGGCGATGGCTGGATCGCCGATCAGGACCAGCCCAAGGCTCAAGAAAGCGGCCATCTGTGCAGAATTAGGCTGCGCCATGGTCTGGCTCCTTGGCTGGATACGTGCGGTGACCGGATCAAGCACCGCGGCCGTAGCCCCGCAGCAGGCAGATTACTTGCTGCGGGGGAGGGATTATTGCGACAATTTGGTTGAGAGGATACCGGCGCAATCGGCACCGCCCCCGCTGCTCACGGCCTGTGCGGAGGCTACGGGTGACAGAAACTCAGTGCTGATATAGCTGCCGATCTGATAACCCAGCATGTCGCCGACCGTGTTGGAGCGTCGATAATGAACCCCTCCGATGACCCGCGATTCTGCTTCTTCCTCCGCAAATTGGGCAAAGGTTTGATAGCTGCGGCTATAGCCATCCTTGCCTTCAAAGCTAAAGGTGAACTCATCGGCGCCGAATACCGCTTCCATCACCTGCTGGGCAGCGCTGCCACTGGTGCAATGCTGACAGGGGTATTCCGGGTGCATCGGCGCCGCCACCAGCGGCGTCCAGCCGTCCATGGTGTCGAGCTGCGGATGATCGTACCCGTTGCCAACCGCGGCCAGCGCGGTTTCCGGCCGCCAGAACTGGTAGGTGTATTTGGCATCGAACCCGGCAACCAGAGCGTCGGTCAATGCGATATTCAACAGCGCCAGGGTTCGCGCTTCCTCCACCAGTGGCAGGGCGCAGGCGCGGCTGCTGTCACGGGCGATCTGGTTCCAGGCGCCTGATCCAGACCCGGCGTGAAGCTTCGCGATTGCGATAAGATCAGGATCGGTTTGCGAGGTGGAGCCGCCGAGTTGCGCGACTTCTGCCAGATCACGCTGGAATTGCATGCTGTCGAGCTGTGGCGGCGGCGGGACATCAAACTGCTTTGCGGAGGTGAGTGCAAAGGGCTGCATATGTCGAATTTTCGGAGCAACCATCGGACGTTCGGAGGTAGGTTGATAGATGCCATTTTCGCCTGGTCCGGGGGTGAAATCGTTTGCGAAATCAGCGCCGTCGGCGGCGCGTTTGTCCAACACCGCCTGCGCAGCTGCGGTACCGAGCCGGATCCCCGCTGCGCGGGCGGTCGCATCTGTCACCTCGGCGAGGACAGTCTCAGCCGCCATTGCCAGATCTGCTGCGCGCTCGGGCATCAGCTGCTGCATTATGGTCAGAGCCGCTTGCGTTACCGCCGCGCGTCTGTCCGCAGTTGGATCCTGCGCACCGTCGTAGGCATAGGCATGGTATGCGCCATCAACGGCGTTTGCAGCGTCAAACATGGCGGCATGCAGCAGCGCCAGCGTGCGCTGGCGCTGCGCGCCGGGCCATTTTTCCTCAACGACGAAACGCATCGCGGTTTCTTGCCAATCGGCAGCCAGCTCAGCCTGCGCCGGTCCGCTAACAGAGAAAAGAGCGGCTGTTGCCAAACTTGCGATAGAGGCATGAGAGAGCAACTGGTGGCGCCAAGGGGTCAGGGTCAACATCGGAGTACCTCGTCCGTGATAAGTGCAGCTATAGGTAGAAATGCTTTGGCCGCTCGTACAAATCGAAAGTCCCGAAGGCGCCCCTCAGGTTTTCTTCTGGGGGCGGCTTCTACGCGGTCAGATGGCCAGCAACTCAGAGCATGCCCAATAGGTGCCACCACAGAAGATCCAGCGGGGCAAGCAGCAGAAGGCTGATGAAGAACAGGCTTAGACAAAGACGGATTATTGCTTTGGCTGGAAGGTTTCCGGCCTGAATGGCAGCGACCAGCGGCGGCGCCTGAAAGGGTAGAAAGACATTTGAGAAAGCCACAACCTGCGTCATCAGAACGGTTTCCAACGGCAGGCCGGTGGCTTCTGACAGCTCACCGGCGAGCGGAGTCAATACGGCCGGGACACCGGGCAGATTGGTAATCATCGCGACCAGTGTTGACAGCCCGATCAGGATAGATGTGTTCCAGACCGGCCAATCCGCGGCAAAGGCAACCGTTCCAGTGACCGCACCAACCACGGCTTCGCCCAGCCCAGCCGACGAAATGACGGCGCCCAGCCCCATGATGCCGGCGACAAACAGCAAGGCCCCATAGCTCAGATCGGTGTTGATGCACCCCTTGCGTGTGAGATTCGCGCCAGGCAGCAGGCAGATCAGTGCAGCTGCCATACCCACCCATGCGGGTGACACCATATGGATCTGGTCCGTGAGCCACAGCAACAGGCAAAGCGCCAGTACCAGGCTCAGCGCCCGCTCCTGCCGGCTGAATGGTTCAGATGTGGTTGTCGGCGCGACGCTATGGGGCGGTATCCGGTCGGGGAACATCATCAGCGCAAGCCCGACCAAGACTGCCGATTTCACAACGCCAAGCACCGGAAAATGCAGCAGGAGATAATCGAAATAGGAGATATTGAGTCCGTAAATGGTTTCCGCCATCCCGACGAGGATCATGTTCGGAGCATTTGCAGGCAGGATGGTGAAGGCCGGAGCAAAGGTGCCGAATGTGGCAACCGCCAGCATCCCGGTCCGGCCATTTGATGCCGGACCAAAACCCACGCGCTCAGCCAAGGCGGAGATTATCGGAAGAAGGATCATGATCCGCCCAATCGAGGATGGCATAACAAAGGCCAGCGCGACCGAGAAGACGACAATGCCACTCAGCAGGCCGCCATAGCTGCGCAGGGGCAACAGGGCCAGCACGCTGGCGGCCCGCTTGTCGAGGGCCGTGTGCTTGATCGCGGCACCGAGGACCAGGCCACTGAAGAGCAACCAGAACGTAGAAGAGTGAAAGCCCGAGAATATCGTCTCAGGTGCAGCAACTCCCAATACGACGGCGACGAGAAAGAACGCCAGAGCGGTCCAATATTCAGGGACGAGGCCAGTCGCCCACAAACCGATTGCGCTCACCGCGAGTGCCGCGACGATGGCCAGATCCGGGGCGAGGTGGACCCAGGTCGCAAGCGCCGCGAGTCCGGCACAGGCGAAGATCAGCAGCAATGTCCACAGTGATCGCCCCGTACGAAGCAGCTGCGGTAGCGTGTGGCTTGTCGGCGGCATTGGCGGTGTGGAATTCGGGGCTGCGGGGTGGCTTTGATCGGTCATGCGTCTGAGGGTCCTCTGGTCGCTTATCAGGACACGATATGCCGCCGGATCAGGGTGCGAAGCCAATCGTTTTATCGGAGACGGGGTCTCATGAATTCCAAAGGCTCCGCTGACCTCAAGGTTCCACAACAACTAGAGCGTGCCCTCAGAAAAATGGAGGTCACGCATCCGGTCTTTCGATTTTACGATGCCCGGACTGCGTCATATCAGAAGGAAACCGTTCGACGGTGGCCCGCCCAGACCTGTGCTTTCAGGTCCGCCAGCCCTTTCCCTCCCCAAGACCGATTGCGAGACGCCATGACTGATGTGATGCAATTACTGACTGTGCCATCCGACACGTTTCAAATCAGACCGATCGGTGTGATCCGCACTGGATTTGCAGAGGTCAAAGAATGCCCGATGTCAGGACGTCGCAACCCGGCAACCAGCCGGATTGAAGTGGCGCCCGAGTATCAGGCTGCATTGTATAACATCGAGCTCGCCTCTCATCTTTGGGTTCTCTACTGGCTGCATAAGTCCGACCGCAGCGCTTTGGTACGCCAGGCGCGAGGCAGTCAGGTCGCAAGGGGGATCTTTGCCAGCCGCGCGCCAAACCGGCCAAATCCCATTGGATTGAGCGCGGTGCAACTGCTGGATCAGTCCGATGGCGTGCTGACGATCAGCGGACTGGACTGCATCGACGGAACCCCGGTTATCGACCTGAAACCTGTTGTTCCCGAAGAAGATGCCCGCCCAGACGCGACCATCGGCTGGTAGCGCGTCTCCTGCGAGTGTTTCGGTAACGAAGAAAGTGATGCCATGTTTTCAGTCTACCGAATTGTACGCCATCGTTGCCCTGCTTGTATTGCCGCGATCGGGCTCGCGCTCGCATGTTGGTCTACCCTTGTCGCGGGAGAGCTGAAGGCCGCGGAGCCGGAGCGGCTTGGGCACCTGGTCATCACTGACCGTAAAGGTGATCGCGGTATGCTGGCGCCTTATGTTCATCGCAAAAATGGCATCGGCTATCTCTATACCAGTTACATCTTCGATACGCTGATCGGGCAAGACACGGACGGAAATCCGGCTCCGGGCCTCGCCAGAGCCTGGAGCCGATCCGAAGATGGATTAAGCTATCATTTCGACCTCCAGCGGGACGCGGCATGGCACGATGGCACCACGGTCACAGCTGAGGATGTTGCGTTTACTTTCCGCTATATGGCTGAACATCCTTATATATTTGGATCGGTCAAATCCGTTGACCGGGTCGACGTTAGCGGACCGCACGACCTGAGGGTGCACGTCAAACGCGCAGAATACGGTCTGATTGAGGGCCTGTTTTCCGCAGTGCCGATCCTGCCCAAGCATATCTATGAAGGTGTCGCGGATCCTTTCCGATTTGCAGCGCCAGAGGCTGCGATCGGAAGCGGCCCCTATCGCCTGGCAGGTTATGACAAGGCGCAGGGGCGTTACCTGCTTGAGGCGACCGGAGAGCATCCTCTTGGTAAGCCCCGGTTCTCGCAGATCCGGATCGTCCGAATGGGGCCAGATGCCGCGCTGCAGGCGATGGGTGCCGGTGAAGTTGACGTGATCTCATACCTGCCTCCCGAGAGGGTCGACGAGGCGAAAACTGCTGGCTTCCATGTCGCAACAGCACCCAGCCATCATGTGTTGCGGCTGGGTTTCAATCATCGCGGCCGGTTTGCATCCAAGGACCTGCGTCAGGCGATTGCCTATGCGCTTGACCGTAACGCGCTGCTCGCCATCGCATATCCGGGCGGCGCGGAACTTGCTGATACGGGATACTTCCAATCCGGCTCCAGGTGGCACAGCGATGAGACCACCGCTGCCTACACCTATGATCCGGCTCTGGCCCGCAAGATGCTGACGGCGGCGGGATGGATCCGTAACGGTGCAGGCAGGTGGCTGGCTCAGGGGGATGAAATTCGCCTGCGACTGATCACTGATGGGCGCGAGGTGAAACCGGCCAGAGTGATTGCCGAACAGCTGGAAGCTTTTGGGTTTTCAGTCGATTTGCGGGTTATGGAGGTTGCCTCTTTGCACAGCCTCGTTGCTGACGGGGACTATGACCTGACGGTGTTCTCGTCCAGTACGCTGGGAGATCCGGGCAATATCAAGCGCCGCGTCTTTGGTCGGGGCTGGAACAGCGACCGCTTTGCGGCGGATCCTGAAATGGCGGCATTGATCAAGGCGCAAGCCGTAGCACAGAGTCAGGATGAACGCCGCAAAGTGCTGGCCAAGTTCCAGCAACTCTACGCCGATAATCTTCCCTCTTACATGCTGGTGAACCCGCTGATGGCAACTGTTTTTAATGACAAACTGTCTGCGCCATTCATGCCCGGCGGTGTGGCAATCGGGGTTCCGTCGGCTTTGCATAAGTCCATATTCCTGGAGTGATCAGGTGGCCAATGTCTTTTCCATGCCGCTGGAGTTGGCACCGGCAGAGTCGTTGGATGCCGGACCGTCGGCCGCTGGAATAATCACGCGGCTTCTGAGCGGGCTTCTGCTGCGATTTCTGATTTTCTGCGTTGTCTTGGTATTATGCGCGATCCTGACGCGGATGTTGCCCGGCGATACGCTGGAGGTCATGCTGTCAACGGATCTGGCACGCGGTCTTGGGTCGGGGGAACTGGACCGGTTGCAGGGTCGTATGGGCCTGACCGGAGATATCGCCTCCCAGGTCTGGCGTTATGCAAAGGGCCTTTGGGCTGGTGATCTGGGCTACTCAATTCCCCATGCGGCTCCGGTTCTGCAACTTCTGCTCACGGCACTGCCCTGGACCGGATTGCTGATCCTCGGAGCAACTCCGATCTTCGTTATCGGGGGCGTCCTGACGGGGATCGAAGCGGGTCGGTTGCCGGGTGGTACTGTCGATCGGTGGGTCACACCGGTGGTCACGTTATTGGCGAGCCTGCCGCCGTTCACCGGTGCAGTCCTGCTCCTCCTGGCCTTTGGCATCCTCTGGCCGGTTCTGCCAACCGCCGGGGCAGAGCCGCTGCTTCCTGCTGCCGGACCTGTGGGCCACGCTCTGGACATTATGCGCCACGCCATCCTTCCGACGCTTGCGCTGGCCCTGCATGAACTGGCGCGGTTCTATTTCTTAGCGCGGGCCGAAACGCTGACGCTGGCGCAACGGGATTTCGTGCTGAATGCGCGTGCGCGGGGCATTTCACCATGGAGGCTGAGATGGGCCTATATTGGCCTCAGCCTGATACCTGCGTGTCTCTCACGGTTGGGCGACACGCTGACCGGGTTGATCACAGCTGTGTTTTTTGTGGAAATCGTCTTCTCCTATCCCGGTACAGGTTATCTCATCTACAGTGCGATTCTGGACCGTGACTATGATCTGCTGCAGGGCGCAGTCGTTTTCATGGCGGCTTTCGTGCTTCTGGCGAATTGGATTGTCGATGGTCTGGTGATCCATCTCGCGAGGCGTGGCTGAATGCCGTTGGTCCTTCGGCAATGGTGGTTACCCGCCAGCGTCATGGTGGTTTGCCTTGGCATCTGGTTTGCTGGGCAGGCAGGACTTCTTGATTATCGCAGCAGCCGTGATGTTCTGATTGCTCCCGGATCAGCGCATTGGCTGGGTACGAACGAGCTCGGGCAGGATGTACTGACCGGGCTGATACTCGCCACACCAACGACGCTCGTTCTAGCTGTGGCGACAGCCATGGTTACCTCCACTCTTGCGATTGGTGCAGCAAGCCTTGTGGTGTTTTCCGGGCAGTTTCTGTCTGGAATGGTGCTACGGATCGTTGATGCGGTGCAGGTCGTGCCGACAATGCTGGTTCTTCTGCTCTTCGCAGCCTTGTTAAACCCTGGGTTTTTATCTCTTTTTTTGCTTTTGGTTATAACGGGCTGGAGCGATGACGTGCGTGTCGCCGCTGCGGTCTTGCGCAGGGAGCGACAGCGCGAAAACATTCAATATGCGCGCGCTATGGGGGCAGGGTGGCTCTATTGCTGGCGCTGGCATCTGTTTGCCGCGCTGCGTCCCTTATGCGGGGTATTGATGGTCCAGAACATAAGGCAGGCGGCACTAAAATCGTCCGGGTTGGCGTTCCTCGGTCTCACGGATCCGCGATTGTTAACCTGGGGCAGCATGATGCAATCGGCTATGGACCAACTTTATAGTGGCGCCTGGGTCTGGCTTCTGTTGCCGCCGGCCGCACTCCTGTCGCTGCTGCTGCATGTCACGCTGACCATGGGCGACAGGAGTCTACGCTCCGCTGCTGTGCCGGAGTTTCCCTTGTGATACGGGTCGAAAATCTCTGCCTCTGGCACGATGGTCGGGAAATCCTCAAGGGTGTCTCTTTTGAGGTGCCACGCGGACGTACGCTTGCGCTTCTGGGGGCTTCTGGCAGCGGCAAGACCTGTCTGGCGCGGCTGCTGGTGGGGATCCTTCCCGGGTGTCACGTCGAGCAGGCCGTCCGCAACAGCAACGGATTTCGTTGGTCGGGACGGGCTGAAGTCCTGGGCGTCGATATGCTGCGGGCGACGGTGGCCGAGCGGCGTCGGCTGCGCCAGACAGACATAGGCCTCATTGTGCAGGCGCTGTCTGACGCGCTGAACCCTCATCAGACAGTTTTGCAACATGTTGCGGAGCTGCTGCCGCGTTCTCGCGATCGGAGATCGCTGGCGATAAGGTTTTGTAAGCGATTCAATATTCCTCAGCGTCTCTTGCATCGTTATCCGGCCAATCTCAGCGGCGGAGAGATTCAGCGCGTGCTGACAGTGCTTGCGCTGGCCCGCGATCCATCGGTTCTGATACTCGATGAGCCTACAGCGGCCTTGGATCATGGCAATCTGGGGTTGGCCGTAGCCGCGCTGGAGCAGGGCAGACCGCGAAGAAGCCAGTTGCTCATAACCCATGACCTCTATCTGGCCGACAGAATGGCAGACCGGACGGTGACGCTGCAAAATGGCAAATTGCTTGATCAGGACAGGGTGATTATTGGATCCAAGGTCGGCGGAGGGCGGCGTAATCTGGCCTCTGTTCCACGACGGCCTGAGGGTCGAGGAGTTGCTCCGTTGGTCCCACGTCCTCAGGCGCTTCCAGCGGATCCATCAGGCTTGGTCGTGCAGGACCTGTCCTACTGGCGCAACGGAACGCCTCTGTTGCGCGGCATCTCTACTCTGGTCAGACCGGGTCATTGTCTGGCTGTCTCAGGTCCGAGCGGTTGTGGCAAATCCACATTGGCGCGTCTGATTTCTGGCTATGAGCCGCTGCAGGCGGGTCGCGTCATGTGGCGCGAGGCAAACGCCGCGCAGCCCAGAGCGTGCCGGATGTGTGAACTGGCGTTGGTGTCGCAGCATCCCCATCGGGCGCTGGCCCGCCACATGACTGTTGATCAGGTCATGCAAGACGCCGTCCGGCTCTATCTGCGGACCAGACCAGTTGGCGACCGGTACGATGTGCAGGCTCTGCTCGATAAGGTCGGCCTTCCGCACAGCGATCGATTTCTGTCGCAGCGCGCAGCGGATTTGTCCGGAGGTGAGGCACAGCGCCTGGTCATTGCACGCGCGCTTTTGGCGCGGCCGCTCTGTCTGATTGCCGATGAACCTACTGCCTCCTTGGACAGCGGTAGCCGCGACACTATCGTGCGCCTGTTTCGAAGTCTGATGGTGACCGAAAGGCTTGCGTTGGTCGTGTTTACGCATGATCCCAAGGTGGCGGCAGCCCTGGGTCACGACATTCGGTTTCTATCGGACGGTGAGCTGCGGCTCAGCCCTATGGGAGCGGTGGCTTAGAGCAGGTGGCTGCAGGCGCTCTGTGCTTGCAGGGTCTTGACCTCGGCTGACAGCCAGTCGAGGTGTTCATCGGCAATACCAAGCGCGCGCAAATGATCGGCAGTGTTCCACAGGTAGTCGCAGTTGGGGCCGCGTTCCCCGGCTGCCTGAGCAATGATTTCGGCCTGGCGGGCCAGGCTGTGATTGTCATATTGCTCGTGGTCACGATTGACGACATAGGTGAGCGCTTCAACCACGCGGCCGTCGACGAGTGTCAGCGGGACCGTAATCTCGCGATACGCGGGGTTGAACAGCTCACGTGCGCGAAGGTCCTTCAAAACCTCGGTTTCCTGGCCGGATTGCACAGCGAGAGCGACGCCGTTGCAGATCGCATCATCCGCTGCATCCAATGCGAGGACCAGACCCGGACGTGCAAAAGTCCCGCGATATCTCAGAGAGTTCAGGCAGAACCGTCTTTGATATCCGGCCAGCTGTGCCGGCAGTTGCTCGGCAGGTTCAAATCCGGGGTCCCAGATCAGCGATCCATAGGCAAAGACCCAAAGTGTATCGGACATTTTCTTATTCCTTGAAGCGGTCGCGCTGAGACCCCTGAATTGGAAACGGCGGAAGAGGTCAGGGGCCCCCTCTTCCGCCAGGCAGATCAGTCTGTCAGCTGGCGATACGAGGTCACCAGACTGCTGTAAGGGGGGACAAAGACTGAACGCGTTTCATCGCCGATCTTTACGGTGTCCTTGACGTCGAAATGCAGGTGGATGGGCAAATCCGAAATCCAGGCATTCGACACTTTTCCAAGGCGATCTCCTTTGGAAACTTTGTCCAGCGGGGCCACGGCAAGATCGTCCATATTTATGTGGACATAGCGATAGAGAGTGCCGGATGGGGTTTGCAGGGTCAGGGCAAACCGCCCGACATGGGCGATCACACCATCTTCAACCGCAACAGCCCAATGGGTGTCGGCCTGACAGCTGGCAGGACGAATGTCCTGGCCCTGATGACCGCCTGACGCACAGACCGGCAGATTTGACCGGCGCAGTTCACAGAAATTGTCGCGCCAGGGATAGCTGTAGTTGACAGTGTCGCACTGGCTTCCGCCGTTGCCCTTGAAACCACCGGGTGCGTAGACATGGGAGTTGGCATAGGCCGGGCCATCCTCCAGCGGGAAACGCATCTCTGGATAAAGAACGGCACCAATTGACAGGCCAACCCCGGTATCCTTGATCAGGTCGCCCGGCGCCTTGAACCGATCGTCCGCCTGTGCCTGTGAAACGGCGGCAAGCATTGCAATGGCGAAGGCGGTAGCCGCCAGCCTATTTGCGCGAAGCATCATTGTACCGCCCCCTTCACAACAGTGACGGTCTGCGCCAGTTCGGCGAGATAACCGGGTTCAATACAGCGCACATCTTCGGTTGGGGCATCACAGGTGATCCGCAAGGTATAGAAACCGCCAAATCGGCTGAACATATGATCTGCACCGTCGCCGGTGGACTCATATTTACGGGCCTCATGTTTGAATGACAGGCCCGGAACCTCTGTCAGAAGTGTACGAGCGCCCATCACACTGAGCTGGGCGCCATCCAGCCGATAGTAGGCGCTATAGGCATTTTCCTGGCCGCGAAACGCGGGCAGTTCAACCTTTGCATCGGTACCGAGGATAAGGACGGGCAAGGTCACATCGTCCAGTCCGGCAGGAGCGGTGTCGATAAATGCGGCGATCAATCGCTGGTCGCTCTTGCTTGCATCCGCTTGCGCGGTATTGGCCGCGCCCCAATCAATGGTATTGACGACGCGGTTTACGGCCTGCTCCTGCGGTTTATCAACCGCTACGGCTGGTAGAGACATCAGGACCAGGGCGAGGGCGGCAGACGGGAACACGCGCAGGCCGGTCGCGCAGGTGGATGAGGGCATCATCTCTCTCCAAGTAGTGTGCATTGAATAGTCACCCGCAGCTATGCGGGCTCTAGAGTTTTCGACGTCGTAGACTCTGCGACTTTCCGGGCTTTTGCATGCAGCCGCGTCATCTGGCCAAATATGTTGCGACGGTGCATTTCCTCGGTGCCGCCAACGCTGCAAAATGCCAGTGCGTCCCGCAGGAATGTGGTCACCTGGCCCTCGTGGTAGCCTTTGCTGCCATAGAGCTTCATCAACTCCATTGCGCCTTCCACGATCGTATCTGCACCGACCAGTTTCGAGATCGAGCAGGTCATCGCGGCCTCAGGCGCACCGCTCAGCAGCTGGTGCAGGGCGGCGTAGGACACCCATTTTGCACTTTCCGTGCCGATACGGATATCCGTCAGCTTCTTCTGGATGTATTGATGTTCGATAATCGGCACGTCGAAGGTCTTGCGTTTCTTAGAGAAATCAAAGGCTTCGGCAAGCATTGGTTCGATGAGCCAGGCCGCCACCAACCCGTAGTAGAGGCGCCCCATCGAGACGATATTGACCAGATTGCGAAGCCCGGCTCCCGGTTCTCCCAGAAGATGGCCGTAGTGCAGCGGAACATCGTCAAAAGTCATCTGACCGGTCGGCAGGTCCAGATTGCCAAGCTTGCGATCCTGTGCGCCAATTTTGAGGCCGGGGCTGTCGGCATCCAGCAGGACCAATGAGATACCTTCACGGCCGTGATCACTCAGCTTGCAGACCACAAGAATGAAACTTGCGACCGGCGCATGTGCGATATTGTATTTTGCCCCGCTCAGACGGAATGTCTCATTCGGGCCGGGGGTCAGCAAGGAGGAAGTCGCACGTACATCGGTGCCAGTATCCGGATCAGCAATCGCGGTAGCGCTCAGCTCTCCATTGAGGATACGGCCCAGATATTCGCGCTTCTGGCTGTCGCTGCCGTAAAGATCGAGCGCCCGCACCATGCCTGCCTGGGCGATCACCGAAAGCAACATGCCAGGGGTGCGCAGAGTGGCGGCAAGCCCCTCCAACGCAGCGGTGAAGCCCCACCAGTCCCGGCCATCGCCACCATATTCGCGTGGTACGATCATCCGCCACAGACCTGCGGCGGTCAGCCGATCCCAGGTCCGCTGGTCAAACGCACGGCGGCCAAGGTGCAGTTCGTCCCGGTCGGCCATTTTGCCGATCGCGGCAAAGGCAGTTCGGGTCTGCTGCTGTTCGGCTGTCCATTCCAAATTCATATCATCGTCCTCAATACAGGGGGTCAGGCGCTTTCCTGAAACGCAGCAACAGCTTCTTTGAAGGCATCCGGCACGGGGTAGGTGGCCTGCTTGTCGTAATCGAACATGACATGAACAGACTTGGCATTGGCGACCACGCGACGATCTGCATCATCAATGTGCATCACATGCTCCATCTCAAAGCTCTTGCCGCCGAAGCTGACCACACGGCTGCAGACCACCAGATTGTCACCGTAGAGCGCCTGCGAGATGTAATCGCAGGATGTCTTGACCATGATATGCGGCAGCTTTTCGGATTTGGGCAGCTCTAGGAGGTCGTGCATGTATTCCAGATATGCCGACTGCATGTAGTCATAATAGACGGGGCTGCTGACGTGACCCATCGAGTCGGTATCGCGGTAACGAATTTCTACGGGTGTTTCGAAGGCTTTGTTGGACATGGGGTCTCTCCTATTGGGGTTCGATGTAGCGAGGGTTCAGGCGTGTTGGGTGCAATCCTGGCAGGCCCGCTTTTCCAGCGGTCCGTGGATTGTAAAGCCCATCGGGACGGGGCCGAATTTCCGCAGGATGGAAAGGCCGAATTTCTCGGCCGCGCAAAGCGTGGTGATGCAGCCGTCGACATTGCCCGCCGCGCAGTCGCGTGCCGCGATGACATTGCTGGAGACAAAGCGTCGCTCAACCGTGGCCGGGAGCAGTTTTTCGGGCGCAGGATGGGTGGCGCAGGTCATTGGCTCAGCCCCGGTGCGGGAGGCGAGAACCATGTTGTCGGTATTCATGATAAATACATCCAGCAATTTCATTTTCTGGATGTGTGCGTAGATGATGGAGTGGAGATGGGGGTAGGCGACAACCCCGACCAATACAGCTCCGTCCTGGCAGGCTACACTCTCAGCGGCCTGTTCCATCGTCCGGTGCAATTTCACCGACGCGCCGTGACACCGACGTAATGCCCAGGAAATAGCTGCTCGCTCACAATTCGTTCCGGTAGGGCCAAGCGTATGGATCTGTTTAACCCAACCAAAGGTTTCAGATTGCGGAATATAATCATCGTTAATGCTGTTTTCGATTTGGAGATCCATTGCGTATCTTTTCCGCTATGTGTCGATGCTAATTTTGCAATGACCAAATTTCATCCATTTGCTCAAATAGGTATTTGAGCATCTACTCGAACTATAATTTATATGTGACTTTGATATTTGCCTTTTATCGCGGCAACTCTACTTCATATGCGCTCGCCGAATCTCATTTCACTGACATCATCGAAGCGGCAATGGCTTCGCCGAACAATTCGAAAAAACTGATGCTGTTCCTCAGCTATGGTGAGGAACAGTCCATAACTCGAATAATGGCATGAAAAGCAGGAAACTGGTCGCTCAGCTCACGCGGTTATAGCTGAGGCTCGATCACTTACAGGCGGAAATCTTCCAGACAGGCCTGACCAGTAAGGTGGTGCATAAAAACCGAAGCAGCCCGCCTCCATCCCACGGTCTGGAAACAGGCTGTAGCTGCGCGCCATATCTCGCACGCCGGGCGAGCTTCCCGACGTGCAGGCAGTATTATAGCGGTGACGGTCGTCGATGAGAGGAAGCCGACAGCCGGTTTCGGTCTCAGCTGGACCGGGTCGGGTCGCGACCAATCCCGTCGAAGAGGTCGAGACAGCGCTCAAACCAGCTGCCAACGATATCATCACGCTCGAGCAACGGGTTAGATGTGCAGACGTTACACCATTGCAGTGTTCCAAAGAGCGTGTAGTCGGCGTAGGCAGGCGTTGTGCCTGACAACCAATCCTGCGTTCCGAGCAAGTCACGGACAGGCGCTAGTTTCTCTGGCAGCGCTGCGCGTTCGCCGTCGGCGCCTTCGGCCATGGCTTCCAGTGGCATGCCAAACCTGCGCTCACGGGCAGCGCGGAAATAGGCTTGGTCATCGGGCGACATCAGGTTGTGCATATCCATGACAGCAATCGTGGCAAGGCTGGGATGAAGGACCGTTTTGCAGTAGCTTTCGACAAAACAGGTCAAAGCGATCGCTCCCTTGCCATCAAAAAGATTGGGAGTATCGGTATAGGTTTCATCCAGATACCGAGCGATATCAAAACTTTCTCCCAGCACCGTTTCTCCATCACGCAAGACGGGCACACTGGTAAAGCGACCATCCTCAATAGCAGTGATGTCGCCAAATGAAACAGGGACAAGATTATATTTCAAATTCTTGTGCTCTAAAGCCATGATGACTTTCCAGACATGTGGCGAATAGTGACGTTTACGATCTTCGCCACAAAGGCTATAGAGTTTGCGGTCCACTGAGGTTCTCCTGTCTGGGAAGTTAGCATCTAACATTTTCGGCTGATATAGAATCGCGCTGCTACATATAATGAAACCTTACGTCTCATTATGGTTTCATCAATATAGTATTTTGATGAAATAAGGTGGCTTCTATTTGTGATGCTGGCTCAACGGGTGAAACCATTTGGCTGGCAATAGAGCTGGTCAGGCCGAGATGGCCATCCTATCTGTATCCAGCAGATCGCGAACGGCGCTGATGATGGGGTCTTGAGTGCGGTTGGCGAGATGAGCGAAGAGAACGCGTGTCGATTTGCGGACTTCTCGCAGCAGAGCGATCTCTCCACTCGGGGGTTCGGTTCCTGCGCTGCTGACGTGAACCAGACCGATGCCAGCACCGCTTGCGATCAAGGCGCGTGTAATAGTCTCATCATCGACATTGATGATCCGGGCGGGTTGAATGCGGTTTTCCTTAAACAGGCGCTCCGCGATGCGTCCACAACACGAACTATAAGTGGGGTAGATCCAAGGCATAGCCTCCAGCTTGTCCCAGTCAAGGTCCGGACCCGGCGGGACCAGATCAGGAGCGGCCGCAAGGTAGACGCTGAAACGCGATATTTCGAGGGTTTCAAGGTCATTCTGGGCTTCGTCAGGGTCGATAAAGAAACCTGCATCCAGGCGACCATTGCGGATATCGTCCAACACACTTGAAGATGTGCCATGTTGCAGGGCAACTTCGAGATCTGGAAAGTTCTTTGAAAGATCAGCGAGCAGGCGGCTCACCTCGGTCGACCCCAGGTTGCGCCCGGCGCCAACTCGCAGCTGGCCGGCCAAACGCCCACGCAACCGGGAGGCCTCTTCCAGAAATTTCTGATGATTATCAAGCAGCTGCCTAGCCTCTACCAGAAGCCGCTGTCCGTCGGTGGTGACACTCATCCCGCGCGGTGTACGCTGGAATAGTGTCAGGCCCAGCGTGTCTTCCATCGTTTTGATATGGGCGCTGACGGCCGGTTGACTGCGAAACAACAGCTCGGACGCGCGCGTGATACTGCCTTCCCTTGCCACTGTGACAAAGGTCTTGAGTTGACTGATATCCATGGTTACCCCTTCAAATGCCATAGGGCGCATCGAATGCCTGCGCCTCTATTAGATGGCGCGCCACCACCCCTGGCTGACGCGCGCGAGACAACTTTTATGCCCTCTTTGCGAGAAGTCAAAACAGAAACACCCGCAATGGATGAGTTGGGCTGTATTCCGCCGGTTAGGAGAGAAACGTCATGGCGAGCGCCTTTTTGCCTGCCCTGGATTGCGAGGGGTTCAAAACATTCCTAGCATGAGGCCGACCCGTAACAGTCAGATAACAGTCCGCGCGTTGTTGTTGTCAGCCGACGATCGCTGCACTGTTGCCCATCTTGCGCCAAAGGCTATTCAATGTGGGTTTGGTATTCTCGGTCTCGCGGTACAGACGAACCGAAATTGGCGTGACAAACGACTCTCCGCCGGCAAGCGCCAGACGCCCATCGCTCAATTCATCCTCGCACAGCTTGCGCGGCAGCCAGCCGAGGCCGAACCCCTCCAGGATCATCGCCTTGACCGAGTTCGCGAGAGAGTTCTGGTTTACAACCAGCAGATTTGGAGGCGAGATTTGCTGGCGCAAGGTGTGATCCAGAACCGATCTCAGCGCGGATGCGCTGCCATAGGACAGCAGCGGAATCTGTCGTTTGGTATCGCGGCCGAGGTGGAAAAGCGGGTGTCCACCTGCATCCGTTTTTGACACCGGGATGAATTCATCCTCTGATAGCGTCAAGTAATCGCATTTGCTGACCTCCAGCGGCGACAGGAAATCCATTGCGGGATGCCAGTAGGTCAGGATCACGTCGCAATAGCGCTGCTGCAAGGCAGTGACGAATTGATCTGCCGCCCAACTGGTGGAGTTGAGATCGACATCCAACCCGCCGGCCTCCATCAACGGTTCGATATGGTCCCGGAAATGGGTCATGTAAAGCGACTGAGATGACGCAAAGCGGATGACATTTTCCCCGGCAGCATCAATCGTTTGGCAGCGTTCCAGCGTCTCGGAGTAGGTGCGTAGGATGATTTTGGCCTGCGATAGAAACACATCCCCCGCAGGCGTCAGCGACAGCGGGAAGGTCTGTCGATTGATCAGCTTCACACCAACCTCATCCTCCAGGGCGCGGATACGCCTGGAGAATGCGGGTTGGCTGACATTCCGCTCTTCTGCAGCACGCGAAAAATTCTTGTGCGTTGTCAGCGCTTCAAAGTCTCTGAGCCAGATTATATCCAACTTGCCTAGGTCCGTTCTGGGGTCATCCAGTGGGCCGGGGGTCCCGGTGTTTAGCCGTCGAGCCGGTTCTCTTCGACCGCGTGGCAGGCAACGGTGCTGCCATCTGCTTGCCGTAGTGGACGCGGACGCGACTCGCGACATCTAGCATTCGCAAATGCGCAGCGCGTTTGAAAGGGGCAACCTTGAGGCAAGTTGATGGGTGTCGGGATTTCGCCCTGCAGCCGGATGTGACTTGGCCCTTCATCCTTGAGCTGTGGCACCGCGGACAACAGCGCCTTGGTATAGGGGTGTTTGGGGTTTTCAAACAATGTCCGGGTATCGGCCAACTCACACAGCGTACCAAGATAGAGCACCGCAACGCGCGTCCCGAAATGCTCCACCACGCTGAGGTCGTGGGTGATGAAGAAATAGGTCAGTCCCCGCTGGTCCTTGGCTTCCAGCATCAGGTTCAGAACCTGTGCCTGGATCGAGACATCCAGTGCCGAAATCGGTTCATCCGCGATGATGAACTCGGGGTCGACAGTCAATGCCCGGGCGATTGCGATCCGCTGGCGCTGGCCACCCGAGAATTCATGCGGATAGCGGCTGGACCAGCTCGGATCCACACCAACAGACCGCATGACCTCCGACACTTTATCACGCACTTCGCCACGCGACAGCGACGGATTGTGGTGGCGAACGGGTTCTTCCAACGCCTGCTGGATGGTCATGCGCGGGTTCAGGGAGGCATAGGGATTCTGAAAGATCATTTGCATCTTCTTGCGCAGGGGCATCATTTCCCCGCGGGAGCGATCGTCGATCCGTTCACCATCATAGTGGATTTCGCCGCCGCTGGGCGTCAGCAGCCCGGCAACCAGCCGCGCTACAGTAGATTTTCCGCAGCCGGATTCACCAACAATACACAGCGCTTCGCCACGGTCGGCGGTGAGCGAGACATTGTTGACCGCATGCACCGCGCGTTTCTCACGGGTGATGCGACCACCGCGCAGCTTGATGGTTTCTAGAAACCCGCGATCCAATTCAAAGCGTTTCTCAAGATTCTTCAGCTCAAGCAAAGGTTTGCTGTCTTGTATCTGGGTTGTCATACGCTTGCCTCCTCAAGGCTGGTATTCTGCAGGCGGGAGACTTCGTGGCAGGCGACCTCAACCTGGCGATAGCTTACTGTTTCCGGCAACACCTTGCGGCAGTGGTCGACAGCATATTCGCAGCGAGGGCTGAAGGGACAGCCGGGGGGGATGGATGTCAGCCCCGGCATGTTGCCCGGGATCTGTTTCAGTCGTTGGCCGGGCAGGGTCTGTTGCGGCAACGCGTTGATCAGCCCTTGGGTATAGGGGTGTTGCGGGTCGTTGATAATCTCGCGCGTCGGACCTGCCTCGATCAGACGACCGGCGTACATGACGAGGGTGCGCTCGGTCATCTGACTGACCACGCCAAGATCATGAGTGATCAGGATCAGGCCAACCTTGTTGGACTGGCAGAGTTCGAGCAGCAACTCCATGATGTCCGCCTGAATTGTCACATCCAGCGCAGTTGTCGGTTCATCTGCGATGATCAGCTCCGGATCCAGAAGCAGCGCCATCGCGATGATGATCCGTTGCCGCATGCCGCCGGACAGCTCGTGGGGATATTGGTTCAGCCGTTCTTCGGGCGAGGGGATATAGACCTCCCGCAACTTCAGAATAGCGATCTGTTCCGCTTCAGACTGGCTGAGCGAGCGGTGCGCCTTGAGCGTTTCGACCATTTGCTGGCCGATCGTCAGGACCGGGTTCAGAGTGACCATCGGATCCTGAAAGATCATCGCCATGCGATTGCCACGGATCGTACGCATCTCGGCGTCGGACAGTTTGACGATATCCTTGCCACCAAAAAGGATCTCACCACTGTCGATATATCCGGGCCGGCTGAGAAGGTTCATCAGAGAGAAACCGGTGATGGATTTACCGGCCCCGGATTCACCTACGATGCCCAGACGCTCTCCTTTTCCAAGGTCGAAGGAAATCTGGTTCAATGCGGTGACGGTGTGATCACGCATCGCAAATTTGACCGTGAGGTCGCGAACGGAAAGCAACGACATCGCTATTATCCTTTGTAGAGTTTCGGGTTCAGCACGTCACGCATCCAGTCACCCAAGAGGTTGATGACAAGAACGAGGACAACGAGAACCACACCGGGGATGGCGGTGATCCACCAGCTGCCGGAGAAGATATAATCAAAACCGGAGGAGATCAGCGATCCGAGCGAGGGCTGACTGGGGGGCATCCCAAGACCCAGGAAGCTGAGTGACGCCTCGGAAATAATCGCATTCGCCACCTGCACCGTCGAAATCACAAAGATCGGCGACAGCGAGTTCGGCAGAATATGCCGCACCATAATCCGCATCGGGCCGAAGCCCAGCACGCGGGCGCTGTCGATATATTCCTTCTTTTTCTCAGCAAGAACAGTGGCGCGTACCGTTCGGGCATATTGCGGCCATTCGGCGACGCCGATCACTGCGATCAGGAAGTAGATCGCATATTGGTTGAAGGTCTCGCTGCCAAACATCGCCTGTGTCACCGCGAGGAAGATGATAGCGACCATCAACGTCGAGAAAGACAGCTGGATATCGGCAAAGCGCATCAGAAGGCTGTCGAGCCGCCCACCGACATAGCCGGCCACCAACCCGATTGAGATCCCGAGGAAGGCTTGCAAGGCGACGGCGCAAAGACCGATCAGCAGGGACAGGCGGGTGCCGTAGAGGATCGTCGACCACAGATCCCGTCCCTGATCATCGGTGCCAAACACGAACTGGGGGTCGGCTCCGTCAATCCAGGCTGGCGGGTATTCGCTGTTCATAATGTCGATCTGGGCCGGATCATAGGGATCAAACGGTGCCAGCACCGGTGCCAGGATCGAGGCGAGGGTGATGACCATGAACACCGCAAAGGACACCATAGCCACGGGGTTGCGCCGGAAGCTGTAGCCCATGTTGGAGTTCCACAGGCGACTAAACCGCGACGGGGTGGTTTGGTTTGTACTAAGGCTACTCATGCGCCCATCCTCGCAATATTGACTGTTGGATTGACGAGCCCATAGATCAGGTCGACGATTGTGTTGGTCACCACAAAGATGAAGCCCACAATGATGAGATATGCCACGATCAACGGGGTATCGACGCGGTTCACCGCCTCAAGGAACATGAACCCCATGCCTGGCCACTGGAAGACGGTCTCCGTCAGAATAGTGTAGGCGACCATAGTTCCGATCTGCACACCACCAACGGTGATCACCGGCAACAAGGTATTCTTCAGCGCATGCACAAAATAGATGCGTCCGGGGCGGATGCCCTTGGCTCGGGCATATTTCACGTATTCGCTTTGCAGCACTTCCATCATCTCAGCCCGGATCAGGCGTACGAACAGCGGCAGCATGATCGATGCCAGCGCGACCGAAGGCAGCAGGATGTGCACCCAGCCATCTGCGGTCGCAAAATTAGTTTCCCAATAGCCAAAGACATGCACCACATCGCCCCGCCCGTAAGATGGGAACCATCCGAGTTCCACCGAGAAGACAAAAATCATCAGGATTGCGGTCAGGAAAACCGGGATCGAGATACCGACAATCGAGACTCCCATGATCAAGCGGCTGAAGAACGCATTCGGTTTGATCGCTGTATAAACGCCCAAGGGTACGGAGAGGCCGACGATGATCAGGGTTGCACCCATAACCAGTTCCAAAGTGGCGGGCAGCTTCTTCAGGATCACGTCGAGCGCGGGTTCTTTGAAGAAATAGCTGGTGCCGAGGTCGCCCTGAAGGGCATTTCCAAGAAATCGGATGTACTGTGTCACGAAACTGTCGTTCAGACCCAGTTCGTCGCGCAGTTGCTGGCGGACCTCTTCCGAAACGGACTGACCAACCAGTTCGCGCAGGGGGTCGCCGAGATTGTCCTGGATGGCAAAGCCGATCAGCGAGATGGCAAACATCACCGCGATAGCCTGAAACACGCGTTTCACGAGGTAGGCGAGCATGTTGGAGTTACCTTGTATCAGTCACTTGTTGATGGGCACAACGCCATTGACGCCCGACGGGCGGCAGGGACATGCCCATAAAGAAGTGGTGAAAATCTGGGAATTGGTGGCAAATCGGCCGGGGCAGCGACGCCGCCCCGGCCTAAGAGTTATCAGTCTACTTTCAGATCGCCGAAGTAGGGGAAGTTCAGAGCGTTCACGATCTTCTCAGCGTGGACACCATCACGAGCACCCCAGGCCAGGTTCTGCCAGTGCAGCGGAATGAAGGCCGCGTCTTCATAAAGGATGCCTTCCAGCTTGCGCAGCAGTTCGCCACGTTTCGCCTGATCGGTTGTCGCATTGGCTTCAGCCATCAGAGCATCGGCTTCCGGGTTGCAGTAGTTGCCGGAATTGTACTGACCGTTGCCGGTGGCTTCGTCCGGGCAATGCGTCAGGAACTGGTGGAAGTTCGCGGAGTCTTCGGTGTCGGAGTGCCAGCCGATCATCATCATGTCGGCAGCGCGTTCGTCAAATGTCGGCCAGTACTGCGCTTTGGGCATGGTCTGCAGGTCAACTTTGATGTTGATCTTTGCCAGCATCGAAGCAACGGCCTGAGCGATTTTATCGTCGTTCACATAGCGGTTGTTCGGCGCCATCATGGTGACCGAGAAACCATCGGCGTAACCAGCTTCGGCCATCAGAGCCTTGGCTTTTTCAACGTCAAAGCGCGGGGTCAGGCTCTCGTCATAGCCGAGATAGCCGGCCGGGCTTGCCTGGGCGCCAACGGTGCCAAAGCCGCGCATAATGCGATCCACGATGCCGGCGTTGTTCACCGCATAGTCGATCGCCTTGCGAACACGTGCGTCTTTGAACGCTTCAACACGGTTCTGGTTCAGTTGGAACGTGATGATACGGGTGCCGGGTTCGGTGATCAGGGTGGTGCCTTCGTGTTCTTCGACACGCTTCAGATCAGTCGGCGGAACCGGTGCGATAAAATCAACGTCACCAGACAGCAGGGCTGCGACACGTGTCGGGTCTTCCTTGATCGGCGTCAGGATAATCTTGTCGACGTTGCCTTCGGAAGCGGTGTCCCAGTAGCCATCAAAGCGATCAAAGACGACTTTCACGCCCTGTTCACGCTCGGTGACCGTGAAGGGGCCGGTGCCGGACAGGTTGCGCGATGCAAAGCTGTCGCCGTGCTTGACCAGCTCAGCCTTTTCTTTGCCATCCTCGGTGGTGCCGGAGTAAAACTGGCTGTCCATCGGGAAGATGTAGGTCGCCGTGTGCAGGACCAGCGGATACGGCTCGGAGGTCTTCAGGTCGAAAGTCAGCTCGTCGATGACTTCGACGTCAGTGAAAGACGCGAAGATACCCTTGAAATCAGGGCTGGACTTCAGACGATCAAACGTCCAGTCAACATCTGCCGAGGTCAGCGGGTTGCCGCTGTGGAACGTGACACCGTCGCGCAGCTTGAACCGCATTGTGGTTTCATCAATCTGCTCCCAGCTTTCTGCCAGCCGCGGAGCGAACTGCAGATCCTTGGTCCAACGGACCAGCGGATCAAATACCATGTGCGACAGCTGCAGCGTGCCGCCGGAAAGCTGCTCATGCGGATCCAGCGAAACCGGATCAGCGTCATAGGCGACCTTGATGGTCACCTCGGCCATCGCGGCCGTGCTCAGGGTTGCCGTCAGAGTGGCAACAGCGAGCGTACTCGCAAAATGTTTCATTATTCGTCCTCCCGTTACTGTATTGTTACTTCATCGGTATCGCAGGGGTCGCGAACAATCCAATGCCGATTGCAAAGCGGCTATGCAAAATGCGTATAGCTTGTTTTTCAAAAATATTTCAAAAACTTATGGGGCATTTGTTGGCGCAATCACCTCGGGGGATGCGCATTCCGCATAGCAAGAACCTATCAGAGGGTGGACGGGAATCGGCGGTTCTGACTGCTATACTGAGCACCCCAGCGGCGAAAAACAGCGCATCGAGGTGACGCATTGGCGCAGAAGACCGCCGGCTGAATCGAGATAAGAAAAACGACCTGAACCAAGAGAATCGGTGTTCCCCCTAGAGCGGAGAGCGCGGGTCGTTCCATGGCGGCATTGGAAACAGTCGCACGAAATTTCGTCGTTTGTACGCCGCAGACGCCCATTAACAGTCCGTTAATATGGTTAAGGCGCCAAATATTTGCCCGCAGCGCCGAATAAACCTATCAGCTTTTAGTCAAATCGTTCCAACCAGTGTGAAAGAGAGCCCACAATGGCAAATGTATTCGTTGCGTCGTTTCCAGGCGTATCTTCACTGAGTAACTATCTGGCCTTTGACAGCTTTGAAACCTCGCGCGACTCGTTCGGTACCGTTGTTTCTGCCACCGAGCTTGAACAGACGGGCGCCGATGGATCCGTGCTGCGCCTCGGCGGGGATTTTTCCAGCGAGGACCAGGCGGATTGGCAGATCTACTCGATGGACCACTCCCTGAACGGCGCGCCCATCGTATCGGTTTCCAATATCTCGATGACCTTTGATCGCTTTGCCTCATTGCCTGCCGACGATTTGGCCCGTGAGCTGCTCTCTGGTGACGACGAGATCACTGCCCTCCTCAACAGCAATGTGACTGCCATCCGTACCTATGGCGGCGGCGATCGCATTTCACTTGGCGCCGGAAACGACACGGTCGCTGCCGGCGGGGGTAATGATTTCGTGACGGGTGGTCTGGGGATCGACAACCTCCGCGGAGGCTCCGGTGCAGATACGCTCCACGGGAACGGCGGCGACGATATCCTGCGCGGCGGCATCGGCCGTGACCGTATCTTTGGCGGTCTTGGTGACGATTTCATTGGGGGCGGCCGGGGCAACGATCGTTTGATCGGTGGGGCTGGCAACGACACGATTCGTGGCGGCGCCGGTGTGGACCGGCTATTTGGCGGGGCCGGTGATGACGTGATGATCGGCGGAGCGGGGGCGGATATCTTTATCTTCAATGAGGGCGATCACACTGATCGCATCACCGATTTTGAGGCGGGGGTGGACCGCATCAAGCTTGGCCGCGGAGCGGAGAGCATGCAGGATGTCGATTTTGGTCAAGTCGGCGATGACGCGGCTATCTATTTTGCCGATGTCACCGTGCTCGTCGAAAACATGACATACACAGAGTTGCAGGACGCCGATCACTTCTTGTTCTGATATACTGACGCTCCAAGCTTCGCGCCTGGAGAGCGGTTCAGCAGATCAAGATGACAGATCCCAGGTAGACCCGAGGAGGTAAATGATGACTAGTGTTAAACGTAACCTGATTGCTGCGGCGCTGCTTTGCACTCTACCTGCGGTAACATCCGCAGACCCGTTGCCGCGCAGTGCAAAAACTGCCAATCCGCAGAAAATTGCAAAAATATACTCGGGAAAGACTGAACTCTGGACCAACAACTGCGGCGGAGGCATCTATTTCGCACCGGGCGGTCAGGCGCGCGCCTGGTGTGCCGACCAAAGCGACAACCTGGGCGCAGGAACCTGGGCGGTCGATACAAACGGGCAGATGTGCCAGGATCTCATTTGGTACTACCCAAGCGGACGCCGTGCCGGAGCCAGCGCGAACGACAAATCCTGCATCAGCCATGTGGTTGACGCCTGGGGTGTCATCTGGCGAAGCTGGCCGAACGATCCCGAATGGTGGCCGATGGGGAAAGACGCAGGTCTCGTCCGTGGGTATAAATTCCAGGCCCAGGTTCAACAGACCCGGTCCAAACTGGGGTTCTGATTGATCCGGGTAAGAAGCCGTTTCAGGGGTCAGCCAAAAAAAGGGCCGACCCCTCGCTTTTGACTTGCACCCCCGCGCCGCTACGCTTAAACCCCGCCGCAGTGGACCGATAGCTCAGCTGGATAGAGTACTTGACTACGAATCAAGGGGTCGGGGGTTCGAATCCTCCTCGGTCCGCCACTTCCCCCATTTGTATGACGTAAGAGGTGTTTGACTTTTCCGTCACATCATTGACCCAACAGAGTCCCGGCCGAACTCTTCCGCCGCAACATTCACCCAGCATCCGAACACTGCTCGCTGGCGTTCCGTGTTGTCCTAAAACTTGCGCTGCGAAATTGTGCCAACATGCGTCAGCCCACAATACAACAGTTAGATCGACATGAACGCCTCAGGGCCGATCTTCGCGTCCGGGGAAGCTATCTCGCAAAGATCGCCCGCGAATTGGGCGTGACTGACTCTGCTGTCACTTTGGTAAGAAAAAGAATGTGTCGATCTGCGAAGATTGAGCAGGCTTTGGCGGACGCTTTGCAAACTACGCCAGAGCAGCTTTTCCCTGATCTTTGCGAAGAGAGATAGAGCGGCCATTAGATTTGGCCCGAGAAATATGGACAGTTGAGCTAGGTGGATTTTCCGCTCCTGATCCGGCAGCGTGCTGGGACGAAGGAGCCCGAGATCGATGTCAAATCGTTGCACGCGAAGATAGGCCAGTTGACGCTGGAAAACGATTTTTTAGGCGAAGCGCTCGCCAAGGCCGGTCTGCTAAGAACGCATGCTGTGACACGGCCAAACCAGGTCTGGGCGATGGACATTACCTACATCCCCGTGGCGCGCGGATTTGTTTATCTCGTTGCGGTGCTGGACTGGTTCAGCCGAAAGATTCTGGCCTGGCGGTTGTCGACAACACTGGAAACCGGCCCTGGCATCGAGGCCTTGATTGATGCCATGCGCCGTCATGGCAAGCCGGAGATCATGAACACGGATCAGGGCAGCCAGTTCACGTCCATCGACTTCATCAAGACGCTGAAGGACGCGGGCATCCAGATCAGCATGGACGGCAAAGGTGCGTGGCGGGACAACGTCTTTGTCGAACGGCTGTGGCGGACGATCAAATACGAGGAGGTCTACCTGCGCGCGTATCAAAGCGTGTCAGCAGCCCGCGAGAGCCTGTGCCGTATAACAGTAGGAGGCCCCACTCATCGCTGGACGGGCAGACGCCCGATCAGGCCTATCTCAAACCGTTGCGACAAATCCCGGTCGCAGCATAATCGAGCGGGAAATCTACCTACGAAACGGCCGGAAACTGTTCAAACCACCTGAACCACCTCTGCTTAGGGTGTCCAGTCGCTTGAAGAACCTTAGAATGCGTTGCAGCTGTGCGGCTCCTTTAACTTAGAACGCTCGCTAAGCTTGCTGCAGCGCATTAAAACGCAAGTGATTACCTACGTTCTGAATGGTCAACAACTGAACAGCACATTGGATGTCGGCTTCAGGCATTTCGCGAACCCTTGGTTCGCAGCCGCAAGCTGTGACCAATTCCATGGTGGATATCCTCCATTATGGACCGTCTCGCTGAATCTACCAGTCTGATGTGCAGACTCCGACCCCGAAGCTGGCGCCCAGGTGTCGGAACATTTGGTATATTGAGACCTGAGCTTATTCGGCTGCTTTAAGCTCGGTGTCGATTTCGATGGTCAGCTGGCCCACCGGGATGCTGCTGCCGACGCCGAAATCTGCCGGGTCGATTGTGCCCGACGCGGAGAAAGCCACCCAGTCGCCTTTGTAGTAATCAAAGAACTGACCGACCGGATGCGCGCCAAAGTGTGTCAGGCGGGCCTCAAGCACCACCGGTTTGGTGACACCGTGCAAGGTCAGATCGCCGGTAATCTCGGCTGTATCCTCACCGGTGAGTTTTACACCGGTGCTGGTAAAGGTGATCTCCGGATAGGTGCCTGCGTCCAGGAAATCCGGACTTTTGGCATGCTGGTCAAGCGCCTCGACACCGGAGAAGAAGCTGTCCGTTGCGATGGCCGCTGTGACGCTGGCGGTCTCCGGGTTTGCAGGATCCAGTTCCAGCGTGCCGCTGACCGCAGTGAATTCGCCGTGCTGCATTGAGACGCCGGCGTGGTTCCAGCCCACGCGAACCTCAGTGTGGCCAGGATCTGTCTTGTAAGTTGCTGCAGCGGCTGCGCCTGTCATGATGGCAAGAGCGGCGAGGGCGCTGAGAAGGTGGATTTTGGTCATTGCGTATCCTTTCCGTTGGACGTGAAGTTAAAGGGGTTGTGAATCAAAACATGCCGTTGCCGTGGGCGAATTCGGCGGGGATTTCCTGCACCGCGTCCCAATGCTCTGCGATCAGCCCGTCCTCGACGCGCCAGAGGTCATAGAAAGCGGTGGGTTTGCCGTCGTAGATGCCTGCAGCTTGGGTCATTACGAAATTGCCTTCAGCCACCACGTTGTGCAGTTCGGTGTAGCCGAAGGAGATTTCGTTCTCGGCCAAATAGGCGATGAACCCCTTCAGCCCGTCGCGGGTGTCTGGCACATAAGGATTGTGCTGCATGTAGTCGGCGCGGATGTAGTCGTCGATCCTGGCAAGGTCGCCGCCCATCAGCACGTCGGTGACGAGGCCGGTAACCAGTGCCTTGTTGGCTTCGGTCTTGTCCAGATCTGTGATTTCGGTGGTGCCATCAATCATGGAACGGCCGCTGGCGGTTTCAGTCACTTCATCCTGGATCGCATCCCAATGCTCTACCAGCTTGCCGTCTTCAAAGCGGAACAGGTCGATGATCACCTTGGGGCCGAAGAATTCCGCTGTCTGATGGATCACCACAAAGCTGTCATCACCGAACACCCGGATGGGGTTGACCTGCACTGGCGGATCCAGGGTCTCAAGAAAATCAACAAAGCCCAGCAGCCCTTTGCGCCCATCGGCGGCCTGCGGGTTGTGCTGGATGTAATTCTCGGCGACATGCGCGCGGATAAACTCGCGGTCGCCTTTGACGAGGCCCTGCTCAAGAAGAGCCCGGGCGGTGGCCTTGTTTTCTGCGGGATCAGCGGCTGCAGAGGTTGCTACGGCTGCGGCCAGCACCGCTGTTGTTGCCGCTTTCTCGAAAATGGTCATTCAAGTCTCCTTCGTGGCTGTTGCCTGAGTCGGTCACATAAGTTACTATTAAGAAGTGTGGTTCCTATGTGGAAGAAGGCACTTTTTAGTAACTAAGGAAAATCCATGAAGCGGCGTGAGGAAATCGAACGAGAGCTGGGGCTGGATCTTTGCCCGATCCGAACCGTGCTGGCGCAGATCAGCGGTAAATGGAGCCTGCTGGTGATCCTGTTGCTGCGGGACGGGGAATACCGGTTTTCAGAAATTCAACGGGCAATCCCCGATGTTTCGCAGCGGATGCTGACCCAGACCCTGCGGCAGCTAGAACGCGATGGGCTGGTGGCGCGCAAGGTCACACCGGTGATCCCGCCGCGGGTTGATTATGCCATTACCGAGCTGGGCAGATCCTTGTTTGACCCTATCGGCGCGATGGCCGCCTGGGCGGTAGAGAAGCACCCGGAAATCATGACTGCACGGGAACGCTACGACAACGCAGGATAGGGCCGGGGCTGCGGCCCCGGCCGCCCGTTCAGGTGAACACCACTTGGATATCGGTGTATTCTGCCAGTCCTTCCTCGCCGAATTCCACGCCGAGGCCGGAGGATTTCACCCCGCCGAATGGCGCGTTGGGCTGGATTGCCCCGTGCTTGTTGATCCAGACTGAGCCGCACTCCAGTCGTGCCGCCACTGTTCGCGCCTTGGCAATATCGCTGGACCAGACCGATCCGCCCAGCCCGTTGGGGCTGTCATTGGCGGCTGCAATCGCCTCCTCAACGTCACGGAATTTGATAACCGGCAGGGCTGGACCGAACTGCTCCTCATCCACCAGCGCATCACCATTGGCGAGGCCGGCAATGATGGTCGGCTCAAAAAACAGCCCTTCACCAGGGTTGCCGCCCAGCAGCAACTGGCCTTTATCGCGGGCCGCGGCTACGAGACGGGACACCTTGGCGTGCTGCATCGGATTTTGCAGCGGGCCAAGGATGGAGGACTCGTCGGATCCCGGACCCACAGGAATGGTGCGGGCAAATTCCACCAGCGCGGCACAGACTGCGTCGTGAATGTCTTCATGCACATAAAGGCGCTTCAGCGCAGCGCAGGTCTGGCCGTTGTTGATGAAGGCGCCCCAGAACAGCCCCTCGGCGATTGCTTGCGGATCGGCGTCCGGTAGCACGATGCCCGCGTCATTGCCGCCCATTTCCAGCGTCAGCCGCTTCATTGTCGGCGCGGCCGAGGCCATGATCTTCTCGCCCGTTGCACAAGAGCCGGTGAAGACAATTTTGCGGATCCCCGGATGGGCAGACATTGCTGCCCCCAGATTGTCAGCCTGGTCGTCGCTGGCGACACAATTTAGGACTCCCGCTGGCAGCACCTTGTTCAGCAAAGCCACAAGCCGCAGCGTGCTGAGCGGAGTCAGCGGCGAGGGTTTGATCACCACGGTATTGCCGGTCCGCAGCGCGGGCAGAATGTGCCAAATCGCAATCATCACCGGGTAGTTCCAAGGGGTGATCGAGCCGACGACACCAAGCGGTTTGCGATGCAGCTCAATCCGACCTTCGGCGTCTTCCTGCAGAACTTTGACCGGCAGCGACAGCTGAGCGGTGTAACCGGCCCAGGCCTGAGCTCCGCCCATCTCAAAACGTGATCCGAGGCCATTGAGCGGCTTGCCCTGTTCGGCGGTGATTAGCTGCGCGAGCTCCTCAGCGTGCTCCGCGATCTTGTCCGTGACGGCTTCGCAATAGCGCCGCAGTTCGGTGTCGGGCAGCTGCGACCAGCTGGCAAAGGCTGCTTGCGCGGCTGCCACCGCACGATCCAGGTCCGCAAGCGTTCCGTTTGGTGCTTGGCCTGCCAGCCCGCCTGCCGGGTTGGCAACGTCGAAACTGGCGGCAGCTGGCGCGGGCGCGCCGCCGATTGTCATCTCAAATGTCATAGGGTGTCCTCCTTGGCTGCAGGTCAGGCGGCGGGCATGAAATAGTCCATATGGACCTTCCAGCCGTCGTCACCGTTCTGCCAGACAACCACATAGGCCAGATGGATATCGCCTGCGCCCTCGGCCCGCGGCGTCAGTACCACGCGGCCTGTCTCAATCGCGCTGCAGCCTTCTTGCTGCACCGATGTTGTTGAGAGCTGGGCCAACTTCATGTCTTGCACCGCGCCCAGGAAGTAGGCTGAGGCACCATCGCGCCCGGTAAAGGTCCCGATCCCCTGGCCAATCACCACCGGGTCGGCGGTGTAGTAGCCCTCCACCAGCGCGGCGACATCGCCAGCGGCAAAGTCCGCCTCGAACTGGCGCGACTTCTCGGCGATCACGTCTTTCAGGGTTGCAGTCATGGTGTAATCCTCCCTTGGATTTGCGCATGCCCTAGGCAGTCCCGGGGCGCTGACGCCAACGCTAGCCAGGGAAAGGGAGGTGCTGTATAGTGCAGATGCACTATGTGTTTGGCAGCTTGGCGCGGGATACCCGGACCCCATGAACCGCTATGATCTGAGTGAATTTGTACTGAGCCTGATGGACAAGGCCAACACCCACACGCCGCTGCATTTCCAGCAGTACATGATCGGGCTGATGCGCGGCATTACGGTGTTTGATTCCGCCTGGTGGGGCTGGTCGGTGTTCCGGGGCGGCAAGATAGCCATGGTCCATACGATGGTCAGCGGTCTGCCGGAGGGGTTCGAGCCCAAGGTCAAAGCGCATCTGGTGAATGACCCCTTTGTGCGCACCGGCCGTTCCCTGAAACGGTACGCCCGGTCGCTGTCGGTCGAGGATGCTGTGACAGATCCCGGGTTTAAGGTCTTCGCCGAGGAATTCGATCTGACCCAGATGCTGAACGGCCATTGCAAGGTGCGCGAAGGGCCGTTCAACTTTTTCATGTCGCTTTACCGGCATGGCCAGAAGCCAGCCTTTACCGACACAGAGACTGCGGATTTTCTGGCCATCCTACGGCATCTGGAGCAGGCGTTGTCGATGTGCTTACAGCTGGACCTAGGATTGCGGGTGGACCCCTGCAACGAATGGGCGCTGCTGGACCATGAGGGCGAATTGTTCTTGTGCTCTTCCGGCTTCAATGCGGCGGTGAAAGACGGGCTTGAGCCCGGGCAGAAGCCGACGGCCATGATGCGGGAACTGGCGGGTCATACTGTGATCACCGCGCCCTCCGGGACGACCTTCGGCCGCTCCCGTTACTCTGACGACCTTTGGCTGATTTCGGCACAGCCGGTCAGCCCCCTGAGCCGCCTGTCCCCGAAGGAACGCCATGTTGCGGAGCTGCTGATTTCCGGCGCGACGATGCGGGCGGTTGCCGAAGACGTCGGCGTTTCGGTCAATACCGTGCGGAATCAGGCGGCCTCCATCTATCGGAAAACCGGCGTTCACAGCAAAGTCGAACTGCTGCAACTGGCGGGCAGCCAGCTGCGCTAGAGCTGCACCCGTAGCGTTTCAGGCACCTTCATTCCTTCGCTATGCCGCTGATTTCATGTGGCTCCATCGACGTTCCTGCGAGCGCTGCAAAGCTGTAAACAAGCCGGTCGATGATAGTGCATATGCACTATGTCTGAGCCGCGGGCCCTTCCGTACCGTTTTGGAAAAGGGAGGATCACCATGACCAGAAACACATCTTTCAGCCGTCGCAGTTTCCTGGCGGGAACGGCCGCCGCAACCGGCGCACTCGCGATGCCGTCCATTGCCACCGCCGCCTCCAAGAAGGTTCGGATCGGATTCATCTCGCCGCTGAGCGGACCGCGCGCCTCGTTCGGGACATCGGATCAGTGGATGGTCGACAGCATTCGCAAACAGCTGGAGGGCGGGCTGAACGCTGGCGGCAGCACCCATGAAGTCGAGATCATCGTGAAGGACAATCAGTCCAACATGAACCGGTCGATCTCTGCGGGCAATGAGCTGATCCTGCGCGATCAGGTCGATATGCTGCTGATCAACGACGGCGATGCGGCGGTGGCTTTGGGCGAGATCGCCGATATTCATGGCATCCCGACGATGAGCACGATGCAGCCCTGGCAAGCCTGGATGTTCCCGCGCGGCTCCAACCCCGAACAGGGCTTTCCCTGGACCTTCCATTTCTTCTGGGGGGCTGATGACGCCATGAGCACCTTTGTGCGGCTTTGGGATCAGATCGACACCAACAAGAGCGTTGGCGATTTCTATCTCGACAACCCGGTCGGACAGGCCTTTGCCGATCCGGCGATGGGGTTGCCGGGCTTCATCGAGCGGGGCGGGTATTCGCGTACCGATGGCGGCATGTTCAAGATCGACGCGGATGACTATTCCGCCCAGGTCAGCCGCTTCCGCGACGCAAGCGCCGATATTGTGACTGGCTTCGGCTTCCCGCCGCATTGGATCACCTTCTGGAATCAGGCGGGGCAGGCGGGCTACACCCCAAAGGCCTGCACCTTTGCGGCGGCCTTTCTGTTCCCACAGGCGATTGAAGCGATGGGCGCGCGCGGCGATGGCATGACGACTGAGGTCTGGTGGACCCCGAATGTGCCCTTCGCCTCTTCCTTCACGGGGCAAAGCGCCCGCGAACTGGCCGGCGCCTGGGAAGCAGACAGCAACGCGCAATGGGTGCAGACGCTGGGCTACAGCCACGCGCTGTTCGAGGTGGGCCTGGATGCGCTGGTGCAGTCCGGCGCCCCCAAGGACCGCGCCGCAGTCCGCGACGTCTTTGCTGCCACAAAACTGGACACGGTTGTGGGGCCGGTGAATTTTGCCTCCAGCCCTGTCAAAAACGTGGCGAAGACCCAGCTGGCGGGCGGCCAGTGGCGCAAGTCCTCGGGTAAGCATGCGTTTGAACTGGTGATTACCGAAAACACCCTCGCGCCTGACATTCGCGTCGAAAGCGAAACCATCGCACTGCCCAAGGTCTGAGCCATGTTGGAAGCACGCAATCTCAGCAAGGCGTTTGGCGGCCTGCGGGTGATCAAGGATGTCTCGGTCACCGTCGCACCGGGCAGCTGCCTTGGGATCATGGGGGGCAATGGCGCGGGCAAGAGCACGTTCTTTGATCTCCTGACCGATGTTACACGCGCCGATGGCGGATCGGTCCATGTGGCAGGGCGGGATGTAACCGGGCTGGACACAGCCGGGCGGGTTCGTGCCGGGCTGGCACGTGCCTTTCAGGTGCCGCGCGCATTTGCCTCTCTCAGCGTTCAAGAGACACTCTATCTGGCACAGCACGCAAGCCACGGCATCGCGCCCAAGGCCGCACGGGCGCGGGTGGAGGAGATCCTGGAGATCACCGGTCTGGGACCACACCGCAACAATCCCGGCACCGCGCTGCGGTTGTTGGACCGCAAACGGCTCGAACTGGCAAAGGCGCTGGCCTCCGACCCCAAAGTAATCCTGCTGGACGAGGTGTCCGGCGGGCTGACCGATCAGGAAACCGCCGAGATGGTGCTGCTGGTCAAGCGGCTGAAGGAAGCGGGGCTGGCGGTCCTGTGGATTGAGCATATCGCCCACGCACTGCAGGAAGCGTCTGACAGGATCATGATGCTGGCGCTGGGGCGCAAGCTGATTGAGGACCGCCCGGAGGTGGTTGCCGCCGACGCGCAGGTGCGCGCGCTGTATCTGGGGGCGGCGGCATGACCCTGTTGCAGATGCAGAACCTGACCGCGCGCTATGGCGATTTCCAGGCCCTGTTTGGAATTGATGCGCATGTAGCCAAGGGCGAGACCGTCGCGCTGATCGGTGCCAATGGCGCGGGAAAGACCACGCTGCTGCGGGCGATTGCAGGCTTGGGCACACGCGAGGCGGGACAGCTGACCTTTGCCGGGCAGGACATTCTGGCGCTGGATCCCGGCGCGCTGGCGCAGCGCGGCATTGCCATGGTGCCGGAAGGCCGTCGGCTGTTTCCCAGCCTGACCGTGGCGGAAAACCTGATGATCGGCGGCGATGTCGGACGGCGCGGCCACTGGACCCTGCCGCGGGTGCTGCAGCTGTTCGACGAAATCGCGCCGATGGCGCAGCGACCTGCAGGTCTGCTGTCGGGCGGCCAGCAGCAAATGGTGGCCATCGGCCGCGCGCTGATGACCAACCCGGAGCTTTTGCTGGTGGATGAGGCCTCCCTCGGGCTGGCGCCGGTGATTGTTGATCGGGTGTATGAGGCTTTGGCCGGCCTCAAGGCGCGCGGCACCACAATTGTGCTGGTCGAACAGGATATCCGCAGGGCGCTGGCAGCCTCTGACCGTTTCTACTGCCTGCTCGGCGGGCAAGTGTCGCTGGCAGGCGCTTCGGATGGTGCCTGTTTCGAGCAGGTGAGTCAGGCCTATTTCGGAGAGAACCAATGAGCACAGCCATAGAAATCCTGATGAACGGGCTGTTCCTGGGCGGGCTCTATGCGCTGTTCGGGCTGGGGCTGTCGCTGATCTTCGGTGTCATGCGGATTGCCAATATTGCTCATGGAGAGCTGGCCATTGCCGGCGCGCTGGCGCTGTTCACCCTCGGCGCGGACTGGCCGGTCAGCTCATTTCTGCTGATGCCGCTAGTCTGCGCGGGCGCCTTCGCCTTTGGCTGGCTGCTGCAGACCCAGCTGCTGAACCGGGTGCTGAGCCCCGATCCAATGCCTGCCCTTCTGGTCACATTCGGCCTGTCGGTAGTGATGCAGAATGCCATGGTCGGCCTTTATGGCGCCAACAGCCGCAGCATCGACCTTGGCGCGGTCAAAACCGCCAATCTCACCATTGCAGGCCAGACAATCGGCTGGCTGCCGCTGGGCATCTTCCTGCTGTCGCTGTCGCTGTTCGGCGGGTTGCATCTGGTCCTGCGCAAGACCCGGCTGGGGCGCGCGGTGCGCGCAACCTCGGATGATGCGGAAACCGTGGCGCTGTTTGCAATCCGCCGTCGACGCATCTTTGCCATTGCCATGGCAGTCTCCGCAGCCTGCGCGGCACTGGCAGGAATGCTGCTGGCCTCACGCAGTTCGATCACGCCGTTTTCCGGTGCGGAGCGGCTGCTCATCGCCTTTGAGGTGATCGTGATCGGCGGCCTTGGCTCAATCTGGGCCAGCTATCTTGGCGGCATCGCCCTGGCGCTGGTGCATGTGGCGGGCTTCTACTTTGATCCGGCGTCGGGGCTGCTCTACGGGCACCTGCTTCTGCTGGTCTTTCTTCTCATCCGCCCGCAGGGGCTTGCCGGAAAGGTGGTGACACGATGACCCGCGCTATTCTTGCCCTTTTGCTCACTGCACTTGCTGCCGCGCCTTTTGCGCTGAATGCAGGCGGGCTGGCGCTGCTGACCGAAATGCTGGTGCTGCTGGCCATCGCACAAAGCTGGAACCTGCTGGCGGGTTATGGCGGCCTCCTGTCGCTTGGCCACCACGCTTTTGTCGCCACCGGGGCGTACCTCTTGTTTGCTGTCACACGGGACCTGCCTGTCTCTCCCTACATCATGGTCCCGTTGTCCGGGGCCGGGGCGGCGCTGCTGGCGCTTGCCCTGACCCCGGTTCTGTTCCGCCTGCGCGAGGTCTATTTCGCCATCGGCATGTGGGTGGCGGCAGAGATCATAAAAATCGTTGTCGGCCGGCTGGACTACTTCGGAAGCTCGTCCGGCCTGCCGCTTTATGCGGCTCGGCGGATCGACACCAGCTGGCTGCCCGCGTCGGCGCACTGGTTTGCGCTGGCACTGTCCGCGGGGCTGTGTCTGGGGCTGTGGCTGCTGCAGCAAAGCCCCTATGGCCTGCATGTCCATGCGATGCGCGATGACGAAACCGCCGCCCGCTCGCTGGGGGTGAAAACCCGGCGGATCAAAGGGACCATCTTTGTCCTTTCGGCGGCGGGGTGCGGCATGGCCGGCGCCATCAGTTTTCTTGGCACGCTCTATGTCTCGCCAATCGCCGCCTTCGACATCAACTGGACGGTGAACGCGATCTTTATCTGCGTTATCGGCGGGCTTGGCACCATCCGCGGCCCGGTGCTGGGCGTGCTGCTGTTCGTTCTCCTGCGGGAGGGGCTCGCCGCCTATCCCGGCTGGAGCCAGATTGCCCTCGGCCTCATCGCGGTTGCGGTGATGCTGTTGGCGCCGCGGGGGCTGAGCGGCCTGCTGGACCGCCTGCTCCCCAATATCAGAAGGGCCGTCTGAGGCCTGCAAGACCATACCTTCAGGAGGGGAAAATGAAGAAGAGTTTGACGCTGGCCGCCTGGCTGGCCGGATCACTGCTGCCTGCCGCTACCCGTGCTCAGGATGCGCCGCCACCGGACGCCTACGGCTCCTTGTTCCGCAGCATCGCGGGTGACGGCCTGGAAAAGAACCACCGTATTGGTGTCTTGGGCTGGGTGGATGCAACCGCCATCACGGCGTCCAGCACTGGCGTGGACGGAGCGCTCGGCAATGGCGCGTTCTTCTCCGGCGAGGAGGGGCTGAACCTCAACCAGCTGGGATTGGTGTTCTGCCGCGGCATCAGCTGCCCCGGTCCGCTGGCCGGCCGCCCGCAAGGCGTTATCGCCCGGGTCGGCCCGTTTCCGGGGCCGCGCGGCGAGCAGGTGGAGTTCGGTTTCAATATCACCGCGACCTATGGGAGGGATTCCGACTTCTTCCGTACTGCGGGGTTTGACGACTTCACCTCCGATCTGGACGATGACAACAAGCTGGCCTTCCCGCAGGCCTATGCTGAGGTCTATCTGCCGGTGCTGGGCGGCACCACGGTCTTGGCGGGGAACTTCCTGTCGCCAGTCTCTGGTAAGGAAATCGGCCTGCCGTTCACCCCGCCCAACTGGTTTTCCACCCATACCTACAGCCTGCAGCATGGGCCTGGGACCCATACCGGCGTGCTGATCAGCTCTCGTCTGCCCACGCGGGAGGGAGCCGGACTCTGGGGCTTTGAGCTGGGCGCCGTGACCGGCTGGAGCACGGTGGAAGACAGCCGCCTGACGCTGATCGGCGCGCTGCGCTGGCGCAGTGCGGATTTCCGAACCTGGGTCGACTTCGAGGCGATCTATGGAAACGGCGAGGGCGATGCCTACGGCCCGTCCCGCGGCGGTTCCGCCTATATCGCGCTCAGCAGCACCGGTGAACGGCTCGACCGGGCGGCGGCCTACCTGACGGTTGGCCATCAGGTGAACCCTGATCTGTCCCTGGCTTTTGAGGCCAGCTACGGCTTTCAGGAGGGCGGCGATATTCCGGCCCCCGGCGCGATCACCCAGAAAAGCGAATGGTACGGCCTCAATGCCCAGGCCCGTTACCAGCTTGCGGACAATCTGCACCTGAACGGGCGTGCCGAATGGTTTCGCGACGACAACGCCGCCAACATCCTGTGGGCCGCGAACGGCGCCACCGGCGGCAATGTCTATGCGGTGACGGCGGGGCTGGAGTGGCAGGCAACCCCCGCGCTGCGGATCCGGCCAGAGCTTCGCTACGACACCTATGACGGCGGCGGCACACTGTTTGGCGGCGGCCGCAACGACCAGTTCACCGCGCTGCTGAACGCAACGCTGCGCTTCTGAAACCTGCACATCGAGGAGAGACGACAATGCCGGGTACAGGATTTTACTTTGACGAACACTGCCTGTGGCACACGACAGGTGAACACGCGCTGATCATGCCGGTCGGGGGCTGGGTGCAACCGCCCGCCGGCGCCGGGCATGCGGAATCGCCGGAATCCAAACGGCGACTGAAGTCGCTGATGGATGTGTCCGGGCTGACCGCCCAATTGGGCGTCCAGTCGGCCCGGCCAGTCAGCGAATGCGAAATGGCGCGGGTCCACAGCAGTGACTACATTGAGCGTTTCAAGGCGCTGAGCGATGCGGGCGGCGGGAATGCTGGTCTGTTCTCACCTTTCGGAGCTGGCAGCTACGAAATTGCCGCTTTGTCGGCCGGGCTGGCGCGACAGGCGGTTTTCGATGTGCTGGACGGAACCTATCAGAACGCCTATGCCCTGTCGCGCCCGCCGGGGCACCATGCTGGGCGGGATGGTTCCATGGGGTTCTGCCTCCTGGCTAATATCCCGATCGCGATCGAGGCCGCCAAGGCTGAAAAAGGGCTAGGCCGCGTCGCAGTGCTTGACTGGGATGTTCATCATGGAAACGGCACCCAAGACATATTTTATGAGCGCGGTGATGTTCTGACGATTTCGATTCACCAGCAAAGCTGCTTCCCACCTGGCTCGGGCTTGGGGGAGGAGCGCGGCGCGGGAGCAGGAGCCGACTGCAACTTGAACGTCGAGCTGCTGCCGGGCGCAGGCCACCAGTCTTACGCCGATGCGATGGAGCTGCTGGTGCTGCCCGCGCTTTACGAATTCAAACCGGATCTGATCATCATCGCCTGCGGGCTTGATGCCAACAATTTCGATCCGCTCAGCCGGATGACCGCGCACAGCGGCACATTCGCCTATCTCACCCGCACGGTGATGAAGGCCGCGCGCGATCTATGTGGTGGCAGACTGGTTGCGGTGCATGAGGGCGGCTACGCGGAGGCGGTGGTTCCCTTCTGTGCGCACGAAGTGATCGCGACGATGGCAGGCATCAAGAGCGATGTCGAAGACCCCTTCCGCGGCGTTGCCGAGGCCAACCAGCCCGCAGCCGATTTCGTCGAATTCCAGCGGAACCGGCTGATAAAGTTCGCGGAGCAGATTGCATCAACATAGTCAGGAGCTCTGGCTCACGGCGCCGGCCGGTTTCCTGGTCTTCGCCTTACCGCTCAATTGCAAGACTACCCCGCGATCACACGCGGCAGTTTGTTAAAAAGTAACAGCGACCGATTGGGCTTCAAGCGGGGTATTCTTGCCTCGCTTGGAGCTTTCGAAAAACGGCGAGCTGCTTCGTCACCAGACGTAGACCTCCATCTTGTCGGCGGCTATGGAATAGCCCGTTTGGCCAAGCGCGGTAGATTGCAGTTGCGTCCGCAGTGTTCCCGTAACCCAAACCGGATCCCAGAGCTGATCCCCCGGCCATGGTTCTGTCGCGGTGACCATCACAAGCTGGTTAGCCGGGGGCGGGGGCGTATGGATGCAGGCGCCGACATAGGGCACCAGCATGAACTCCGTCACGCCCTTTGCACCGACGTCGAAGGGGATGATGAAACCTGGCATCTTGATATACACACCGTTCAGCTCTTCGTTCAGCTTCGTCGCATTTGCGTCGTAGATCGGCCGCCAGGTGTCATTCTCAACGTCCATATCGCCTTCGCCGGTGATCTCCGAATAGGGAACTCCCGGCGGGATCAGGTCATCCCACATGATCTCGCGCGGCGTCGCTGCAGAGGCCACCGTTGGGGCAATCACTGATCCAGACAAGAGCATCAACGCCGTTCTGCGGTTCATCATTTGGTCCACCTCGCTTAGTCCACTACATCCTTACCATCATACCATCGGCAACGGACATTCTATAGGCTCTCATCGCAGGTATGAGGCTGACAACCATGCCGGCACAGATAACGCTCAGAATGACCCAAAACTCGCGCAGTGTTGGCGCATCAATCGGCAACCACAAGCCAAGCGCGCTGTCGAGAAGGGGTTGGGAGATGATCAACCCTACATATACCAACCCCAATCCAAGTGTTGCCCCGAGAGTGGCCATCATCATCGCTTCCAACACCAGCAGGCTAAGTATTGTTAGCGGACCTGCACCCATCGCGCGAAAGATCGCCATTTCGCGGCGCCGTTCATTCAGACTGGAAAAGATCGTGGCCATCATTCCGATCAGCGCGGTCACAACCACCATAGCCGAGACTGCAACAAGCGCGGTTTCGGCTATGCCAACAATACCCCATAGCTCTTGCAAAGCCACACCCGGCAGGATCGCCAGCAACGGCTCTTCGCGATATTCGTTGATGGAACGTTGCAGAGAAAATGTCTGGAGCGGGCTTTTGACACCGACGAGGGCCGCCGTTATCGCTTTCGGTGTCAGGTCCATCTGACGGATGACATCCACCGGCGTCGCCTGACCGGGGATCTGTGCGCCACTCTGCCAGTCGACATGGATGGCTTCTATCGCCTCCATGCTTATGATGACCGTGCGGTCAACCGGCGTACCGGTCTTTCCCAGAATTCCAGAGACCCGGAATGGCTGATCTTTGTGTTCGGTGAAAGACGCAAGGCCATGCGCCACGATGATCGGATCGCCGACCTTGTAACCCAATGCGGACGCGACGTCGGCCCCAACCACCGCATCAAAAAGATCATCCATGACGGCGCCATTTGCCAGCGTCAACGACCTGCCTTGCCGATATCTATAAT
This sequence comes from Phaeobacter sp. JH20_29, assembly GCF_048056175.1. Lineage (NCBI taxonomy): Bacteria > Pseudomonadati > Pseudomonadota > Alphaproteobacteria > Rhodobacterales > Roseobacteraceae > Phaeobacter > Phaeobacter sp. JH20_29. The sequence continues at coordinate 81,155 of NZ_JAYMWO010000001.1, forward strand.
GCTCAAAAAACTCTTGGGTGGTGCCCATCACACGGAACTGCCGGTGGCTGTCACCAAGGGAGATCGGCACAATCCAGTCCACATCGGACCGGCCCGCGATGTCCTGATAGCTTTGCCAGCTGACGTTGTTTGTCGCATTCCCGATACGAAATACCGAGTAGAGCAACAACTGCACAGATCCCGAGCGGGCGCCGACAATCAGATCGGTCCCGGAAATCGTGTCGGCAAAGCTCGCCTTGGCCCCGGTTCGCACCTTTTCGACGCCAAGAAAAAGGGCGACCGACAAAGCGATAGCAAGGATTGTCATACCCACCGTCAGCGCACGCGCAAACAGCGACGCAATCGCCAGCCGCAAAATCATGATACACCTTTCTGAACTTCGGCGATGTCCTCAAGGGTGATGACCCGGTCGAACCTTTTGCCCAGACGGGGATCATGACTCACCATCAATAGTGAAGAGCCCGTAGACGCAGTCTGTGTGAACAGCACATCGAGAAAGGCGTTCTGGGCGTTGCTATCGAGGGCAGAGGTCGGCTCATCCGCGATGATAAGGGGGGGCTGGCCAATCAAGGCACGGGCCACCGCGACGCGTTGTTGCTGACCCACGCTAAGCGTCCTGGCCTTTGCGTTGATAAGATGCTCCGGCAGACCCAGGGCAGAACACAAGCGTGCTGCCTCCGCGGCGGGCTGGCTGACCCGCCTGCGGCGTGAGGGGGCAAAGCGGAGGGGCAGCAGGATATTGTCGATCACAGATCCAAATGGGAGCAAGTTGAACTGCTGGAAGATAACGCCGATATGCTCCGCCCTGAAGGTATCTCTCGCGCCTCCGCTCAATCGGGAAATATCTCTGTCGGCAACAGCAATCTCGCCGCGATCCGGCAGGATTGTACCGCAGATCAATGACAGCAGCGTTGATTTTCCCGACCCGCTTTCGCCCAGAAGCAGGACTGTTTCACCCGCTGCAAGAGAGAATTGCGGGACACTCAGCGAGAACCCGGTTCGTCCGCGCCAACGATAGGCCAGTCCAGTGATTTCGAGCGTTGCATCCGTCACCTACGTTCAACGCTCCAACGTCAGGATCGGGGTGCCACGTTCGACCTGATATGCGTGCGCGCCGGATGCACCGGCCAGTTGCACCTGAACCTTCTGCGCGCTGGGAAAGGCGTCGAAGTAAGCGAAGCTGATATTCGTCAGGGATGCAGGTTCGGCGCAGTTTAGCATGTAATTTGCATGAAACTCGGCGTGATCTGCTTCCTCGGTGTGATGCTCAGCATGGCCTTCATGCTCATGGTCATCATGCTTGTCGTCCGCGTGGTCTTCGTGGTCGTTATGACCGTGTTGGTTGTTATCATGCCCGGCATCTTCGGCATGATCCTCATGCACATCTTGACCGTGGCCACTGGCAGTCTCCAGCTTTGCGCTCGCCTCGCCAACGCTGCACCGAGCGGCGTCCGGCATAACAAAAAGGGCCAACGGATCACTGAGCCGGGCGATTGCAGCATCAAGTGCTGAACGATCCGCGGCACTCTTTGCGGCATGTTCAAACCCGACCAGGTCAGCACCGGGCGCCTGGAACTCCATCAATACCGTGCTCCCGTCGATCGCAATGTTCAGCGTGCCAACGCCGTGTTCATGCGCGCCAAGTTGACGGGTGCCCTCGGCCAACGCAGGCAAGGCAGTAACGATTGCGAGAAGAGAGAGAGTTCGTTTCATAGCAATGTCCAATGTGGAAAATGATCAGGCAGCACAGGTGCCACATAGGCCGTGGATTTCGACGATATGGCGCAGGGCTTTAAAGGCATTTCTATCGGTCAGTTCTGTAAGCTTCGGAAGCAGGTCACTGCCGTCGTGTTCCTCTACCGATCCGCAGTCTTCGCAGATGGCCAGAACAGGCACGCTTTCAGCATGGTCGCAGCGACAGGGGACAAAGGCGTTGATTGACTCAAGGCGATGCGCACGCCCCTGATCGGTCAGAGCCGACAGCGTACGATAGACTGTCGGCGGCGCAATACTTGGCTCGCTCAGCTGGAGCTGTTCAAGAATTTGATAGGCCGTCATCGGCCTGTCGCAGGCCTTCAACACGGTCAGGACATCTGATTGGCGTGTCGTTGCGCGTTTTCGCATGATGGCACCCTTTGTTGCTCCAGGTTATTATTTTATAATATAACAAACTGCAAGACTTAAAACACCAGACACCGGGACAGCCATACGCAAATCCCGGATCGCTCCTGTCCTTAATGGTTGGTCTCGCCCCGCCGCACGGTGAAAAAAAAGTCGCTCCCTAAGGGGCGTTCGGCAACCTCGTCAGGTATAACCTCGGGGCCGCCTAGAAACACGTTGGTGCAGAAATGGGCGTGCATCCTCGAGAGTTTTCGCAACTTTTCACCTGTGATGTCCTGAAACAGCGCAAGCATATCCTCGCGCGCCTTGAGTTCGCTGATCCTCTCGCGATGCCTTCGGCAGCAGCCCTCATGTGCAGCGGCAATGTCTGGATCTGTCAGCAATCGGGCCAGTTCCTCCTCAAGCGCAGGCATCATGCGCTGGATCGAGCGATCGTCTTCGGCGTTGTTGTTCATTCTGAACCAGTAGGACAATCCCTGATCGCGCTCGACGTGATTCACCCGGCCACGGTCGCGTTTGACCAGAAAACTCTCTGCACTGCGCACCGCGTAATGGTTGAGCTGGACCAGGTCGTATCCATAGGTCGCGATGGTCGAGCGCCAGCCATTGCGAAATATGTCCCGTGGCATCGGGCGACCCGATCCGTTGACCCATCGAATGTCCTGCCAGTGCTGTGATTGCAGCCCCTTTGGCCGGTGAACGCCGAGACGTTTGAAGACACCGTTATTTCGAAACAGCGTTTTAAAGCCCCAAGCCTGATGCGGCCTGCGCGTGACTTCATGGGCGCAGCGCGTAAACTCTCGTGTGACTAACGCGCCGGAGAACCTGGACACATCATTGTTTCCGAACAAGCGCCAGGTCATAGCGATCATATTCGCGTCACCGATCGCAGCATATAGGTCGCTGAGCCGCCCATTTCCGCATCTGATATTGATGAATTCATCCACATCCATACAGACAAGCCAATCCGCGGTGCGAACGACAGGTTCTTCTTCCGCCGCTTGAAACGCGGCGTGCTGCGGCTTCAGGTCGGTTCCGCGATATGGGTTATCCCTGTGCTGGACGTAGCCCTTGCCCTGTAAAACCCGCAAAAGACTGTCGGTGCCATCGCTACAGTCATTTGTATAAACAAGGACCTCATCGACGCCGATGGCACGGTGGTAGGCCAGCCACTCCAGCACGAAAGGCCCTTCATTCTTCATCGTTGTGACCACAACCGTCCGCGTTCCACTGCCGCCAGTGGGCAAAAGCTTTGCCTTGGGCATACGAACCGGATCTGCGTCGAAATGCTGCAACGACACATCAAGGAGTTCCGGCGCCTCAACGAGGCCAGCCTTCGGGACAATTTGCGATAGCTTCTCAGTTGGATGGCGCAGGAGCATACTGCGGTAGAACTTGGCGATGCGATCCGTGTCGGGCGTCGCCCCTACGATCTGTGACTGATGCCAAATGCTGTCAGCGCGGCAGTCTTGCGGGGCGACGCACCAACGCAGGTGGCGTATGTCGCTATCAAACCGCGTACAGATATGATCGGAAAATGAGGCGTCTCTGCCGCGACGCACCCGCCAAGGATAGCTCTGCACCCCATGCAGGCACGTGTAGCTACCAGGGACCTGAACCGCGCGATCAAAAATCGTTGGACCTTTGTTACAGGCCAGCAGGTCGCATAAATCAAGATTGGCCACTGCACGGGCGCTGGCCAAAAAACGCGCCCGAATGATCTCATAGATCACGAACTCACCGAGCGGCGCCCTCCAGGGGTCATCCGGCGGCGCCGTCTGCCTGCGTTTCGGTGCACTCAACACATTCAGTGGATGAGCTTCAGCTGGCAGGCCTTTTTTGCCAAGCGGGCAGGCAGAATGAACCACGACCACGCGCACGAGCCCCTCAATCTCTTTAGCAAAGCCTTGCAAAGCTGCGATAAACTGCCGACTTTCATCAGGTGGCGCTTGATCTAGGATGACGGCTGCCTGCATCCCATGCTGAGACACATGGTAGGTCAGCCAGTCAAAGGCCGTTTCGGCACTTTCACCATTGCGCGTCGCAATAATCACGTTCAGCCCGGAAAAAAGGTCCGTCTCAGCAGCTTGGGCATCAACACGGCATTCTTGACTGTTGACGGCGATAACGACCGGGTCCATCGGGCTATTCAACCCGAGATCGAGGGACTGAACGCAATCCGGGCGATGTCTGAGCGTGGTGTTTTCGTCGGAAGCCAAAACATCGTTGCAATGGGTCCCTGATTTGAAGAACAGCCTGGCGGCATGGCTGTTGCCTGCGGGGATCACAACGCAGTCTAGCAGAATGGTTTCACCAAACTGCTGTACACCCAACTGGCGCTCCAGAACTTTGTCCGATCCTGTCCCGAGGTCTGAATGCGTCATAGAAGGCCCGTTGATATTTGTCTTTGGATAGCACGAATTTTTTCGTACTGCCCTGAAAAATCCGAACGCCACCAATCATTAACGGCCTCACCGCCCTCGGGTCGATCCTCGATTATGCGTCGCGCCTGTATCCTGAACCCGAGCAGCCCGGTGCCTATGTATCAAGGGCTCGATAGGAGCTGGTTGTGCCGCCTGTCCAGCGCCGGAAAGCACGATGAAAGTTTGCCGCAGAGGAAAATCCAAGATCCTGCGATATCTCTTCAATCGACTTCTGCCCGGCTCGCAAATCACGGATCGCGATATCGCGGCGCAGTGCATCCTTGATGGACTGGAAGGACGCTCCCTCAGCATCTAATCGCCGCATCAATGTTCGAGGTGTCACATTTAGCATTGCCGCAGCATCGCTCAGTCGGCAGTTTTCCCAGTTGGATTGGTAGAGGAATTCTCGGATCTGAAGCGAAAGCCGGTGCTCCCGAAAGCCGGTGAAGATCCAGTCACGCGGAGCGCGGTCCAGGAATTCCGCCAACTCCGCAGCAGTGCGGGGCTGAGGTGCGCCCAGCTGCTGGGCGTCGAATGAGATGGCCGAGCAGCCTTGAGAAAATGTTACGGCGGCTGGAAAGACGACACCATAATCCTGCGCGAATTCGGGGCGATCAAAGGCAAATTGCACGGCCTTCACCTGCACTTCGTAGCCCGCCAGCCAAGAGAGCAGACCATGCGCCAGCTTAAGCATAAGCATATGCCCGAACCGTTGGATCTCAGGCGATCCGCGGGGGACGATCTTGAGAATGAGATCTTTATTTTCAGATTTTAAATCAACCTGATAGTCATCAAGTATCAAATTCCAGAATGTGGAGAACCGATAGAGGGCCGCCGGGAGGGTTCCAGCTGCACGCACCGTGGTCAACAGGTGTTGCAGCGCGCGAGGCCGGACAGTGCGGTCCCACAAACCGGTCATTTCATCACCAGTTTCAACGGCGGCAACCTGATAGAGCTGCACGATCTGGTCAAGGGTTACCCGCTGCGCGCCCATGTGTTTGACAGTCTCCGGCTTGACCAGCGGGGCAAGACCGCAGCGTTGCAGAATAGCGCTCATCTGATCTCCGTTGCAGCAGGTATGCAAAGCCAGAAGCCAGTCTTCAATGAATGGCAGAGATACGGTCGCCAGCGTGTCTGGATCGGAGTGTGTCATCACTGCGTCAGATTAGGTTGTTTTGTCACTTTCGGAAAGTCGTTTGTCAAATTCTGGAATGGGCAGCAAACTGGCCGTACCGTAGATACGCGACAGCAGGTAGCACAGCAGCGAGGCGCCAATGACTTATCAAGCTCCAATCCGTGACCTGATGTTCAATCTCGAACATCTTTCCCAATGGCCGCAGATCGTGTCCTTGGACAAGTACAGCGAAATTGAACGCGCTGACGCTCAGGCTGCATTGGAAGAATTTGGCAGGTTCTGCGGGGATCTCATCGCGCCGCTGTCACATGATGCCGACACGGCGGGCGCGCGACTTGAGGGGAACAAAGTCGTTCTCCCAAGAGCCTATGAAAAAGCCTACGCGCAGTTTGTCGACATGGGGTGGCAAAGCCTGGCACACCCTGCGGACCATGGCGGAATGGGCTTGCCGCGAGCCGTCGGAGCTGCCGCGACGGAGATCCTGAATGCGTCGGACATGAGCTTTGGCCTGTGCCCACTTCTGACCGATGGTGCCATCGACGCGCTGGAGCTCTCCGGCACGGATGAACAGAAGGAAATTTATCTCCGGCCGCTGGTGTCCGGCAAGTGGAGCGGGACAATGAACCTGACCGAGCCTCAGGCCGGCAGTGATCTTGGTCGCGTGCGTTGCAAAGCTGAGCCGCGCGAGGACGGCAGCTACAGCATCAGTGGCACCAAGATTTTCATCACCTATGGCGAACATGATCTCTCCGAGAACATTATTCATCTGGTTCTCGCGCGCACTCCCGACGCGCCGGAGGGGCACAGGGGGCTGAGCCTGTTTCTGGTGCCGAAATACCTCGTTGATGAGAATGGCCACCCCGGCGACCGCAACCGTGTCAACTGTGTGAGCATCGAACACAAGCTGGGGGTGCGGGCAAGTCCGACAGCGGTTCTGGAATATGCAGGTGCCACCGGATATCTGATCGGGGCAGAAAACCGCGGGTTGGAATATATGTTCACCATGATGAATGCCGCCCGCTTTGCCGTCGGCGTTCAGGGGGTCGCCTTGTCCGACCGCGCCTATCAGCACGCGCTTGCCTACGCCCAGGAGCGGGTTCAGGGACAAGGCATCGGGCTGGACCCTGAACAGGTTCCGACCATCATCGGCCATCCCGATGTGCGCCGGCTGGTGCTGCGGATGCGGGCTCTGGTCGAAGGTGGCCGGTCGCTCAGCATGGCAGCGGCTGGCTGGTTGGACCTGTCTCGGAACGGGACCGACAGCACGCGCGCAGAGGCAACGCCGATCGCCGAATTCTTCGTCCCTCTGGTCAAAGCCTTCTGCACGGAGCGAGCGGTCGAAGTGGCCTCCCTCGGAGTGCAGGTCCATGGCGGAATGGGCTTCATCGAAGAGACCGGCGTCGCGCAATTCTACCGGGATGCCAGGATCTTGCCGATTTACGAAGGAACCACGGCAATTCAAGCGAATGACCTATTGGGACGCAAGGTGCTGCGAGACGACGGACAGACAGCGCGCCGGTTCTCGGCCATGATTGCAGAGACCGAAAGCGCCCTGAAAACTGGGAGCCCGAAAGCGCAGGACATCGCGAAATGTCTTGGCGATGCGCGGGAAGCGTTTGACGCCAGCCTGGACTGGTTGCTGGACATTGGCAGCGATGATCTCAGGTCCGCCTTTGCCGGCAGCGTCCCTTTCCTCAATCTAACCGGGACGCTTGCGGCCGGATGGCAATTGGCACGCGCGGCGCGTGCTGCCGAGATTGAGTTGGAACAGGGCAGCGATCCTAAATTCATGGCACAAAAAATCACCACCGCCCAGATCTTCGCCCGGCATGTCCTGGTCGAATGCGAAAGCGACCGGGCCCGGATCATCAACGGTGCATCGAGTCTCCTCGACGAGACAAGCCGACTCTGACCTTCCGCAGCATACCCGCCCAAGGGCACCCATTTAATCCGAAAAGGATCCCGCCATGTTGGCAAAAGACAGCTTCAGCTCCTATCAGAACCTCGCCATCGACGTGCGCGACAACGGTGTCTGTGTCGTAAAACTCAACCGCCCCTCGAAACGAAACGCGCTGGACACCGCAACCATTGAAGAGCTGGTTCAGTTCTTCAGCGGTGCACATCGCAACGGTGTAAAGGCAGTGGTGCTGGCCGGGGCGGGGGACCATTTCTGTGCAGGTCTGGACCTCGTCGAACATTGGAAAGAGGATCGTAGCCCGGACGAATTCATGCATGTCTGCCTGCGCTGGCACGAAGCATTCAACAAGATGGAATATGGCGGGGTTCCCGTCATCGCAGCCCTGCAGGGCGCGGTTGTCGGCGGCGGTCTTGAGCTGGCCAGCGCAGCCCATATCCGGGTGATGGACCAAAGCACATATTTCGCGCTGCCAGAGGGCCAGCGTGGCATCTTCACCGGTGGCGGCGCGACCATCCGTGTCTCTGATTTGATTGGCAAATCACGGATGATCGACATGATCCTGATGGGACGTGTTTATCAGGGGCAGGAGGCCGTTGACCTTGGGCTGGCGCAATACATCACTGATGGATCCAGCTTTGACAAGGCATTGGAACTTGCCGATCGCGCGGCGGAAAACCTGCCGTTGACCAACTACGCGATCTGTTCCGCAATCAGCCATCTCAACAATATGTCCGGTATGGATGCCGCCTATGCCGAAGCGGTGGTCGCCGGTGTTGTGAACACGCAGCCCGCGGCACGGGCACGGCTTGAAGCCTTTGCGAACAAAACGGCTGCACGCGTTCGTCCGAATGAATAACGCAGCATTCCTCTCGCCCATCCGGATCAGGGTGGGTGGGACCTACCATTCGGGGGGCAGCGGCCACAAAGGCAGTTCTCGCCTTGACTGGTCTGATCAAACTTATCAATAGTTGCGCTATGACTAAGGCCAGATCAGGAGCGGCACTGCTCTCCCTTTCACTGGATCGCGACGGACCAGAAACGTTGCAGGCACAGCTGCTGTCTCAATTGAGACGCCTGATTCTCGAGCATGTGCTTTCGCCAGGGTCAAAGCTCCCATCAAGCCGGACATTGGCTGATGAACTCTCGGTGTCACGGGTGACGGTCTCCGCCGTGATCGATCAGTTGATCAGCGAGGGCTATCTGGAAGGGCGCGCCAGATCCGGTGTCTACGTCGAAGCAGAATTGCCCGAACAGCTGCCGGGATTGGCAGGAGCACCAGGCCCGCAGGATACAGACGCAGCCATGCCGGACGCTACTCCCGACATGCCCGCACAGTTACGAACCTTTGATATCTCCGCATCTGAGATCGCACTGTTTCCATACCGCCAATGGAGCCGCCACCACGACAAAACCTGGCGTATGCCCGAAGCCGCGTTGCTGGCGCGCGTCGATCCTTTTGGTTGGCCGCCGCTGCGCAGCGCGATTGCCGATCATTTGCGAGAATGGCGTGGCTTGCCCTGCACGCCAGAGCAGATCTTCATCACCTCCGGTGTCGTCGAAGCGATTGGCCTGATCGCGGCTGCCGTCTTGAGCGAGGGCGATGAGGTCCTGACCGAAGATCCCGGGTATATGATCCTCAATCGCGCCTTCCATCACAACCGGCTAATCCCAGTGCCGTCGCCGGTTGATCAGTTGGGCTTCGACATCAAGAGCGCACTGAAAGCCACACCGAGGGCAAAAGCGGCGATTGTGACACCGTCGCGTCAGTACCCGCTGGGCGTGACATTGCCGCTTTCCCGCCGACTGGAACTGATCGAATGGGCCGTCGCGAGACAGGCCTATGTGATCGAGGACGACTTTGACAGTGAGTATCGATTTCAGGGTCGACCGCTCCCGGCGATGATGAGCCTCAACAATCAGGATCGGGTGATCTACGTCGGCAGCTTCTCCAAGGTGGTCTTTTCTGCACTAAGGCTAGGGTTTGTGGTTTTTCCAAAACCACTTTTGTCGCAGGTCAGAGCCGTGCTGGAACAGACCGACCCGCAGGCGTCACTCATGCTGCAACCCGTGCTGGCCCGTTTCATGCAGAGCGGCGATTTTGCCACCCATATCCGGCGGATGCGACGCCTCTACGCAAAACGACATGCGGCGCTGCTGCGGGCGATCTGCGTCCATGCAGGCGATCTACTGGCCGTGGATCCGGTACCTGCCGGAATGCACTTGGTGGCAAGGCTCACATCTTCGCTCGAGAGCCGCATGAGCGATGTCGAGGCTGCACAGCGCGCCGATTTGGCCGGGGTTTCCGTCAGACCGCTGTCGTCATTTTTTGCACAGACGCCCAACATGCAAGGGCTGGTCATGGGCTTTGCAGGGTTCTCAGAAGACACACTTGACCAAGGCGTTCAGGATCTAGCGGCGGCCTTACGTGCATGAAACCAGACCTGTCTTGTCAACTCAATCAATCCTATTTTTAACATAACTACCATTATCAATCATCTTGTGGGCGCAATTCCTCATCCCTCGGGCGCGGCATCCGCTGTTGATGGGATAAAATTGCGCCAGTGATCCCCGACGGTGGGCAGTTCTGTATAGGTCCGCCGTGCGTCGGCGGCGCGACCGATGAGATCGGCGGCAGACATGCCCATTTTGTCGCAATAGGCTTCCAGTTCATCCACCGCGTCCGTGATCACCCTCCAGCCGCGCAGCATCACCTCGGAGGATAGCCCTACGGCACTGCTACCAGCCAGCATCATCCGGGCAACGTCCCGACCATTTGTCGCGCCGTTGGTGCCAATCAATGGGCAGCCCGGACCAAGACGTCGTCGGCTTGTTGCCAACCAATGGCAAGTGATCGGCAGGTTCCAATACCCCCCGATACCGCAGCTTGTGTCCAGCACAGGTTTTTGTGTTTCAAGATCAGGCACCAACCCAAGCGACCGGCCTGCCATAACCACGCTTTGGGCGCCTGCGGAAAACGCTGCTTCAGCGAGGTCGCCTACGCGTTCGCTTTGACCTGAGATCTTGATCCAGACCGGAATATCTAATGCTTCAACCATCATTCCGGTGAGCCTTGCCACCCGTTCGGGGACCAGCTCCGTGCTGACAGCACAGCGCTCCGCCTGGCTGGCGTAGGGCGTACCGATGTTTAGTTCCAGCAGCTTCAGGCCGGCGGCCTGGATCGCGCGCGCCATGTCCAGGGCTGCGGCTGGCTGGGCCAGGACCAGTGACGGTACGAACAGACAGTCGTGTTGACCTGCCAGACGGTCCATACGCACAGCTTGCAAGAGCCAAGCGTCAAAGGTCAGTGACGGTAGCCCAGATCGGGTAAACACCGTCAGTCCGCGCGGAGCATCCTCGGACCAATCCACCTTGTTCCAGTCTCGATCCAGCAAAGTGTATTCAGCCTGCTGCAACTGGTGCCTGGCGGCTTGCGACTCGTTGATAGATTTGCCGACCACCGCACCCGCGCCGGCGTCAATCGCAGCACGGACCCCCTCGATATCAATCAGATGTTCTCCCGGCACCGCGATCACCGGGTTCTTCAGGCAAAGATCTCCAATGCGGGTCTCAAGCTTGGCCATGCGTCACCCGCCGACTTCCAGCCGTTCCCCTGAGCACACAGTCTCCTTGACCTGCGGCCCTGGCGTCCACGCCCGCAAGCCCAGAATGCGGCGTGCCTCATCTGTGGTCGCGACAGGACGCTCGTATTTTTCGCAGAGCGCTGTCACACGCTCCACGAGTGCAGCGTTCGACGGCGCCAGCGTATTGCGGTCGAGCCTGACATTATCCTCAAGACCCGTTCGCGTGTGTCCACCTGTCGAGATTGCCCATTCATTGACAACCAACTGGGCAGCGCCAATGCCGGCAGCGCACCACGGCGATGTCGGCGACAGCCGTTGCAGCGTTGCCCGGTAGATATCAAATATGGCTCTGTCTGCGGGCATCGCATTGCGCACCCCCATGACAAACTGCACATAAGGCGGGTCATACAACTTACCCTCTTGCGCCATCTTGCACGCATTTACGATATGGCTAAGATCAAAGGCTTCAATCTCCGGCATCACACCGTAGGCCGCCATCTCGCTTGCCAGCCAATCCACCAGCTCGGGCGGGTTTTCGTAGACCCGTGTTGGGAAGTTGTTTGATCCGACCGAAAGCGACGCCATATCGGGCCGCAGTGACAGCATACCGCCCCGCGTCCGGCCAGACCCGGACCGGCCACCTGTGGACAGCTGGACGATCATGCCATCACAGTGCTTGCGGATTCCTTCCATCAGGCGCGCGAATTTCTCAGGATCCGAACTGGGTGTTTCGTCCTGGTTCCGAACATGACAATGCGCAATCGCGGCGCCGGCCTCAAACGCGGCCTGGGTGCTTTCGATCTGTTCATCAACGGAAATTGGAACCGCCGGATTGTCGGACTTGCGGGGCAGTGACCCGGTAATTGCCACACAGATTATGCAGGGTGCTTGGTCGGTCATGCGCGGGATTCTTCCAGATTGGCCAAGGCCTCTATCGCCGCCCCTGCTCCGCCTGCATCGGCCTGTATGCCGAGCACCTTCAGAGCCAAATCAATGCTTGATATCGCCCCCAGAATGGTCGGTGCATTGATGTGCCCCATATGCCCGATCCGTATCGACTTGTTGGCCCAGTCGCCCAGGCCCCGGCCCAGCGTAACACCGCAATGTTGCTTGCAGAAAGCGATGATCCTATGCGCGTGTGTGTCGGCAAAGTTCAGCACCGATACCGATGGCGCGCGAGCAGACGGGTCCATAATATTCGCCATCGCGCCCGCCGCCGCCCATTGGCCAATTGCGGCCAGTGTCGCATCTCTAAGCGCTGCGTGACGTGCAAAGACCGCGCCGAGCCCCTCCCGCTCCATCATGTCTAGTGCTGCCGCGAGCCCGAACAAGAGCTGTTCGGGCGGCGTGCCACAGTATTTAGAGTAGTGATCACCCGTCATTCGCGCGGTCCAATCCCAGTAGCGGGACCGCAGACCCGCTGAGGCATGGGCCGCCAATGCACGCGGTCCTGCCACCACGAAACCCAGTCCCGCTGGACACATCAGACCTTTCTGTGACGCTGATACCGCAACATCCACGTGCCATTCGTCGAAAGCAAATGGCATGGTGCCCAGCGACGCGATGGCATCCACCATCAGCAGAGCAGAATGACCAGTGACGTCTATGGCCTGCCGGATGGCACCGATCTTGTTGCAGACGCCTGAGGCGGTATCGACCTGAACACAAAGGATGGCGGCAATCTCGTTCGCGCTGTCTTCTTTCAATCGCCGTATCAGCGCGTCGGTGTCGATGGGTCGGTGCCAGTCGCCCGGCAGGATCTCGATCTGTAATCCCATCGCCTCTGCCATGTCTCCCCAGCCAAGCGCGAACCGGCCGGATTCCAAGACCAGAATTCGATCTCCGCGCGACAACGTATTGCAAAGCGCCGCATCCCAGACGCCATGACCGTTGGCCGCATAGAGAAAGACCCGCTGCGATGTGCCGAATGCTTTCTGCAAGCCTGCCTCGCACCGGGCCGTCACGTCGAGAAGCGGCCCGGAATAGATGTCGATGGAGGGGCGCTGGATCGCCGTGCGCACGGCATCGGGAAGGATCGACGGCCCCGGGATCAGAATGGTTTCCGGTCCGGCGGCCAGTATTGGGAAAGCATCAATCATGGCTTAGCTCGATCTTGCCAAGCCGCCGCTCCCGCAGAAAGGCAGAGGCCACCACCGGGATGATCACAAGCCCCGCCAAACCCAGGATTTCATGCTTTTCAAGCGGGATGACCGTGTGCCCGGGGAGCGGCATGATGATCGCACCCGCAATGAGCAGCAGCCGATCGTGTAGCTTCAGACGACCAACACCCGCCAGATAGCCCTGCATACCGCTGGCAAAGCACATCACACCCAATACCGCGATGCTAAGTGCGATCACGATTTCACCCGGGCTGCCGACCAGAATTAACGCCGGATCCAGCACGAAGAAGAAGGGGATGAAGTAGATGACGCTGCCAAGTCTCATCGCCTCAACTCCCGTGGCCATTGGCGGTGCCTTTGCGACCGAGGCGGCGGCAAACGCCCCCAGCGCAACAGGCGGCGTGATGAACGACAGCATACCCCAGTAAAAAATGAACATATGGACGGCCATTGCATTCATCCCGGTCGCAACCAGTGCGGGAGCAAGAATAATCGCAAGAAAGATGTAGGCCGCCGTCACCGTCATACCGATACCAAGCACAAAGCTGGTCATCGCCCCGATGATCAACAGCACCATAGGCGAGCCGCCAGCGATCGACAGCAGGTCATTCACCAACGTTCCGGCAAGCCCGGTCATCGAGAGGGCACCCACAATCAAACCAATCCCCGCCAATACGCTAACGAGTTCGGCAAAAAGCTTCGTCAGCGTGTCAACAAAAGCAAGCAGCTCGTCACGTCCCCAGCGCGTGTTCTTTGAGAACAGCTGATTGATGATCAGCAGCACCGGAGTTGCATAGAACGGCGCCAGCATTTCGCGGCGAAGGAAAAGCAGCAGATAAACAAGGAGAGCGAAGGCAAAGATATAGAACCACCCTTCTTTCAGCGTCTGTCGCACCGATGGCAATTCCGCGGCCTCAAGCCCCTTGATACGTTCGCGCGCCGCGCGCGCGTCGATCTGGATGAAAAGCCCGAAGAAATATAAGAACGACGGGATAATCGCGGCCATTGCAACACTGGCGTAAGAGACCTCGAGAAAATTGGCCATGATGAAGGCTGTGGCGCCCATAACTGGCGGCATCAGCACACCACCCGTTGAAGCGCAGGCCTCGACCCCGGCGGCAAAGGGTGCCTTTAGCTTGATACGGCGCATCGCAGGGATGGTCATCACACCGGTGGTCATGACATTGGTCACAACCGAGCCGCTCATCGAGCCCATCAGGCCGCTTGCTACAATCGCAACCTTCGCTGGCCCGCCACGAATATGTCCCAGCAGAGCAAAGGCAAGATTAATGAAGAATGTGCCCGCCCCGGTATGCTGTAGCGCTGCACCAAAGATCAGAAACCCGATGACCAGATTGGCGAACGCCCGCATCGGGATGCCCACAATGCTCTCGTTGCTCATGGCATGGTAACCCGCCGCAGTCTCCAGCGGGTAGGAAAACCCGCGAATGGGGCCGGGCATGGCATCGGCAAACAATGGATAGAGGGACACGACGCCCACAATAACGGCGAGTGCCGTGCCGCCGGCGCGGCGCGAGGCCTCAAAGATCAGGACCCAGAGTGCCATCGAAACATAGGTGGCGCGCGCGGGTGCCGCGAGTTCCCAGCCATTTTGCATCATGTTGAGCGAGTTTGCGATAAACCAGCACAGCACAGATCCGGTCAGGACCCCCAGGACGATATCGTAAAACGGCACCCTGGTGCCGGTCGCAGCCTTGCCAATGGGCAAGATGATGAAGACGGACGGGATGATCAAAAGCAAAAGCAGATACATATACTGATTTGCAAGAAGTGTATGGCCCACAAAGAAATGCAGATTGAAGGCCTGATTGATCGAAAGAAACACTACGGCGCAGGTGCTTGCCCGCAGCAACCAGAGCCAGGCATTGCCGACAGGTCGGAAACGGCTGACCGACGCTTCTAGGTCGTCCATCTTCGTACTCATGGATCAGTTATCCCAAACTGTCGGCATATTTGCCGCTCGCAGCGCATCTGCACGCGCGGCCATCCAGCGCTTCTGGAAGTCATCGGCGCTTTTGTCTTCCAGGTCTTGCCACGCATTTGCGATCACAGCCTGCCGGCTCAGAAGATACCGGTTGTGCGCTTCATTTTCGTCAGACCACAGGCCAACCGACTTCCAATACGCAACCGCTCCTTCATGATACGGCAAGACCCATTGGAAATTCTGCCGATCCTTGGCCCAGCCGCTGGCGGAGGGCTCGGCGGCGACAAATCTCTCGAACTGCTCGTCGATGCCCTTTGCCATGTTCATCACAAGCTCAGCATCGCGATCCGGCGCGGTCACGAGAATTGGATAGGGAAAGCCGCTGCATTGCAACGGGTTAGCATCCGAGATGTTGGTACCGGCCGTTGCGATCCGTTTGGCCATATGAGGGGCCACGGCCTGCATTCTCGCCCAATTTTCGGTTTCATCATGTGGAGTTTCAAGCCAGCGCAAACCCCGCGGAGACGCGTCAACTTCGGTGCCGCCGCCTGTGGTAAATGAAGTCATCGCATCGGCCTGATCATTCAGGATTGCTTTCCATGCCGCGTCAAACCCGCTTACCTCGACTTTGGTGACATCGTCCCAAGTCAATCCGCCATATGCGAGAAAGGCCGTCACATTGGTCTGTAGCGCGGGTGAACCGACAACCCAAGGCAACCGCTTGCCCTTGAGATCTGCCGCAGTCACGATATTCGCGTCTGCCGCAGTTCCAAGCGCGAGACAGTTGTTGCCGGATGCGCTCATCACCATTTGCATGGGTTGTGGTCCCAGTTCCGGTTTCGCCCACCCGAGGACGCCCTCAGCTGCATAGAACACGCCAGATCCGGCAGCGGCAAAATCGATCTGACCGCTCACCACTGGCACAACGCGCGAGACGTCATTTTTAGCCGGAACAACGCGCAGCGTAACGCCGTATTCGTCCTGGAGCGCCTTGCCGATAGCAACCGACTGGCTATAGCCCGAGCTTCCGACATTATAGGCTGTCCACGACAACGTATCGGGCAGCTTGGTCTCTTCCGCCGCGGCGGCACCGCCCAGGCACATCGCCAAAAGCGGACCCATAATTCTAAGCGTTTTGGTCATTTCTATTTCTCACACTTCCTAGTCGGTTACGCGGTCCGGTTTCCGCCCTTTGTTCTGGTTAGAACTCAGTCGCCCTGGCCTTTGCCCCATTGAAAACTCTTGGTCGAAAACCTGGACGAGCGTCTGAGTTAACCTGTGATTTACTGTCAGGTCTTGCCTGCGACCTCTCAACGATTGCGCAGGGCTGTTCCACTGTGTGGAACAATATGGTAAGCGTTCCAGACATCGCATAAGGGAGCAGGTTGTTGGTACGGTATACTCCGGTCAGATCCGTCGAGCGGGCGATGGCGGTGCTTGAGGAAATGAACCGCGTCAAAAGCTCCACGGTTGCTCAACTGCATCTCCGCACCAAACTCGCAAAGCCGACAATCGTGCGGTTGCTCCAGACGCTGGAACACATGGGTTATGTGAGCAGAGATGAACGCCAGTCGGGCTATGTTCTGACCTCAAAGGTCATGTCGCTTAGTGCCGGGTTTCACAATGACCCGCTGGTTGTCGAAGCCGGGCGTGCCTATGCCATTGCCCTGACAAAGCAGGTTACTTGGCCGGTCTCAATCGCCATTCCAGATCAGGGCGACGTCGTGGTTCGGTTCTCAACCATTCCCGACAGCCCGATTTCACCGTTTCACGCAACGGTGAATATGCGCCTGTCATTGGATCTTCATGGGCTGGGACTTGCCTATCTGGCTTTCTGTCCCGAGGACGAACAGCGCATTTTGTTGAAATCGATATTCGAACGCAGCAAGAGTGAGACGCCGCAATCAGGCGACACAGAAACCGGGCTGCAAGGGCGACTGGCCCTCATCAAGCAGCAGGGATTTGCGGAGCGGCTGCGCGCCGCCGGCAACGAAAGCTCCAACACGATCGCGGTTCCGATCCTTGGCGAAGGCCGCGTACTGGGGACTTTGGGTATTACCTATTTCCGCTCGGCCGTCCGGCGCGCGGATGCCGTTCGCGACTTTCTGCGCCCGCTACAGGATGCGGCCAAACAGATCGCCAGCAATGTCCGCGATCTGACCTGAGAGCTGTGTCAACGTGCTCGGGTTTCGTTCAACTCTTTCATCAGCGCCTCGAAGCGGGAATCCGCTTGGGCCTGCAACTCGGAATAGAGAGAATTGCCACGCACATCGACACCAACGGTCAAGGGGCCCAATTGCTTCACGCGCAAGCGCGTCAGCCGAAATTGCAGGATGAGATCTGTCCACGCCACGTCGATTACATCTTCGACCGCCTCTGACGTCAATGCGCTGGCCCCACCCACAAATGACAGATAAACACAGCGCATCTCGCGCATTGCCTCTACCGTCTGCGGACCGACACCGCCTTTTCCACCGATCGCCTTCACCCCACTGGCGCGAATGATCGCTGGCAGATGGGGCTCAAATCGCGTGCTGGTTGACGGGTTGATGTAGCGACATGTTTTGTCGGATCCACTCTCTTCGATATAAGCCCCGACCTGACACAACATACCGTCTTTGAGGCCTATCGGCAGCTCAACCCCCGCTTGCAGATAGTCCTTCATCCGCTTATGCGTCGGCAGACCAACGGTTACAACGATATCCCCTGTGAGATAGACAAGGTCACCGATCCTAAGCCTGTCCAGACAATCCTGTTGCAGCGGCAAGGTCAAATCGTGGCTCTGGGATTGCGTATTGGTCATTCGATCCGCTCGATTTTGCCTGAGTTATAGAGGCGCGCGCGGGTTCTACGGTTGATCCAGCAGTTGAAGCACACTGCCACGGGGGTAAACCCATGACCGGCGGAATAATCGATATGGATGCCCAATGCTGTCGTATCGCCGCCCTGCCCCATTGGACCGAAACCCAGCTTGTTGATTGCCTTCAGCAAACGCTTTTCCATATCTGCCAGGATCGGCTCGGGGTTTGTCGTACCCATCGGTCGCAAGGTCGCATTCTTTGCGATTTTTGCAGCCTGATCGAAGGACCCGCCAATACCGACGCCAATCATGACGGGCGGGCAATGCTGCGAACCGGCCTTGATCACCGTCTTGAGGATGAACTCCTCAATATCGGCGAGTCCAGGATAAACAAAGATCTCCAGCGCCGCCCAACGACCTGAGCCGAGCGCCTTGGGTGAACATGTGATGTCAATGTAATCCGCGCCATCGACGATATCCCAGTTGATGATGGGCATATCCTTGCCCTGATAGGAGCGTTCGTTTGTCAGAGGGTTCTGAACAAATTTCAAAAGCGGCGGATCGATACGCTCAACAAGATCGCCAAAACCATCGACGAAGGCAGATTTCACATCCCCTTCGAACCGTGCCTGACTGCCGATCTTAACAGAATAGACCGGCACACCCGCATCCGAGCACAAAAACCGGTCGTGTTCTTCGGCCAGCTCCGAACTGCGGATCATGAAGTTCAGCACCTTCTTAGCGTTCTCACCGGTTTCCTCGGCATAGGCTTCGGCAAGCCGTGCTTTCGTGTCCTCGGGGATCTTCTTTAATGACCAATCATAAAGATCGCCGGTCAGCCGCCGCAGCGCATCGTATCTGATCATCTCAATCCTGTTCTTTCTTGACGTAGACCCGAGGCAACTGAAATCGCGGCCCCATTTCGGCGAAATCCAGATAGCCCAGGCGACTGATGTGCCTGACCTTGTTGTAGTCCACCATCCCGTCGGTGAGGCAGGCATCGTCAATATGAACACCAACCACATGGCCAAACACGATCGTATTGGGGTTCTCAGGACGTTCAGTTGGCAAATGCAGCACCTCGATGGTCTTGCACTCAAACTGAATGGGAGAAGCCGCAACCCGCAACGGTTGGACCAGCCTAGACGGGACCGAAGCTAGCCCGACCTCGTCGATCTCGCTAACCTCGCTGCCCCAAGCGGTCGAGGACAGGTTGACCTCCTCGCGCAGATCATAGGTGGCGACATTGTAGACGAATTCACCCGTATTCTCAGCGTTGACCCAACTGTCCTTGGGCGTGCCGTCCGGCTTCAACCCATTGCACGAGAACATGACGGTGGGCGGAAAATTATGCACGAGATTAAAGTAACTGAACGGCGCAAGGTTATGGATGCCATCGGCACTCACAGTCGAAATCCAGCCAATAGGCCGTGGCGCAACGCAGGCAGAGATAGGGTTATGTGGCAAGCCGTGCCCTTTTGACGGTTCAAAGAACATCATTGCCATCCTTCAGAATTGCACCCGGCATGGCCGCGAAATCGCGATCTGCATACCCGGCATCCCGAAACTGGGTGAAGCTTTCAAGCGCAGCCTGCAAGGCTGGCGTCGCGACTCCGCCTTGGGCTGCCACCTCGCAAAACACCCCTAGGTCCTTGGCAATGCCGGCGACTGTAAAGCTCGCCGGGCTCTCTTTGCCCAAAATAATCTCGGACTTCCCGGAAAGAGCACCATTTGCTGCAGGGCCGCTTATCAGAATGTCCAACATCAACTCACCCGGCAGGCCGAGGCTGCGCCCTACCCCGAGCGCTTCGCGCAGCGACTGCCAATAGCTGGCCAGCATGATGTTATTGACTATTTTTGCCGCCAACCCCTGGCCCAACGGGCCGACGTGAACAACCCGGTTTGCAAAGAGTTCGGCCACCGGCACGAAGCGGGCCACATCAACAGGCTCACCGCCGATAAAGACGCCTGCCTGTCCCATCGAGACAACCTTGGGCCAGCCCGAAACAGGCGCGTCCAGAACCCCAGCTCCGGCAGCCGTGATCCTGTCGGCATATCCTTTCAGCGTGGCCGGATTAACCGTGCTGGTGTCGACAACCAGCTTGCCACGCAAATCACAGGTTATCAGCCGGTCCAGCACTGCCGCGACCGCCCCGTCGTCAAACAGCGACAATAGGACAATATCGACCTCCGCAACCAGATCGTCCAATATGGCAGGGGCACCAATTCCCCGCGCATCGGCCCAATCCAGGTCCACCCCGCTCCGCGTCCAGCCCGAAACTGAACAGCCCTGTTCAGCCAATCTTGCCGCAAGTGCCGCGCCCATCTTGCCAAGCCCAACAACGCCAACTCGTTCGTTCATCGCCATTTCCTTCAAAGCCTTTTCCGATCCGGTCAGCCCGCCATCGGATAGTCAGCCGCATTCAACACCCAACCGGGTTTCAGACTGAAATCCTCACGCGGGGGACAGAAGACATCAACCATTGCGTTTCTGTCAGCACCCGTCGCCCGACTGGTATGGATGACGGGCGGAGGAATAACAGTCACCGACGGGGCGCCCACTTTGACCTCCTGATCAGGGCGCCAATCCGCCATATCCGTGGTCCAGGGCCAGCGCAAATGATGCGAATAAGCGCCCTCAAGCACCAGTGAGCATTGTTCGAAATCATCATGATGATGTGGCGACATTTTGGTTGTGTCGCGTGGCCCGTCATAAGGATCAAGCACATTGACCATGAAGGTGGTGCATCGAAAAATCCGGCCAAATCGACCCGGCTCTGGCGGGACATCCAACGAGTAATGCCGGAGTTGCCACCCATCGGTGGGCTTTGGCCAGTCTTGCAAGGGTGGAATATGACTGCGCAGCGATTGATACGCGTCACCATTGGTGCAAAGCGCCAGCAGATCCTTTGATCGGCTGGTGAACAGCCGGAAAAAACGCCCCCCTTCGGGAAGGATCACTGCGCTGTCGCCGGGTGGCACGAAGGCAATGGAGTTCCCAGGCACGTCGCAGGAATTACCGCCGACAGTGATCGTCGCGCCGTTCTCCGGCAGCAGGACAACATATTCGTCGCACTGATTTTGTCTGGTAAAACTGCCTCCCGGTTCCGCTTCGGTGCGCATGACAACAAAGTTCTGGCCTCTCAGGCACCATGTCAGGCCGTCGCTGCTGCGAACAGCGGGGTCGATCTTGTGGAACTCACCAATCTGCGGAATCGCTACTAGCCCCGTTCTGGGCTTGGCCGCGGCTTTTGTGCGCAGCGCCGACCGCGGGTCTGTCTTGTCATAGGCCATCAGTCACTCCTGTACTGCGGAAAGGGCATTGCGAAGCTCGGCAAGCCGCGCGCGGGCCGCATCGCGGATGAACGTCTGATCAGACCCGAGCACGAAGGCGGTCGCTCCCAGTTCGCAGAGCCATCCGGCATCCTTGGCCGAACCCGCCATGGCGCAGATCGCCACCCCGTGCGCCCGCGCCGTTGCGCAGATGGTTTTTGTCGCCCGCAATACAGGCTCTGACCCGGGCTTTGTTTCGCCATAGGCAACGGTCAGATCGCCGCGCCCGATAAACACACCATCCAGCCCATCGGTCGTCACTATCGCGTCAATCTGCTCGACCGCCAAAGGATCCTCGATCATCGCGATGACCAGGCCCCTGTTGTCTTCCTTTTCAACATGCTCGGCGAGCGTGACCTCCCCAAATCGACCCGCACGCGTCGTCGGCGAATAGCCCCGCGATCCGCCGCGATAGCGCGCGGCGGAGACGATCGCCCTGGCTTTCTGTGCTGTGTCAACATGCGGAACAAGAATCCCGTCTGCACCGCAATCCAAAGCCGACAGGATGTCCGCCGGTTCGGCGCTCTTTACCCGAACAAGACAGCCAATATCTGCCGCCTTGCAGGCCAGAACGATCCGATCCGTGGCCTCACGAGAAATCGGAGCGTGCTCCTCGTCGACCACTACAAAGTCATAACCGACCACCCCGAGGATTTCCGCAGGCATGGTATGCGCAATCTTCAGAAAACTCCCGGTCAGATTGGTTTCGTGTAGAAACCTCTGACGAAATCCGCCCTTAACATAGGTCATATCCTGCCCTTTCACGCGTCGGAGGCCGGCGGCAGACCAACAAGACGCGACGGGTTATCCCGCACCAGCAGGCGAATTTCATCCTCGCTGAAGCCGCTGACGAGGCACAGCTTGATCGCCTGTCGCATTCCTTCGACCGGAGTTGGATTGTCGATCTGACCCAAATCTGATCCGATCGAAGAATGTTCGACACCGGCAGCGCGGATGTGGTCAGCCAGAAGATGCGGTTCGAACACGTTAAAGCGGCTATCAACATACAGGCAGGCAGATTGCTCAACCAGCGCACCAAATTCGGCGATCTCGCGAATGTCGTCGTAGGTAAAGTGAAGCCCGTACATTGGGTGATTGACGATCAGTTTTTTCACCCCACGCGTTTTGGCTTCCTCAAACAGCTTCCATATCTCCCAGACGTGAAGATGCCCTGAGGACAGAACCGCATCGAACTCGGCAATTGAATCCAATATCTCTTTGACCGGATCAATGATCGCCCCCCGATCGTCCACGACGGTCAAAAGCCGTGGAGGCTTGAGCTTCACATTCATCGCCAACCGCGATTTCCGAAAGGACGAACGGATATGATTGGCCGATTGCGCCGTCGGCATCCAGATCATCGTACCGCCATGTTTCAACTGGGAATCAACCACATGCGGGTCGAATCCCCCGGTCGTGTTGTTCAGAACCAACCCGCCATACATCGCTACGCCCAGATCCCCGACCAGACGCTTCATCATCGGCAGAAACGGTGCAACCGAGTAATGGTGGTCCTTGAACAGGATGCCACGCATTCCTGCAGCCGCCGCTTGCTCGACCGCCTGAATATGGTCGATCTGGCGTTCCATGATCGAGGGTCCTGAATGCACGTGGAGATCAACGGCACCGACCATTAAGCGGTCCACAACCACATCATCGACATCAGCTATCAACGCGCGGAACTCTTCTCGATTTTGGCTCTGTGTCATCTTGGTACCGTTTTTGTGGGTAATCGGGACCGATGATCGGGTAAATCCAGACCGGCATCCATGACGCCAGAGCCGTATTCCACGTGGTGGAATTCATGCGCCTCGCCCGCCAATACCGACTGGACCCGCTCCGGAATCATCGCCACTTTCGGCCCTGTAGGATGACCCCTCCAAGCACTCGGGATCGAAGATTGCAAAGACTGGCGAGGGGCCCAGGCCCCGAATGTCGATTCTGACCTGAATCTTGTCCGAAAGCGCATCGGCAAGATCCCTCGAATTCGCGGCAACTGGTGCGGCAAGAAACAGGAGCCCCCATGCGATACTCTGCGTTTGGACTGATCAAGGAAGCTCTGAGCGGGCACAAAGGCTGGCGCCCGCAATGGCGCGATGCAGCGCCAAAGCCCGCCTACGATTACGTCATCATCGGGGGCGGCGGCCATGGTCTGGCCACTGCCTATTACCTCGCCAAGGAGTTCGGCGGCGCGCGGATCGCGGTGCTGGAAAAGGGCTGGATTGGTGGCGGCAACGTCGGACGCAATACAACCATCATCCGATCCAACTACCTGCTGGATGGCAATGAGCCTTTTTACGAGTTCTCGCTCAAGCTTTGGGAAAACCTGGAGCAGGATCTGAACTACAATGCGATGGTCAGCCAGCGTGGGATCCTGAACCTGATCCACAGCGATGCGCAGCGCGACGCAGCCCGGCGCCGCGGCAATGCGATGATCCTGAACGGCTCGGACGCGGAACTGCTGGATACCGCCGGTGTACGCGCCATGTATCCCTTCCTGAACTTCGACGATGCCCGCTTCCCGATCAAGGGCGGGTTGCTGCACCGGCGCGGCGGTACGGTGCGCCACGATGCGGTGGCCTGGGGCTATGCCCGGGGCGCGGATCAGCGCGGCGTCGATATCATTCAGAATTGCGAGGTCACGGGCCTGCGTATCGACGGAGGCAAGGTGCGCGGTGTCGAAACCTCTCGCGGCTACATTGGCGCGGGAAAGGTGGGCGTGTCGGTTGCTGGCAATTCCAGCCGGGTCATGGCCCTCGCCGGGATGCGCCTGCCCATCGAGAGCCATGTTCTGCAGGCCTTCGTCTCCGAGGGGCTGAAGCCCTTCATTCCTGGGGTGATCACCTATGGCGCCGGGCATTTTTATTGCAGCCAGTCAGACAAGGGCGGGCTCGTCTTTGGCGGCGATATCGACATGTATAACTCCTACGCACAACGTGGGAATTTGCCAGTGGTCGAGGATGTGGTGGAAAGCGGCATGTCCCTGATCCCGGCTCTTGGTCGCGCGCGTCTCCTGCGCAGCTGGGGCGGCATCATGGATATGTCGATGGACGGCTCTCCCTTCATCGACAAGACCCATATCGACGGGCTCTATT
The DNA here is from genome assembly GCF_048056175.1 of Phaeobacter sp. JH20_29. Taxonomy (NCBI): domain Bacteria; kingdom Pseudomonadati; phylum Pseudomonadota; class Alphaproteobacteria; order Rhodobacterales; family Roseobacteraceae; genus Phaeobacter; species Phaeobacter sp. JH20_29. Next base: position 105,626 of record NZ_JAYMWO010000001.1, read on the forward strand.
TCAACGGGGGCTGGTGCTACGGCGGCTTCAAGGCCACGCCAGCTGCGGGCTACTGCTTTGCCCATCTGCTGAAAACAGACCGCCCGCATGAGACGGCAACCGCCTACCGGCTGGATCGCTTCATGACTGGCCGCATGATCGACGAAAAGGGCCAGGGCGCCCAACCGAACCTGCATTGAGGACTTGTCCAGATGATCATCAACCATCCGCTACTCGGCCCACGCGACGCGCAGGAATTCACCTATCTGGGCGATGCTGGCCTTATGAACCGCCCCTATTGGCTTTCGGAGACCGCGCTGCAGCAATTCCACGATTACCTCTATCTGCGTCAGAACCCGGCTGGGGAGCATCGCGAATTGTGGTTTCATGAACAGGGCGATCGTTCCTGGCTGGTCGTCACCCGCAATACGGTCACGCATGAGATACTGAAGGTTGAACTGGCGCGGGATGTTGCCCTTGCGAACAGAGCCGCAAACACGCCGCAGGAGGCGCTGCAATGAGTTCGCACCCCCCACTGAAAAACCGTCTGTCCGGCGGACTGATCGACCACGACACAGGCTTGTCGTTCCAATTCGACGGCAAGAACTACCAAGGCCATCAGGGAGATACGCTGGCGTCAGCACTGCTTGCCAATGGCGTGCGCCTGATGGGCCGCTCCTTCAAGTACCACCGCCCGCGGGGCGTGCTGACCGCGGGCAGCGAGGAGCCGAACGCCCTCGTTGAACTGCGGTCCGGTGGTCGTCAGGAACCGAATACGCGCGCCACGGTTATCGAACTCTACGCAGGATTGGAGGCCCAATCGCAGAACCGCTGGCCATCGCTCGAACATGACGTGATGGCGATCAATGACCGGTTCTCGAACTTCCTGACCGCAGGGTTCTACTACAAGACCTTCATGTGGCCCAAAGCATTCTGGGAAAAGCTCTATGAACCGATCATCCGCAAGGCAGCGGGCCTTGGCAGCCTGACCGGTGAGGCGGATCCCGACGCCTACGACAAGGGATATCTGCACTGTGATCTGTTGATCATAGGCGCCGGACCAGCCGGCCTGGCCGCAGCATTGACCGCAGGGCGCGCTGGCGCTCAGGTCATTCTCGCGGATGAAGATAGTCACCTAGGCGGTCGTCTGCTAAGTGAAACTCAGGCTTTGTCCGATATGTCAGGCCCGGACTGGGTGGCCCAGACACAGGCAGAGCTTGCGACGCTCCCGAATGTGCGGGTGATGCCTCGCACCACAGTCTTTGGCGCCTATGATCACGGTATCTATGGTGCGGTTGAGCGCAATGCCGACCATCTGCCAAAACCCGCAGCTGGCAAACCGCGTCAGACCCTTTGGCGGATCTATTCCAAACGCGCGCTGATCGCCACGGGAGCCATTGAGCGACCGATCGCCTTTGAAAATAATGATCGACCCGGCATTATGCTGGCGGGCGCGGTGCGTGCCTATGCCAATCGCTGGGCGGCGACCCCCGGCCATTCGGTCGTGGTGTTCGCCAACAATGACGATGCACATCAAACCGCTCGTGACCTAATGGCAAAGGGTGTCGAGGTCCCCGCGATCATTGACGTGAGACCGGATGCGCCAGCCCTGTCGGGAACCGAGGTTCTGGCAGGTGCCGAGATTACCGACACCAAGGGGCGGCTTGGCCTGACGTCTGTCACCCTGCGCCTGGCAAATGGGCAAACCCGAACAATCGCCTGCGACGCGCTGGCCATGTCCGGGGGTTGGAATCCCAATCTGGGCCTGACGTGCCACCAGCGTGGTCGCCCCGTCTGGAACGAGGCCATCCAGTCTTTTGTTCCGGCCGCAGGGCTGCCAACCGGTCAGCTGGTCGCCGGGGCTGCTATGGGAGATATGACCACCGCACAGGCCCTTGCGGGGGGAGCCCAGAAAACGATCGAGGCGCTTGCCGATCTCGGCATCTCGGCCGGTGCAGCCGATCTGCCCCGTGCTGAAGACGCACCCGTCTCGCTGACCCCGTTCTGGCAGGTCAAAGGCGCAAAGCGCGCTTGGCTAGATTTCCAGAATGATGTGACGGTAAAGGACGTGAAGCTGGCGCATCAGGAAAACTTCACCTCGGTGGAACATCTGAAACGCTACACCACACTCGGCATGGCCACCGACCAGGGCAAAACCTCGAACCTTGGCGCGTTGGCAGTGATGGCCGAGCTCACCGGCAAGTCAATCCCGGAAACCGGCACGACCATCTTTCGTCCGCCCTATACGCCGGTGGCGATGGGCGCTCTGGCGGGGCGAGCGGTGGGTAAGGATTTCCACCCAACCCGCCTGACACCCAGTCACAAATGGGCCGAGGAACAAGGCGCGGTGTTCGTTGAGGTCGGCAACTGGCTGCGCGCGCAGTGGTTCCCGCGTGACGGTGAAACCCATTGGCGCCAATCCGTCGACCGCGAAGTGCTGCAAACGCGTAATTCGGTGGGCATTTGCGACGTAACCACTTTGGGGAAGATCGACGTTCAGGGCACGGATGCCGCGACCTTCCTCAACATGATTTATGCAAACGGGTTTGCCAAATTACCGGTTGGCAAGGTGCGCTATGGGCTCATGCTGCGTGAGGATGGTATCGCCTATGATGACGGTACTGCAGCCCGTCTTGCAGAGGATCATTTTGTCGTCACCACAACCACGGCCAATGCGGTTCTGGTCTATCGCAATATGGAATTCGTGCGTCAGTGCCTGTGTCCGGATCTGGATGTTCAACTGATTTCGACAACCGAGGCCTGGGCACAATATGCCGTCGCCGGGCCAAATGCGCGGAGATTGCTACAGAAAATTGTCGACCCAGAATTTGACATCTCAAACGAAGCGTTTCCCTTCATGGGCTGCGGCGAAATCACTGTCTGCGGCGGATGCCGCGCCCGACTGTTCCGGATCTCTTTCTCCGGTGAGCTGGCCTATGAAATCGCGGTGCCGACACGCTATGGCGACGCGCTGCTACGGGAAATGATGGCCGCCGGTGAGGAATTCGACGTAACCCCCTATGGCACAGAAGCTCTGGGTGTCATGCGGATCGAAAAAGGACACGCCGCCGGCAATGAGCTGAACGGGACAACATCCGCACTAAACCTCGGACTCGGGCGCATGGTCTCAACCAGCAAGGACTTCATTGGCAATGTCCTCAGCCGGCGCGAGGGGATGAATACCGAAGCGGCGCTGCATCTGGTAGGGCTTCGCCCCGTCAACAGCAGCGACAGCCTGCCCGCCGGGGGGCATCTGATGGCAGCCGACGGCCCCGTGGATGCGGCACATGATCAGGGATATGTCACCTCCGCGGCCTATTCACCCATCCTGAAAAGCGCGATTGGCCTGGCTTTTGTCAAAGGTGGGTCGGACCGCACAGGAGAACAGCTGCGCCTTGTGAACCTGTTGGAAAACCAAACAGTCCTGGTTGAGATTGTCAGCCCACATTTTGTTGACCCGGAAGGGGAGAAGCTCCGTGCATAAGCTCAGTCCAATCAGCCCACTTGGCAGCGATACGGCCCGGATTGACCGGGTCGGCGACCTGACCATCTCAGAGGTGACAGACCAGGCCCTGGCCTCGGTTACAGCGCGCAAAGATCAGGAAACGGCACTGCGGGCGGCTCTTGGTTCGGCGCATGGCATGACGCTTCCAGATGTCGGCACATCTTCAGACTCGGGGGGTATCTCCGTTTTTTGGACCGGACCCGCTCAATGGATGATCTCGGCCCCGCATGACCGCCATGAATTGCTGGCGCGTGATCTGAAACAAGTGGTGGGTGCGGCTGCCTCGGTGGTCGAACAGACCGATGGCTGGTGCCGTTTCGATGTCGCCGGTCCGACACTCTGCGATCTGTTCGAACGGCTCAGCAATGCACCTGTGCGCAATATGACAACAGGGCGCGTTATTCGGGGCACGTTGGAACATCTCGGCGTATTCCTGTGGCGCCGGGCAGAGGATCACATGGCAGTATTGGGACCGCGCTCCTCCGCGGCCTCCCTTCACCACGCGCTTATAAGCGCAGCTCATTCCATCGCGTAAAACCCGCCTGTCTGCGGTGACCTATCCCGCAGGCAGGGCGTCGCCGCTTTTTACGCGGAGGGAGTTTTTCGCCCGACGATCATTGATCGGCGTGACGCCAAAGCTCTCGCGGTAGATCCGCAGGAACGCGCCCGGCGTGCTGTAACCTACCATATAGGCGATTTCGGTGACCGAGGTGCTGGAATACAGCACCAGTTGACGCGCCTGATTCATCCGCATCATCCGATAGTATTTCAGCGGGCTCTGACCCGTCGCCTCCTTGAAACTGCGTTCGAGGGATCGCGCCGATACACCAATGGCATTCGCTACATCGCTGATTTGAATAGGGTCTTCGATATGCTCGGCAAAATGTTCAATGGCCTGCGTCACCTTCTTGGGCAGCAGATCCTTGCTCTTGGCTGTTGAAAACGCGGGTGTCTTTTGCGACGTCGTGGCGCTGCGCACATATGGATGCTGAAACCAGCAGGCAACTTCGGCCATGATATCGCCGCCCAGATGGTCTTCTATCAAGGTCAACATATAGTCGAAAACCGCCGTCGCCCCGGAAATCGTGGTGAAAGCCCCCTCATCGCAGATCACTGTGCTCAGCCTCTCGATCTCAGGAAATTCCGCTTCAAAAGCAGCCTCATAGCACCAGTGAACCGAGAGCGGGTCGCTCCCGACCAAACCGGTGCGTGCCAGCGGAAACACCCCCCCGCTGAAGGCGCCAAGTCGGGTCTTGTTCCGGGTAAGCCGCTGGAGCGCGGCATTGGCACGCGCCGATTGATCAAAGCGCGCATTAGGACCCGCCGCAAAGAACAGATAATCGTGATCCGTAAGATCGGCCAGCACACGATCCGGGCTGAACGTCACCCCTGCCGAGGACGCGACCGGCTCCGTTGTTTCGGCAACAACAGTCCAGCGAAACGCCTCCTTCCCGGCGATTTCATTGGCGGCCCTCAGCGGCTCGATGCAAGACGTCAGGCAAGCCATAGGGAAACCGGGAAAGATCATAATGCCAAGCGTAAGCGGCGTCTTGGTTAGGGTCACGACAGGCCTCCTTTGGTCAATTCGGCAGCACAGCTCAGGATGTGTTTTTCCAGCAAACGGGCCGCAGGAGACAGCGCCGTATCGGTTTTCCGAAGCAGGTGGATCTGGCGAGTCGCAAGCGAATCAGCCAATGGTCGGAACGCCAGCCCCGTCGCATTCGCGGCTCGCGCGGCCATCTCCGGCAAAATAGTTACCCCGATTTCAGCCTGCACCATAGCCATGATGGAGGTCAGGTTCTGTGCCTTCAACAGCGCCCTGTCGTGCAGCTCTCTGGATTGCTCCGCCTTGATGCTGGCCGACAGGCTATTGGCGATCAGCCTTTCGTTCCGCAGCATCTCCCATTCGATTTTCCCCTGCTCCTGCGCCAGCGGGTGACTGGGTGCGCAGATCACTCCGAACGCATCCGACAGCAGATGCTGGCTGTGCAATCCAGAGCTGTTCTGGCCCAGTGTTGCAATGCCGATGTCGATGCGTTCACGGGACAGCTCATGCAGAACCGAGATCGAGTCCATATCTCGCAACTCAATATCTACATTCTTGAAATCGTTGATGTACCTGGAAAAGACCAAGGGCATGACGGTGCCGGCGACCGATGGAACCGTGGCTATGCGGACATGTCCGTGGGTGGCCTTGGCATAGCCTTCTATGGCTTTGACCATCGTATCGTATTGCTGCAACTCGCGCTCTGCTTGTTCCAGCACAAAGGCCCCAAGGGCGGTCAGCCTGTTCTTACGGTCGGTTTCAAACAGCGGTTCGCCAAGATGGGTTTCCAGCTGCTTGAGCATCATCGATACGGCAGAGGGCGTGCGCCCAAGAATACCGGCAGCATCACTCAGGTTTCCACTTCGAGCGACTGCAGCAAAACCGCGGAGCAATTCAATTTTCAAAGCCATGAGCACTAACTTCAGAGTTTCTGAAATGATGTTCAGTAATTTGAGTTTGATTGAAGTGGCCGCGCATGTCCATACCCATGGAAACTGAATTCTGTGTGAGGCCTCCGACCATGACTGATATCCAAAAGAACCTGATTGCCGGTGAATGGCTGGCTGGTGAGAGCGAAGTCGAGAACCGCAACCCATCGGATCTGAGCGACCTCGTTGGTATCTTCGCGCAGGCCAGCGCCGATCAACTGGATGCGACATTGGACCAGGCGCAAGTCGCCCAGCGTGAATGGGCGGCCTATGGGCTTGAGCGTAAGCAGGCCGTGCTGAACGCAATAGGCAACGAGATGATGGCCCGTGCCGAAGAACTCGGCACGCTCCTGAGCCGTGAAGAAGGCAAGCCGCTGGCCGAGGGTAAAGGCGAAGTTTACCGCGCCGGCCAGTTCTTCACCTATTACGCCGCCGAATGCCTGCGCCAGATCGGAGAAAACGCCGACTCCGTGCGTCCCGACATCGAGGTGGATGTGCGCCGGGAAGCGGTCGGTACGGTGGCGATCATCAGCCCTTGGAACTTCCCGACCGCTACCGCCTCCTGGAAGATCGCGCCGGCGCTTTGCTATGGCAACGCCGTGGTGTGGAAACCGGCCAACATCACCCCGGCATCAGCCGTCGCGCTGGCCGAGATCATCAACCGGCAGGATATCCCCAAGGGCCTGTTCTCGCTGGTCATGGGCTCCGGCCGTTCCATCGGCCAGCGTCTGGTCGAAAGCCCCAAAGTGAACGCGATCTCCTTCACCGGCTCGGTGCCGGTGGGCAAAGGGATTGCTGCCGCCGCCATCCAGAACCTGACCAAGGTGCAGATGGAGATGGGCTCCAAGAACGCGCTGGCGGTGATGGACGACGCAGATCTGGATCTGGCCGTCACGCTGGCCCTCGGCGGCGCCTTTGGCGGCACCGGACAGAAATGCACCGCCTCCTCCCGGCTCGTGGTCCACGCGGCCATTCATGATGCCTTTGTCGACAAGCTTGTCGCTGGGGCACAGGCCATGAAAGTGGGCCACGCGCTGGAAGCGGGCGTGCAGATGGGGCCGGTGGTCAGCGAGCAGCAGCTGAACGAGAACCTGGCCTATGTCGATCTGGGCAAATCCGAAGGTGCCGAACTCGCCTGCGGCGGCCAGCGTCTGCAGATGCCGCACGAGGGTTTCTACATGTCCCCTGGCGTTTTCCTCAACACCACCAACGACATGCGCATCAACCGCGAGGAAATGTTCGCGCCGCTGACCAGCGTTATCAAGGTCGGCAGCTATGACGAGGCGCTGTCGGTGGTGAATGACACCAACTTCGGCCTGACCTCGGGCATTGTCACCCAGTCGCTGGCCCGCGCCACCCATTTCCGCCGCAACGCGCGCACCGGTGTGGTCACTGTCAACCTGCCAACCGCAGGCACCGACTACCACGTGCCCTTCGGTGGCCGCGGCGACAGTTCCTATGGCCCGCGCGAGCAGGGTAAGGCAGCGGCGGAGTTCTATACCACCGTCAAAACCGCCTACATCAGCGCCGGCAAGCCGGTCTGAGACTGAATTCTTGGCAGTGCCGCATCGTCGGCCTGCCAGTTTGCGGACGCGCCCGCCCTCCTTGTTTCCCCCGAGGCGGGCGCATCCTGCCTGGCATTACAGGCCGGGTAGTGGACTTTGAAAACCGAGGTGCTTGAATGACCGGATATCGTATCGACTGCCTGCAATATGCCAATTGGTCGGAAAAAATCTTCCGCCAGCTGCGCGAGGGCAACGTGGACGCAATCCATGTCACCATTGCCTATCATGAGAACTTCCGCGAGACGGTCCTGAACTTCGAAAAATGGAACCGCTGGTTCGAACAGTTCCCCGACCTGATCATGAAGGGGCAGTGGGCCTCTGATATCGACAAGGCCCGCGAAACCGGCCGCACTGCAGTGTTCTTCGGTTTCCAGAACCCATCGCCGATAGAGGACGACATCGGCCTGGTGGAGATCCTGCACACGCTCGGCGCCCGCTTTATGCAGCTCACCTACAACAACCAGTCGCTGCTGGCGACGGGGTGTTATGAGGCCGAGGACATGGGCATCACACGCATGGGCAAGCAGGTGATCAAGGAGATGAACCGGGTCGGCCTGGTCGTGGATATGAGCCATTCCGCCGACCGTTCAACCATCGAGGCGGCAGAGATCTCCACCCGCCCCATCGCCATCACCCATGCCAATCCGCATGAATGGTCGCCGGCCCTGCGCAATAAGAAGGATGACGTCATCCGCGCAGTGACCGGCCACGGCGGGATGCTGGGATTCTCCGTCTATCCGCATCACCTGAAGGACAAGTCCAACTGCACGCTGCAAAGCTTCTGCGAGATGATTGCCCGAACCGCCGAGAAATTCGGCGTTGAACATCTCGGGATCGGCACTGACCTTTGCCAGGACCAGCCGGACAGCGTCGTCGAATGGATGCGTGTGGGTCGCTGGACCAAGGAGATCGACTACGGCGAAGGCTCCAAATCCGCGCCGGGTTTCCCGCCAATGCCCAGCTGGTTCGAAGACAACCGCGACTTCGGAAATATCGAAGACGGGCTGCGCAAGGTCGGCATGAACAACGACGAGGTATCAGCTGTCATGGGAGGCAACTGGTATCGCTTCTTTGAAGAGAATTTCGGTCCGAAATCGGGGGATTAAAGACCGGGATAGACAGAAATATCGGCCCGACCAGTGCGCGGGCCAACCAATGGGAGGGAAAGATGTCAGAGACATCTATGGAGACAACACCGCAGGAGAGCCGGATCAACAAGCCGCTATTTCTGCTTTCAGGCGGTTTTATCGCGCTATTCTGTGCCGCAGCACTGGTCAATCTTGACGGGCTGTCGGCACTGGTCGACTGGGGGTTCAACATCTCGGCGACCTATTTTGGCCTGTACTGGCAAATTCTACTGCTTGCGACCTTTCTGATCGGTTTGCTGCTCTGCGTCCTGCCCGGTGGGCGCGCTATTCTCGGCGGGCTGGCCGCGCCTGAATTCACCACGTTCCAGTGGGGATCCATGGTCATGTGTACTCTGCTTGCTGGTGGTGGCGTGTTCTGGGCTGCCGGGGAGCCGATTGCGCATTTCCTCTACTCGCCTCCCCTCTACGGGGCCGAAGGCGGTAGCGAAGCCGCCGTTACCCCCGCTATCGCACAAAGCTTCATGCATTGGGGGTTTCTGGCATGGGCGATCCTCGGTTCGCTTTCCACGGTCATGCTGATGCATTATCACTATGAAAAGGGCCTGCCGCTGGCCCCCCGGACGCTGCTCTATCCGGTGTTCAAGGACAAGGCTATCAACGGCCCCATCGGGGTGATCGCCGACGCATCATCGATCATCGCCGTGGTAGCGGGTACCGTCGGTCCGATCGGCTTTCTTGGGCTTCAGGTGAGCTATGGTCTCTCCGATCTCTTCGGCATCCCGGACGTTTTTGCCACTCAGTTCGTGGTGATCGGCGCATTGGTGGCACTCTACACGATCTCGGCGATGACCGGCCTGTCGCGCGGCATCCAGATGCTGTCCAAGATCAATGTGATCCTGGCCGCCGTGTTGCTGGTCTATGTGCTCATTGCCGGGCCTACCGGTTTCATCTTCGGATCGTTCTTCTCAGGTTTTACGACCTATCTGGGCAACTTCTTCCAGATGGCGCTCTATCGCGGTGATGCAGGCATATTCGGCGCTCCCGGCTGGCTGGGATGGTGGACCGTGTTCTTCTGGGGCTGGTTCATGGGCTACGGGCCACTGATGGCAATGTTCATTGCCCGCGTGTCACGCGGACGGTCGATCCGGTCCATCATCATCATGCTGTCGATCATCGCACCCATCGTGACCAACTTCTGGTTCACCATCATCGGGGGCACGGGCATTGCGATGGAACTGGCTGAGCCCGGCACCATCTCCGCAGCTTTCGAAGGCTTCAACCTGCCTGCGGCACTACTGGCAATCACGAACAATCTGCCGATGGGTTTCTTGATCTCAATCCTGTTCTTGATCCTGACCACGATCTTTGTGGCCACGACCGGAGATTCGATGAGCTACGTGATTTCCGCTACAATGACCAACGGCGACACCCCAAGCATCGCCGTACGTGTTTTCTGGGGCATCGCCATGGGTGTGATGGCGGTCATTTTGATCTCCGTCGGTTCCGGTGGCGTATCAAAACTACAGAGCTTCATCGTGGTCACCGCGGTTCCGGTGTCGCTTATTCTTCTGCCATCGCTCTGGGATGCTCTGCGCATCACATTGGCAAAAGGCAAAGAGAACTGAATAGCTGCCGGGCGCTGCTGGCGCCCGGCCCACCCATCCAAACTGCCCGACCTGTTCAGATCATACGGGATACGACTAACGACCTGATTACAAAGGCCAATCCGAATGACCGACATTCTCTGCCGTGAACCGAACACCGTCATGCGTCTGGCACGCCTTGGCTCTATGCACCAGTCGCGCCTGTCATTCATGCGGGTGCTGACCCGTCGTCTGGCGCGCGAAGGCTGGCGATTTGAACAGACCGCATTTGACATAGACGACAGCGGTCAGGGCCATGCAGTCTACACCGCATATGGGCCGGAGCGCGCATATTCCCTGGTCGCCTTTGCCCACGACCTGCCGCCTGAAAAACGCTCCGACCGAGTGATTGCAGAGGCCTGGGACGCCACTTTCACACTATTTGACGGTATTCCTTCTGACGCGGATATCGCCCGGCTGTCACAGAATATCCCCGTGCAAGAAGCCGGACGTGTGTCCGGGTCGGAGCTTTCTGTATCCCGTGCCAACCGGTCGGTGCGCCTCTGGGAACATGTGGTCGGCGCATTGGCCTCTGGCCAGCAGCCCTCCGCAGAGCAGATCGACGCCGTCGGCTATCTGATGCGGACAACGGCGGTCTACGGGTCCGGCAAACTGGGTGCGGCTGACCGCGAGATGATCGCGGAACGCCCCGAATTCCGTGCGCCGTTCCAGGTTGAGATGCTATCGGTCTACCTGACCCGCTGGTTTGTCACCGATCTGGTCCAGCATATGGCCGATTGTCGCGCCAAGGCTGAGGGCACCACCGCCGCAAAACTGGCTCCGGATCTGGCCCGGTCCATGGGGATCGGCAATTCCACCGGCCTTGGAATGGCGCCGTTTCTGCTCAACCACCCGGTGCTATTCAACAACTGGGTCGCGGCGCGCGAAAAGGCGATCCAGGCGGTGCGCAATATCGAGGAAGCGCATCCCGACGATATCGCTGTGTTCCGCTCTCTGGTGGCACGCAGCAAGCTGACAATTGCAGATTGGCAGTCACAGCATCCGATTCAGATCCAGAAACTGAGCGCGCTGCGCGCCGACGCTGATCAGGTGACCAGCTACCTGGAAATCCAGACGCTGGCCGGTCCGAAGCCCTGGGATGCCCTCTACCGCTGGGCCGAAGAGACGCTCTCGCTCGAGGGTCAGGAATGGATCGCGTCGCTGATGCTGGAGCCCTACGGCGGGCTTGTCGATGGCTTCGCCGAAGATATGTCAGCAGATAACACCGCAACCTTTCGCATTGCGGGTGCTATGACCATTGGCGATCTTCGCAAGATCCTGCGGGACGTATACGCTTGGGCCATCGACACAAACTGGCAGGCCCCAGAGAACAAGGCACGCGCCTGGTATGTTTCGGAGGAAAAGCTCGAACCCCGTCTGGGTGAGCGCTTTGAGGAGCCCATCGAAGAATATGAGCAGCCGCTGGCACCGGGTCGAGATGCCGCGATGTTGTACCAGGCTCTGGCCCACTGGCCAGACGAGGCGCAGGTTGCAGATTTCCTGTTGCGCCATTCCGAACACCGCCATGTTCTGCGCCGTGTTCAGATCGTCGGCCGCGCGCCCTACGCGGAAATCCGTGACAACACGATTTCCGATCAGGTCCTGCCGATCGATATGCTGCGCTGCAAGCTGGCATTCTTTGGCGCGACGAAATTTGATCCCCGGTCAGATCGTTGGGTGCGGATTTGCATGTATGGCAATGCTCCGCTGCCCACCGAACTCACCGTTGAGAACGCGGAATTCTGGGTATTCCCCGAACTGGAAGAGGGGCTGGCATGAGCCATTCGTTGAATGAAATCGAGGCCATGAGCAAGCGCGCCGCCCGTGGCGCAGGCCTGTCCTGGGGATTGGCAGAAGAGGCCGCCAAGGGCACGCGCTGGCTTTCGTCTTTTGGGTTTCCCGGCACCGAGATGCTGGCAGATCTGCTGACGATGAATGATCGCATTCCCTCGATTGACGTATCGCCCGTTTCGCTGCGGGCCGAGGTCTGGCACGCCCCTGCCCGCCGGATGAGCCCCTTGATCGCCGGTGCAGCACTCAGCGATTGTGCCGTGCGCCTGCTGGAGCGTGGCAAGATCACGATGGAAAACGTCAATTTTCCCTTGCTGGCGGTGCCCTTCATGGGCGGCGCGGCCTTGCGACTGGGCCGACCGGTTGCCGCCGAATGGCAGGGCGCGCGCCTGGCCACCGATGGCAAGCGGCTCTGCGTGCAGGGCTCCAGCGAGGCGCTGCACAGCCGGCTGGCGGAACGGATGGTATTCTCCGCCCCTGCGGAGATGACCGGCCAGCAAGAACCGGTGATGCGCGCAAGCGTCTCCAACGCAAGCTGGGACCAGCTGGGCAAGTTTGCCCATCGCACCTTTGCCCCGGCGACCGAGGAAAGCCGCCTGCGCGGCGCCGGGGCCGGCCTCAGCGACAACGACTGATCCACCCATCGACTGCCGGTCAGCCCGGCATTGACCCGAAGACTGAAAAACAGAAAGCCCGATATGACCGCAACCGAAACCCTGACCCTTGCCGAAATCGAAGACCTGGCCTTCCGCGTGTTGGTCAAGGTCGGCACCTCCGAAGCCAACGCCCGCCCCCTTGCTGTTGCAACCGCCATGACCGAAGCCGATGGCGTCGCCTCGCACGGGCTGGCCTATATCCCGATCTATGCCCAGCATGTCGAATGTGGAAAGGTGGATGGTCAGGCAAAGCCGGTTGTGGATCAGCCCCGCCCGGCGGTTGTCACCGTGGACGCAGCGACCGGTTTTGCCCATAGCGCCATTGATCTCGGCTTTGAAAAACTGATCCCGCTGGCCCGCGAGATGGGGGTTGCGGTTCTGGCGGTGAACAACTCCTACAACTGCGGTGTCCTCGGAGTTCACACGCAACGGCTGGCGCAGGCAGGATTGCTTGGCATCGGTTTCACCAATGCGCCCGCCTCGATCGCGCCCTCCGGCGGTGCGAAGCCGGTTGTCGGCACCAACCCCTTCTCGATCGCGGCCCCGGACGCAGACGGGAATGCCGCGCTGCTGATCGACCAGTCCGCCAGCACAATCGCCAAGAGCGAAGTGATGAAACACGCCCGGGAGGGCAAAGCGGTTCCCGAAGGCTGGGTGCTGAATGCTGACGGGCAACCAACCACCAATCCCGAGGCCGGGCTCAAGGGGTCAATGGTTCCTTCCGGCGGATACAAGGGCGTCGGCATCGCCTTGACTGTTGAACTGATGGCGGCTGCCATGACCGGCGCGACCCTCGGCTCCGTCGCCAGCCCCTTCTCTGGCACCGCGGGTGGGCCACCAAAAACCGGCCAGTTCTTCATTGCGATCGATCCGGCAGCGACCTCGGGCGGCGCATTCCACGACCGGCTGACCGACCTGATCGCATCAATCCATGATCAGGATGGCGCACGGCTGCCGGGCGATGGTCGTCGTGGCTGCCGCACACGCGCCGCGTCTGAAGGCGTCGCCGTGAACGCCGCACTGCTGGAGAAGGTCCGCGACCTTCTCTGATCCGTCGCGAGGAACACAAGACACCACGATAAAGGAGGCCATATGGCCTCCTTTATTCGTTCTCCTGAACGCTAGCCCCGCAGAATGGCACCATCTGCGTCGAACGGCGGTCGCTCCAGAATGACCGCCCGGTGTGGACGCCCCAGGACCATGACCTCCACCGCATCACCGGGCATTGCCTCTCGAACAAAGCCAAGCGCCAGCGACATGCCCACGCTATATCCATAGGTGCCCGAGGTTACGCGGCCGATCCCCTTACCATCCTTGAAAATAGGCTCTCCGCCGGTCGCATCAGCATTGGAAGCTGCCGTTCCGGCCTCATCCAGATGCAGCAGAACCATCCGTTCACGTGCCGGGTTCTCGAGGACCTTTTCTGCGGCAGCTTTGTTCAGGAAGTCTTTTTGCAACTTGCAAAGCCGGTCCAGCCCGACCTCCTGCGGCCAGTATTCCGGGCTATATTCCCGGCTCCAAGAGCCGTAACCTTTTTCGATCCGCAAGGACATCAACGCCCGACTCCCGACAGGACCTGCGCCGAACTCCTCACCAGCAGCCAGGAGCGCCGAGTAGAGACGCGGCTGATCTTCGCGCCTGCAATGCAGCTCCCATCCCAGATCGCCGGTGAAAGAAACCCGCAGTGCAAGCACCTGAATCCCGGCAAGATCAATCCAGGCCGAACGCATGAACGGAAACTCATCGGTCGAGAGGGAGGTATTTGTCAGGCGTTGCAGCATCTCACGTGATTTCGGCCCCGCGACATTGAAACCGCAGATCTCGTCTGTCAGCGACACGAACATAGTGCCTTCTGGCAGCGGAACCTCCTTGAAGAATCGCTTGTGATAGCGCTCGGCCATGCCGGATCCGATGATCCAGAACTCATCCTCAGAAACACGGGTCACCGTGAAATCCCCGGCAATCCCACCGCGTTTCGAAATCAGCGGCGTGAGGCAGGACCGTCCCACCGCATTTGGCATCGCATTGGCAAAGACCGCGTTCAGCCATTCTTCGGCCCCGGGCCCCGCACACCGGTATTTGGCAAAGTTGGATATGTCGATAATGCCCGCACGGGACCGCAGCATTCTGCACTCATCGCCAACGGGTCCCCACCAGTTCTGGCGGGTGAACCCATTGGTATCCTTGGCGCCGGGCGCTTCTGCAAACCAGAGGGGATGTTCCCAACCGGCGTTGAGGCCAAAGACCGCGCCCATTTCCGCCTGTTGCTCATATATCGGCCGCGTGCGTGCCGGGCGACCAGCGCTGCGTTCTTCATTGGGAAAATGGATGGCAAAGCGATGGGCATATTGATCCCGCACCCGCGCCTTGGTGAAATCTTTGGTCGCCCAACTGCCAAATCGCGCCATGTCCCAGGCGAACATATCATATTGGGTCTCACCCTCAATGATCCATTGCGCCGCCATCAGCCCCATACCGCCGGACTGCGAGAAACCCGGAATAATGCCATTGCAGCAGAAATATCCATCAATTTCGGGCACCGGCCCCATCAGGACATTGGCGTCCGGCGACCAGATCATCGGACCATTGATGACACGCTTGATGCCAGCGTCACCAACCGCAGGCAGGCGTTCGATGGCGTTCATCATGTTCTCTTCGATCCGCTCCAGATCATCTGGAAAGAGATCATGTGCAAAGTCGAGCGGCGTGCCCTCCTCGGCCCAGAACTTCATATCCTTTTCATAGGCGCCAACCAGCAGCCCCTGCCCTTCTTGCCGCAGATAATACTCACCGTCCCGGTCACTGACGGATGGCAGGCGGGTCCCATGCGCGGCCACGGCAGCCATGGTCTCGGTAACGAAATACTGATGCTCAGTTGGCTGCAACGGCAGCTCGATCCCCGCCAGCGCCGCGACCTCGCGGCCCCAGAGCCCTGCCGCATTCACCACCCAAGGCGTGCGGATATCTCCTTTGGGCGTCTTAACAATCCAGCTGCCATCGTCTTGCTGCTCGGTCGCCGTCACAGGGGTGAAACGATGGATTTCGGCGCCCCGCTGGCGCGCCCCGACGGCATAGGCATTCGTCACGCCAGAGGGATCCACATTGCCACCATCGGGTTCATACATAACACAGCGGATGCCATCGTAATTGACCAGCGGGTTCAGGCGCCTGGCCTCCTCGATGCTGATCTCGTAGAAATTCATCCCATAGAGCTTGGCCTTTGCGGCCTGCAACCTCAGCTGGTGTTCACGTTCCACTGTCTGCGCCAAATAGAGGGACCCAGGCTGAAACACGCCGCAGCTCTGTCCGGTCTCAGCTTCCAGTTCCTTGTAGAGAGACATCGTATAGTGCTGGATACGGCTGATATTGGTGCTGTCATGCAACCCGTGGATATTTGCCGCCGCGTGCCAAGTGGACCCGGACGTCAACTCGTTCCGCTCCAGCAGCACCACATCTGACCATCCCAGTTTGGTCAAGTGGTAGAGGATTGAACACCCAATAACCCCTCCACCGATGACAACTGCCTGTGCTTCTCTACGCATCTTTGCTCCCTTCAAGAGCCTATCTTAACGGAGCAGCGATCCACACTGCCTCCGCTATCGGTTGAACCTCTTGGTGCCTGTGGCCGGTCGCACAGGTCACCATGCCAGCCGGTTTTTCAGCACAAATACCCGTCTGTGACATGTCAGAAGCTGAGGCGCTGCACGCGCCCCCGTGCCGCAAGCCGCGCATTCAGCGGATCGGCTTCGGGCGCGCCGAGTTCCAGAGCAAAGACAAAGGCATGCGTGAGGTAAAAACAGGCCCTGTCGATATCGTCGGCCGCCTCTGCATAATCGGCGGCGAGTGAATAGAGCCGCACGAGAGCCGCGCCATCATCTGCGGCATGCGCCTGCAACAGGGCGCAATCAAGCTCATCGCGTTCCATGGTGGCTCAGGAACTCGCTCATTTTGCACGACCTTTCTGAACCTCGGTCGCCACCCAGTGATGGAAGTTATGAGTTGGCCCATCCATCACCGGAGAGAACCGGCCGCCATCGAACAACACGCCGTGACGCCCCTTCTGCATGCCCTCCACCACAAAGATATCTTCCTCGAAGACGGTCTTCCACAGCTGCGCATTAGAGGCACGCAAACCATCAAGTTCCGGCGTGTCCCGCTCGCTTCTGGCATAGTAAAGCTCGATATGCTCGACCGTATGCCCGCAGTCCTTCGGCTCCAGAACAATCGCGAAACTATGGTCACGCTGCACCCCCAACAGAACGTTGGGATAGACCGCGACATATTCCGCACCCTCATCCCATTGATCACTCAGCCCGTCGAAATCCGGCAGTTTCGCACCGGCTTCGTCGGTCAGTTGGCGATAGACCAGCGTGCCCTGACCCGAGTATTTTCCCCGCTCTTCAATGTTGTAGTGGTCTTCCAACCGCGAATAGCTGTTAAGCCCGGGGTGAACCCACGGCAGATGATAGCTCTCGCAGTAGTTTTCGACCGCCAGCTTCCAGTTGGTTGCCACCTCCAGCTTCAGCGATGACCCTTCGCCACCGTGGTAAATCGGTGTCTCAAATTCGCGCCAGCGGTCCAGCAATGCGGCATGGGCTTCGGCGAACTCGGGCGCCTCTCCATCGACATTCACAAAAATCACATCTCGCCAGATATGCGCCCGGACGCGGATCAGGCCAAGCTTGCTGATGTCGACATCGTCATGGGTACTCTGCCCGGGACCACCGATATGCGGGGTCGCACGCAATGCCCCGTCGAGCCCGTAGCACCAGCTGTGATAGGGGCAACGTATGGCCCCGCGGATTTTCTGTGGCTTGTCCACCAGGATCATACCCCGGTGGCGGCAGGTGTTTTGAAACACGCCGATGTCACCGTTTCGGTCGCGCACCAGCAGCAGCGGCATACCAAGAAAGTCGACCGGTTTGGCATCGCCTGGTTCCGGAATATCCTTGCCAAACCCAATTCCTGACCAATTGGCAAAAAGAACCGCGCGCTTTTCCTCATCGAAGACGCGGGGGTCAACATAGTGTTCATTTGGCAGGCCGTTTGCCGTGTTTACCTCGGTCAGCACGGACGACAGGGGGGTATGCGTGTTCATCGAACTCTCCATGGCGTGAGCTTTTCCCTATTGGAGGATCGGATCAATTCCGCTCAATAGGGGAAAACCTCATTCATGAATGAGCCTGACTAAACCGAACTGCGGCTTGCCTCCGACAGGATCCAGGCTTTCAACTTGCGGGCATTCGGCGACAGTTCATCATCCGGCAGACCCACCAGATAGAACTCTTGCGGTGCCGGAACGCTCTGATTGCCGACAATGGCAAGCTTCTTGCTGTCGAGCATCGGCTGGATAAGCCGCTTCCAGCCAAGCGCGACGCCCGCCCCCTTACGGGCAATTTGCAACGCCACTGAATAGCTTGTCACGCGGGTGCCAACCGAAATGTCGCCCCGATGACCCAACTCGTGGAACCAGTCGGCCCAGGTGGTCCAGCTCTGACTGACGTTGTGCAGATGGATCAGCCGCTGCGCTGCCAGATCCTGTAGCGATGAGCCCGCCAGTCCTTCGGCGATATCCGGCCGGGCAACCGGGACAAGTTGATCCCGATAGATCGCCGTATGGGCCAGCGTAGCGTCGGGATCACGCCCATACCTGATAAAGAAATCGAACTCCCGCGTGTCGTGAAATGGTCGATCCTGGGTGATCTGGTGAATGTTCAAATCCGGATGATCACGCCAAAATCGGATGATCACCGGCGACAGCCAAAGGGCTGCGACCGCCGTCGTCGATCCGACGGTCACGGCATCTTCCTCGCCCATCTGACGGGTCTTAGACAATTGCCGCGAGATCTGCCGGAACGATGTGGCCAAAGTCTCAAACAGCGCCTGACCTTCGCGCGTCAGCTCGACACCGCGATGTTTCCGCTGGAACAACGCCACACCCAGCTCGCCTTCGAGAGCCTTGATCTGGTGGCTGACCGCTCCGGGTGTCACAGACAGTTCCTGCGCCGCATTTTTGAAGCTCAGGTGCCGGGCTGCGGTTTCAAAGGCCGCCAATGTGGTTAGCGGCGGCAGGTCGTAGTGTCGTCTGGACATGATGCGCCGCCATTCGTGGGGCCGGGGGTTAAGTCAGTTCACCTGAATATGAGTGGTTTTCGAATTGAATGGCAAATCCAAATGCGTTGGTGAGAGATCGTATTCATCACCTCCGGCCCCTGCCGAGCCAACATCGGCCGGGGCAACCGTTCCGAAATCTATTGAAACGCCTCAAATCACGATCCCAGCACCGATAGTTCATGAGCATGAGGTAGCGCGGCACATGTGCCGCGCCATTTGCGTTCAGTTGATTTTTCCCGGCAGGGTCAGGTCGCCCGATGCAATATCGAAAACATCCACCACGCAGAGCAGCGGCGCATGCACATTTGCATTGACGCGCAGGGCCGACGTAACACCATCATACGCCACATCAGCCAGAGTCACATCGCTGCGAAATCCGACCGTCACGGTCACTTCCGGCCCGTTGAACAGGGGCGTAAATCCCGGGCTATCCAGATAGATCGGAAGCCCCGGCCAGGTGGCCGGCAGCTGCGGGGTGGCGCCTTCTGGAATGTCACGCACCGCCAACGCGCCCGGCCCGCAGGCTTCGGTCGGGGTCAGAACCACCCAATGACTGTGCCACAGGAGACCGTCGTTGCCGGTATCGCCGTCGTTGTTTTCATCCACCAATGGCGTGTCGTCAAAGTCCGGGTGACTGGTTGCAGCCAGCGCGAGTATTCCGCTGCCTGCCTCAAACCCGACGGCAGCCGGGTCAAGCGAGGTCGGCCAAACATAGGAGAAAACCTCAGCCCCGCCGACCGAACCGACTGCTTCGGGCGTATCCGCGCCAGCGCTGCCATTTGTCGTCATGTGGAAGGTGACAGTGTTCCCCTTGCGGTGCGCATGAGCCGCAAGAATATCAAAGGATGCCGTCTTCCCCGCATCGGATGCCGAGATAATAGCGCCCTGCTGATGCACGGCATGATCGCCATCGGCGAACGCGCCGGTCGCGCCCGCCGCACCGAGGCCCAGGATCGCAGCCGTCACTAGAAATCGTGTCATTTTCGTCTCCATCTTAGTTCGTAGCGACTCGCTACCAAATAAGAGTTATTGCAGTCTTGATTTCGAGTCGATACCAATTGTTCATGACATCACACCACCGCATCCGCGCGCTCATCAATCGTCTGGCCCGTCTCGACGCCGCCGGGGGATGGTCTGACAGCCTGAATCCGGCCCAAACAGCGGCGCTGGACTACCTCGCGCGCGCCAATCGCTACTCACGGGCGCCCTCGCATGTGGCCGATTATCTGGGCACCACACGCGGCACCATGTCGCAAACGCTCAAGACACTCGCCCGAAAAGGGTTCGTGCGCGAAGAGCCAAAAACTGGCGATCAGCGTTCGATTTCTTACGGCGTGACAGCTGAGGGGCAGGCACTGGCCGAAGCGCCTTCGGTCATCGGCGGCGCATTGACCGCAATGCAGGACGTGGAAACCGCCGCGTTGGAAGAGGCGCTCAGCGCGACCCTGCGTGCGGCTTTGGAAGCCCGTGGCGGGCGCCCCTTTGGCCTGTGCAGGACCTGCGCCTATCACGACGCAGGCCCTGCCGATGGGTATTGCACCCTGTTGCAGCTTCCGCTGCAGCCCGGCGATCGAGATTTAATATGTGTTGAACATAAGGCGCTTTCAGATGACACGACCTGACCTATCCGCCCCGATCGCGGGCATTTTTCATGGCGCTGTCCACAGCCCATGGGCCGACAAACCGCCAACCGCCATTCGCAAGTCCCCAGTCGCCGGATCTCAGATGATCGACATCAACGGCTTCACCGGCGACTCGCAGGCCGATCTGACGGTGCATGGTGGAGCGGACAAGGCAATCCACCACTACGCCAGCGAGCACTACCGCCTGTGGCAGGACGAGGCCGAGCTGCCTCCGACAGCGGTTCCGGCAGCTTTTGGCGAAAACATCGCCAGTTACGGGCTGACTGAGGACACCCTCTGCATCGGAGACATCCTGCGCCTGGGAAGTGCTGTCGTTCAGATCAGCCAGGGCAGACAGCCCTGCTGGAAACTCGGTCTCTATACTCAGAACAAGCGGATGCCCTACCTGTTCCAGAAGACCGGCCGCACCGGATGGTACTACCGCGTCCTTGAGCCGGGGGCGGCACAGACGCACGACGAGATCAGGCTTATCGAACGGCGCCATCCCGAATGGACCGTACACCGCGTGACCCATGCGAGGCTGACTCGCAAGATCACAGCCGGAGAGGCCGCCAGCCTGGCCGATCTCGCTGATCTCGCCGCAGGCTGGCGCGCCGCCTTTGCGCGAATGGCAGGCGGCGACGCGGGCGAAGACACCAGCGCCCGACTGGGCGGCGTGCAGGCTTAGGCGCTGTGAAACCCGGCGTCCAGGACGCAGCCGTGAGCGCCGCCCTGGACGCCAGCCTATTTCCCGATCTGGCAGCGTTAGCCGGCCTGATACTGCGGGGCCGAGGCCAGAAACTGCCCATAAGCCGCCGCATCCGGGGGCGAGAATTGCTCGACCAGGGGATTCTTGCGCTTGCGCAGCTGTGCTCCCATGTCGGCCAAAAGCTCGTCGAAGTGTTTGAAATGAAACGGTGCTGAGCACAGGCCGCCATAGACCTGCGCCGCAGGTCGCTCCCGGCGGCGCCAGTCCAGCATCATCTCGATATTCTGCTCCATCTCCGCCCGGCTGGGCTGGTGAGCCAGTTTGCCATCGGCATAGCGAACCAGCCAATTGGCAATCATCTCGGCCGACAGGACCGTGCAAAAGCTGGAGTTGAAACCAACAAACCCCATATCGGGCAGATCCGGGTTCACCGACAGGCGATAAACGCGATACTGCCCATCGTCTTCGATCAGCTTGTCACGATACTCCTGCGCCAGATAGGGTACACCCAGCTTCCAGCCAACCGCCAGCACCGCCACATCACATGGCACCACCTCGCCGGTGCTCAGCCGCAAACCTTCCTCCTGATAACTCTCAAACGTGCCGATAACGGGCTTGATACTGCCATCGTTCAACGCCTCAAACAGACCTGGAGTCACAATCGGGACCGAGCAGGACACCTCTTTTTCAATTGGCGTGGTGGGGACCATATTGTGCTTCTTCAGACCCAGTTGCAGCTTCAGCAGGGTCTCCAAACCGCGAAAATTGGCCCAGACCAGAGGCTTCAGCAGCGCGGCGATACCGCGTTGAAAAGGCGACTTACCCCATTGATTGAACTGCTGCTCCTGCGCCCGCATATATAGCAGTTTCTTGAAGTTGATGCCGCCGACATAATAGGGCACCCGCCAGACATTCTCCCGATAGACCAGCCGAACAGATCTCGCCCCACTCTTGGCCGCATTGACAGCAATATCGGTGGCCGATTTAGAGCCGCCCAGCACCACCACATGTTTGCCCACAATCATGCCGGGATCCGTATAATCAGATGAATGTATCACCTGTCCGCCACGGGCGATGAATGCGTCCTGACCGGGATGGGTGATGATGTTCTTTTCCGAAAACTGACCCGTACAGACCGCAACAAAATCGAAATCCTGTTGCCAGCTCTTCCCGGCGGCCTCCAGGGTCAGGGTCCAGCCGGGCTGCCCATCCTGACGCCGCTCCATCGCCGTAACGGAAGTGTTGAGCCGGAACAGTCGCGCCAGCCGGTGTTTCTGCGCGTAAGAATGCAGATAGGCATGAACCTGCGGACCTTTCGGCCATTCCGGGTAATCTGCGGGCATCGGATGATCGGTGTAGCAATATAGATCCTTCGGCGACTGTGTCTGCACATCCGGGTATGACCGCGACAGCTCCCAGACACCGCCGAAATCATGGCTGCGTTCATAACCGATCACCCGGTGGCCGCGTTCATCAAAGGCTTTGGCCGCAGCCAGACCACTGACACCGCCGCCGATAACCGCAACTGTTTTGCGTGTTGTCATATCCTGTTCTCCCCTCTCGATCCAATCTGCGATGAACCGTTCTGTCCCTCACCTGCCTCCCAGCAGGCCGGTGTGTTTCCTGCCAGAACGGGGTTGGACGGTGGCACCGCCCCACCCGCGCTCCGGATTGCTCATGCGTCAGCCGGGGGTGGCAGAAAATCGACCTCATGCAGCGCAGAGAGACGCACCAGCTCCCCCGGGTCGGTCACACCGTCCAGCTCAATGAACAGGTCGAACAGTTTGCGCGCGGGCGCGACGCCGAAAATACAATGCGCCTCAGCACCGGAGCGGTTGAATATCGCATGTGCTTCGCCCTTGGGCATACGCACTGTATCCCCCGGCCCCGCCTTATGCACATCGCCCGAAAATTCCACCTCAAGCTCCCCCGACAGGACACTGATCCATTCGTCCTGGGTTGGATGGATGTGCGGCGGTACAAAGGTGTCGGCCGGCAGAACCGCATCCCATATGAAGGCATCGGTGCTGAGCAACTTGGGCACATAGGTCTGCCCGACAACGGTCCAGGACATGCCGCGAATACCGTCTTTTGCCTTGGTGATCCCTTTTTCCATGAGGTCTCCTCCCTGAAATTGATCTAAGGCCGCCAGACTGCACCAGCGTCGCACATTCGATTATCCAGAAAACGAACCCAATTGATGGCTGGATGGTTGAGGCTTGAAATATCTCCGGGGCAATCTAAGCTGCAGTCCTCTGATCTGGAGGCAAGATGGCCATCCGAGCCAACCCGGACACAGTTGAGCATTTGAGCAATCATCCGCTGCTGCGCACCGGGGATCTGGACGAGGCACGCCACCGGGTGGGGCAGAAATTCTGCGATCACCGGCTGGATTTCGCCAAACGGCATCAGGATCTCGCGGTCCGCCATAATCACGCAGCCGGGCGTCACTGCTCGATCAATTACCTGCACTACGGCGCCGATGTGACTATTGACCCCGGTATGTTGGACTCGTTCTACCTGTTGCAGATCCCGCTTTGCGGCCAGGCCAGCGTCCGGCATCGCGGCGCCGAGATCCTGGCCGACGTAACCACTGCAACGGTGCTCAATCCCGATCGGGACGCTTTGATGCGGTGGAGCGCCGATTGCCGCAAGCTGCTGCTTCAGATCGACCGGAATTACCTTGAAACGGTTGCGCGGCAACTGATCGGAGCGGAACTGCCGGGGCCAATCCGTTTTGCCAGCCGCGTCGATCTGCTTGCTCCTGGCGGGCGGCGGCTGCGGCAGATGGTCTGTGCCTGCGTTCAGGCGGCAGAAGTCGGCATTTTGTTCCAGGGGCGTTTGCGTGGTTCGGATATCCGGGTGGAACAGGATCTGGCGCGAGAG
Source organism: Phaeobacter sp. JH20_29 (assembly GCF_048056175.1). Taxonomy (NCBI): domain Bacteria; kingdom Pseudomonadati; phylum Pseudomonadota; class Alphaproteobacteria; order Rhodobacterales; family Roseobacteraceae; genus Phaeobacter; species Phaeobacter sp. JH20_29. The sequence continues at coordinate 129,659 of NZ_JAYMWO010000001.1, forward strand.
CTATTGACGCGGCTGCCCAGCAATATCTCCCACATCATTGAACGGGCTGACCACGGGTCCCTGCCACCAGGCGTTCGCGCGGCGATGGACTTCATCCACGCCAATCTCAGCAACCCAATACAGCTGACCGACATTGCGGAACATGCGGGCATGAATGTCCGCACCCTTCAAAAGGGCTTTCGCCGCGCTTTTGGGCAGAGCCCGATGCGGGTACTGCGCAATGCGCGACTGGATGCGGCCCACTATCAACTGATGGCGCAGCGCGACACACCCGACGTCACCACCGCTGCATTTTCCAACGGGTTTTCTCACCTGGGCCGTTTTGCGCGCGACTACAAGGGACGGTTCGGGCATTCGCCCAGCCAAACTGCGCGGCGGCAATAGACCCCTTAGGGCCTCGACCTTGTCAGCCTGTTGCGCGGGGGCTACATCTCTCCGCAGACCGCAGAGCCGCACAGCTGCGCGACAGAGCATTCACCTCAGGACACTGATGTCAGACGGCAAGCCCAAACTCACCCGGACCGAGACCACCGCCAAACGGCGGCAGCAGATCCTTGAGGCGGCAGTCAGATGTTTTCTTGAAACCGGCTATCACCAGACCGGTGTCCGCGATATCGCGACGCGCGCCGGCGTCAGCCTCGGTAATCTCTATAATCATTTCCCCGGCAAACATGATGTGCTGGTCGAAATCGCTGCACTGGAACGACAGGAACTCTCGCCGTTTATCGACGCGCTCACCCAAGCGCGCCCGCCGCTTAAACTGCTCGACAGTTTTGTAAAATCCTATGCCAAATATCTCGCAGTGCCTGAAAACGTTATTCTGGGTCTGGAGATCACCAGCGAGGCCATCCGCAAACCCGATATCGCTCGGTTGTTTCTGGACAATCGAAACGCGCTGGTTGCAGCCCTCGCCAAGGTAATCGAACGCGGTATGTCCACAGGTGACATGCGCCGCGATCTCGATCCGGAAGGCACGGCGCAGATGATTGTCGATCTAATCGAAGGCAGCGCCTATCGCAGTGTCCTGGACAGGGTTCCGATCCGGCGTATGCGCGCAAACCTGCAAGGATTCATCACTGCGGCAGTTAGGGCAGAATAACCTCAGATGGGCGTATCACGGACAAGTCTCACGCCCAGATGCGCCGGGGGTGACCCTACTGCACAGCCCCCACGAGCGGGATCGCGGACAAGAAACGGAACTGCCGCCAGATGCTCGCCCGCAACGAAATAAGCCGGACAACGATCGGGGCTGGCCCCGGACTCGCCGGCATAGCAGTCCTGCGTCCATTCCCATACGTTGCCATCCAGATCGACAACACCATCAGGCGAAGTTGCATAACTGCCCTGGGGGCGCAGCGTCCGGCTGCGCTGCTCACCAAGGAGATAGGCCGAAGCCCAGCTAAGATCGGGATCGCTAAAGATCGGTTCAGGCTCGGCTGGGAGTACCGGCTCCGCGAGATAGGCCCATTCCGCAACACTTGGCAGGCGATAGCCGCCATCACTGCCCGCATTGATCCACGCCAGATACTGGCTCACATCAACATGGCTCACTCCCGTTGCAGGCATTGTCTTTGCATCCTGATTGGCGCGAGTGCGCAGCTCTAGGCTGCACATCCCATCTGCGTGACAGCGGTTCCACTCGGCGACGGTGACTTCATGTCTCATGACATAAAGTCCGCGCCCAGCATCTGGCTCCATGGCGGCCAGAACCAGCTCTGGATGGACACTCTCCCCCGCCGACCCGATGGGCCCGCGAGGGAGATATTGTCCAAGCGCCCAGATCAGCGCTGCCGCCACAGCCAGGCCAAGACCCAGCAGGGCTATCCGGTTCCCGGTATCGTGCGAAATGGCGGCAGTCATGTGGGCTTTCCTTCTGCAAGCGCTGGTGGCGCAACTGTTCAGGTTTCAAAGCTGCGGGGAGCAACCACCTGTTCCATCAGCGCATTGTTCCAGGCCCCATCGACCACAAAATGCGCTGTGGCGCCCAGTAGAACCGCCTCGATCAGATTGTGGTTCACATAGGCATAAACGCCGGGTTGTTCGAAGGTATACATCGCCGCCATGGCACTTCCGCCGCGCACGAACCAGCTCTCGATGCCAGTCAGCGGCGCATCTGTGAACGACCCTGTTTCCCACACATAGTTGCCATGCCCACCAATCAGGTGCGGACGCGAGTCGCGATTGGCCTGATTGTGGATCATCAGAACGGTCTCACCGACCTTGGCCCGCAAGGCGTTTTCACCCGTCAGCGCGCCAACCGCACCATTGAACACGGAATGGGTCGGCACCAGAGTGCGCATCGCTTCGATACTGTCGGCGTAGTCGTCACCGGCCAGGTCGTAGGTCCGGTAATCGCCGTTTTCATCCATCGGCAGATAGTAATCCTGCTCGCCGATATAGGCGATACTGTCATAGCGCAGCGGGTTACCCTCACCGTCTTTCAGACCATCGCGCGGCAGCACCATAATCGCACCATTCATACCATGCGTGACATGATAGGGGATCATCGCGCCGCCCGGCGCACAGTGATAGGTGAAGCAGCCGGCCTTGGTTGCCTTCCAGCGCAAGACGGTTTCTTCGCCGGGGAAGACATGGGTCAGACCGCCTCCGCCCAACGCCCCTGTCGAGGCATGGAAGTCGATATTGTGCTCCATCTGGCTATCGGTCGGATTGCGCAAAGTGAGTTCGACGTAGTCGCCTTCATGCACGATAATCAGCGGACCGGGGACCGACCCGTTGTAGGTCAACGCCCAGATTTCGGCGCCGGTATCCTCATCCACAACCATCAGTCGCTCTTCTGTGATCAACTCGATCTCGACGATCTTCGGACCACCGGTTGCGACCTGCTCGTGCTTGGGGGCAAAGGGAGGTGCAACCAGCTCCTGTTTGACGCGGGTATAGCCGGAGAGATCAACCGGCGCCGCCTCGGCCTGAGCCTGTGCTTCGGCCTGAATGAACCGCGGCGCCGCGCCGCGCAGTGGCGGAACAGCGGCCCGACGGGCTGCACCATTCGCCGCGGATGCCAGTCCGCCGGTCAGGGCCGCAGCACTCGCCAGAACTGTCCCACGCAAAACGTTGCGACGGCTTGTGGGTGCAAGTCCGGGATTGAAGCGTTTGGTCATTGTCACTCTCCTTATCATTCGATCAGCCCAAAATCGGCGGGCGTTGTGAGTGGAATAGGGGTCTCCGGCCGCTCAGGGGCGGAGGCGTCCTTTCCTGCGCCGATGCAGCCGGAAGACAGCGCATCCCGCAGGTCTTGGTGTCGCGATTAATCTAGCTCGTCACACCCGACAGAACTTTGCGGCAGCGCAAAGACGGCGCGGCTTTTTGGCTGCGAGAGCGGCAACAGACTAAAGACATGGGTGACCATCACCGCGATATCGCGATAGGATGAACCAGTTCCTTGTTCGGAGATGCCGTGCGCCACCTACATGAAAGCCTGCTTCGACCGCTGCCGCCCTTCTCGCAGCTGGAGGATATCCAGATCCGCAGAATTCTTGATCAGGCAAGCAGCCGCGGCCTCGGACCCGGAGAGACCATCTTTGAAGAAGGGGCGCCTGCTGATCGCTTCTACCTGCTTCTGGACGGCACCATCCGCGTCGTCAGGATCACCAGCGACGGCGATCAGGTCACCTCTCTCCACATCCCATCCGGGCAGCTCTTCGGTATCGCCAAGGCATTGGGACAGGACCGCTACCCTGCAACGGCTGTGACCGCCAGTGAGGCGCTGATCCTGTCATGGCCGACCTCGCTGTGGAACAGCTTCACCGCTGACTACCCGGGCTTTGCAACTGAGACATATAAAACTGTCGGCGCCCGGGTGGGTGAGATGAACACCCGCATCATGGAAATGTCGACCCAGCATGTCGAACAGCGCATCGCCCGTGCGCTGCTGCGGCTGATCAATCAATCCGGTGTCAAGGTGGCCGAGGGCATCGAGATCGGATTTCCGATCACCCGCCAGGATGTATCTGAACTGACCGGCACCACGCTGCACACGGTCAGCCGCCTGCTGAGTGCCTGGGAAAAAGACGGCATGGTCAGCAGTAAACGCAAGAAGATCACAATCTGTGATCCGCATCGACTGATGCTGCTCAGCGATCCCTGATCGCGCGGCGGGTCGGCTTGCCTGCCTAGCGTCATCGCTGGCCGCAGGAACCGACTTAACCCCGGTCGCCGCGAGCCAAGCGAACTGCCTCAGCCAGTTCGAGGCGAAACATATCCTCGTTAAGGTGATATTCGGCGCAGGCCTCTGCAACCGAATGAAATGGGCTGACCATGCAGCCGACGCACAACATGCCATGATCCATGAAAACCCGCAGTGTTTCCGGCCAGGTGGTCAGCAGCACGTCAAGCGGCAGGTCAGGGTCATCCAGTTTTGGTGGCAATTTCACAAGCCTGTCCTCTCTTCGATATCACGCTAACAGCCGCAATCGCGCCGAACCTTGCGCTTGCGCAACCTTTGCCGCTGCGCCGCGCGCTATCACCGGATGATCAGCAACTGCCGGAAAGGGCCAAGCCATGGCTGAATTTCTGACCAAGTCGCGGGCGCGCAATGTGTTCTACGGAGGGTCAATCTTCTTCGTCGTCGTGTTTATTGGCATGACCGTGCACAGCCACCGCTACGTCGTGACCACCTCGACCGCAGGAATGCCCCTGACCGAAGAGGTCAGCCTCGGCAAACGTGTCTGGGAGCGTCACTCCTGCATCAACTGTCACACGCTGCACGGCGAAGGTGCCTATTTTGCCCCCGAAGTCGGCAATGTCATGACCCGCTGGGGCGTTCAGGACGAACCGGAAGAGGCCTTCGAGACACTGAAGAACTGGATGGAGAGCCAGCCCAGCGGTGTCGAGGGTCGCCGTCAGATGCCGTATTTCCAACTCACCGACGAAGAGATCCGGGGCCTGGCCGAATTTCTGCGATGGGCCGATCAGACCGACACTCAGGGCTGGCCACCCAATGACGCGGGCTAAGGGAGAGACACAATGAAATATCAATCTCAGAAGGTCGCTCAGGCCTATTTCATCTGCGCTCTGGCGCTGTTCGGAATTCAGGTGATCGGCGGGCTATTGGCAGGCTGGATCTATGTCGCCCCTAATTTCCTGTCCGAGCTTCTGCCGTTCAACATCATTCGCATGATCCACACCAACGCGCTGATCGTCTGGCTGTTGCTTGGGTTCTTTGGCGCTGCCTATTTCCTGATCCCTGAGGAATCCGAACGGGAGATCTTCTCGGTTAAACTTGCCTATCTGCAACTTGCCATCCTGATGATCGGCACACTTGGCGCTGTTGGCTCCTATCTGGTGGGCATCCACGGAGGGCGCGAATTTCTGGAGCAACCGCTCTGGGTGAAATTCGGCATCCTCGTGGCCGCGCTGATCTTCCTGTTCAATGTGTCGATGACCGTGCTCGCGGGCAAGAAAACCGCCATTACCAACGTGCTCCTGATGGGCCTGTGGCTGCTGTCGCTGCTCTGGGTCTTTGCGTTTATCAACCCCGAGAACCTGTCCCTCGACAAAATGTACTGGTGGTTCGTCGTCCATCTCTGGGTCGAAGCGACCTGGGAACTGGTTATGGCGGCGATTCTGGCCTTCCTGCTGCTCAAGCTGACGGGCGTGGATCGTGAGGTGGTCGAAAAATGGCTCTATGTCATCGTTGCCACCGCGCTGTTCTCGGGCATTCTCGGCACCGGACATCACTTCTACTGGATTGGCCTGCCCGGCTACTGGCAGTGGATCGGCTCGATCTTCTCCACCTTTGAGGTGATCCCCTTCTTCCTGATGATGTCCTTTGCCTTTGTGATGGTCTGGAAGGGGCGCAAGAACCACCCCAACAAGGCCGCGCTTCTGTGGTCGCTGGGATCGAGCACCGTGGCGTTCTTTGGCGCCGGTGTCTGGGGGTTCCTTCATACCCTGCATGGTGTCAACTTCTACAGCCACGGCACTCAGATCACTGCTGCACATGGGCATCTGTCCTTCTACGGGGCCTATGTGGCGCTGAATCTCGCGGTCTTCACCTATGCCATGCCGATGCTGCGTGGACGGGCACCCTATAACCAGGTCCTGAACATGGCGAGCTTCTGGCTGATGACCGGCGGCATGGCCTTCATGACCTTCGTCCTCACCTTTGCTGGCACCATCCAGACCCATATGCAGCGCGTCATTGGCGACTACTACATGGATGTTCAGGATAGTTTGGCGATTTTCTACCTGATGCGGTTTGGCGCCGGGGCCGCCGTTGTGATTGGCGCCCTCCTGTTCATCTATGCGCTGCTCGTGGTGCGTCGGGACGAGCTGATCGCACCGGGCCCGGTCCATGAGACCAGCACCATCGCAGGAGAATAGCCATGAATATGCAAACCCCCTGCGCGATCCCGCACTACTCTGAAATTGCAGGCGAATGCACCCTGTTCGAAACCGCATACAGCCAGGGTCTCCCCCTTCTGCTAAAGGGGCCAACCGGCTGCGGCAAAACACGTTTCGTCGAACATATGGCTGCCCGGCTCGGCCGTCCGCTATACACTGTGGCCTGCCACGATGACCTCTCGGCCGCCGACCTGATTGGCCGCTACCTGCTGAAGGGCGGCGACACCCAGTGGGTCGACGGACCACTGACCCGGGCTGTCCGAGAAGGCGGGATCTGCTATCTCGATGAGGTCGTCGAGGCGCGCAAGGATGTGACAGTTGTGCTGCACCCTCTGACAGACAACCGCCGCAGGCTGATGATCGACCGCACCGGAGAAGAGCTGGTGGCACCGCCAGGCTTCATGCTGGTCGCTTCCTACAATCCGGGCTACCAGAACGTGCTGAAGCGTCTCAAACCCTCAACACGTCAGCGCTTTCTCTCAGCCAGCTTCGACTTCCCGCACCCGCAGGCGGAAATCGCCATCGTTGTGCAGGAAAGCGGCCTGGATCCGTCCCGTGTTCAGCCTCTGGTCCGGCTGGCCGGGCACATCCGGTCGCTGTCGGGCATGGATCTTGAGGAAGGTGTCTCGACCCGGCTGCTGATCTACACCGCCAGCCTGATCCAAAGCGGCATGGCGATAGAAGCGGCACTGGACGCCGCGATCATCGAGCCCCTCACCGATGAAGAGGATATCAAACAAGCGCTGCGCGATCTGATCGCCACGATCTACGGGTAGCGCCATGAAATTGCTCGACCTGATGGAGCCGGAGGAAACTGTTGGCAACCTCTGGCACGATATGGCCAGCAATCTCGCCGGTGAGGTCGCAACGGATGGTGAAATGCTATCTGCTGCGGCCTGCCGGTTGCAGGACCTGCGGCGCAGCCTTGCCGTCCTGTTTCGCGCCTTGGGGGGAACTGCCTCTGTGGAATTGGTCGAAACCCCCGCTACCGTCGCGCAGCATCGTCGCTCCTTCGGCCATCGGATCGCCGCTGACCGGCTGCGTGAATATATCCCCTGCTATGACGGCACCCGGCTGGCCCTGCCGCCGGTGATCGCCTGCTTTCCCAGCTACGATCTGAACCGGGCCGCCTATTTCTGGCTTGTTGCGCTGGCGGCGGCAACCGATCCAGCAGAACTGCACCCGCGCGCCGACATGCCTGCGCAGGCGCTGGACATGGCCCGGATCCGGGCCAACATTGCCGCCAGCAGGCGGGCTGCCCAACATTGTCCGGGCCTGCGGCCCGCCTATCTCCGGATGGCCGCTCTATGTGTGACACAACGCCAATCACGACCGTTGCATACGGCCGAACGCGCAGTGGCAGAGCAGATCGTCGCCGCCTTGTCGTTGGATCCTTGGGCCATGGCGGCCGACTGGGGCGAATTCACTCCCTCAAGAGACAGCAGCAGGTCCCAAAGATACATGCCCTTCGCTCCGGTGCCGATCTGGCTGCGCTATTCCTCCCCCGAGAGTTCCGCCTCGGCTGCGGCCGATCCTGATGACCAAAGGACACCACTGGCCGCCGCCACCATGAGCCAACGCAAGCTCGGCGTGCGTGCAGACCAGGAGCAGGCCCGTCGCAAGGACAGCTTCATCCTGCACCGATTCGAATCAATCCTGTCCTGGGTCGAATCCATGAACATCAACCGCAGCGTTGATGACGACGATCCGGACAATGCCCAGAAAGCCGCCGAGGATCAGGATCTGATAACTCTGACCAAACACGACCGTCGCCTTGCCTCGCGGCTTCGACTGCATTTGGACCTGTCGCCCGCAGATGCCGAACACGAACGGTTGAGCGCTGAATTCACCTATCCCGAATGGAACCATCGTAGCCAAAGCGAGATGGCGGATCATTGCCGCGTGCTGGAGGCCGCAGCGCAGCCTGACACCACACGTCCCTTCCGCCCCGATCCGCGCCAGATCCGCAGCGTCCGTCGCCAGTTCGAGGCCCTGCGTCCACGCCGGATCCTGCAACCGCGCCAGATCGACGGCGCCGAGCTGGATCTCGATGCGGTGATCAGCGCCCGCGCCGAGCTGGCCGCAACAGGGCGCGGCAGTGACCGGCTCTGGCAGAACACACGCCAGCAACAGCGGGATTTATCGGTCGCCTTTCTGATCGACACATCGCGTTCCACCGAGGCCGCAATTGCGGACAGCAGCGTGATTGAGATTGCGCGTAATGCCATGGCGGCGCTGGCGTTCGGGATCGACGTGGCCGGCGACCGATTGGCGATCTGGGGGTTCTCCTCTCTCCGCCGCGATCGCGTTTTCCTGACCCGCTGCAAGGGGTTCGATACGCCGATGTCTGAGGACGTCACCGCCAATATCGGCGCGTTGCAACCGGGCCATTATACACGGCTTGGCGCCGCAATCCGCCACGTCAGCGCGCAGTTGGCAACGGAGCCGTCCAGCCGTAAGCTGCTGATTATCCTCACCGATGGCAAACCCAACGATCTGGACCATTACGAAGGCCAGCACGGCATCGAAGACAGCCGCATGGCCGTTCGGACAGCCCGGCGCGCAGGCCAGCGCCTGCACGGCATCATCATCGACGAAGACGGTCAGGACTGGTTTGCCCGAATTTTCGGACGCGGCGGGTTTTCACTGCTGTCGGATCCCACACGGCTGACCCGCGCGCTGCCCGACATTTACCGAACACTCACACAGGAGACCTGACATGCGCCGTATCTTGCTCATCCTATCCTGCGCCGCGACCGTCGCTTCGCCCGCCATAGCCAAGGGCTTTGACCGGCCTGTTCCGCAGGCGCAATCGGCAACTGCCGAATTCTGGTTTGCACTGGCCTGCATCGCCTTGGTTATGGCGCTTGCGGCGGTGCACATGCTGGTGATGCGGCGATGACTGCGCGAGCCGGTTGGTCGCGCTTGCGCATAGCCGTCACACTCTACCCGTTTGGCGCCGGTGCGATGGCACTGAACGTATATTTCGCTGCTCTGATCACCAGCTGGCTGGGTCTGCCCGTTCTGGGCATATCCCCGTCGATCATCATAGGTGCGGTAATCGCCCTGCCCGCCACCTACGCCTTTGCCGGACATATCCGACGCCTTATGGACAGCGCCGAAGTGCCGCAATCTTGAACCTGTTACCCGAATACCAGCGGAGCTGACCCATGGCCGTGACCACCAAGGCAGATGCCGGAAATACCACAACGACATTGCGCACCCCGCCGATACTCTCCTATGGTTTCCGGCCGTTTTTCCTGCTTGCGACGCTTTGGGCAGGACTGGCGATGATCGCCTGGATCGGGCTGCTCGGCGGCACGCTGACCCTACCGCTCAGGCTTGATCCTGTATCCTGGCACGCGAAGACTTTTCTCTTTGGTTACCTCAGCGCCGTTCTCGCGGGCTTTCTGCTTACCGCCGTGCCAAACTGGACCGGTCGCGCTCCGCTCACCGGAGGACCACTGCTGGCACTGGTTCTGTTGTGGATGGCGGGACGTCTCGTGACGCTATGTGGCGCATTTCTTCCGGTCTGGACCGTCACTCTGGTCGATGTGAGTTTTCCACTCATGCTTGGCGCCGTGGTCCTGCGCGAGATCATCGCAGGAAAGAACTGGCGCAACCTCGTCATCCTTCTATTGCTGGCAATACACGCATTGGCGCTGATTCTGCTGCATCTGGAAACGGCTGCGGGCGGCTATCCCGCACAGGGGTTGGGGCTGCGTCTGGGACTGGCCAACGCGATTGGAATGATCTGCCTGATCGGCGGACGTATCATCCCCAGTTTCACCCGGAACTGGTTGGTCAAACAGGGGGCTGATGTGCGTCCTGCGGATCCAATGCAATCTCTGGACAAAATCGCATTGGCACTCAGCCTGCCGACCTTGGCCATATGGGTTGCTGTACCAGATCACATCGCAGCCGCAGCGGCGCTGGCCATCTTTGGTGTTGCGCAGATGCTGCGACTGGTCCGCTGGCAGGGACATCACACAGGAGCGGAGCCACTGCTGGGCATTCTGCATCTGGCTTATGCAATGATCCCCGTCGGCGCCCTCCTGATGGCCTCGATCCGGCTGCTGCGGCTGCCGCTGGATCCCGCATCCGCCCAGCATCTGTGGATGGCCGGGGCTATTGGCATAATGACGCTGGCCGTCATGATCCGTGCCACGCTCGGACATACCGGCCGCCCACTGGTCGCAGGAGCAGGCACCCGACTGCTCCTGTTGGCGATCATAATAGCCACCTTCGCGCGGCTCGTGGCGAACAGCGGGTCCGATATCGCGCATGAGCTCTATCTGATCTCGGCAATCGCGTGGTGCATCGCCTTCTTCGGCTTCGCGTTGCTCTTCGGACGGGCCCTGGTCTCCACCCGACGACCGGCGACGGACACCTAGCGCGACACCATCGTCGGGACTGCACCAACCTAGTGCAATGATTTTGCTCACAAACCTTAGTAATACAGCAGAAGCACTCGCCATCACGCCGCAGTCGAAGTAACACACCACACATGCGATTCGCGGTACATATCCTGCCACGGCTGGCCATGATGCTAGCGCTTGTGCTGGCCATGGTCGGCACCGGATTTGAACATCGCTATGACCGCGCCGTTGACTCGCCCGACTATGCCGCCTTTGTCGCCGCAGGCGGCACATTAAGCGATCTCTGTGGTGACAGCACGGACCCAGATCACGGTGCTCTTGCAAAATGTGAGGCCTGCCGACTGACCGCTGCGGCCCTGATGCCGAGCCATCCAGAAACGCCCGGCCTGAGCTTGGTACAGCGTCCGAGAACACGCGCAGCCGTCGTCAAACCGCTGCGCCGAGACCGCCCGCGTGGTCCGGCACATCGCACCCGGGCCCCTCCAGCGCCATTGACCTTCCTTCTCTGACGTCAATTGCAAACTATGCGCTGCCACACCGGCAGCGAAAAAAGGCCTGGAGCCAACCTATGACCCTGCCCCATTCCCCCGTGCAGCCGCAGGGCCGCACGCAGAAACTCTATTTTGCTGCCTGGCGGTGGCATTTCTACACCGGTCTGTTCGTCATTCCGTTTCTCGCAACACTCGCGCTAACCGGGCTGGCCATGCTGTGGATCGCCTGGGTTGACGGGCGCGATGGCGAACGTACCCCCGTCACTGCCCAAGCCCACGCCCTGCCACTTTCGGCGCAGGCCGATGCCGCGCAGGCAATCCTGCCTGATGGCATCTTGAAAACATATGTGGCCCCCCGAGGGGCCGACCTCGCCGCGCTCTTTCGCATCGATCACGACGGTGACGCAGTGATGGTTGCGGTTGACCCCTATACGGCCACGGTCATCGAAACCTTCCCGCGCCGCAGCGGATGGTATGATTTCGCCGACAGTCTGCATAGCGATCTGATGCTCGGCGTCACTGGCGACCGCATCCTGGAAACCGCTGCCTCTCTGACCATGCTGCTGATCGCGACCGGCCTATACATGTGGTGGCCCCGAAATCTGGGCTGGCGCCACGCATTGCTGCCGAGCCGGGGACGCGGCCGGACGACGTGGAGATCTCTGCACGGGGTGGTCGGTTTCTGGATTTCGCTTTTTCTTGCACTGTTTCTGGTTTCAGGCCTTGCCTGGGCCGGACTCTGGGGTGGGAAAATGGTTCAGGCCTGGAGCCAGTTTCCGGCGGAGAAATGGGATAACGTCCCCCTGTCCGGCGATACCCATGCCAGCATGGACCACACCCGCCGCGAGGTTCCCTGGGCACTTGAGCAGACGCCGATGCCAGCTTCAGGGGGAGCTGCGGGCATCAGCGGTGTTATCGGTGCAACTGTCGACATCGACAGCGTTGACGCCCTGGCGCGCCAGATCGGATTTGGCGGACGATATCAGCTCAGCATTGCACGCGGCGATACCGGTGTCTGGACCCTGAGCCGCGATTCCATGAGCACCGACAGTATCAACCCCACCTCTGACCGGACTGTCCATGTCGACCGCTACACCGGCAAGATTCTGGTGGATGTCCGATTTGCCGATTATTCTTGGCCCGGAAAGGCGATGGCCGTCGGGATTGCCCTCCATATGGGCACGTTGGGGCTGTGGAGCGTTCTGGCAAATACGCTGGTTTGCCTCTGCATCCTGTTTTTATGTGCCAGTGCCGTGGTGCTCTGGTGGAAGCGTCGTCCTGCCAAATCAGGCCGTCTCTCCGCCCCGCCGATGCCCAAGGAACTGCCTCTCTGGAAAGGCGCAGGACTGGTCGGGATTGCCGTATGCATTGCCTTTCCGATGGCGGGGCTGGCTCTTCTGGCGCTGCTGATGCTGGACGGGTTGATCCTGACGCGCCTGCCCGCGCTACGCCACCGCCTGACATAACATCAGTCGAAACATGCGGCAGATACGCCAGCGACCAGGCATGCGCACGACCCAAGATATGACTGCACCGCCCGATGGGCGGTGCAGAGGGTCTCACTTCTGAGATGCGCTGGCCGGATCGCGGAGCCGGTCACGCAGTTTGTGCAATGTCACCACGGCGCTGCTATCGTTGAGATTGATACCGCCGGTTTCCTTCGCAAGCTTCTGTAGTTCCGCATAGAACTTTCCCAGGGCCGCAAGCGTCTGCACGACAAGATCGAAATCCTGCAGAGATTGCCGCTCTTCGCGGGTTGGAGGCGTCCCACGCTCAAAGATTGTAAGCACCGTATCTTCAAGCGCCTGCACCTGGGTTTGCAACCGCTGCATTTCCGCGCGTGACACATCGCAAAGATCACTCACCGTGTGACCCTTTGGCGGTGGTGTCGACTGCATGTTCATAGGCGGCCAACCACTTGCTCGATTGCCTGCTTCATAGTGGCAACGGTGAACGGCTTGCGAATGATGTTATTCATCGCCAGGCGACGACCGACTTCAACGATCTCCGGTGTCGGTTTGCCCGTGACGAGGATAAAGCCGACACGTTGTGTCACGCGGTGCTCACGCAGCGCTTTCAGCAGGCCAAGCCCATCCATGCCCGGCATGTTGTAGTCGGACAGCACTAGGTGAACCGGATTGGTCACGAGCTTCTGAAACGCAGATTGCCCGTTGTTTTCAACCATGTAGTTACTCACGCCAAGCTCGTCCAGACATTGGGTCAGGATGCCTCGGCTGGTAGACATATCGTCAACGACCATCACACGCAGAGAGTCTTTCAAGCTCATTTTTAGTTCCTCATTTTCTCTTTTTTTGCCGGACTGCTCAGGTGTTCCCACCGGCAGGAGAGTTTAAGTAAGTGGTGATCCCGACGGTCTGCAGCGCCGATGCCGCAGGGCCGGACATACGTTCCGAGTGGCCGATAAACAGATAGCCTCCCGGATTGAGACTGCGCTGAAAGGCGTGCCAGACCTTTTGCTGGGTCGGGGTGTCGAAGTAGATGGCCACGTTTCGACAGAAGATGGCGTCAAACTTTCCTTTGAACGGAAAGGGTTCGATCAGGTTGAGCACACCAAATGTCAGCAGGGCACGCAGATCTTCGCGGATCGCACCATCTTGCCCTTCGATCTTATAGTAGCCGCTGTATTTCTGCGGGATCTGCGACAGCTCTTCAGCAGAGTAGCGTGCCGACGACGCCTTGCGGACAACAACAGGATCGATATCGGTGCCAAGGATTTTGACATCCAGTTTCTCAACATCCGGGCACAGTTCCTTTAGCACCATCGCGATGGTGTAGGGTTCCTGCCCGTTCGAACACCCTGCCGACCAAATTCGCACCCGATCTCCGCGACGCGCCTTTTCCAGGAGCGGCGGCAGCACGTCGTCGCGCAAAGTGTCAAAGTGATGCGGCTCTCGAAAGAACTGCGTCACATTTGTCGTCAGCAGAGACAGCAGCTCGCTGCGCTCGACATCCGCATTTGGTCCGTTCAACTCCTTCAGGTAGGATTTGAAATCGGTATAGTTGAGCTTGCGCAACCGCCGCGCCAAGCGAGAAGAAACCAAGGGTTTCTTGCTGCTGGACATGGCCAGCCCAAAGTGCTTGTGCGCGAAATCGGCGATGGCTTCGAAATCCTGATCAGACAGGGTGAAACCATCCGCACGAGAATCAATGGGATTGGCAATGGTCACGAGATCACCTGTTCCGGTACAGTGATGACCGCATCCAGATTGATGATCCGCACCATGGTTTCATCGTGCGAAATAATCCCTTGGATGTAGTCCATCGTGTTGCGACTATCCACCGGCGGGGTGTCCTGGATATCATCCGGGTTGATCGAGATGATCTCCGATACGGACTCTGCCAGCAGACCAACCGGCTTGCCGTGCACCGAGACAACGATCACGACGTTTCGCTCGCTCGCTTCGGTCTGCTGCAGCCCAAACCGCGCGGACAGATCGTAGATCGGGATCACCGCGCCGCGTAGGTTCATCACGCCCAAGACATCTGCGGGCGCATGAGGCAGGATCGTCACCGGAGACCAGCGACGGATTTCCCGGATCTGCGTGATTTTCAGACAGAACGCCTGACCAGCAACGGTGAAACTGACAAATTCGCTGTGCTGGGCGTGTTTGACTTCTGAATCTTCATATTTGGCTTCAGCTTGCGATTGCATTGCTTATTCTCCGCTCTGTGTCGAAAGCGGCTGCAGAAGGCGAAGCCGCAAGAATACTTTCAGGATCAAGGATCATAGCGATCTTACCGTCACCAAGAATGGTGGCAGCGGCGACGCCGGGAATATTCCCGCAAACGCCATCGAGGCTTTTGATGACCACCTGGCGTTGATCGTGAATATCGTCCACGGCCAAGGCACTGCGCTGACCAGTCTCCGTTTCTACCAGAAGATAGACGCCCGGTGGCTGATCCTGGTCGGCCTTGGACAATCCAAGCGCCCCGCCCACATCGCAAACAGGGACGAAGTTACCCCTGATCGACAGCAGCGTGCCATCGGCCCCCAGATTGTTGACCATGTCATCACTGCCGCGCATTGTTTCGACAATGGACGTGATCGGGACAACCATCGTTTGGTCGGCGACCGAAACAACCATTCCATCCATGACTGCAAGTGTCAGGGGCAGGATGATGGTGAAGACCGACCCCTTGCCCGGGGTAGAGGCAATATTGATCCGCCCGCCCAAAGCCGTGACAGCGTTTTTGACCACATCCATGCCAACACCACGCCCGGAGAGATTGGAAATCTCCTTGGCTGTGGAGAAACCAGGCAAGAACAACAGGTTGTCGATCTCGCTGTCGGTCAGGTCCGCATTCTCTGGAATGAGACCTTTGTCGATCGCGATCTGCTTCACCCGCGGGCGATTAACGCCGGCACCATCGTCCTTGATCTCGATACAGACACTACCGGACCGGTGAGAGGCTGACAGACGGATCTCGCCACTGCGGCTCTTACCCGCAGCTTCGCGATCGTCGGGCTTTTCGACACCGTGATCGACCGCGTTCCGCAAGATATGGGTCAACGGATCGGAGAGTCGCTCGATGACCGTCTTGTCGACCTCGGTATTCTCACCCTCGGTGATCAGCTTAGCCGTTTTTCCAGTTGCGGCTGAGGCCTCACGAACAATCCGCGCCATACGCTGAAACAGCGGTTTGACGGGTTGCGCGCGAATAGACATGACACCTTCCTGGATATCGCGGGCAAGATTTTTAAAGCCCTCCAGTTCGGTCTCGACGTCCCGCAGATCCGCAACATCAAGGTTGGCAATTTGCTGTGCCAACATCGAATGGTTAATGATCAATTCGCCGACGGCGTTGATCAGACGATCGACGCGTTCCAGGTCGACCCGCAGCGTTGGATTTGGCCCACGCTGCTCGGACTTCGCGGCCTCAGCTTTTGGCGCAGCCGCTTTCGCGGCCACCGGGGCCGCCACAGCCTCCGGTTCTGGAGCTGAGACCGGCGGTTCAAAAGGGGCAGCCACCTGATCACCGCCTTCCTCTGGAGCGGCACCAAATGCAGCCTCCAGTGCAGCCAGAGCATTGGCCTCGTCTTCTTCATCCATGTCGGATTCGATGGACAGCTCGCACAGCCCTTCGACAAATTCAAACACAGACTCGATTGCAGACTTTGGCTCTGTTGTGGTGAGCGTCAAGGCCCAGATAAGATAGCTCTCGTCGGTATCCAGAGCATCGAAACCTGGCAACTCGCTCTCGTCAAGCGCCACCTCCAGCGTGCCCAGATCAGCTAGCGTCTGGAACAGGAAGTAAGGCTCGTTACCGGTCCCGTACATGTCTTTCAATGGATGGAAACGGATCGAGTAAACCCGCTCTTTCTCCACCTCGATTGGCGACATCTCAAAGGCACCGCCCAACCCCATGGGCTGGAAAACCACCTCTTCTTCATCCTCATCGATATATTCCTCGAGAGCCGCGATGAGCACATCGTGATGGGCCTCATCGGTGCTGCCACCATCGCGCGCGGTCGAAACGAGATCAGAGAGATGATCGCTGGAGCGCAGCAACAGCTGGATCAGCTTGGTATCAAGACCAAGCCGGTTGGCCCGCACTTCGTCAAAGACGGTTTCGAATTTATGGGCAAAGGCCACCAGCTCATCCAAGCCAAATGCGCCCGCCCCCCCTTTGATCGAATGAACCGCCCGGAAGACAGCATTGACCACCTCAGGGTCATGATCGCCTCCTTCGATAGCGGTCAAACCCTCATCCATTGCTTCGAGGAGCTCTTCGCACTCCTCGAAGAATGTGTCCTGTATCGACCCGGCCATCTTAGGCTGCGGCCCCGGTGACGCGTTTCAGCGCGAAAATCAGGGATGCGTCGTCGAATGGTTTGGTGATCCATCCGGTCGCGCCGGCACCGCGGGCGCGGGCCTTCAGTTCGGGCGCGCTCTCGGTGGTCAGGACCAGGATTGGAACCTTGGAATTGATGCCTTCCCCGCGCAGCTCTTCGATGACGCCGAACCCGTCGAGGTTTGGCATGTTGATGTCGGTAATCACCACATCCGGAGCCACGTCGGCATACATGTCCACACCTTCGCGGCCATCCACCGCGCAATGGTATTCAAAACCGGCCTCTTCAAGAGCGGCGGCCAGGAGATTCCGGATCGTGCGGGAATCGTCGATTGCCAGAACTTTCGTCTTCATGCTGTTTCCTCGTCTTCAAATCGGTTGGGCTCGAGCCCCAAAAGAGTGAGCGATTTCCGGCACCCTTCAGTGATCTTAGAGACTGAGAACCCCAGCCCCTCCGATCGCCATTGCTGTTCTGCGCTCAGCAGAAGCTGCAGGCAGCGTGACGGCATGACCGCCACACTGCTGCAATCAATCTCCACTGCCTGAGTGCGCGCCCCGCGCAAGAATGAAATCAGCGGATCAAGATCCGAGAAAGCATTGGGCAGGTCCAAGATGTGTTTTTGCGTTTCCGTCGTCATGGTCAGCGATTCGCACCCCCGTATTCGGCGACAGGTTTCAAGTCGATACGGTAGGAGTAGACGCCGGGCCTTAATATTTGATTGCCGGACCGGCGCCCCGGGGCCCGGAATTAGCGAGGATTTGGCGGTAAAAACCAACTGCAATTTCGCAAAATTTTACCGGCTGCAAATCGTCTGAATTTTTCCGCCGGGCGTACCGCCACAAAAACAACAGCAGCGTAGGGTAATATAATTATACGGACTCCGGCGGTGCCCCGGCTGTGGAGTTTTACCGGGAAATTGCCGTGAAAAACCAACCGCTCGTAAGCTCGAAATTAACTCCTAGCAGGCATCAAGAAGGGAAAGCAGAGGCCACCATCCTCTTCTTGTGCCTGTGAATGGAGTGTCCGATGAAAATTATTCCCACCTTGCGTCTGGCGTATAAGTTGCCCCTCTTCATTGTGGGGTTCGGTGTGCTGATAACGGCGGCTTTCGTCACGATCAGCTCGGTTGCGCTGCAAAATGCGGCGATGAAACACGCCGAACAACAATTCCACGCGATGACAGAGGATCGCCGTGTTGCCCTGCGTGCGCTGATGGAGGGTATCGAGGCCGATGCGTCGACCTTGGCCACCATTCCGTCGACGGCCACCGCGCTGGAGTGGTTCACCATGACCTGGGACGGGATCGAAGGTGACGCACAAAAGGTTCTGCGGAACGCCTATGTTGACGCCAACCCGAACAAAGCCGGCGAAAAACACCTCCTTAACCGGGGGGTCGGCGATTCGCCCTATCACATGCACCATGCCCGTTTTCATCCGTCACTGACTGCCGTTCTGCAGAACAAGGGGTATTACGACGTCTTCTTGATCAACCCGGCAGGCGACATCGTTTATTCCGTGACGAAGGAAGCGGACTATGCCTCCAATCTGGTTGATGGCGCCTATGCCGCATCAGGTCTGGGCAAGGCATTCCGCTCGGCCATCAAGGCATCGGCGGGAACCGTGATCTTTGCCGATCTCGAAGGCTATGCGCCCAGCAACGGCGATCCGGCCGCATTTGTTGCGACTCCAGTGTTCGATGGTGCAGGAAAACTTCAGGGTGTCCTGGCGTTGCAAGTGCCCGTCGAGATGCTGACGAATATCGTAAACCCGGCAAGCGAGATGACCGAAACGCTGAATGTGTTCATCGTCGGTCAGGATATGAAAGTCCGCACCAAATCGCGCCATGACGACCATCACAAGGTTCTTGACGAACTGGACACAGCCGAGCACCTGTCTGACGCCCTCGCTGGCAATTCAGGCTTCTATGCCAACACAACTGGTTTGACCGGCAGTGCTGTAGTCGCCTACTCTGAGCCCGTAGGCCTGCCGCAGGCCAACTGGGCGATCGTGGCCGAACAGGACCGCGCAGAGCTGTTTGCCCCCGTAAACCGCGATCGCAATCGTCTGCTGTTGATCTCGCTGGCCTGTGCCGCAGGTATGTCTGTATTCGGCTGGCTGTTTGCGCGCTCAATCACCAAACCGATCAACCGGATCTGCGGTCGAATCGAAGAGGTTGCGTCCGGGAATCTCGAATCACCGATCCCGGAAGCGAATCAAAACGATGAAATCGGCGATATCGGCAAGCAGTTGATCAGCCTGCAGGATGATCTGAAACAGGCTCGCTCGGCGGAACTGGAGCGCGCGGAACTGCAGCGGCAACAGGAAATCGTCGTCGAACAGCTGAGCTCCGGCCTGGTGCGTCTTGCCGGTGGCGATTTCTCCCAGCCGATCAGCGATCCGTTCCCGGCGCATCACGAGAAGCTGCGGGAGAATTTCAACCGCACAGCGGAAACGCTGAGCGCCACTGTGACCCAGGTGATCGACACCGCCGAAAGCATCCGCAACGGCGCCAATGAGATCAGCCAGGCCTCCGACGACCTGTCCAACCGCACCGAAAGCCAGGCCGCCACGCTGGAGGAAACCGCCGCCGCCCTGGACGAGATGACGGCCAGCGTGAAATCCGCCGCCGAAGGCGCCCGCAGTGTCGAAAGCATCATGCAGGAAGCCAAACAAGAGGCCGAAACCAGTGGCACCGTGGTGCAGAGCGCCGTCTCCGCAATGACCGAGATCGAGCAGTCCTCGACCCATATTTCGCAGATCATCGGGGTGATTGACGACATCGCCTTCCAGACCAACCTCCTGGCGCTGAATGCCGGTGTCGAGGCCGCGCGGGCCGGCGAGGCGGGCAAGGGCTTTGCCGTGGTCGCCAGCGAGGTGCGCGCCCTGGCGCAGCGGTCCTCGGATGCGGCGATGGAGATCAAGACGCTGATCGGCGACAGCACCAAGCAGGTGGAGCGGGGCGTTGATCTGGTGGGCAAAACCGGCGATGCGCTGCAAAGCATCGTCGAGCGGGTCGGTCATATCTCGAAACTGGTTTCGGGCATCGCAACCGGTGCCAGCGAACAGTCGACCGGTCTGCATGAGATCAACACCGGCGTGACCCAGCTTGACCAGGTCACCCAGCAGAACGCCGCCATGGTCGAAGAGGCCACTGCCGCCGGGCATATGCTCAATGCCGATGCCACCAAGCTGGCCCAGCTGGTCGCCCATTTCCGGGTCGCGGCGGGCGCAGCTCAATCCCGCGGCAATACAGCCCCCATGCCAAAATCGACTGAAGGCCAGACCGGAGCGATGCAGAAGCCGCAAACCATGGCGTTTGACGAAGCTCCTGACGAGGCGCCCTCTGCCCCCAGCGCCCATGGCGACGACTGGGATATGGAGGCGGTCACACCGCAACCGGCACCGGCAGCTGCCAGCACCAATGGCAACGCGGCCAGGGACATCTGGCAGGATTTCTGATCCTGCGGAAGGCGCCCGGACCGCAGTTGGACCGGGCGCCCCTACATCTGAAACACTTCGGCCCTTGTCCGAACGCAACAAGCGGAATGAGCATTGTCACAGAGCCTATTGATCATCACCACGGACCGGCGTTTTGCGCAGACCATACAACACCACATGGAGGCCACCTATCCTGGCCTCCAAGTGCTCTTGGCCAATAATCTGATGATGGCCTATAATCAGGCGGAAGCCGGGCAACCCACATTCGCCTTTGTCGAAGATGGGTTCACCAAACTGCCCGAATTCGAAATGATGCTGGCCCTGTTCTCTGCGCTGGATATCCGTTGGGTATCTGTGATGGACAGCCAGACATCGACGCCGGCGCGCAGCTCATCCCCCCTGCTCGATGTGGGTGCCGGGATCTTCGAACTCACAAAATCCGACAATCCGCGTGATTTTGCCCGCTACTTCGACATGATGGTCAAGGCCCCGCGACGGGATCAGGCCTCTCCCATGCAAAAGGGCACTGCCGCTGCCGCAGGCCCCGGCAGCGACAAGATCATCCTCATCGGTTCATCCACCGGCGGTGTCGAAGCCCTGCGCAGCGTATTGGTCGGATTTCCGCTGAACTGTCCGCCAACATTGATTGTTCAGCACACCGGCAAGAATTTTGGGCGCGGGCTGGTCTCGCTTCTGGATCGCATCTGTCCGGCAAAGGTGCTGTCTGCGGATGACAATATGAACTTGTCGCCCGGCCATGTATATGTGGCCGCAGGGCAGCCCCGCCACATGGGGCTCACCCCTCGCAAACCCTATCGCACACGCTTCAAGGAAGGCCCGCCGATTTCGGGTCACATGCCGTCGGTTGATGCGCTTTTTATGTCCGCAGTCCCGATGGCAAAGAGCGTTGTTGCGACAATCTTAACCGGTATGGGCCAAGATGGGGCGCAAGGGCTGCTTGAACTGCGCAAAGCTGGGGCGAAAACCTTTGCTCAGGACGAAAAAAGCAGCGTCGTCTACGGGATGCCACGTGTCGCCTGGGAAATGGGCGCCGCGCAGCAACAGGTCTCGCTTGCGCGAATGGCCGGAACATTGATTCAGGCTTGCAAGACCTGACAGATAACTGGGAAGGAAATCACCTTGAGCGTATTTGCTAACTCCACCACGGTGACCGTCCTACAGGGCGAGTATCGCGTATCGACATCACCAACCGTGGTCTTCTCTACCGTGCTTGGGTCCTGTATCGCGGCATGTATCTACGATGACCAAGTGGGCGTCGGCGGCATGAACCATTTCCTGCTGGCCTCCTCGACGGCCAGCGATAGCGTCAATGCCCGCTATGGGATCCACGCGATGGAACTGCTGATCAACGGCATCATGAAAAAGGGCGCTCGCCGCGAAAACCTGAAGGCAAAGGTCTTTGGCGGCGCCAAGATGTCGGCCAACCTCTCCGATATCGGGGCCTCAAATGCGGATTTTGTCCAGCGCTTTCTGAGGGATGAGGGCATCGCTGTTGTCTCCTCCAGCGTCGGTGGAACCTCGGCACGACGGGTCCGCTTCCACGCTGTTTCGGGTGCTGCACAGCAGACACAGGTGAAGGATGATCGGCGTCTGGGCGAACAGGAACGGGTCGCGGCACGTCCGGCACCGGCTGCCAAGCCTGCGGCAGATGTTGGCGCAGTGACGCTGTTCTAAGGCAGAAAGGGACGGGCAACACGCCTGTGTCCCGTGTCCGCAATCGCCAGAAATTTCAGGAAGGGTCCGCTAGTTTCGGACCCTTCTTTTTGGTCATGGGTTGTGGCTTTACCAACCCTCTTGCGCCTTGCAGCCTGCCCGGATGAGCCGCTATGATCCAATGTGTCATCCGACGACAGGATCTACCGTGCAACACAACCAGCAGTTCACCCTGCCCAAGGGTCTGGGATCGTGGATAATTCGGTGCGTTGCTTGCCTTTCCCTTGCCCTCACCTTCGTGCTGCCCCGGGCAGCATTGGCCGATCGGTTGACCATCTTTGGCGCAGCCAGTCTCAAAACCGCGCTGGAGCAGATATCGCAGGTCTATGAGGAGCAAACCGGCATCGCCGTTGATCTGTCCCTGGCCGGGTCCTCCCTTCTGGCCCGGCAGCTGCAATATGGTGCACCGGCGGATGTCTTCATTTCTGCCAACGCAGCCTGGATGGATTGGGCCCAGAGCCAAGACCTGATTGCTGCGGATACCCGGTTCGATCTGCTCGGCAACTCTCTGCTCCTGATTGCACCCGCCGCCGCACAACAAAAGAGTGACGCGCTGTCACTGAACGACGGGTCAGGGCTTCTGGAACAGGTCCAGGATCGCCCGCTGGCGATGGCGTTGGTTGATGCAGTGCCAGCAGGCATCTACGGCAAATCCGCGTTGCAGCACCTCGGGCTCTGGGATCAATTGCACCCACATATTGCCCAGACAGACAATGTTCGGGCAGCCCTGGCGCTTGTCCGCCGTGGAGCGGCCGGGCTTGGCATCGTCTACGGCTCCGACATTGTCGGAGTGAGCGACGTTAGCGTCGTTGACCGGTTCCCCGCAGACAGCCACGGGCCGATAGTCTACCCTGCCGCGGCAACCCACAATGGGCAGAAGGCCATGGATTTCCTCAACTTCTTAAGCAGCCCGATTGCGAAAGACATCTTTGTCGGGCAAGGTTTCACCGTTCTAGTGGAGTGATCCTTCGACATGCAGTGGCTTGGTCCCGAGGAATGGCAGGCGGTCGCCCTGTCCTTGAAAGTGTCGTTCTGGGCAACCCTGCTGTCGCTTCCTGTGGGGCTGATGGTGGCGCTGGCGCTGGCGCGCGGGCAGTTTCGGGGCAAGGCCCTGCTGAACGGGGTGGTCCATCTGCCTCTGATCCTGCCACCGGTGGTGACCGGCTACATTCTGTTGATTGTGTTCAGCGGCCCCAGCCCGGTCGGCACGGCCTTGAATGCGGTCGGGATCACATTTGCCTTTCGCTGGACCGGCGCTGCGCTCGCCGCCGCGATCATGGGGTTCCCGCTGATGGTGCGCGCCATGCGCCTGTCGCTGGAGGCCGTAGATCCAAGATTGGAACAGGCCGCTGCAACGCTTGGCGCATCGCGGTTCTGGGTTTTCGTGACCATCACTCTGCCCCTGATCCTGCCCGGCGTGCTTGCGGGTGCTGTGCTTGGCTTTGCCAAGGCGATGGGCGAGTTTGGAGCAACAATCACCTTCGTCTCCAACATCCCCGGCCAGACGCGGACCATTCCCTCGGCGATCTACGCCTTCCTGCAGGTTCCTGGCGGTGAAAATGCCGCGCTGCGTCTGGTGATCGTCTCCGTTGTCATCGCCATGGCAGCTTTGCTGGCCTCCGAATGGCTGGCGCGACGGGTGGCAAAACGTGTGCGGGGCGCCACATGCTAGAGGTCAAGCTCACCCATCAACTGGGGCAACTTGCCGTTGATGTCGATTTTGCAGCGCCAGCCGGGGTGACCGTCCTGTTTGGCCGCTCAGGCGCCGGGAAAACGACCGTCACCAACGCGGTCGCAGGTCTTTTGAAACCGGCCACTGGCAAGATCCGCGTAAAGGATCGCATTGTTCTGGACACCGGTGCCGACATCAACATCCCGCCTCATCGGCGCCGCATCGGTTATATCTTTCAGGATGCCCGGCTCTTCCCGCATATGACGGTGGCAAAAAACCTCTCTTACGGTCAACGGTTTATCGGCAAGAACCGTAAGGCAGCGCCATTTGACACCGTGGTCGACATGCTAGGGCTGGGCGGGCTGCTGAAACGCCACCCGACACATCTCTCCGGGGGCGAGAAACAGCGCGTGGCCATTGGCCGTGCATTGCTGGCCGCACCGGACATGATACTGGCGGATGAGCCTCTTGCCGCGTTGGACGAGGCGCGAAAGGCAGAGATCCTGCCCTATCTTGAGCGGCTGCGCGACGAATTCTCGGTGCCGATACTCTATGTGACTCATTCCGTTGCCGAGGTTGCCCGCCTGGCAACGACAGTGGTCGCCCTGCAGGATGGAACATGCAGTCGCGTTGGTCCTGCCGATGTTGTCCTCGCTGATCCGGCCATCATGCCGACCGGCGTGCGCGGCGCGGGCGCTATCCTTCAGGCCGTCGTTGAGCAGCACCATCCAGATGGGCTGAGCGAACTGAATGCCGGTGGCATTGCGCTGTTCCTGCCGCAGGTGCCACATCCGCCGGGTCAAACCGTGCGTGTGCGAATATCGGCACACGAGGTGATCCTCTCGCGTGAGCGCCCCATCGGCCTGTCTGCGCTGAACATTCTTCCGGGCCGGATCACCGCCCTGCGCAGCGGCGGGGGACCGGGTATTATGATATCATTGCAGACGCCCGCCGGCGCCCTGTTGGCGCGGGTCACCCGACGATCTGCCGTTGCGCTGAACCTCGCGGTTGGGACACAGTGCCATGCTATCGTTAAATCCGTGTCCGTCGCACCCGAGGACGTGGGCGGTGCGCACACGGGCAAACATATGCCGAATGAAATCTCACGGTAAACCGTGTGCCCTCTGCTGATTTCTCTCGGCAGAGGCCAGTCGCTGCGGTATGCCCGAAGGGTGACAGGCCATCAGCAAACGGTGTCCGACACCCGTCACGCCAAGGAGGGAGGCGCAAGTGCAGCACCAGACAATCGAGACGACGTCTCCCGAGGTTGAAGGCCGTCGGTCATGACGCACGAGCCGGGTCGCAGCCTCTGGCAGGAAACCACCCGCGAGGTGCTCTCGGCCCCCGCTTTGACCGGCGAGGTTTCGGCCGATCTCGTTGTCATCGGCGGCGGCTACACCGGATGCTCCGCCGCTTTGCGCGCAGCAGAGATGGGTGCTGATGTCTGCCTGCTGGAGGCCGATAGCTTTGGCGCAGGCGGATCCGGGCGGAATGTCGGGCTGGTCAACGCCGGTCTCTGGCTGCCGCCAGAAGAGATCAACGCCGCACTGGGAACTGTGGCTGGCGCGCGGCTTTCGGAGCTGCTGGCAGCAGCGCCCGCAGCTGTCTTTGATCTGATCAAGACCCATCAGATCGACTGTGAACCGGTCCATAATGGAACGTTGCATTGCGCCCATGCGCCCTCTGGGTTGAAGGATCTTCACAATCGCCACCGACAGCTGGCTGCGATTGGCGCTCCGGTCAGATTGCTGTCGCGCAGCGAAGCAATTGCTCGGGTCGGCAGCAACGCGGTCCATGGCGCGTTGTTCGACCCCCGTGCCGGCACGATTCAACCGCTGGCCTATGCCATCGGATTGGCCCGCGCCGCGATGGCCCAGGGGGCCCGTCTGCACGCCCAGTCTCCGGTCGTGACTCTTGACCGTCACGCCACTGGCTGGCTCGTCGCGACGCCCGGTGGCACGGTGCGCGCCAGACATCTGATCATGGCGACCAATGCCTATCCGCAACCCATCGCGGGCTACGCAGCACCGGCGTCTATTCCGGTCAGCTATTTTCAGGCGGCAACAGCGCCGCTGCCCGATGATTTGGCCAACGAGATCCTGCCGCACGGCGAAGGCTGCTGGGACACGGGTCTGATCATGTCTTCCTGGCGCCGCGACCGTGCGGGGAGACTGATCATCGGCGGCATGGGGGAACTCTCACACCCAGCCGGCCGTGTGCACAGCAACTGGCTGCGGCGCAAACTGGCGCGCATGTTCCCTGCTCTTGCAGACTACCCGCTCGAGACGCAATGGGCAGGCAAAATCGCCATGACAACGGAGCACATCCCCAAGATTATAGATCTTGGTCAAGGGTTTGCCTGTTTTGGATATTCGGGCCGGGGCATCGGTCCCGGCACGCTCTTTGGCAGACGCATGGCAGACGCGCTGATTGGTGAAGACCCATCCCAGCTGCCAGTCCCATTGAGCCACCATCACCGGTTGCCCTTCGCAGGTTTGCGTGGCGCCTATTACGAAACAGGGGCCACGCTGATCCATCTGTTGGCCGAACGCTCGGGCTCAAGATCGCCAGCTGCTGATCAATAGCAGCTGGCGATGGCCGCCCCGACAGATGTCAGAAGCTTCGGATAGAAATCCGGGCCAAGATCCAGCGTTACACCCAGTGGATCAACAACAGCTGTGCGCGCCTCCGTACCGTCCAGAACCGTCGCAACCAGGCCCGGGTTAAACTGCGGCTCTGACAGCACACATTGCACTTTCATCTCTTGGACCGTCGCGCGAATCTCCGCGATCCGCGCCGGGCTTGGATCAGAGGCATCGCTGAGCGAGATCGCACCGGCGGCCTGAACACCGAACCCGGTTTCAAAATACTGATAAGCATCGTGAAAAACCACAAACGGCTTGCCCGCAACCGGGGTCAGTTTGGCGGAGATTTCAGCGGTCGCCGCCGCAATTTCAGCCTGCCCCTCTGTGGCGTTCCGCAGGTATAGCGCTTCATTGTCGGGATCGGCTTCAGCCAGGGCCTCGGCGATGACCTGCAACCAGGCGCTGCCGTTCTCCGCCATCAACCAGGCATGCGGATCCAGGCTTCCCGGCTCGTGCCTGTGGCTGTGATCGTCGTGCCCCTCCTCATCGTGATGGGCATCATTGTGGTCATCCCCATGCCCCTCATGATGGTCATCGGAGTGTTCTTCTGCGTGCTCATCGTGATCACCGCGCCCGAACTGAACTGTGTCACGCACCGTCAGCTGCCGCGTTGTGTCAGCCTCAAGCAGGGAAATAACCGTGGCGTCAGAGGCCAGCGTCGCGATAGGCCCCTCCAACCATGGGGTCAGCCTCGGGCCAACCCAGAACACCAGATTCGCCTGATCCAATGCCCGCGCTTCCGAGGGGCGCATCGCGTGGCTATGCGGCGAAGCGCCGGGCGGCACCACAAGCTCAGGGGCACCAACCCCCTGCATCACCCGCGAGACGAGGCCATGGACTGGCGTGATATCAGCCGCGACCGTCGGAACCTCGGCGAGAGCTGTCGTCGCTGTGGTACAGACAGTTGCGGCAATTGCAAGATAGCGGAGATGTCCCATGATGGCCTCATGTAATTGTATAACATTACGGCGGTTGATAAACGTCATAACATAACATATCAACCCCGAAAGAGAGACCGCCCAACGGAGCCTCAGATGGACCCCATCGGATTTCATGCGCACGACCACAGCCATTGCATAAACGACGGTATCGCCGTTGCAGATGCCCATTGCCGTGCACATGGCCTGCAATTCACCCCGGTACGCCGCCGCGTGCTGGAAATCCTGCTCCAGGCCCATCGCGCCATGGGCGCCTATGATCTGCTCGACATCCTGCGCGACGAAGGGCTTGGATCACAGCCACCAATCGCCTATCGCGCCTTGGATTTTCTGGTGAAGAACGGCTTTGTGCACAAGATCGAACGACTCAACGCCTTTGTGGCCTGTAGCCATCCCGGCGACGATCACGCGCCGGTCTTCATGATCTGCCGCACCTGCAACGCGGTTGCCGAAGCCCCCTCGCAAACCACCAACGGTCGTCTGGGAACTGCCGCCCGCGAGGCAGGATTCCTGATCGAACGGACGGTGATGGAGGCCGAGGGCCTGTGCCCCAAATGCCAGCAGGACGACGCGCAATGACACTGGTCAATCTGGACGGCGTCACCGTACGCCACAATGCAAACCCCGTGCTGCACAACGTCGACTTTGCCATTAACCCCGGAGAGATTGTCACGATCGTTGGCCCCAATGGTTCCGGCAAATCGACCTTTTTGCGCACCATCATCGGCGCGCTGAGTCCCACCCGCGGCACCGTGTCAAAGGCACCGGGACTTCGGATCGGCTATGTGCCGCAAAAACTGCATATCGACCCGACGCTCCCGCTGACAGTGCGCCGCTTCCTGAGCCTGCCCAGCCCCGTGACCGACGCCGCAGCACGAACAGCGCTGGAGCAAGCGGGCGCCGGGCAGCTGATGAAACGCCAGATGACCGGTCTTTCGGGAGGTCAGTTCCAGCGAGTTCTGCTGGCGCGCGCCCTGCTGTGCGATCCACAGCTGTTGATCCTTGATGAGGCCACGCAGGGGCTGGACCAGCCCGGATCAGCCGCCTTCTACCAGCAGATTGAACAGCTGCGCCGCGATCTGGGCTGCGCCATTCTGATGGTCAGTCACGAATTACACGTGGTTATGGCCGCATCGGACCGGGTGATCTGCCTCAACGGTCATATCTGTTGCGAAGGCGCGCCTGCGCATGTCGCCTCCGCCCCGGAATACCGGGCGCTGTTCGGCACCGGCACACAGGGCGCTCTGGCGCTATACCGGCACGAACACAATCATTCCCATGATCACAGCTGCGGTCATGATCACGCGCATGACCCGCAACCTGCAACGCCCGATCTGGTGAGACAACAGTCATGACAATCTTCGACAGCTTTCTGATCCGCGCCGCTTTTGCAGGCGTAGGTGTTGCCCTTGCGGCGGCCCCTTTGGGCTGTTTCGTGGTCTGGCGACGGATGGCGTATTTTGGTGATGCCACGGCCCACGCGTCCATCCTCGGCATCGCAATTGCGCTCAGCTTCGACACGTCGATTTTTGTCGGCGTCCTTGCCATGGCACTGATCATGGCGACGGTTGTCTCAACCCTCAGCGGTCGGGGCTATGCCGTTGACACGCTGCTCGGGGTGCTCGCTCATTCATCGCTGGCATTTGGTCTTGTGGCCGTCTCTTTCCTGCATGGTGTACGGCTGGATCTGATGGCCTATCTCTTCGGCGATATCCTTGCGGTCAATGGTCAGGATCTCATGATCATCTGGGGCGGCGCGATCCTTGTTGTGGCCCTGTTGTGGTGGCGTTGGTCCGCCTTGCTGACCGCGACCTTGAACCCGGATCTGGCCTACGCCGCAGGCATTGATCCGCGCCGCGAACAACTGGTGCTGACCCTGGCGCTGGCGGTTGTGGTCGCCGTAGCGATCAAGGTTGTCGGAGTTCTGCTGATTGCAGCCATGCTGATCATCCCGGCCGCCACCGCGCGCCCGTTTGCCGCGACACCGGAACGCATGACGGTGATTGCAGCCATCACGGGCGCGATCTCGGCGTTGGGCGGATTGCAACTGGCGTTCATGTTCGACACGCCCACCGGGCCGACAATTGTCTGCCTCGCCGCGAGCCTGTTTGCCCTCTCGAGCCTCAAACAGCTCTTCAGCCGAGCCTGAGGCAACGCCGCAGCACCAGGAAGATGCGCCAGGAAACCCTCATCAGCAAACACCGCAGGCCGGATCAGCAATCGGTCGCCGTCAACCATGGGGTTATTGCCTGATCGCGGCGGTTCTGTCGGCTGGCGCCCGGTGCCATCAGGTGGCGTCAGGTTCCGGTCTTCAGCAACGGGCCGCATTCCACCCATTTGCTTACCGCTCCAAGCAGGGCCTTCTTATTGATCGGTTTGCTCAGGAAGTCATCCATGCCTGCGGCAAGGCATTCCTCGCGGTGGGACTGCAGGGCATTTGCCGTCAACGCGACGACCGGACAGCGGCGCATCCCCTGCTCCCGTTCGAGCTGACGGATTTCAGCCGTCGCATCTATCCCGTCTTTGACCGGCATCATCATATCCATCAGCACGATATCCGGCTGGTGTTCCGCAAACATGGTCACCGCCTCCTCACCATTCGCGGCGATCAAGACCTCGATGGGAGCCGCCTTCAACATGCGTGATACGACGAGCTGGTTGGTTCGATTGTCCTCCGCCAGCAGCAGTTTCACCTGCGGTATGGCCTCCATATCATCCGCGACCGGTGGCACAACCGTGTCCTGAGGCGCATCGGCGGGTATCTCGAGCACCCGACTCATAACCGACTGGAGCTGCGCTGCACGCAGTGGCTTCAGCGCAACTTCGCAGCGACCCAGATGTTCGCGTGCTGCCCGATCCAGCGTATTTTCAACCGAGGACAGGATAACGATCGGCAGATCGCGATATTCCGGGATATCTCGGATCCGCTCTGCCAGCTCTTTCCCATCCATCCCCGGCATCTGGAAATCTTGCAGAATGACGTCGAAACGCACACCGTCGTGGCGTGCATCCAGCAGAATCTCCAGCGCCTGATGGGCCGATCCGGCGGCGATGCTTTTCACCCCCCAGGTCGCCAACCGCTCAGTCAGAATAATCCTGTTGAGTTCCAGATCATCAACAACCAGTGCCCGCAGCCCCTTGAAATCCCGCTCATCCTGAGCAGGCTTCGGCTGGTTGGGCCGGATCCGCAGTGGCAGCTCAATGGTGAACACCGAGCCCTTGCCCAGTTCCGACCGCACAGAGATCCGACCGCCCATCAGCGCAAGCAAGCGCGTGGATATCGCAAGGCCCAGTCCGGTGCCCTCATAATTGCGGGTCGCGGCTCCGTCGGCCTGCTCAAAGGCATTGAAAATCAGGTCCAGCCGGTCCTCCGGTATGCCGGTGCCGGTATCGGTGACCGAAATACGCAGATCCGTGTAGCCATCCTCAGACTCGCCTGAGACCTCGATATACACATAGCCGCTGCCGGTGAACTTCACCGCGTTACCCGCCACATTGGTCAGGATCTGGCGGATACGACCAACGTCGCCGTCGTAACATTCCGGCAGGTTCGGATCATAGCGAAGTGTCACCTCGACATTCTTCTCTGCGGCTTTGGGCGACAACAGTGTCACGACGTCCTCAATTGCGGTCTGCAAGTTGAAGGGCGCGCGGTCCAGCTCCATCTTGCCCGCCTCGATCTTCGAATAATTCAGAATGTCGTTGATGATCGTCAGCAGCGCCGAGCCAGACTTGGCAATCGTCTCGGCATACATGGTCTGGTCTTCGTCCAGATCCGTCTCCAGGATCAGTTCCGCCATGCCGATGACGCCATTCATCGGAGTGCGGATTTCATGGGACATATTGGCCAGAAATTCGGATTTGGCCCGGTTGGCGATATCAGCCGATTTCCGCGCCTCATCCAATGCGTACTCACGCTCGTCCCGCTCTTCAAAGGTATCCTCAAGCACACCGACGGAGAAATCCAAGGCCCGAAACTCGCGCGAGGCAAACCAGGGCAGCCGGGCCTGCCGGTTCGACAAGCCGGCGATCGCATCCGACATGCGCTGGTGAATGATCTGCAATGGGCGCAATGCCAGCACGCTCACCAGTATCAGCACCAGAATGGACAGCACTGCCACGGCCACCACCGTCCACATGATGGTCTGGCTGACCTTGTGCTGAACCATTGCCTGCCCCTCACGGGTAGACCAGTGAACAACCATATTGCCAAAATCGAACCCGTCGAGCGTGATCGGGCGGTCATACATCACAAAGTCATCCGGCCCCACCTGATCCGTACGGCCCGCCTCCGCGATCGGAGTACCCGCGCTATCCTGGATCTGGATCTTCAGGAGTTTGGGATTGCGGGTAATCGCCTCGGTCAATCCGGTTTCCAGCACCGGCACATCTTCGACGATGATCGATTCAAGCATCAGCCCGCTCAGCAACGAGATGGTCAGCTCAGCCTGCTCTTTCAATTGGTCCTGCAGGTTGCGGGTCTCGTAGCGACGCGCAACATCGCCGATCGCCACCGCCACCAGCAGGGCAGCCAGCGACAATGACAAGACGATCTGAAAGAGTATGCCCGTACGTTTCATAGGAGACCTCGGTGACGACGCTAAAATGCCTGGCTCTGCTCCATCGCATCGCGGATCAGGTCGTAGTCGGAGTCGGCCCCCTGAAGAAAGCCGTTTTTGGACACTCGGCGCACGATCTCTTCATTTTCTGACGACAGCATGATCTCCCGCATGGCCAGCAGCACCTCCTCCGAGAGGGTCGAGGATGCAAGCCAGGGTTTTGTCACATTATCAAAGCTCGCCAAGATCCGAATCGGCACCCCTTTGGCGATCAGTTTCTTGTAGGTGCTCTCTTTCAGGGCACCTGCCGTGAATTTTCCGGCGCCAACTGCCTCCCCCACCAGATCGTGGCGGCCGAGGTACTCATAGGTATGCAGATCACCGCTGTCGATCCCGGCCTCAAGCAGCTGGCTTTGGGCGAGGTAGCGCCCGATCGTCGACAACTCATCCCCGAAGGCAAAGCTGAGCCCCGCAAGATCCGACAGTTGAGTGATGGTGCTGTCGCGATGCACGACGATCACACCCTTAAAACGCTTGCGCCCCTTCTTGGATTCCATGGCAACGATCCTGATGTCGGGGTTCTGTTTCATCACATGCACATAAGAGGCCGGACCGAAACGCGCGAAATCCACCTCGCCATTGGCGAGCTGGTCGATACCCTCTTGATATTCCTTGGCAACTGTCATCCGAATGACAACTTTTTCGCCCAGCACCTCGCCCAGTCGGTTCGACAGGAACGTCAGGAAGGGGCGGTATTTCTTAACCGTTACCGTCGGTTTATCCGCGGCATAGGTCCCAAACGTCAGGGTTATTTCGGCGCGTGCTGTCATCGGCGCCAGCAGCGCCATCAGACAGACACAGAATACCAACCACAGGCGGCCCATGCCGGCTGGCTTATTATGATGTTTCGAAGCGGTATGCATCATCGTCTCCAGTCTGAATCCAGGCGCTGCCCGATCGGTGGTCTCGCGCATCTGTTTACCCTGAATAGTGAGAAAATTTGGTTAAGTGGCCCTGAAATAGTATAAATAATTTTACGGCTCGCCTCAGAGCGTGGCATGAATATTAACGTTTCAGTAACGATTTCAGCGCTCTTTTATAAAATTCATCATAAATTTGAAGATCGGGCAGAAGCCCGGCAGGACCTCCCGTGATCAAAAACCACATAATTTCCCGCAGACCCGTTCCCCGCCTATTGCTTGCGGCCGCCCTTTTTTCCGGCTTCGCCCCCGCTGCTGCCTGGGCCATTCCCTCACCGGAACTGGTGATCGGATCGGTATCATCCCTGTCGCAGGTGCTGGCCGTGGCGATCGCGATGATGTCGGGTCTCGGCGCGGTGGTTGCGGCGAAGCTTGGTCTGAAGCCGAAGAGCTCTGCGGTGGCAACACGTTACCCGGTCCGATTGATCACCGGTCTGGTGCTGGCGGCGCTGACACTGGCCGTTATGAATTACTGGCAGTTCAGCAGCCAGCGGGCGGCGGAGCAGGCGCGCCTGCAGGCAACCCTCATGCGGCCGGCGCAGTTTGACGGAACCAAGATCAAGGACGCGGCGCTGAAAGAGACAAGTTTTGCGCGCCAGTCAGATCATCCGCTTGCGATGTCGACAGCCGACGCCGCCGCCGCGTTGGAGGATGGCAACACATTGTTCTACGACATCCGCGAAACCGGCGAAAACGCCATGGGCACCCTGCCCGGCGCGACCCATATCCGTTTTCCGGACTTCGTCGAGAGCCAGCCGGTCAAACCCGGCCAGAAGGTCGTGCTGTTCTGCCATAACGGCAACCGCAGCTCGGAAACCTGTGCCAAGCTGGCGGCGATGGGCATCGACTGCAGCTTCATCGCCGGCGGAATCGAGAAATGGATTGTCGAAGGGCGCGCGTTCTCTGACAAGGACGTGAAATCCCTCTCTGACCTGCGTGCCATTCCGGAATATCCCGGTCGTGATGTGCTGCTCAGCACTGCGGATTTCACCGAGTTGATGAACACCGAGGACCTGCAGATCGTCGATACCCGCTACCCCGGGGATTTTGAGGCGGGCCACCTTCCCGGCGCGGTGAACATTCCGATCCGCAAGATGACAACCGCCGATCTGATGCAGCGCATCAGTGAACTTGATCCGACCAAACCAACGCTGGCGGCCTGCTACGACCGTCGCAGCTGTTTCATGAGCCAGGTTTTGGGGCTGGAGCTGTCGCAGAAAGGGTTCAATTTCCGTGGCCGCTACACCCTGCCATGGGAGTATTTTGTAGCCCCCAAGCCGAAGCCTCATGTGCAGGCCTGGCTTGCCGATCAGCAAAGCGGCCTCTGGGACAAGGCGATCTCGGCGCTGGCCGCCGCGCTGCTCTGGGTGCATGAGCGCAGCCATATCCTGCTGGGTCTGCTCGCCCTCTCCCTGATCACCCGGATCATGATCCTGCCAGTGGCGTTGAAATCTGAACGCGACCAGATCACCACCAGTGAGACCGCCGATGAGATGAAGGCGCTGAAGGAAAAACTGGCCCATGACCCGGTGCGCAAGGCGCGCGCGGTGCAGGCGTTCTACAAGGACAAGGGCCTGACGCCGATGAAGAACCTCACCGCGCTGCTGTTCCTGCCGGTGATGATGCTGGGCGTCTCCGCCGCGCAAGAGGCCAGCGTCAGCCTTCAGACCCCGTTCCTGTGGATGGCGGATCTCGGAGCGCCCGATCCTCTGTTCATCATGCCGGTGCTGTTCTGCGCCCTCGCCGCCATCTATCTGCTGTGGGCCGTGGCCAAGACCAAGCGCCAGAAAACCCTGTGGATGGTGCTGGGCATGCCCGCGCTCTTTGCCATGGTGTTCAGCCTCTCGGGCGCCGCCAATGCCTATCTCTGCTTCAGCCTGACGCTCTTGCTGATGCAGCGCGCCTATGTCACCGGCATGCACCGCAAACTGGCTGAGGCGCTGTCGCTGCGCGCCCACAAGCGCCGCCTCGCCAAACTGCCGCGCGGTGTGATCCCGATGGGCTACACCGAGGAGCTGGAGCACGCCGGCAACAAGGCCCTGCGCCTGTCCATTCTCAAAAACGCAGGGCTACCGGTGCCGGGCGGCGTGGTCTTGCGCTCCGATGCAATTCACGATTATCGCGAGATGCCCGACGCCCGAAAAGACGCATTTGCCGCATATGTTTATCGGCTGGCTGGCGGCAAGCCGGTCGCCGTGCGCTCCTCGGCCAGCAACGAAGATGGCGCTGACCAGAGTTTTGCTGGAGTGTTCGAATCCGTGCTGGACGTCACCGCGCAGACCATGCGCGCCGCCTTGGATGAAGTTGTGACCAGCTTCTCGTCCGAGCGCGCCGCCAGCTATTCGGGCGAGGGCGACAGCACCGATCAGGGCAACATTGTAGTGCAGGAAATGGTGCAGGCAGACTACGCCGGCGTTCTCTTCACCCAGGATCCGATGGCCCCCGGCATGTGCATGATCGAATGGGTCGAAGGCTGCGGCGAGGATCTGGTCTCTGGCCGCGTCACCCCGACGTCCTTGCGCTTTGGCCGCTATTCGGGCTTGCCAGCGGCGGAAGATCAGGACCAGACGCTGGACATGGCGCCGCTGCTGGCGCTTGGCCGCCAGATCGAGGAGACCTTTGGCTGCCCGCAGGATGTGGAATGGGCCTATGCAAACGGCCAGTTCCAGATCGTGCAAAGCCGCGACATCACCACCCTGTCGCTTGGAACCGAAGCTGAGCGGATCCGGCTTCAGGAATGGCGCGATCTGCTGGACCATTACGCCGGGGTGGATCCGGACAAGCCGCTGCTGGAACAGGATGAGATGTCCGAAGTGCTGCCGCGCCCGACCCCGCTGTCTTTCTCGCTGATGGGCAGCCTCTGGGCGCCGGGCGGCAGCGTCGATCTGGCCTGCCGCGCCTTGAGCGTCCCCTATAACCTGCCGGAAGGCCGGGCGGGTCATCTGGTGAACCTCTTTGGCAAGACCTACGTCGATGTCGGCCTAAAAGAGCAGATGACGCTGAAACTGACCGCCGCCAAGGCCAAGCAGCTGCGCAGGCAGGCCCGCCCGATGATCACCCGCATGCGCGAGGAAGTGCTGCCCCAGCTCACCGATCAGCTGGCGTTCTGGCAGGCTGTGGACTACACCGCCCTGCCCCGCCAGAAACAGCTCGAGGCGATTGCGACCCTGCGCGATCTCTTTGTCACCGACATCTATGTCGAGGCGGAGAAGGTGAATATTGTCGCAGGCTTTACCATGGGCGAAGCCAGCGCCGCCGCCGCAGGCGATCCGGCCCTGCGCGCCCATCTGATGCACGCCGAACTGCCCCACGCCCCGTCCAGCCTGCTGGCCTCCTGTATCGGTGCCAATGCAGAAACCCATGCGCAGTTGCTGATGGGGCATCGCTCGATCTTTGATTACGAACTGTCGGCACCCCGCTATAGCGAAGCACCCGGCCTGCTGGCCTCCCTGCTCGACAGTTCGGTTGAGCCGATCAGCGGCACCGTGGCCACTCCGGCAAACCTGCCGGAAGATCTGCGCGACACGCTAGAGCTTGCGATCGCCTATCAGGACCTCAAGGAACAGGCCAAACACGAGGCACTGCGGGTTCTGGCGGAGCTGCGCCGGGCGTTGCTGGCCCTGGGGATCGACACCGAGCTGGAGGATCTGATCTTCTACCTGACCATGGAAGAGATCATGACCGGCGACTGGACCCAACCTGAGCTGCTGAAAGAGCACGCCGCCAGCCGCAAACACGTCGAAGATCTGCGCAAGGCCTCGGCGCCAACCGATGTCAGCCTCACCCTGCGTGACTGCGAGCTGCTCTCGCTCGGCGTGCAGGCGGGGTCCGCTGATGGGCATCTGGGCGGCACCTGTGTCGCCGGCAGCGGCACCGTGGAGGCCCGCGTATTCTGGGTTGAAGACGAAACCGCCATCGGCCCGGAGGTCTTTGACGGGTTTCAGGACGGCGACATCCTGGCATGTCGCATGATCAACCCGGCCTGGCTTCCTTATGTCCAGCGCTCCGGCGCTGTCCTCAGCGAGGTGGGCGGCTGGCTTAGCCATATGGCGATTGTCGCGCGGGAAAAGAACATCCT
Source organism: Phaeobacter sp. JH20_29 (assembly GCF_048056175.1). Taxonomy (NCBI): domain Bacteria; kingdom Pseudomonadati; phylum Pseudomonadota; class Alphaproteobacteria; order Rhodobacterales; family Roseobacteraceae; genus Phaeobacter; species Phaeobacter sp. JH20_29. The sequence continues at coordinate 166,754 of NZ_JAYMWO010000001.1, forward strand.
GATGCTGGTGGCCTGCAAGGGGCTCGACCAGCTGTCCCATGGTGAGCTGATCATGGTTGGCGAGGACGGCTCAATCACCCCGAGCGAGACGCCGGATCTGCAACAGGTCTCGGCCTGATCCACCATCCGTTTTTGCCCCTGCCTGACCCTCCGGTCTCAAAGGCAGGGGCAGAACATATGTTCCATCTTGCATCTTTTCGCGCAAACGGTCTGAACTGGGGCCATGGACCCGCATCTTGATCCCCGACAGACCCATCGCCTGCTCGACCAGCTGAAGACCGAGATCGACAGCCTGCCCCCCGCCCTCTCGGCGGCGGCGAAATACATCATCGACACCCCCGGCGACTTTGGTCTTGATCCGATCCGTGTCTCGGCGACCAAGGCAGGGGTCAGCGCGAATTCTCTGGTGCGACTGGCCGCACATCTTGGATTTGACAGTTTCGAGGCGTTGCGCGCGCCCTTTCGGGCCGCGCTGACAACCGAGCGTGAGGGCGGATTGGGCCTTGGCTGGCTCGATCGGCTGGAACAGGCCCCCGAAACCACCCGCCATGGCCGCATCGCCCGCAATGAGGTGAACATCGTCGCCCGCTCGCTGCGCCTGATGACCCCCGGGCGCACTGCGGCCATCGTTGCGGCGCTGACCTCGGCGCGACGATGCTATGTTACTGCAACCCGCGCCAGTTACGCATTGGCCTATTACTTCCACTACGTCGGACGAATGGCCTTGCCGGGGCTTGATCTGGTGCCCCGCCACATGGGCACCGCCGTGGACGAGCTGATGGATATCGGCGCCGGGGACTGCCTGATTGCCATGACCTTCGCGCCATATTCATCGGAGACACTGCAAGCGCTGAGACAGGCCCGCAACAAAGGCGCGACGCTGATCCTCATCTCAGATAGCGAGGTAATCGCGCCCGGATTGCAGCCCGACCACCTGCTGCTGGTGGCCGACAATACGCTGCATCCTTTTGGTGGCTATGGCGGCGCGATGGCAGTGCTTGATTGTCTGCTGACCCATCTGGTCGATGCCGGAGGAGAGGCGGCGCAGGACAGGTTCCGCACCTACGAGACCCTGCGGGAAGACACCGGCGCCTATTGGCGCGGCGGCAAATTGCCAAAGGTCCCGAAATAGCCCGCTTCAGAGCCTGATCGGCCGGTCAGAGCCGCAGGTCGGACTGGTCCGGCGTCAGCACATACTTCAGATCGTACAGCAGCGCATGGTCCCGACCCAAGGCCCGGATCTGCGCGGCCCCCATATCGCGGAATTCCTGATGGGCCACCGCCAGAACCAAACCGTCATAGGCCCCTGGCTGCGGAGTTGTCACCAGATTGACGCCGTATTCCTGCCGCGCCTCATCTGGATCGGCATGGGGGTCATGCACATCCACCGTCAGACCGTATTCCTCAAGGCAGCGCACCACGTCAATAACCCGTGTATTGCGCAGATCGGGGCAGTTTTCCTTGAAGGTCAACCCCATCACAAGGACCCGCGCATCGGCAATGGCCATCTTGCGTTTCAGCATGGATTTGACCATCTGGCTCGCCACATAGGCTCCCATGCCGTCATTCAGCCGCCGCCCTGCCAACAGGATCTCGGGGTGATAGCCCAGCTGCTCTGCCTTGTGGGTCAGGTAATAGGGGTCGACCCCAATACAATGGCCCCCGACCAGACCCGGACGAAAGTTAAGGAAGTTCCACTTGGTTCCGGCAGCACGCAGCACTGCTTCGGTATCAATATCCATGCGGTTGAAAATCTTGGCCAGCTCATTGATCAGAGCGATGTTGATATCGCGCTGGCTGTTCTCGATCACCTTGGCAGCTTCGGCGACGCGGATGCTCTCGGCCTGATGGGTGCCCGCCGTCACGATCTCCCGGTAGAGCGCATCGACACGCGCCGCAATTTCAGGCGTTGAGCCGGAGGTCACCTTGACGATATCCGGCAGACGCCGCGTCTTATCGCCGGGATTGATCCGCTCGGGGCTGTAGCCTGCAAAGAAATCGCGATTGAATGTCAGCCCGGACACGCGCTCCAGAACCGGGACGCAGTCCTCCTCGGTGGCGCCGGGATAGACCGTGGATTCATAGATCACCAGATCGCCGGGTTTGAGCACGCCACCAACCGTTTCAGACGCCCGCAGCAGTGGCGTCAGATCCGGGCGACGGCTGCTGTCGATCGGTGTTGGAACGGTGACGATAAAGATCGTGCAATCGGCAATCTCTGCCGGGTCGCTGGTCAATGTCAGATGCGACGCAGCCGCCAGCGCCTCGGCGCTGATCTCGCGGGTATTGTCCTGCCCTGCGCGCAGCGCCGCAATCCGGTCGTCGCTGATGTCAAAGCCCACTACCGGGCGCGATCGGCCAAATTCCACCGCCAGCGGCAGACCGACATAGCCAAGCCCGATCACGCAAATCCGTTCTGTCCCGCTCATACCGCCGCCTCAATGGTCTTTGTCTGCCCGATTGCCTTTCATAAGGGGCGGCGGCGCCAGGTTTCAACCTCATGTGGCCAGATCCCTCCCGAAACCGGGAGAGATCCACCCTTTGGGCCAGTTCAGAAGCGCAGCGAAAGGCAGGACATGCCGCCATCCAGCTTGGCGCACTCGGTATTGCTGATCTGAACAACCTCATAGCCTTCGCGATCCAGCATCTCGGCGGTGCGCGGGAAACCTGCCGCCATGATCACCAGTTTGTTGTAGCGGATGGCATTGGCCGCAGCCTCTTCGCCCTCGGCGACATGCAGCACGCGGTAGCCTTCAAAACAGCCCGATGCGTCCAGCCGTTTGGTGGCAAGGATGGTCTCACCGTCCATCAGCGAACAGTCGGTCTTGAAATGCAGCACGCCCTCTGGCGTGAAAACCTCGCGCAGGCTGTGGCCCCAGTCAGACACGATCTCTGCCAGTTCCGCCACGCCGGCCGCATCGGTCCGCGCTGAACGACCGACAAGGATTTCGCGGTCCGTCACAAGAATGTCGCCGCCTTCGATGAAGCCGGGACCGTTGATTTCGCGCAGCTCGCCGTAGCATTGCCGCAGGGTCGGTGCCATCTCGGCCACCTCCCCCAGACGCGACGGCGCGCCGGGGCGCATCAGAACCGCGCCCTTGGGCAGGCAGAGGGCGGTGTCCTCAACAAACACCGCATCGGGAAAGGCCTCAAGGGGCGGCAGCTCGATCACCTCGGCGCCCGTGCTTTTCAGTGCGGCAACATAATCGGCATGAGCGGCCAGCATCCGGTCCAGATCGGGCGTGCCTATATCCTCGGCCCGCAGGCCGTCGGTGATACTGGACGCGGGACGGCGGGTGATGGCACGGGAGAATTCATATGTTGGGTTTGTCATGTCTCAGTCCTTTGTAGCCTGTGTCGGCACGTATTTGGGCGTGATGATCTCAATGATGCTGGGGCCTGCCTGCGCGGCGCGGTCTTTGATGGCCGCGGCAACCTCTTGCGGATCGGCGGAAACCGCCCGATGCAAGATCCCGAAGGACCGCGCCGCCGCAGCGAAATCCGGCGGTGTCGGATCACAGCCCACCGCAGCCACGCCGACCTCCTGCATCGAGCGGGCAATTTCCTGATAGCCGTGGTTGTTCCAGACGACGAACGTGATCGGCAAGGCTTCATCCACGGCTGTCATGATCTCGGGCAGGGAAAACTGCGCGCCACCATCGCCGACGATGCAGATAACCGGCGTCTGCGGTGCCGCAACGGCGGCGCCGATCGCGGCCGGAATGGCATAACCAAGCGCTCCATAGCCGGTGGCCGCATTGAACCAGCCCCCTGGGCGGTCATGATCGTAGTAGAGATTGCCCGCATAGATCGGTTGCGCAGAATCGCCAACGATGATTGCCCCCGGAACTGCTGCGCGCAGCGCATTCAGCACCTCGACCTGCGCGCGGTAACCCTCGCCGATTTCCTCCCAGGCTGCCGCGCGGGTCAGACCCGCCTGTGTGAGGCCCCAGTCGCCGGAGGGGCTGGCAACTGACGGCAGATCGGCGAGAACCGCAGAAAGAACATCCGCCACATCCGCATGGATCGCCAGCTCAGCCGGGTGTCGGGCCAACTGCTCAGCGCAGAGATCAACCCGGATCAACCCCGGCATCTGTGGCATCACTCCGGTGGCATACATATCGTAATCGGTCGGCCCCAGCTCGGTTCCCAGCGCCAGCACCATATCCGCCGTCTCGATCAGCCCCCGCACCGAGGCGAGGCTGGGGCTTGCGGGCACCGACAGCGGATGGTCAAACAGCACCCCACGCGCATTAACGGTCTGGATCACCGGCGCGCCCAGATGCTGCGCCAGCTGGCGCAACTGATCGGCGCAGAACCGCGCGCCTCCGCCTGCCAGGATCACCGGGCGCTGTGCTGTCGACAGGCGCTGCTTGATTGCGGCCAGATCCGCGGCGGACGGCCCTGCCCTGTTCACATCAGTTGCCGACGACTGGCCGGTTTGGACCGCCGCCGCCCCTGCAACATCCAGCGGAACCTGCAGATGGGTCGGACCCGGGCGTGACAACGCGCTGCCGTCAACCGGTGCAAAAACCTGATCGAGCGCCCGCGCCAGACCCTCCGGCGCCGCCACATGCTCCGACCTCAGCGCAACCAGCTGCGCCAGCGCATGTTGATCCGGCAGCTCGTGCAGATGGCCCAGCCCCTGACCGAGAGAGCCGCTCGCGTTGACCCCGGATATCACCAGCATCGGCACCGAATCCGCCCGCGCCTGCGCCATCGGCGTCAGCGTATTGGTCAGCCCCGGTCCGGTGATCACAAAGGCCACACCCGGTCGGCCGGAAACCCGCGCATAGCCATCGGCCATGAACCCGGCCCCCTGCTCGTGACGCGGTGTGATATGGCGCAGGTCTGAGTGCGCCAGCCCACGGTAAAGCTCTACCGTATGCACACCGGGAATGCCGAAAACATGGCGCACGCCCCGTGTTGCCAGCGCCTCAACCAGCGCTTCGCCGACAGTGTGCGGTGCCGCGTCTTGGACGGACCTGCTCATGCCACCTCCGCCGATCGCTGGCTGGCATGATCAACGATCCGCGTCAGCGCGCGGTCAAATGCCTCATCCTCAATCGTCAACGCCACCCGGACCCAGCTCCGCAGACTGTCACCAAATGAGGATCCCGGCATCACCGCAACCCCACCCCGTCTGAGCAGATCCTGCGCATAGGCATCGCCATCCATACCGGTGGCCGAGATGTCAATCATCGCAAACATTCCGGCCTGCGGGCTGTGAACCCGCAATGCCGTGTCGCGGTGCAGCCGCTCTGCCAGTTTCGCCGCACGTATGGCAAATCGCCTGCGCATTCCCGCGGCCACCGGTGATCCGTCGCGCACGGCCTCCTCGGTCATATCCGCGATGAAGGGCTGGTTACCAAACAGCATTGTTTCCGACAGCGGCAGCAAGCCGTCGCAGAAGGCTTTACTGGCAATGCACCAGCCACTGCGGAATCCGGGTGCGGCATGGGATTTGGAAATCGAGGAGACAACAATCACCCGCTCCGAGAAGGCCGCCCGCGCCAGCGGCGAGACAAACTCCGCCGCTTCAAACACCAGCTGTTCGTAGACCTCATCAGAGATGATCCAGAGATCATGCGCCTCGGCCAGTCGTCCAATCGCATCAAGGTCCTCAACAGTCAGAATTGACCCGGTCGGATTATGCGGTGTCGTCAGCAGAATAGCGCGACTGCGCGGCGTGATTTTCTCGGCGATATCATCGGCCTGCATCCGAAAACCATGCTCGGCCCGAAGCGCTACGGGCACCATATCGGCACCGCTTGCCCGGATTACTCCTTCGTAGGTGGCATACATCGGATCGCCGACCAGAACCTCGTCCCCGTGCTGGGCCACACCCATCAGCACCGCATAAAGCGCGGTCTGCGTGCCGGGAAAACACAGGACGTTATCCGGCCCTATAGGCCGCCCCGTGCTGGCGCTATAACGCGCAGCAAGCGCCTGGCGCAGGTTCGCTTCACCACGTCCGTCCGAATAACCGGTCCGGCCAGACACCATCGCAGTGCTGGCGGTACGCATCAGCACATCCGGGGGTGGCACGTCAGGTTCGCCGATGGTCATTTCGATGATATCGGCCCCCGCGGCGATCATCTCCCTCGCAGTCAGATGCACAGCCCATTTGGCCCCGCCAAGCCCCGCAAGCCGCTTGGTCACATCGGTCATTCTCATGGCTCTTCCGCCTTATGCTGCAAATTCAGTCCCAGAATTGCACTGACGGATTCCAATCCGATGGCAGGCAATTCCCCCTCGTCAAAGGCCTCCGGCAAGGCACCGCCCTCCATCCATAGCCCGTCGATCACCGCGTTGCAGGCCACCGCAAGATGATGCAGCCGCGCCGTATCCACCGGCCGCCCTGCCTCGTCCAGCGCGGCGGCGATCAGCTCGCCCAGCTTGTCGCGGAAATAATCATAGGTGCGCTGGTGGATCTGCCGCATGTCGGGATCCTGCTGCACCTTGTTCAAAAACCCAGCCCAAAGCGCCACGGCGGTCGGCTCGACAACGGGCGGGCGCAGCGAGGACACGACGAACCCCGCCAAACGCGACCGGGCGTCGCCTTCGATCCCGGCGATCGGCGCATAGGTGAGATCGCTGATGGTGACCATATGGTGTTCATAGGCCGCGGTCATCAGCTCTTCCTTGGAGGAGAAATAGTGTCGGATCAGCCCCTGGGTCACATTCGCCCGCTCGGCTATGTCGCGCACGGTGGCACCGCGCACGCCTTTTTCGGCCACCAGCTCCAGCGTTGCGGCAATCAGCGCGTCCTTGCGCTCCTCTGCGGTCGCACGCTTAAACTTCCGGCGTTCACCTGACACGGGCTCTCCAATGGCTGAATGGTTGCTGGGATGCAGTAATTATACACTTGCATAATTACGCCAAGTCAGCCTTACTACAAGCCGAAATATGAGGACAATAGAAAATGCCCGATCCGGCTGCCGCTGGCCCTGCCCCGCATTCAACAGCCCCAGTCCCCGCGTCGGATGCCGGTGCCGCGAACATCCGGGCCACGGAACGGACCGAGGCGATCCGGGTGAGCGACCTGCACAAATCCTTTGGGTCTCTGGAGGTCTTGAAGGGTGTCTCCCTGACCGCCCGACAGGGCGATGTGGTGGCGATTATCGGTGGCAGCGGGTCCGGCAAATCCACCATGCTGCGCTGTATCAATTTTCTGGAAACACCCAATTCCGGCGAAATCGTCATCGCGGGCGAAACCATCGCCATGCGCCCCGATGGAAGCCCCGCTGACCGCCGCCAGATCGAACGTATCCGCACCCGGCTGGCGATGGTCTTTCAGCAGTTCAACCTGTGGACCCATCGCACACTGCTGGAAAACGTGATCGAAGTGCCGGTTCATGTGCTGAAAGTGCCCCGGTCGCAGGCCATCACCCGCGCCCATGAGCTGCTCGCCCGCGTCGGGCTTGGTGACAAGGCGGATGCCTTTCCCGCTTTTCTGTCCGGCGGCCAGCAGCAGCGCGCCGCCATCGCCCGCGCCCTTGCCGTGGATCCCAGCGTGATGCTGTTTGACGAGCCGACATCCGCATTGGACCCCGAATTGGTGGGCGAAGTGCTGGCGGTCATCCGCAATCTGGCGGCCGAAGGGCGCACCATGCTGCTGGTCACCCATGAGATGAAGTTCGCCCGCGAGGTTGCCAACCATGTTGTCTATCTCTTTGAGGGCCGCATCGAAGAGCAGGGCCCGCCGGCCGAAGTCTTCGGCAATCCAAAGTCGGAGCGGCTCAAACAGTTCCTCAGCTCAGTCGGATGATTTCGCCATTCGAACAAACAAATAACAAAACAGGGAGACAGTCATGTCCATGAAATCAAACCTCAAACGCACAGCTCTTGCTGCGACTCTGCTGGCGGCTAGCGGGGCAATTGCCCAGGCCGAACCGGTGAAGATCGGTGTCGCCGCAGAACCCTATCCGCCTTTTGCCTCGCTGGATTCATCCGGCCAGTGGGTGGGCTGGGAAATCGACATTATCAATGCCGTCTGCGCTGCCGCCGAACTGGACTGCGTGATCACGCCGGTTGCCTGGGATGGCATCATACCCTCCCTCACCGGCCAGCAGATCGACGCCATCATGGCCTCCATGTCGATCACCGAAGAGCGGTTGAAAACAATTGATTTCTCCGACCCCTACTACAACACCCCGGCCGTGATTGTCGCCGACAAATCCATGGACATCGAGCCGACCCCGGACTCGCTGGCGGGCAAGGTGATCGGCATTCAGGCCTCTACAATTCACCAGACCTATGCGCAGGAATACTTCAAAGATTCCGAACTGCGCGTCTACCAGACCCAGGACGAGGCCAATCAGGATCTGTTTGCCGGCCGTATCGACGCCACCCAGGCCGATAGCATCGCCATGGCCGATTTTGTCGGCTCGGACGCGGGCAGCTGCTGTGAGATCAAGGGCGCGGTGGCCAATGACGAGGCGATCCTCGGCAAAGGCGTCGGCGCGGGCGTGCGCAAAGGCGACGCCGATGTTCTGGCAGCCCTGAACAAGGGGATCGCCGCTATCCTGGCCGATGGCACCCATGCCGATATCACCTCGAAGTATTTCACGACCAGCATCTACTCCGAGTAAGGACATAACGTGACCGGACTCCTCGACCTGTTTGGTCTGGCCGAGAGCGCGCAGCTGTTGTCGCTCTCGCCGCCGGGATGGGGGGGCAACCTGTTACGGGGCCTCGCCAATTCGCTTCAGATCGCTTTTGGCGCATTTGGCATGGGGCTGATTATCGGGCTTTTCGGGGCCTATGGAAAACTCTATGGCGGGCCGATCCTGCGGGATCTGCTCGCCATTTACACCACCGTGATCCGCGCCGTTCCCGAACTGGTGCTGATCCTGATCCTCTATTATGTCGGCACCGATCTGATCAACAGGCTGGCCGCCGGCCTCGGCTATGGCCGGGTCGAAATCAGCGGCGTTGTGGCAGGCATCTGGGTGCTTGGCATCGTGCAGGGTGCCTATGCGACCGAAGTCCTGCGCGGCGCCATCAAGGCGGTACCGCCGGGCCAGATTGAGGCCGCCCGGTCGTATGGCATGCCCGCTTTCATGACCATGCGCCGGGTTACCATCCCGGCCATGATGAGTTTTGCAACGCCGGGGCTGGCCAACCTGTGGCTGATCGCGACCAAGGACACCGCCCTGCTGGCCATCGTTGGCTTTGCCGAGCTGACCTTGGAAACCCGGCAGGCCGCCAGCAGTACGCGGGCCTATTTCACCTTCTTCCTCGCGGCTGGGGCGCTTTACCTGATGGTAACCCTCTGCTCTGGCGTGATTTTCAACTGGATTGAACGTTGGGCCAGACGTGGGCAGCCCTCCCTGCGGGAGACCCGCCAATGAGTGTGCTGAAACCTCTGATGCAGCCTCACCGGCTTGTCCTCATGGCGCTATTCGCAGGCCTCATTGTCTGGTGCGCGGTTTCCCTGCGCTGGGACTGGATTCCAGCCTATGCGCCGCTCGCGCTCCAAGGGCTCTGGACGACAATCTGGATCCTTGTGGTAACCAGTATCCTCGGATTTGCGCTGGCGGTACCGCTTGGCCTCGCCCAGGCGGTTGGCCCCTGGTATCTGTCGGTTCCCGCACGGGTTTTTTGCACCATCATTCGCGGCACGCCGCTGCTGTTGCAGATATGGCTGCTCTATTATGGGCTGGGATCGCTGTTCCCGCAGTTCCCGTGGATCCGGTCCAGCGAACTGTGGCCCTATCTGCGGCAAGCCTGGCCATATGCGGTGCTTGCCCTGACCCTGTCTTATGCAGGCTATGAGGGCGAGGTGATGCGCGGGGCCTTCTCAGGCGTTGCCAAGGGCCAGCTGGAGGCCGCCAAGGCCTACGGTATGCCACGCGGCACCATGTTCCGCCGGATCTGGCTGCCACAGGCGGTGCGCAACGTCCTGCCAACGCTTGGGGGCGAAACCATCCTTCAGCTGAAGGCGACACCGTTGGTGGCCACGATCACGGTTCTGGACATCTACGCGGTTTCCTCGCGGGTGCGGTCTGACACGTTTATCGTCTATGAGCCGCTGCTGCTACTGGCGCTTGTCTACATGGTGATCGCCGGGCTGATCACCCTCGCCTTCAAACGGTTTGAGGACCGGATCCCGCAGCGGCTATAATCACCCGCCCAGCAAGATCAAAGAGCCCCCAGGTGCCGCCTTGGGGGCTTTTCCATGTGCCTGCCGGTCCGGTTCACAGGCATCTAGGACAGGATGGTCAGCTGCTCCACATCCCCGTCAATATCGTGACAGGCCGCCAGCAGCCGCTCCTGCAGATGTGAGGTGACGTAATTTCCGTGAAACCGACTTGGCGCGCGTAGGATCAGACGGCCCCCTGCCCTGCTCTCCCGCGTCAGCGCCTGTATCCAGGCAGCGTAAATGGCCGGGTCTTCCTGGTGCAGGACCGCCTTCGCGAGGCTCCACTCGCTACCGTCGCTGATATCAGGTGCGGGCGCGGTTGTGCCGGTCATCAGCGGCACCACGTTTTTCTCCGGCTCATCGCTGCCACGCATCCGGTGATCGAAATCTGGTCCGACAGCGGCCCAGCAGCTGCGGGTGTCGTCTAGGATCCGCTCCAGATCAAAACCGTATTCCGTTACCCGCCCCCGCGCGCCCTGCCGTTTCACCACCAACCAGCCGAGTGCGCGCAGCTTGGCCATCTCGCGTTTCACCGTGCGTTCGTCGACGGACCACATGCGGGCAATCTCGCGCTGGCCGACTGCCAGCTCATTGCGTTGCCAGTTGTAGCGCGCGGTCATCAGCGTCATGAACCGCAGAACCAGTCGCTGCGGCCCCTTCTCCAGAGACAGGGCATAGGTCCCCATTGCGGTGAGGATATCGTATTTCAGTGCCGCGGCCTGACGCCCGACGGGTTTGCTGGCAAGCATGGCTGCCCTCTTGTCTCCATCCGATGGTGGATGGCTGCCTCTGTCGTCTCATGTTTGCCACGAGATCCTGTTGGGTTCATTGTCGGACCGGGTGGCCCGTGGGTTGCGCTGCGTCGCAACTCAGGGTCCTTTTGATCCGAACTCAACGTTCTTTGGTTGGTTTATCTGATTTGCGTCCAGCGATACGATTCTGTCAAGAGCGCTGTTGCCCGAGGGGCTGTTCCAATTCCATTTTTGAATCAAAAATAGGTATTCATGGTATTGGGTGACAGACAGGCTGTCCCCTATTGATCGAAAAATGTCCCCCAATATGCAGGGGCAGCTCTGGGCGCGTCCCCCTATATCAGGGTCGAGTATCCAGAAAACCCATCGGCGGCGCGGGAGCCCGACCGAATCGCAATCGCCCGATAAACAAAGGGTATTGCCGCGCTATTCCTGTCGACGTCCCCACGGGGACAGGACGCTTATTCCTACGATAATAGGTTTTGCGTTTTTTGCAAATTCGGCGTAAACGAGTTTCTAGGTAGAAAAAGCGTCCGCTTGGTGAATAAGGCCGCACTACAGAGATCGAGGAGCAGAGATGTTTACCCATCAAGACCTGGCGAATATGCAGGCACAATCCCTGAAAATGCAGAGTTGGATCCGGCAGCAGACCTTCTCTCCCAAGATGGAAAAGACGCTGAGGCGCTTCTCTAGCTGGGAGGTGGCCGAGCTGATCTTCAAGGTGAACCAGTCCACCCTGCGTGGACGGCTGGCGGCCGATCCCAGCCTGCCCCAGGGCCATGTCGAGGAAGACGGGCGTCAGCGTTGGTATTCGCTTGAGGAAATCAACGAGCTGCGCCGTCGGCTGAAAGTGAACCGCAAATCGCTGATGCCGGAGCGACCGGCGGGCAAGCGGGCCTTGCGGGTGGCCATTTCCAACTTCAAGGGGGGTGCCGGCAAATCGACCGTAGCGCTGCATTTTGCCCATGCCGCCGCCTTGGACGGTTATCGTGTGCTCTGTGTTGACTTCGATCCGCAGGCCACCCTGTCCCATTCGATGGGGCTGAGCGATGTGACCGAAGATTATACGGTCTGGGGCATCATGGCGCGGGACCTCGTGCGTGAGACCGAGCGGATGAACGCCAGTGCGCGCGGCGCCGAGTCCGGGGCCGCCCTGCCCGAGCGGCGCCTGCCAGAAGCGATCACCGGCATGGGCTTGCAGGATCTTCGGATCAGCGATTTTGTGAAACCGACGAGCTGGCCCACCATTGATGTGATCCCCAGCTGCGCCAATGCCGCCTTTGTCGAATTTGCATCGGCGCAGTATCGCCACCTCAATCCGGAATGGTCCTTCTTTGCAGCGGTGTCGCGTTATCTCGATCAGCTGCCGTCGGACGATTACGACATGATGATCTTCGACTGCCCGCCGGCAATTGGCTATCAGTCTATGAATGCGGTCTTCGCCGCCGATATGCTCTATATCCCGTCAGGTCCCGGATATTGGGAGTATGACTCCACCACCTCGTTCATCGGCCAGCTCTCCGAGGCGCTTGAGGATCTCTCGGCGTTCAACGGGGTTGTCCCTGCGGGGACGTTCAGCCTGCCGAAGGTGTTTCAGGAGGTCCGGTTTCTGCTCACCCGCTATGAATCCGGCAATGACCTGCACCGCGCCATGCGCGATGCCTTCGTCAAGGTCTTTGGCGACCGGATGACGGAACACCCGATTGAGATGACCCGAGCGGTGGAACAATCCGGGCGCTTCCTCAGCTCGATTTACGAAATCGACTACCGGGATATGACGCGCGAGACCTGGCGACGGGCGCGCGCGTCTTTTGACCAGGCCTATATGGAGTTCAAGGGCAACGCCCTGACCGCATGGGCCCAGCTGGAGGATGAGGCATGAGCAAGCGCAGAATGTTCGACATCGATTTTCCGTCGGATCCCACCCCCGCCACGCCCGAGGCAGCCTCCCCTGCCCCGGTGGACCCGCACCCCGGCGCCCCCGCGCTTGAGACGAAATCGGCGTTCCGTTCAGGCGAGGCGCGCCGTGGCCCGATGGCCACCGCCATCAGCGAAAACGCCGAAGCGCTGCGGACACGGGCGGAGGTCGAGCAGAATATCCGGGCAGAGAACGATCGCCTGGCGCATGAATTCGTCCGGCTGAAGACCCTTGGTCTGGTGGTCGATCGGATCCCGCTGGATTTGATTTCGACCAGCAAGCTGATCCGCGATCGCGCCGTCAACCGGGATCCTGAGCTGGAGGAGTTGAAGGAGTCGATCCGCGATCTTGGTCTGTCCAACCCGATCCGGGTGGAAGAGGACGGCGAGGGGTATCAGCTGGTACAGGGCTTCCGGCGACTGTCGGCCTATCGCGCGCTTTACGAGGAAACGGGAGAGGAACAGTTCCGCCTGATCCCGGCCGGACTGGTGGCGCGGGGCGAGACGCTACAGGGTCTGTACCGGCGAATGGTTGACGAAAACCTGGTGCGCCGGGATATTTCCTTTGCCGAAATGGCGCAGCTCGCGCTCTCCTTTTCGCAGGATCCAGAGACGGATTCAGACTCTGTAGAAGACTCTGTTGCGCTGCTTTATGCCTCAGCCGGGCGTCAGAAGCGCAGCTACATTCGCCACTTTGCAGAGCTGCTGGAACTGATTGGAGAAGAGCTGTCCTATGCCGAGGCGATCCCCCGTGCATTAGGGCTGGATCTGAAGAAGCACCTGCTGGAGAACCCGGCCACGCTTGAGCCGCTGCGGCAACGCCTAAGGGAGCGGAGTTTTTCCAGCGCTGAGGAAGAGCTGGCCGTGTTGCGGCAGGCGCTCAAGGCCCCTGCATCGGATGTTAGGGAGGCCAGCACCAGCCAGCGCGCCGGCATGGCCAAGACCACGCTGCGCTGTTCTGTCCCTGCGGGGACGGTGCGATGTCTGGCGCGGGACGGGCGGATTGAAATGGCGATGGAGCGTGATTTCTCGGCGGTTGACCAGCGTCGGCTTGAGGCCGCGATCACGGCTTTCTTTGATGCTCTGGACGGGGATCAGACCTAGCGCTGAGCTGGCCGACACGACGGTATCAATGAGGCTGTCCCTGCGGGGACGGCCTTTTTTTGAGCCAGGCTTCAGATGGGTGGATTGTCATTGATCATGCTCGCCGCGCTGCTGAAGGGAGCAGAGCATTATCATTGTCCCTGCGGGGACACCCGCCACGCCGCAGGTGCTGGTGAGATGACGTTCGTTGGCGCATTGGGGATGTGCTGTCCGGTGACTTCTTGGCTGTCGCTGCGGTGGCTCTTGCGTGCTGCGCAATTCGACTAAAAAGCAACCCTCTAAAACTGGTCTTGAGTTTGCGTTAAACTGTCTGAATGGGGCATTAATGGGCGATAATTAAGGCACAATCCTGCCATCGTTCGCCCCGACAACCAAACCAAAGGCATGGCCGTTTTCCGCGGCACCAAGGTTTGGAGTGATTGACATGGCATCAACAGACAGCGCGCAGGCAGCAACGACACCGGCGCTGGACCTGCGGGTCCCCGGCGAGATGCGTGACAGCGACGACTGGCTGGTGTCGACATGGAATGCCGGTCAGTCGCGCGACACCACGTGGTCACAGGATAATGTCCAGATCAACAGTGACGGCGCGGTTGAGCTGCATCTGACATCGGATAATGGCGTTGGAGAGCGGCTTTTCACCGGTGGTGAAATCCAGTCCGAAGCGGCCCATGAGACCGGCATCTGGAGCTGGACTGCACAGGCGCCGCAGATGCAGGATGGCACGGTCTTTGGGATGTTCCTCTATCAGCAGGACTATCGGAACGATCGCTGGCTGGAGTTCGATTTTGAATTCGTTGGCGCCAATACCCGTCAGGTTCAATTGAGCATCCATATGGAGGCGGAGGATGGCAGCCGCGTGCGGCTGGCCGATGGCCCCGCGGGGCCGCTGGTCGTTGATCTTGGGTTCGATGCCGCCGAGGGGCTGCATACCTATGAAATCGAATTGACCGGCACCAGCGCGATTTTCCGCGTAGATGGAGAGGTGCGCGCCGATCTCAGTGGGGCTGATATGCCGGGTGGGCTTTGGTACTCCGGGGCGGTCAAGAGCTTTGCTGACCTTTGGGCGGTGTCCGACAATCAAACTGCTTGGGCCGGAACACCTGACCCGGATGCGCCGCCGCTGGTCGCGGTGATTGCGGATGTGTCCCTGCCGGGACAGGAAGATCCCGCCGAGCCGGAGTTCGACAGCGAACAGCGTGGCACGGAGCAGGCAGAGGATCTATTCGGCGGCGCTGGTGCAGATCTGATCCACGGTGGCGATGGTGCGGATCAGCTGGTGGGCAATCGTGGTTCGGATCACCTCTATGGTGACAAGGGGCGGGACATTCTGCGCGGCAAGGACGGAGATGATTTCCTGTTTGGTGGTCGCGGTCGGGATCGTCTGGCGGGCGGCGGGGGTGACGATCAGCTTGACGGTGGGATCGGTCGTGATCAGCTGCGCGGCGGGGGCGGCGCGGATGTTTTTATCTTCCGCCAGGGCGGGACGCCGGACCGGGTCAATGATTTCTCCCTGTCCCAAGGGGACGTTCTGGATCTGACGCGGTTCAATCTGGATGGTGCGGATCAGCTGCGCTGGCTTGATGGTGAGCGTGGGCGTGGTACGCGCGATCTGTTGCAGGCCGAGGGCGAAGATGGCTGGGTGAATGTTGCGGTGATCGATGACCGGGCGGATGCGCTGACACTGGATCTGCTGATAGCTCAGGATGCGATCCTGTTCTAGACATATGTGTACATTGGTGGCCTACCGTGTGACCGCAGCCCAGCTCTCCCAGGGCAGGCTGTCACGGCCCAGCAGGGCGGGAAGTTGGCGCAGATCCTCCGCGAAACAGCTGCGCAGGTCTGCGATATCGCTGTCGCGCAGGGGCGGCACCACATCACGCATGTTCTGCCTGTTGGCACGCAGCACTGCGGAAACCGGCTTGGTGGATTTTAGCCGGGCCAGGCTATCCTCCAGCCCGGCTTTGCGCAGTTGATCACCACCAGCACGAAGCAGGCTGCGAAGTGCAGGGAGCCGGGCGCGGTCGCTTTCGTTTCGTCGCTCATGCAGCACCGGAGAGCTGTGGCTGTCGTCGAGCCCGGCAAAACGATAGACCGTCTGGGCAGCCGCGACCGGATCGGCGCTGATTTCCTCTGCCAGCAGTACCAACACGCGATCATGGCCGAGGGTGTCGAGCCAGCGCCCCAGATGGCGGCTGTAGAACCCCTGCTCCAGATAGGCCGGATTGTTCGCCAGCCCGTCGTGGAAGGGCAGGGGAGGAATATGGCCCTTGATCACCTCATGCAGGTGGTTGGAATAGGCGCGGGTGACCGGATCGCGCAGCAGGCAGATCACCTTGATGTTCGGATCAAAGGCATTCAGCCGGTCGGGGCAGCGCGGGTCATAGAAATATGAGGGCGATGCCTCAAATCTCACCGTCTTGTCCGCGCCATGGCTGAAATGGCTGCGATACCATTGATAGCCGCGATCGAAATAGGCGCTGAAGAAATCCAGTTCCTTGGGATCCGATACGGCGGCATCAGGATGGGCACCGAGGGCCGCGTGAATGAAGGTGGAGGCGCATTTCTGTGCGCCAATACCCACCAGCGTTGGACCAGCCTGTGCCGCGCTGTTACCGGATGGCGCAAGGGGGGGCGTGGTCATGGCGGGTCTTTCCTGTCGGCGTGGTGATTGCGGCGGTATTGAGCGCCAGTCTTAGCACCTCGGATCGGCTGTGCCACGGGAAATGACCCCGTGCATTCCGTCAAACGCCGCTGCCCGGCATCTGGCCTCACCCTGCGGGGACATGCTAGATATGCCGGGAGAAGAGTGGGCAGCATCATGCAGGAACCGGCAGGGCAGGGGCGGATGATTTCGATCATCATGGCCAATCATCAGGGCGCGCCATATTTGCCGGACGCGCTGCGGTCGGTGGCGTCGCAGACCCATGCCGACTGGGAGTTGATCGTGGCCGACGACGGGTCCAGTGACGGATCGGTGGATATCCTGCGAGAGGTTGCACGCCAGGACCCCCGCGTGCGGGTGCTGCTGCATGAAACACCCAGCGGTCCTGCTGCCGCCCGCAATCGGGCGCTGGCGGCGGCCCGTGGCGATTGGCTGGCAATCTGCGATTCCGATGACATAATGCACCCGGACCGGTTGCGGCGCCTGCTGGCCGCGGCAGAGGCGCTGGATGCGGATGCGGTTGCGGATGACATGGTGCATTTCGCGACGGAGCCGCTGGCTGGTCCGCGCAGCGTTCTTGGCAGTGATGCGCCGGAGGTGCCGCGACAGATCGGGCCTGCGGATATGCTGCGGGTGCCGGAACCGGGCACGTCTGGTGCGCAGCTAGGCTATCTGAAGCCCCTGATCCGCCGTCAGGCGCTGGCGGCCTTGCGTTATGATGAGGCGCTAACGATTGGAGAGGATCAGGATTTCTATCTGCGATTGCTGTTGCAAGGAACGCGTATGTGGCTGCTGCCGGAGGCGCTTTACCTTTACCGGCGACATCCGCATTCCCTGTCACATCGATCGACCCGACGGCAGATTCTTGCGGCGCTTGCTGCGATGGAGGCGTTGCCGGGTCAATTGAGTGCATCACAACATATTGAATTAAAACATATTATAGAAGAGAGGCGGCAAGTGCTTCAAGACCGTCTGGCCTTTGAGACGCTGGCAGAGACGCTGAAACAGCGGCGGTTTGGGGCGGCGCTGCGCCAGATCCTGCGGCATCCTGCGCTGGGGTTTCGACTGGTGCAGATCGCCTGGGCGAAGATGCGCAGTATTGGCAGGGGGCAGGGCGGCGGCCAAGCTGGACAGGCCGGTGAGGCTGCGGCGGAGCGGGTCCATCTGATCGGCCCTGCCGATGGGCTGCCGCCGCAGGGAGAGGGTCAACATGTCGTTGTCCCGGACCCCGGCGCCGATGGTGGCCATAGCAGTCTATGGGCGGATCTGTGTTATCGGGCCTCGCGCCGTGTGCTGACTGTGACCTATGGTGACGAGGCCGGGCTATCGGCGGCCTGGCGGATCCCGGCCGCCGCGCATATCAAAGCGCGCGGGGCTGTGGTCTCTGATCTGATGCCGCCGCAGGGCCGCCGGGATGGCTGAGCCGCGCCCGCAGATCTCGGTGATTATGGCCACCCGCAATGCCGCCGCTCATCTGCCGCTGGCGATCCGGGCGGTACTGGCACAGACCATGGCGGATCTGGAGCTGATCATCATTGATGACGCCTCCGACGATGACAGCTGGGCGGTGATCCGTGCGGCTGCGGCCAAGGATCCGCGCATACGGGCGCAACGGCGGCCGCACTGCGGCGGTCCGGCTCGGGCACGTAATGATGCGCTCGGCCTTGCACGCGGGGACTGGGTGGCGATCTGCGACAGTGACGACAGCCAGCATCCCCGGCGATTGGAGTTGATGCTGGCAGCGGCGCGGGATCTGGGGGCCGATGTGGTCGCTGATGACCTGATCCTGTTTTCAGAGCGACCTATGGTGCGGGGAGAAACGATTCTGGGTGGTCATGCGCCGCAGCACGCCCGCGCGCTGACGTTGAAGGATCTGGTTCTGAGCGGGGTTGACCCTCAGGGCATCAGTCACATCGGATACCTTAAGCCATTGATCAGAAATCAACTTCTTCGCGATCTGCGTTACGACCCCGCGCTGCGGATCGGCGAGGATCATGACCTTTATCTGCGTCTTCTGCTGGCGGGTGCGACGATGTGGGTGCTGCCGATGGCGGCCTATCTCTATCGTCGGCACCCGGCGTCGGTTTCGTATCGCAACGTGCCCGAGGATCTGGCGGCACAGATCCATGCGCTGGATGGTCTGGTTGCGCAGGATAGGCGCGAGGAGCTGACGCTCCACGCGGGCATTCGTCGGCAGGCACTTCTGCGGCGTCAGGCACAGCTGGAACTGGCGCGGGAGGTTCGCAGCGGTCGGCTGGGCCGCGCCGCCTGGCACGCCGCGATGTGCCGCGATCATTGGCCATGGGTGTTATCCGTCCTGCGCAACCGGCTGGAGCTGAAGCTGGTGGCCGGGATCTCGCGCCTGTGGTGTCGTCCGCAGCGCTGGCGACTGGGCCGTGACGGCAGGGCAGGGGGGATGAGCCTGCCGACAGACAGCGCAGGCGAACTGGACCTCAGCGCCGCGGCGGCGCCGATCTGGGCGCGCCTGTGCTGCGCCGCCTCGCGCAGGCGCATTGATGCGGAGGTGAGTGATGCCCTGGGCAGGTCTGCCCTGTGGATGGTGCCGACGGTTCGACCCCCAGGGGAGCAGAGCTGCGGTGTTGCCGCAGAGACGCGGGCGGGCGTCGCGGCTGGGCGCGCGGCTGGATTGGCGGAGGGGGAGCAGGTAGCGAGGGATAATGGCGAGCGTTTGAGGCGGCATATGGGACGACATGACACTCACGGTTGAACCACCGCAAGACATCGGGCAGCCGAAGCTGTCTGTGCTGCGGCGCGGAGCTGGTCGCTGGTGGTTGACCCGTGGCCATCTGCGCATGGGTTATCTGATCCTAGCGGCCATGTCGGGCACCGGGGTGGTCTATCGGCTTGGGTTCCAGTCGCCCGGCTGGATGGCGCTCTATGTGCTGACGATCCTGTGGTATCTGCGGGACTGGCGCCAGAGCGCTGCCATTCTCTGGCAGGCGTGGCCGGTGCTGATGCCCTGCGTGATTGCAATGGCCTCCACCCTGTGGAGCATCAACCCGCCGGTCACCGCCTATCGTAGTTTCCAGCTGACGATGACAACGCTGATTGCCGTGCGTATCGCCTCTGCCATTCCGGCGCATCATACGATGATTGTTGTCAGCCTGACCTCGGCGGTCGGCGTGGCGCTGTCATATCTGAATTCCGTCGTGACCTTCCTTGCTCCGGCCTTTCATCCAAACGGGGCGCTGAAGGGTATCTATATGCACAAGAACTCCCTCGCCAAGGCGACGGTGAATGCAGCGCATGGGCTGGTGACGCTGGGGTTCTACTGGCGGCTTTCGATCCTGGGTATTCTGGCGGCGGCGCTGATGATCCCGGTGCTGGGCATGGCCCAATCGGCGGGGGCCTATGTGACCTTTGCCATTCTGGCGATCTATGTGCCGGTGCTGTGGATCCGTCGCTGGGGCGGGACAGCGCGGCGGGTGGCGCTGCTGTTTTGGCTGATGGTGCTGTTCCTGGTGCCGCTCGCGATCTATATCTCAGGCATTGACGCTTTGGGGCTGCTGCTAGAGCGGCTGGGCAAGGACAGTACCTTGACCGGGCGCACGGTGATCTGGGCCTTTGGTCTGGAAGAAATCGCCAAAGCGCCGATTGGCGGCGTTGGGTTTGGGGCGTATTGGTCGGTGCCATCTTACGCACGGCTTTATATTGAGGCCTATGTCGACGAGGGACTCTATTGGTTTCATAACAGCTATATCGAACTGATGGTGGGCAATGGGCTCCTTGGGGCGGTGACGTTCTTTGGCCTGCTGATCGCCGTCGTGTTGCGCTGTTTTCGCTGGTATTTGCAGGATGGTAGCGTGACCTCGGGGTATTATCTCTTCTATGTGCTGATCAATCTGGTCGCGGCGCTGTCGGATAACGTGATCTACAACGAGCATTCGATCCGGCACATGCTGATCGCGATGGCCTGGATCTATGCCGGCCGAGCGCTGGGGCGCTGGCGGGATGTGCCACCCCGGATCTGAGTGTACTTTTGGGGTCTAGCCTGCGTTCTGGTTCTCATCCGGCGCCGGATCGAGGGGTAGCCCCATTGCGGCCTCCAGTGCGGGGTCAAGCTGGCTGAGAATCCAGGTGCGGTCTTCCGGCGTGATCAGGTGGCCGGGGGTCTTGGGTTTTACATCACGGTCGGACCATGACCAGCCATAGTGTCCCTGCGGGACCTGCAAGCGCCTGTTCGGGGGCACCGGGCTTTCGCCTGCGATGCGCGCAATGATGTCTTCGGGGCGCCGACTGATGGCAGCATGGGTGGTGTAGATCACCCGTGCACCGCGCCGGGGCAGGGACAGCAGCGCCTCTGCCTTGGCGCGACGCAACGCCAGCAGATTGGCAAAGGGCGCGCCGGTGATCGGATGCAGATCCTGGTTCAGCGGCTGACCTTTGCAGGGGCTGGTCTTTGGCAGGTCAAACCACGCCGGCACGTCGATCTCGCTGCGCCATTCGGCGCGGATAAACTGCGAAAACGGCAGATCACGCAGCGCTGGCAGGCTGTGCCACGGCTTGCCATACATGCTTTCGAGCCATTGGAACGGATCGCGAAAGATCACGATATAGAGCACATCCGGCGGCAGCGCGATGAGGTTCGGGAAGGCATGTTTCCACATGTCATAGCGCGGACGTGCAGCGGCGAAGTTCTGCTGGATCAACTGGTCGAGAAAATTGGTGCCGGAACAGCGCTCACCCAGCACCTGATAATTCAGCACAGGTCGGCCGAGGCAGCGGCGACCGGCTATCCTGGCTTTGCGCAAAAGGGGGGACAGCTGCATCGGCTCTCTCAGCTGTGGTAATAGCGGTCGCGCGACCGTCTGGTTGCCCCGTAGAGCGGCTGAGCGGTGCCTTTGACCTTGGTCAGCACAATGCCGTCGGGACTGCGCCCGCCCTGTTCCAGCTGCCGTAGGGCATTGGTAAAGACCGATTGCCGGGTGGTGTTCCATTGCGCCAGCAGGATCAGAAGGTCCGCATGCAGGCCGATGATCCGCGCATCGGGCACAACGGAGATGGGCGGGGTGTCAAAAATGATGATGTCCCAGTGATTGCGCGCCACCGACACAAGCTCGGTCAGCCCGCCCTGGCTGAGCAGATCCGCGGCACTGCCGGTTACGGTGCCGGCAGGCAGGATATCGGCCTGCCCCAGCGCACCGGGAAGCACCGCCGCTGCCAGATCACATTGCCCGGTGAGGACATCAAAGAGCCCCGGCTTGCTGTTGCCACTGGCCAGCGGGTCAGACAGGGAATGGCGGCGCAGGTCGCCGTCGATCAGCAGGACCGATTTACCGATCTGCGCCATATTATGTGCCATGGCCGCCGACAGCGTCGACTTGCCATCGCCGCTTTCGGCGGAGGTAAAGACAACCACCTGCGGCGGGACATCTCCCCGCGCCATCAGCAGCGTGGTGCGCAGATTGCGAACAGCCTCGCCATCGCGGGTCTGCGGGCCAAGCGCGCCGGCCTGTTCGGGCCGGATTTTCTGCGAAAACTGGTCCAGCACCGCAATCACAGGCACGGACGTCAGGCCTGCGATCTGCGCTGGGGAATGCAGGCGCGCCCGGGAGAGCTGCAACACGACAACGAGAACAGTGCCGAGAAACCCGCCAAGGAAGACCGACAGGATAAGGATCCGGCCCTTGTTGGGCAGGGCAGGCTGGTCCGGGGGGAAGGCGCGCGAGATCACCCGGCTGTCGGCGCGTTGCAGGCCGATCTGCATGGAGGTTTCACGCAGCCGGTTCTGGAAGTTTTCAAACAGCAGACGGCTGGCTTCGGCGTCGCGTTCGGCCTGCACAACTTCGGTCAGCGCATCGCTCTGGGTGGCGATGGTGATCTCCAGATCGGCCATCGAGCGGCGGATTGCCTGTTCCTTGGCTTCGGCTTCGCGCAGATCACGAGCGACTTGCGCCAGAACCGCGCGCCAGCCAGCCAGCGGATCATCAGCGCGCGCCAGAAGCGCGCTATAGCCGTAGCGGCGGGCGGCGGCGCGCTGCTCCTCGGCTGTTTGCAGGCTGCTCAGTTCGGATTGTTTGGCCCGTTGCGCGGCGACATCCTCGGCCCGCTCGGTCAGCGCGCTGCGCAGGGAAATCAGGCGGTTCTCCAGCCCGATCAACTGTGCGGGGCTGGTCACATCGGCCTGCGCCCGGATGTCGGCAACCCGCCGTTCGTTTGCTTCCAGCTGGCCGCGCAGCTCGGTCACCCGGTCCGCCAGCCAGCCGGTGGCCTGTTCGGTGACGTTCAGCTTCACCGCCACCTGATTTTCGACATAGGTGTCGGCGAAGGCATTGGCGATATCAGCCGCCTTGAAGGGGTTCTCGCTCAGCACCCAGATCGAGAAAATATAGGTGTCCGGGATGTTCACCACCCGCATGTTGGCGAGCAGCGTCTGGATCACCTTTTCGCGGACAAAGGCCGGATCTGGCGGAATGGTCGTGTCATAGACGGGCATCCCGAGGAGTCCCTTGATCAGATCTTTCAGCGTCTGGACAGGATTGAGGCCGGGATCGCGCAGCATCATGTTGAATTCCGGGTCGGAAACAAGATTCAGCCGGTCGACGACCTGACCCGCCAGTTCCCGACCGCCAAGGATGTGAACCTCGGTTCGGATCACCTCATCCGTGGCGGAAAGGCTGCTGACCACGCTTTCGATATCGACCACTTTTTCGTCGCGGGTGTCCAGCACCAGCTGTACCTCGGCACCGTAGAGCGGAGTGGCGGCGAGATAGGCTCGCCAGATGCCCAGAAACAGACCGAGCAGGACACAGGCAGCGATGACCCAGCGGCCGCGCCAGATGATTGCAAAAATGGCGCCGAGATCGAGCACCTCCTGGCCGTCATCCGCGGCAAAGGACGTCTTAGGCGTGGACACGTTGGTTGACCCCATCGTTATTGGTTTGCCCACGGCCCGCCCTGCGCTGCGCGACGCCGCAGGGGTGGCAAGTAGGTGGCAGTGCCAAGTTCATCAGACTGCGCGCAAAAATCAATCTGTCGCAACATAATCGGATCCTTTAGACAGGTCCATAACACGGAATGGAACAAAGACCATGGGCATGAGCGGTCAGAGAGGTAGGGAGGGCGCCAGCGCTGCACCCAGGGGCATTGATGTGCGGGTGCTGGTGGTGATCCCGACCCTGAATGAAGCGGCTGCGATCCGTCCCTGTCTCGAAAGCCTGCTGCGCGACCCGCTGCTGCGCGATCCAGATCGGTCTGCGCTGGTGGTGGCGGATGGGGGCAGCGATGATGACACGGTGGCCATCGTCGAGAGCTTGGCCGAGACAGCGCCGATCAAGATACATGTGCTGCATAATCCGGACCGGATTCAGTCCGCAGGCATCAATCGGGCGGTTGCTGAATTTGGCGGCGGGTTTGATGTGCTGCTGCGCTGTGATGCCCATGCGATCTATCCGGCGAATTATGCAACCGCCCTGTGCGCGGCGCTGCGGGAGAACGATGATCGTGCGGCGGTCGTGGTGGCGATGCAGTCCGAAGGTCGCAGTGAATTCGGCAAGGCGGCGGCCTGGGTCGTGGATACGCCCTTCGGATCGGGTGGTGCGGCACATCGGGGAGGTCGGACCTCGGGCTATGTGGATCACGGGCATCACGCGCTGATGGATCTGCACTGGTTCCGCCGGGTTGGCGGTTATGATGCGAGTTTCAGCCACAATGAGGATGCTGAGCTGGATTGGCGGTTGCTGGCGGCCGGAGGGCGTATCTGGCTGGCCGGTGATGTGCGGCTTGGCTATGTGATGCGCAGCACGCCTGCCGCGCTATGGCGGCAATATCAGAACTATGGCGCAGGCCGTGCGGCAACATTGATCAAACATCGGATGCGACCGCGGTTGCGGCAGATGGTGCCGGTTGCCAATCTCATCCTATGTGGACTGGCACTGGTCGCGGCACCCTTCTGGCCCTTGGCTCTGATCTGGCCGCTGGTTTACCTGACTGTGGTGATTGTGGTGACGGGCATCGCCTGTCTGCGGCTGGGGGGTGCCGGGATCTGGTCCGGGGTGGCTCTGGTGCTGATGCACATGGGCTGGGCGCTTGGTCTGGTGCGGGCGATGGCGCGGCATTCTGTTCAATCGGTCCTGGCGGGTGCCGCGGGGCGCAGGGTGAAGCGATGAGCGAACGGATTTCGATATTACTCTGCACCTATCGGCGCCGCAGCGTGGTGGACACATTGGAGAGCCTGGCCGCTTTGCGCGCACCTCAGGGCTATACGATAGATATCATCGTGGCGGACAATGATACCTCGCCGTCGGCGGACCACTGGGTGCGCGGCTGCGCGACCTCGTGGCCGGTCAGCTATGTCCACGCGCCGGCACGCAATATCTCTCTGGCCCGCAACGCCTGTCTGGCCATGGCGCGCAAGCGGCGGTCGGATTGGGTTGCCTTTGTCGATGATGATGAGGTGGTTCCGCCCGACTGGATCGAACAGCTGATACGCCGCGCCATGGAGACCGGCGCGGATGTGATTTCAGGGCCGGCCATCGCACGTTACCCGCAGCAGGCGCCGCAATGGATGGTTGATCAGGACTGGCACAGCAACTGGCCGGAACTGCGTGCCGGCAATGGCGGTGGGGTGCAGTTACAGACCGCCCATAGCTGCAATGCGCTGATGCGGTTTTCCGGTCGCCCCTGGGAGGGGCTGGAGTTTGATCTCTCCCGCGGCACGAGCGGCGGCGAGGATACCGCCTATTTCTTTGCGCTCTCACATCTGGGCGCGCAGTTTGCGATCTCGGCCGATGCGGCCGTCTTTGAGGTGGTTGCGTCGGATCGGTTGCATCTGGGCTGGTTGGCAAAACGGCGGTTCCGCATGGGGCAGAGCTATGCGGCCAGCGCATCGGGGCTGCTGGCACGGACAAAACTGGCTGGGGCGGCGTTGGCCAAGGTTGCCTATTGTGTCGTTGCGACCCTGCCTGTCCTGCCTGTCGAGCCGCGCCGGAATTTCTGGCTGTTGCGGGGGCTGCTGCACCTGGGCGTGCTGGCTGGATGTTTTGCCCTGCCACAGCCGCAGATCTACGGCGGAGCAAAGGATCAAGAGCCGTCGCCGCAGCGGATCCGTGGCTGACATATGGCGCAGTTGCTCTGTTTTGCCTCCGATCTGACTGACGTGGCCCAGCTGAGACGGCTGGAGTCTTTTCAGGCGCTTGGGCATGAGGTGATCTCGGTGTCATCGCGCAAGGGGCCGTTGCCGCAGGTGAGCTGGCAGAACATTGATCTGGGCGAGATTGGTCAACACGGGTTGTTGCGCCGGGGGCGTCTGGCGCTCTCCACTGCGTTGCGTGACCCACGGCTGCGGCCATTGGTGCAGCAGGCCGATCTGCTGGTGGCGCGCAATCTCGATATGCTGGCGCTGGCCGCCGCGCTGCGGCGGCGGAGCGGCAGCGCGGCGCCGCTTGCCTATGAGGTACTGGATATCCATTCGCTGTTCGAAGGCAGCGGCCTGAAACCCCGGATCGCCCGCTGGGTCGAGCGGCGGCTGATCGCGGCGGCGAAGGTGCTGTGGCTGTCCTCGCCCGGTTTCCACGAAGGGTATTTCGTGCCGGTACAGGGTTTTGATGGCCCCTGGCAACTGGTGGAGAACAAGATGGTCGTGCCGGACCGCTTGTCACGACCCGTCGCGGGAGGTTTTCATGGCGCGGCATCCGGGCCGTTGCGGCTGGGTTGGATCGGCGCCATACGCTGCCGACCGAGCTTTGAGCTGCTGCTGAGGGTGGCGCAGCAAATGGGGGCGGCGATCGAGGTGCATGTTCACGGCAAGATCCACGACCATGTCTTGCCTGATTTCCATGACCGGATCGCCGGGCTCGGCAATGTCATCTTTCACGGGGCCTACGCCTACCCGGAGGGTCTGGCTGCCTGCTACCGCGGCTGCGATGTGGTCTGGGCGCAGGATTTGTGGCAGGCGGGCGAGGCCCGCGCCGGTGGCAATTCGGATCTGCTGCTGCCGAACCGCATTTATGAGGCCGGCTGGCACGGCTGTCCTGTGATCGCCGTGGCGACGACGCAGACCGGCCGCAAGATTGAGGAGACAGGGCAGGGCTGGACCCTGCGCCGTGCTGATGCCGCCGAGCTGGTCGGGCTGTTGCAGCAGCTGACGCCGGACCGGATCGCCGCCTGTCGCAATCGGATCGCGGCGCTGCCCGATACGATGTTCCGTCAGACCGCCGATGATGTGACGGCGTTGCTGGCTTCAGCCGGGATCGGCGTTCCGGGCCAAAGGCGTGAGACCGGGCCGAAGAGATGAGGCCGCGTCAAAGAGCGGCTCGTAGAGTGACATAAAACGCTCACCGCCGCGCTGGAGAGACAGGTTCTCCAATACGTAATCGCGGGGGCGATAGTTTGGCAGCGCCGTCCAGAAGCGATCAAACTGTTCTTCCATATTGTCGATCTGGAACCGCATCCCGCAGCGGTCATCGAAATAGGGCACCGAACTGGGGGTGACGTCACCCTGGGCCAGGATCCGCTGTGAGGGGTCGACCAGCACCCCCTCATCCCAGGCGAAGATCGGGAGATTCGCCGACATGGCTTCCTGATAGGCCAGCCCTTGGGTTTCGTGTTCGGTGCAGAAAAGCACCGCACGGCTGCGGCTCACCAGATCGCGGTACTGCGCGGGCGTATGATGCCCGTAGTCCAGTTCGCGCCAGCTGAGCCCGCGCGCGGTCAGCATGTCACGCAGGGGCTGGAGCAGATCGCATTCGCGGGCGGTTTCGCGATGCCAGCGGACCTTGTTGTAGAATAGCAGATCAATGCTTTTGCTGTGACCCGACATATCGGGCCAGGCATCGGTGTCGATGCCCACGAACATCGGCGCGAATTGTGCGCGTGTCTCTGCCGGATTGAGCTGGATCGGCCAGGCTGACGGGTAGGTCACGACTTTCAGGTTCACCTGTTCGCGAAGCGCTGCAAGGTCGCTGCTGTCCGGCACGCGTCCGGGACCGTAAATGGCAGGGTTGCGCAGTCTAAAACGGGCCAGCGGCGGCAGATATCCACTCAGGCCGATCGGGTGATCTGGATGTCCGCGGGCAAAGTCGAAGTCATTTATCACCACATCGTGACCGAGACGCCGAAGGCTTTTGGCAAGATTCGTGAAGGCGACGTAGAAGCCGGTTCGCGGTTGTGCGCCTTTCATCAGGCGATAGCCATAGCGCAGGCGCTCACGCAGCTGCGACAGGGTTTGGCCGTGTGGGACATCGTAGGCTTTCAGATCATAGCCATCAAAGAACAAAGGGATTTTCACGATGGCAGGTCCTGGGCGCTGACCGGAAGTAAGGTGCTGTCAACCTAACAGCCGCGCGGGAAGAGGTCGATGGTCTGGGCGCTTTGGTCTGTTTTTTCGACCGGTTGTTAAAATGCTGTGCATATTTTGCGCAGGGTTATTTTCGCCCGGAGGGCCTTTGTTAACGGGTTCAGGGCAAGCTGCGCCGGTGTTTTGAAAGGTGGAGTATACGATGTCGCTAAGAAAACTAACAACCGCAGCGGTACTGGCCATGGCCCTGCCGACGCTTGGACTTGCTCAGCAGGGCGTGTCAGAGACTGAAGTTCGATTTGCACAGGTCGCCGCACTTGATGGTCCGGCTTCGGCGCTGGGGCAGGGGATGCAGCTTGGCCTGCAAGCCGCGTTTGCCGAGGCGAATGCTGCGGGTGGTGTTCACGGACGCAGCATCGTTCTGGACAGCATGGATGACAGCTATGAACCTGACCGATCGGCCACGCTGGTCAAACAGGTGATTGCTGATGATCAGCATATTGGCCTGATCGGCGCTGTTGGCACCCCGACCGCATCGGCAACGCAGCCGATCGCGACCGAGGCTGGCATGCCGTTTATCGGCCCCTTCACCGGTGCTGGTTTCCTGCGCGATGCAAGCCACGGGAACATCTTCAACGTCCGTGCCACATATGCGGCGGAAACCGAAGCCTGGATTGCCCATCTGGTGGATGAGCTGAACATGAGTTCCATCGCGCTGCTCTATCAGGATGATGGTTTTGGTCGCGTAGGCCTGGCTGGCGTTACCGCGGCACTGGAAAAACGCGGCATGACCCTCGCCGCCGAGGGCACGTATACCCGCAATACCACCGCTGTGAAGAAGGCGCTTCTGACCATCCGCAAGGCCGAACCGGATGCGGTTGTGATGGTTGGCGCCTATAAGCCGGTTGCCGAATTCATCAAGCTGGCGCGCAAGCTGAAGTTCAATCCGACCTTCGTGAATATTTCCTTTGTGGGGTCCGACGCGCTGGCGAAGGAACTGGGCGAGGCCGGTGAAGGTGTGATTATCAGCCAGGTTGTGCCGTTCCCATGGGACACTTCGCTGCCAGTCGTGGCGCAGTACCAATCCGCACTGAAGGCGGTGGATGCCGCAGCCGAGCCGGGTTTCGTGACACTTGAAGGGTATCTGACAGGTCGTCTGGCCATCCGCGCTCTGGAAGAGGCAGGTGCCGAGCTGACCCGTGAAAGCTATCTCGCGGCCTTCGCCGGGCTGAGTGAGGTGGATCTGGGCGGAGTCACCATGCGCTTTGGTCCGGATGACAACCAGGGCATGGATGACGTCTTCCTGACCCATATCGCCAAGGATGGCAGCTTCCAGCCTGTCGTGGCAGGCGGCGAATCCTAAAAAAGCGCCAGATTGAGGCATGTCTGATGCCTCAATCACCCGGCCTCTGCCGGATTTCTGTGCAAAACCGAGTGGTTTTAATGGACTCATGGGGCGAATAATGACGAAGCAGACACGTAAACGCGCGACACGGCGGTGGAATCCGTTGTCCAGTATTCGCGCCAAGATGTTTCTTATCCTACTGGCGATGGCCGGTACTTCGGGTGCCATCGGCTATGCGGTGACGCGGGCGTTTGAACAGGTGGCCGGAGATGTGCATGTCCTGTCCGGGGAAAAGCTTCCTGAACTGGAACTGAGCGGTCAGATGACCGCAGCTGCGGCCCGAACCAAGGACGCGATGGTTGCGGTGATGCTGGCTGATACGCTGAATGCGCTCGACTTTGCCAAGAGCGATGTGACAACGGCGGTTCGCGCGCTTGATAGCGCGGTGGAACAGCTGCCCGAAGTGCTCCGTGATGAATTCAAACCAGATCTGGTTATGGTCGAGGAGGCGCTGGATGCCTCCATTGACGCCCGTACCATTGCTTTCAAGAATGCTGCGGCAGTGATCGCGATGACGGCCGAGCTGCAGGAAATGAGCAGCGCCATGCAGGTCACGCTCGCCGAGATGGCAAAGGAGGCCTATTCGAACCTCACCAAAGGCGGTGAGCAGACGATG
Organism: Phaeobacter sp. JH20_29; assembly: GCF_048056175.1. Lineage (NCBI taxonomy): Bacteria > Pseudomonadati > Pseudomonadota > Alphaproteobacteria > Rhodobacterales > Roseobacteraceae > Phaeobacter > Phaeobacter sp. JH20_29. The sequence continues at coordinate 196,617 of NZ_JAYMWO010000001.1, forward strand.
TCTGCAGTCGATGCGACTTTGACCGATCTGGTCGAGGTGAAATTTGCCACCCTGCAGTCGCTGTTGCAGGCGCGTGCGGAAATCAACCTGATTTCCGGTATCGCCCTTGCCATCGGCGATACCAAGGACCGTGCCATGCAGTCGATCCTGACCGATCTGGCCAAGGCATCGGATGGCCGTCTGAACGAGGTGATCAACACGCTGGAGGTCGAGGCGCCTGGTGTCGTACCGATCTTTGCCATCCGTGATGCTGCTGCGGTGCTGCAGAAGGCGGTTTCGCGCGCGGGTGCTCAGTCCAGTGCCCTGCGTCAGGAGGTGCTGAGTGCGCGCCTGTCCAGCGATACAGAACTGGCCACTGCGGTCGATGACATGGTGTTTGAGGTGACATTGGCGGCTGACGATGCCAGCACCGACAGCAAGAAGGCAATTCAGGGTCTGCTTGCGAATGAGGTCGGTTTTCTCAACACATTGCTTGAGATCAATACCTGGATCAGCAATTTCCAGGTCGCAGCATTGGATGTCGTGACCGCGCAGGGTCTGGTGCAGACCCGCGCTGCTGCCGAACCGATGGAGCGAGCCGCTGCCGCTCTTGCAGACTACAAGACGTTTGACGAAGGACGGCTGGCCGCGCAGCTCGACGAGATCATCACGCTGGCGGCACCCGATCAGGGGCTGGCGGTTTTCCGAATTGCCTCGCTCACGGCGGATGCGGATGCGACCAAAGCGGCCAATGCAACCGCCAATGCGGTGCTTCAGATCGCGAGCCGTGCCTCGCTTCTTGGCTCGGGCAGCCGGGGTGAAATTGCCTATATGGCCACCGACATTGCAGCGACCGTAGACGAGGCTCGCGCCAATATCGAACGGATGCTGATGGTGGCGGGCGGGCTCCTGATGGTGGCGCTGCTGCTGACCCATTTCCTGGTCCAGCGACCGCTCAACGCGATCAGCCGGACCACCGAGCGGCTCGCCGATGGTGATCTGAGCCCGATCAAGGGATTTGAGCGCACCAGTGACGAGATCTACCGCATTGCACAGGCATTGACCGTATTCCGTGACGGGTTGGTGGAGAAAGAGGAACTGTCCAAGGCTACCGAGGAGGAGCGCGCGATCCATCAGGCGCAGCAGACCGCTGCCGTTACGGCGATCGGTCAGGGTTTGGCCCGGCTTGCACAGGGCGACCTTTCGGCGCGGATCAACGAAGAACTGACCGAGGGCTACGCCCAGTTGCAGGCGGATTTCAATCAGACGGTTGAGACCTTGAGCAGAACCGTGATGGATATGGTGGATGTTGCCTCTTCCATTCGCAATGGCGCCGATGAGATCAGCCAGGCTTCCGATGATCTGTCGCGGCGGACCGAAAGCCAGGCGGCGACGCTGGAGGAGACTGCCGCTGCCCTGGATGAGCTGACAGCCAGTGTGAAATCCGCAGCTGAGGGCGCGCGTTCGGTTGAGACCACCACCCAGGCCGCAAAGAGCGAAGCGATCGAGAATGGCAGCGTTGTCAGCAGCGCGGTCTCTGCGATGACGGAAATCGAGGAGAGCTCCAAACATATCGCGCAGATCATCAGCGTGATTGATGACATTGCGTTCCAGACCAATCTTCTGGCTTTGAACGCCGGTGTCGAAGCGGCGCGCGCTGGCGAAGCGGGTCGTGGGTTTGCGGTTGTTGCCTCCGAAGTGCGTGGCCTGTCGCAGCGCACATCCGAGGCGGCGCGGGAAATCAAGACATTGATCAGCGAGAGCTCGAAGAAGGTCGACTACGGCGTCGAACTCGTCGGCAAGGCTGGCACTGCGCTGAGCGGCATCGTGGCACAGGTCGGGCAGATCTCGCAGCAGGTCTCCGATATCGCCGATGGCGCGACGGCTCAGTCCACCGGGCTGCATGAGATCAATATCGGCATGTCGCAGCTGGATCAGGTGACCCAGCAGAATGCGGCGATGGTGGAGCAATCCACCGCCGCCAGCCATATGCTGCGCGGGGATGCGACCAAGCTGGCGGAGCTGGTGGCGATTTTCACCGTAGCAGGAGACGGGTCCGAGACCCCGGAGGCGGTGGTCGATGCCGCTGAGCAACACACGTCCGGTGACGGCTGGGAGGAGCAGGACATGTGGGCTGATGAGCCGGAAGGTTGGCAGAACACCGGCTAAGCCTATCCTGATTTAGGTGTCGATTCATCTGTGACCGCAGCCGCCTTTGCGCCGCTGCGGTCGCGGTTTTTTGGGGGGACGTTTCTCGGAGCCGCTAAAGACCCGTGTCAGGATCGCGAAGAGAGCGCCGTCGCATCCGGCCTGTATTCTGGCAGCACGCGCTACAGGGCGTAGAGATCGGATCCGCAAAGCCAATAAGACTCATCGCCTAGCGGCGCGGATGGAGATCATCACCAATCGCGGCATGTCGGTGCTGTCGCCCATGGCCATGCTTGGCCAGATGCGGGTGATCGTCGGGCAGTTCAGGGTGATCATGCGCCACCATATCGGCATTTCCGTGCCACAGCTTCGCAGCGAGCAAGAGACCGACGGCGGCAATCAGCCCGAGCACCATAAAGGTCGTGTTGAAACCGGCGCGGGCGCCGATCTGCCCTGCCAGCGGATAGGTCACCAGCCAGCAAGCATGGCTGAGGGCAAACTGTGCGGCGAAGAGCGCCGGGCGATCTTCTGCATTTGCCGAGCGTCGCAGCAACCGCCCCGTTGGCGTCAGGGCCAGGCTGAAGCCAAAGCCAAGTATCATCCAAAGAACAACTAGAAGCAGGAAGCTGTTGGCCAATGGGCCGAGAAAGAGCCCGAAGGTGAGGATGGCGCCGCCTGCCAGCATCGGCGGACGGTCCGGCATATGGTCCAGCATCCGTGGCAGCAGCAGCGCGGCCAGCATCGACCCGCCGCCAAAGGCCGCAAGGGCAATGGCCACCTCGGGTTCCTGCAGGCCGAAGCTGCCTTTCACCAACACAACCGTGTTGACGATGACCATCGAGGAGGCCGCCGCAACGACAAGGTTCAGTGCCAGCAGGCCCCGCAGTCGCGGCGTCGCAAGATAGAGCCGTATGCCACGCGTCGTGCGGGCCCAGATCGTGCGCGGCTTGCCAGGCTGGGATGATGGGACCGGCACGGAGAGCACCAATAGGGCAGAGGTCAGAAAACCGATGACCGTGCCTGCAAACAACATCGGGAAACTGACCACGGTCAGCAGCGCAGCCGCAAGTGCCGGCGACAGCAGGCTTTCCAAATCATAGGCAAGCCGCGACAGCGAGAGCGCGCGCGTATATTCTGCCTCATCCGGCAGCACATCGGGAATGGTCGCCTGAAACGTCGGCGTGAAGCCCGCAGAGGCGGCCTGCATCAGGAAAATGAGGCAATAGATCTGCCAGATCTCGGTGACAAAGGGCAGCGCGAGCGCCACACCGGCGCGGATCAGGTCGAGCGAGACCAGCATGGTGCGCCGGGGCAGCCTATCGGCAAGGGCGGCCGCGATGGAAGCGAGGCCGACATAGGCCACCATCTTGATCGCGAGGGCCGTGCCGAGAACAACGCCGGCGTCCTCCCCTGCGATCTGCCATGCCAGCAGGCCAAGCGCGACCGTCGCCAGCCCGGTGCCGAGCAGCGCAATGACCTGAGCGGCCAGCAGGTGACGATAGGTCCGATTTGCAAGAACAGTGAGCATTCCGACCTATTCATATATGTTGACTGGAGTTACCGCGCAGCGCAGCCGCCAGATCTCTCGTGATCAGGGCGCGGGATTGCCTGGTTTGGCTGGCCTGTCGGCGTGGTCTGTTTCCCGCTGACCCTAGCCCGCCGCAGGCGGTGTGGCAATCGCGGCGGCGACACGTTCGGCAGTTAGATGCGCCTGGGTTTGCAACCAGTCGACAAGCGTGCTCACCTCAGGCCGATGGCTGTTTCGATCCGAGGGCAGCACCAGATGATGGCCATGCTGGGTCGACAGGGCAATATCGCTGGCGCGGCGCAATGTGCCGCGCTCAAGATACGGCTGGGCAAAGACATCAGCAACCAGAGCAACGCCCAGACCACGGTTGGCCAGTTCAAGTGCAATCAGCGATTGGTCGACCTTGTAGGCTGGTTCGGGGACTGTAACGCCGGGGGCGTGCAGCGCAAAGAAATGGCGCCAGGTGTCGACAACGCCGGTCATTTCGATCAGTGGCAATCTGTCCAATTCGGGGCAGGGGGAAGTGCCTAGCAGGCTGGGTGTGGCCACTGCAATGACCGTGTTCTGGAGCAGCGGCAAGACGGGGCCATCGCGCCAGCTGCCATCGCCATAGCGAATGTCGACATCTATCGACTCGCCCTGCGACAGCTCACTCCATGATGACGACAACACCCGAAGCCGACTGGCGGGATATTGTTTTCTGTAGTCGCCCAGCAATGGCATCAGCCACAGGAGGTTCAGAGACGTGAGACAGCGCAGGGTCACCTCCTGCTCGGTCCCTTTGCCAAAGAGATTGCAGGTGGTCGCGTCAATATCGGCAAAAGCCTTGGCCACCACGGGCAGATAGGCATGTCCCAGCCGTGTGAGGCTGAGCAGCTTGTGGTCGCGGCGGAACAGCTTGTGGCCCAGCTGCGCCTCAAGCCCGCGAACCTGATAGCTGACCGCAGAAGGTGTGAGGCCCAGCTCCTCCGCCGCCAGGGTGAAGCTGCCGTGCCGCGCACTGGCATCAAAGGCACGGAGCCAATTCATCGGAGGAAGATCGCTGTACATAGGCGCAGAATACCCATGCTGCGAATTTTTTTAAGGTAGCGACGAACTATTTTTCGTTTCCGCTTTGCGATCAGCTTTGTCACGATCTGACGATAAAGACTTTGCGGACGGTCAGGCAGTGACGCGATTTGACTACATTATTATTGGCGCAGGGTCTGCGGGATGTGTGCTGGCGGAACGGCTGAGCCGCTGCGGCCGCCATAAGGTGCTTGTCCTTGAGGCTGGCGGGCGTGGGCGGTCCCCCTGGATTGCGCTGCCTCTGGGCTACGGCAAGACGTTTTTTGATCCTGCGGTGAACTGGAAATATGAAAGCGAACCCGAGGCGACGCTCGCGGGGCGGCGCGGCTACTGGCCGCGTGGCAAGGGGGTTGGTGGTTCGGGCGCAATCAATGCTCTGGTCTATGCCCGCGGGGTGCCGCAGGATTTTGACGATTGGGAGGCCGCGGGCGCGACGGGCTGGAACTGGGAGACCGTGCATCAGTCCTACAAGGCGATGGAAACCCAAGTGGCGCCCGATGGGCGGCGGCAGGGAAGCGGTGCGCTGCATGTGCAGGATGTATCGGACCAGATACACCCGGCGAACCGGCATTTCTTTGCCGCGGCGGCTGAACTGGACCTGCCGAGTACCGGCAATATCAACGATCCCGGTGGCGAAGGCGCGGCGGTCTATCGGATCAACACAAGCGCTGGTCGCCGGATGCATTCGGCGCGGGCATTTCTGGCACCCGCGCTAAAGCGGATGAATGTGACCTTGATGACCGGTGCGCTTGTGGAACGGATCATTTTTGACGGTCGTCGTGCCGTTTCGGTACAGCTGCGGCGGCGCGGCAGATTGATGACGATATCGGCCGGACGTGAGATCATCCTGTCCGCCGGGGCTGTTGCCTCGCCCTGTCTGCTGCAGCAATCGGGGATCGGTCCTGCGGATCTGCTGAGCAGGCACGGGATCGAGGTGGTTCAGGAGCAGGCCCATGTTGGTGGCAATTTGCAGGACCATCTGGGGATCAACTATTATTTTCGCGCCACAGAGCCGACCCTTAACAATGTGTTGTCGCCCTTGACCGGAAAGCTCCACGCCGCCCTGCAGTATGCGATACGCCGCAGGGGCCCGCTGGCGCTGTCGGTGAACCAATGCGGCGGGTTTTTCCGCAGCGCGCCGCATCTGGGCCGCCCTGACCAGCAGCTCTATTTCAATCCGGTGACCTATACCACTACGCCTGACGGCAAGCGTGAGGTGATCCAGCCGGATCCATTTGCCGGGTTCATTATCGGCTTTCAACCCGCCCGTCCGACCAGCAGGGGCCGGATCGACATTCGCAGCGCCGACCCAACTGCCCCTCCGCTGATTCAGCCCGGCTCTCTCGCGACTGAGGAAGACCGCGCGCAGGTTATCGCAGGGGGGCTGCTCTGCCAGAGGTTGGCAGGCACATCGGCATTGACCCGGCTGATCGAGGCTCCAATGGGGCCTGATCTGCGGCAGATGGCAGATGCCGACATCCTGTCGGATTTCCGCGAACGCTGTGGCACGGTGTTTCATCCGGTCGGGACCTGCCGTATGGGGGCGGATGCAAGCACCGCCGTTGTCTGCCCCAAGCTGAAGCTGCACGGGTTTGACGGGCTGCGGGTCGTGGATGCCTCGGTCTTTCCCAATATCACCTCGGGCAATACCAATGCTCCGACTATGATGCTGGCCCATCGGGCGGCTGATCTTATTTTGGAGGCCGGATGAATACGCCCTATTCAGCCTCGGGTGCGGTGCCGCTGCAGGATGATCGCGGACAACAGGACATCGGGCCGCGCATTTGCCGGATCGAGACATTCTGCACGCCCTTGGTGGGGTTTGTCCGGGTTACCTCGGAGGATGGCCAGCAGGGTTGGGGGCAGGTTTCGACCTATAACAGCGATCTGACCTGCGAGATCCTTCATCGGCAGGTGGCGCCCTGGGCCTTGGGCCGGGGTATGGATGCGCTTGAGGCGGTGATCACCGAGATCCCGCTGCGCGAGCATAAATATCCGGGCACCTATCTGCGGCGTGCGATGGCGGGCTTTGATACGGCGGTGTGGGATTGGCGCGGCCGGGTGGCCGAAAAACCAGTGGCGGTGTTGCTGGGCGGGTCGCCGGGTCCGATCCGGGCCTATGCCTCTTCGATGCGGCGCGATATCACACCACAGGACGAGGCGGATCGGCTCAAGGCCCTGCGTGACAGCCACGGGTTTGACGCATTCAAGGTGCGGGTCGGCGCCGAATGCGGCGAAGACCGGGATGAATGGCCGGGGCGGACGGAGACGATCATTCCGACGATCCGGGCAGCATTGGGAGATCGGGTCTCCCTGCTGGTTGATGGAAATTCCGGGTTTTCCCCGAAACGCGCCATTGAGGTAGGCCAGCACCTGCAGGACCATGGGTATGAGCATTTCGAGGAACCCTGCCCCTATTGGATGCTGGAGCAGACGGCGGAGGTGACCCGCGCGCTGGATCTGGATGTGGCGGGCGGTGAGCAGGATTGGGATTTGCAGGTCTGGCGTCGTATGATCGAGATGCGCGCGGTTGACATCATCCAGCCGGATATCCTGTATCTGGGCGGGATGACGCGGAGTATGCAGGTTGCGCAGCTGGGTGCGGCGGCGGGGCTGCCCTGCACGCCGCATTGTGCGAACCTGTCTCTGGTTACCCTGTTCACGATGCATTTGCTCCGCGCCGTCGATCTGCCCGGGCGCTATCTGGAATTCTCTATCGAGGGCGATGACTATTATCCCTGGCAGCGGGATCTGTTTGTCACTGATCCATTCCGCATCGACAACGGTCAGGCGACGGTCACTGATCAGCCCGGCTGGGGCATCGAGATCAACCCGGAGTGGCTGTCAAAGTCGACATATAACTGTAGCGAGATTTAGATGTGCCCTGTGCGCTTCTGACGGCCGGTTGGTTCGGCGTCAGGGCGCTATCGAACTGGCGCGCGAGTGGGGGTGTCGAGAAATTGACAAAAACACTCGTCTTTGTGGTTGCAGAGTGACCCGTCTCGCCCCATTTGTGGGCAAAGATGCCCGGTAACGCATAAGGTTCGATATGCCCAAGACTCCCAGCCCCTGCATTGATGTCTGCAAATTCAAGCGTGAGGGACATTGCATCGGCTGTTCGATGACCAAGGCCCAGAAGTCGCTGTTCAAAGCGTTGAAGAAAGACAGCCACAGGCGCGCGTTTGTCAGGATGCTGACCGCGCAGCAGGGCCAGCTGGGAAAATACACGCATTGGGACCTTGCCTACCGCAAGAAACTGGCAAAACGAAAAATCGCGGCAGAGGAGATCCTCTGACCGCGATTATGTGGCTTTGCCAGTCTGGGTTGTTCACCCACGGCCGTTGTCGTGTCAGCCCGCCAGATGCGAGCGCAGGAACCAGGCAAATTTTTCATGGGTCTGGCCGCGCGCAATGCACAGATCCTCGGTCAGCGTATCACCATGGTCGGCGGCTAGCGCACCGCAGCCTGCAAGGGTCGCGGCGAGGGTTTCCTGCGCTTCCATCATGATCCGGATCATTTCCTGATCGGTCGCATGGCCGTCGTGTTCGGCAACTTTGGAGCGTTTCAGCATCCCGGCCAATGTGCCCTCGGCATGGGCATCCAGTGCACGTACGCGCTCGGCAAGGTCGTCCTGCCCCAGAAAGTGATCTTCGTAGATCTTCTGGAACAGATCATGCAGCGGGCCGAATGCCATGCCCTTGACGTTCCAGTGGAAATTCTGGGCCAACATCGTGGTGACAGCGGTTTCTGCCACGGATTGGTTCAGAGCATCGGCGATTGCGGTTTTGGCATCGGTCGAGAGTGCAGCAGCGGTCTGTGTCATCATGTTCCCCATTGTTCCATAAAATAGCTGGCTGGCAGGAAGCTGGCTTGCTGTGACACACAACATAGCCATCCCGGTGCATATGGCAAGAGTTTTTAGAACGATTCTAAAACTTAGGAAATTGCTCGGAAATACGGCCCAGAAGAAATCCGATGTAGCGCCGCCGCGCCGGGTCGATTTGCGACCGCAGCAAGAAACCGAGGCTGTCATAATCCTTTGCTGATACACAGGACAGGCAGCGCATCACCCAAGCTTCGTCGAAGGAGACCTCTGCCGTGCCGGGGCGAAACCATTTGATTCGACGTGGCATTGCCTCTGGCAGGCATTTCACAAGAGTATCGACATAGGTGCGTCTGGCATCCTCTCCATCGACACAGAGCAGCGCGCAGGCTTCGAACAGATCGGTCCGCGCAGCGGCGCGGCAGCCCATCGCCGCAAGACGCAACGTATTGAGTGCATTATATTCCTGCTCATCGAGCAGGGGGGTACTGCGCAACCGGTCAGGGGCCGTCACCTGCGGCAGGGACAAGGTCTGCACTGGCATCATGGGTGATGAATCCGTCTATCTAGAGGGGCACTCGGGCACCCCGGCTAATTCCTGACTAAATATATTGGTTTTATGGGCGCTCACAAGAGATGAACAGGCGCGCCAGTAAAATTCGCGCTGTATGCCCTGCGGCGTGCGGTATTAGCTGCGGTTCTCCGCAACCAGCGCCAGCAGCTCTTCCTTGGTGCGGGAAATATGTCGGGTCAGGGCGTCGCAGGCGGCCTCCACATTGCGGGCCTGCGCCAGTGCGAGGAGGTCGCGATGCTCGGCCTTGGCGGGTTCGCGCTGTTTCATCACGCTGAGATGCATGCGCACAAACCGGTCGGAATGAAGGCTGAGCCCCTGTAGCATCTCATTGGTCAGCTTACGTTCGGCAGCAGCATAGAGCGCAGAGTGGTAGCGGTGGTTCAATGCGCCCCAGGTTGCCACGTCATCAGCATCATAGGAGGCGTCCATTTCATCCAGGATCTGGCTGCATCTTGCGAAGTCAGTGCTGGTCATCGCAGGGATCGAGCGACGGAACAGATCGACCTCGACCAGGATGCGCAGATCAAAAATCTCCGCGATTTCGCGCAGCGAATGTTTGGTGACTGTTGCCCCGCGGTTATTCGCAAAAAGCACCAGCCCCTCGGCATCGAGCCGTTTCAGAGCTTCGCGCACGGGCATCCGCGAGACATCGTACTCCTCTGCCAGTGCCTCCTGGCGGATCGGTTCACCTTCGGCAAGTTCACCACTCAGGATACGCTCGCGCAAATCGGCGGCGATCACGTCGGGGAGGGTGCTGCGGGAGATGGCGCGCTTGGCTGCCATGGGAGCCTCATGGGTCGGGGTTACGCAGGTGCCAATCTGGCGGTTGTTGTTCGGGTGTGCCCTGCCGGGCCGCGCGGATCAAGGGGCAGGGCATCACGCCCCCCAGGTGTCGCTCAGCCTGTAGCCACCGGGCCAGGGGTCATCGGGGTCCAGCATGTGCTGATGTATTCCCGTGATCCAGCCACGACCACTGATTTCCGGAATGATGGCGAGCTGGCCTCCGACGGTTGTCTGGTCGGTGATCCGGCCCTTGAAACTGGAGCCAATGATCGACACTGCCTCAAACTCCTCATCTGCGGTCATTTCCCCTTTGGCCAGCATCAGGGCCATCCGGGCCGATACTGCGGTTCCGGTGGGTGAACGATCCACCTTGCCGGGCTGGATGGCCACGGCAGAGCGACTGCGCCACCCGATGTCGGTGCGCTCCAGCGGGCCGCAAAATGCACAGAAGGAAATATGCGACCAGTCGGGATTGTCTGGATGGCTGAAACCCAGCTGCTCATTTGCCGCATCCAGAATGCAGGTTCCGATCTGTGCCAGGGCCTTGGCCTCTGCGTCGCAGATGGTCAGATCCAGATCGGCGGCCTGTACGACCACAAAACTATCGCCGCCATAGGCCGTATCCACATAGAGCGTACCGATCCCCGGGACATCCAAGGCAACGCCAATTGCCCCTGCAAAACTGGGAACATTGCGGACAAATATCCTCTCAGCTTTGCCATTTCTGCATTCGGCGCGCACCTTGACCAGCCCCCCTGGCGCTTCCAGCGTCAGATGCGTTTCCGGTTCCTGCATGGGCAGAATGCCCCCATCCAGCAGCACGGTCGCAACGCAGATCGAATTCGATCCGGACATCGGCGGCGTGTATTCCGGTTCCATAATGATAAACCCCATGTCGGCGTCGGGATGTTTGGGGGGCACCAGCAAATTGACGTGCCGGAACACGCCGCCGCGGGGTTCATTGAGGACAAAGTTGCGCAGGGTCTGGTCCTGCGCGATGAATGTGCGCTGATCCCAGAGTGTGGCGCCCGGCGGCGGTGCCACGCCGCCGACGATGACATCACCCACTTCGCCCTCGGCATGGGCGGAAATGACATGTACGGTCCTAGTGCTGCGCATCTCGGTCTCCTACGGTTCCGGCGGGCTTGGGGCGGGCTGAAAGGCGGTCAAGCCAATCGATCGCCTGTTTCTGATGTAGCACTACAATAAATTTTAGTATATGTTTTCCTGAAGCCCACATCACAGATCATGACCAAACAGGTTCGGCTGGTTGGATGGGTCACTTTGGTCAGCGCGGTGTCGGGCTGCCGGAATTTCAGGATACGGATATGGACGCCTCAGAGACGCGCAAGACAGAGACCATAAAGGCAGGCGCCAGCAAGAAAACGCGCAAGAAGGACAATTCCGAGCAGCTTGGACACGCGATCCGCCGCCGCCGCAAGGCGATGGGGATGACAATGGTGCAGGTTGCCGAGGACACTGAACTGACGCCCGGATTCATTTCTCAGGTTGAGCGGGGCATCAGCACGCCCTCGCTGTCCTCGCTGTTGTCCATCGCTGCCGCCCTGCAAACCAGCGTCGAGCAGCTGTTGAGTGTTGAGGAAGAGTTTAGAGAGTATATTCATAAAGATAACCGGCAGACCTACGCTCTGGGAACCAACGGAAGATTGTATGAGAAGCTGGGGCCGGGGTTTTCCGGCGCGCTCTGCTACCCGTCGATCATTCACCGCCCACCTGGTCATGTCTCGGAGAAGATGTGCCACGAGGGCGAGGTGTTCTGCTACCTGATCTCGGGGCAGCTTGAATATCATCTGGGGGATTCGGTGCATATCATGTCGCCGGGGGATACGGTTCACCATGACTGCTCGAAGCCGCATTATTCGATCGTTCTGAGCGACGAAGAGGCGGTTGAACTTTGGGTGAGCACCATGCCGATGAAGAGCTCTGCCCGCTGAAGGATCAGGCGCAGATGCGCATATCTCTACCCTCCGGCCTTGGGGCTGATGCGGCAAGTTCGGCGTCCATCTGCAGTTGAGCTACCGGAGATTTCTACCGCAATCAGAACTTTTGCTAAAAATAATTTTAGTAATTTTAAAACCCACGCTATGCTTCTCCACATGAGACGGAGAATCGATCTGGGAGGATCTCACAAATGACAAGAAAACTGGTGGCGGCCGCAGCTGCCCTGACCACGGCACTGACCGTACCGGCGCTGGCGCAGGATCGCGGCGGCGTGCTGAACTTTGCCCGTTACGACGGATCGACCTTGATCGACCCGATCTATGCGGATCGCAATCCGGATATCTGGATGGTTGGCAGCCTGTTCGACACGTTGCTGCGCCCCAGCGACGACGGAAATTCGGTCGTTCCTGGCCTCGCCGAGACATATAATGTCTCTGAAGATGGCACCACGGTGACCCTGACATTGCGCGACGGGATCAAATTCTCCGATGGCACACCGCTGACCGGAGAGGACGTGGTGTTTTCGCTGGATCGTGCTCGCAATGCTGATCTGAGCCCGTGGGCGGGTCTCCTCGGTACATTGGATACAGTTGCCAATAATGGAAACGAGATCACCCTGACCCTCTCGGCACCGGATCCGACGATCCTGTCGATGCTGGCAACCTTTACCACCGGCATCGTGTCCAAAGCCGCGTTCGAGGCCGCCGAAGGCGCAACGGATCAGGAGAAGTCAGCCACCATCTTTGCTGCAAAGAGTGCGGGCGTTGGCACTGGCCCCTTCTATCTCTGCGGGTTTGAGCAGGGCACATCGATGGATTTCTGCGCCAATGAGCACTACTGGCGCACTGGCTCGGACGGCAAACCGCTGCCCTATCTGGACGGTGTGCATTTCGAGATTATCCCCGATGATGCCACCCGTATCCTGAAGCTGCAGGCCGGTGAGATGGATGCGGCGGAATTCATCCCGTTCTCGCGCGTGGCCGAGCTGGAGGCGGATCCGAACATCGATATGAATCTGTTCCCCTCGACCCGGATTATCTATTCGCCGATCAATACCCGCCCGACGCGGGCAGATGGATCGCCCAATCCGCTGGCGGACGAGCGGGTGCGTCAGGCGCTGAACTATGCCACCAATAAACAGGCCCTGATCGGGTTGGTGCTGCAGGGGGCCGGCAAGCCCATGACCTCGCCTCTGATGGCGGCGGCGACCCAGCTGGCGACATCGACTGATCCGCTTTATGGCTATGATCTGGACAAGGCAAAGGCCTTGATTGCCGAGGCCGGTCTTGAGCCCGGGACCGAGATCACCTTTACGACGCTGGCCGGATCGGCGGATGACAGCACCATTTTTGCAGCGCTTCAGCAGATGTGGGCGCCTTTGGGCATCGAGCTTAAGGTGGAGCAGGTCGACAATGCCACCCGTGGCGCGAAGAACCGGTCGGGTGAATTTGACATCCATACCTATGGGTGGGTCAATGATGTGAATGACCCAAGTCAGGTCACTGGTTGGCTCGGTTACTTCCCCACTGCGAAGGCCGTTGGCACAGGTTGGGAGAACGAGAAGTTCAACAGCCTGTTTGAGGCCTCGGCAACGGAAATGGATTCGGGTGCGCGTGCTGGTCAATATGCCGAGATGCAGTCGATCTATGCCGAGGCGGCGCCGCTGCTGTTCATGTACGAGACCCCGTTTGCGGTGGCCCTGTCAAAGAAGGTCAGCGGCTACGTGCAGACACCGCTGGGCAACAACCTCTTTGAGGAAGCGTCGATCAGCCGCTGATCAGTTTCGCCCTGCAATGTAAAAGCGCCGTCAGCCCTGGGGCTGGCGGTGCAGACGAACGGATGCCGGAATGGCCACTATTCAATATATTCTCAAGCGCCTGTTGCTGATGGCCGTGACCTTTTTTCTGGTCATGATCATCATCTTTCTTCTGGTGCGCCTATTACCCGGAGACCCGGCAATCGCCATCGCGGGGGATCGCGCGTCGGATGCAGATCTGGCCGCTATTCGCGAACGGCTGGGACTGAATCAGCCGCTGGTGGTCCAGTTCTGGCAGTTCCTGTCCAATACCGTTCAGGGGGATCTGGGGCGCTCGATCCTGATGCGAGCGCCGGTGATAGATGTGATCGCCAGCCGCCTGCCGACGACCCTGTTTCTTACGGTTTATGCCGTGGCATTGTCGGTGCTGATCGCGGGGCCGCTGGCCTTTGTTGCTGCACTGAACCGGGGGCGCTGGCCCGATGCGGTGATCCGCACCGTCTTTCAGGTCGGCCTGTCCATGCCGGTGTTTTATATCGGATTGATCTTGCTGACATTTCTAGCCGCGCAGCTGCGCTGGTTCCCGGTGGGGGGCTATGGCGACAGTTTTTCCGAGCGGCTCTACCATCTGTTTTTGCCATCGGTGGCAGTGGCGCTTTATACCTCTGCGATCATCATGCGGAATCTGCGGTCGGCCATCGTTGAGGTGGTGGATGCGGAATATGTTGAATTTGCCCGTGCCAAGGGACTGTCGGCCTGGCAGATCCTGGGGCGGCATGTGTTGCGCAATGCGCTGATTTCCACAGTCACGCTGCTTGGCCTGTCTATCGGCAACCTGATGAGCGGAACCCTGGTCACCGAAACGGTGTTTGCGGTGCCGGGCGTTGGCCGGTTGATGCTGGAGGCAATCTTTGCCCGTGATTATCCGCTGATCCAGGGGCTGACCCTGACATTTGCAGTGCTGGTGTCGATCGTGTTCCTGATGACCGATCTGATCCAGAGCGCCCTAGACCCGAGGATGCGTCTGACATGACCGATGCCACAGTTCTGTCGCCCGAGGCGACGCGACCGCAGCAGAGCCGGTGGAAGATCGCGCTGCGCAAACCGGGGTTCATGATCGGTGTCGCGATTATCGCAGCCTCTACGCTGCTGGCCATCGCGCCGGGCCTCTTCGCCCCATATGATCCCAATTTCATCGATTATAACGCGGTGCGGCAGCCGCCGAGCTGGGCGCATCCTTTCGGCACCGATATGCTGGGGCGCGACAGCCTCAGCCGGGTGATCTCTGCCTATTCAGTGAATATGCAGATGGCCGTTCTGGCCACGGTCTTTGCCATGCTGATCGGGGTCACGGTTGGTGCGTTGGTGGGCTATTATCGCGGCATTGCCGATATGATCTTTGGTCGGGTCGTGGATGCCGTCATTACCTTCCCGTTTTTGGTCCTGGTGATCGCGGTTGTTGCGGTGCTGGGGCCGGGGCTTGTCAATATGTATATCGCCATCACGGCGGTGGGCTGGGTCTATTATGCCCGGCTGATGCGCGCCGAGGTGATCACCCAGATGGGCAATGACTATGCGGCGGCCGGAATTGTCATGGGATATTCTGACCGGCGCGTGATCTTTCGCCACCTGCTGCCCAATGCGATCACCCCGGTGATTGTCTACTGGATGACCGATATGTCGCTGGCCATTCTTCTGGGATCATCGCTTGGATACCTCGGTTTGGGGGCGCAGCCACCGCAGGCTGAATGGGGTGTCCTGATTGCCGAAGGGCGCAATTTCATCACCACGGCCTGGTGGCTCAGCCTGATGCCGGGCATCGCCATCGTGCTGACCGGGATCGGGTTCTCGCTGATCGGCGACGGGCTGGCCGATCTGTTGCGGCCTCGCGGTTAAGGGGAAAGAGAGTATGAGCATGAAAGAGACCCAGCCGATACTTGAGGTCCGTAACCTCTGTACGACGTTTCGACGCGGCGGTGTGATGCTGCCTGCGGTACGCGATGTCAGCTTTGATGTGCGACAGGGTGAGGTTCTGGGGCTTGTCGGCGAAAGCGGCTCGGGGAAGAGCGTCACGCTCAGGTCGATCCTGGGGCTGACCCGTCGCCATGGAGAGGTCACAGGCGAGGTGCGCTGGCAGGGGCGGGATATTTCCCGCCTGTCGGATCGGCAGCTGCGCCAGGTGCGCGGCGGTGAGGTTGCAATGATCTTTCAGGAGCCGATGACGTCGCTCAACCCGCTATTGACCGTGGGCCTGCAGCTGACCGAGACACTGAAGGCACATACCGATCTGCCGCGTGCGGCGCGTCGGGACCGGGCGGTCGAGATGCTGGATCATGTCGGTATCCCGGCGGCTGCTTCTCGGTTGCAGGATTATCCGCATCAGTTTTCGGGCGGGATGCGGCAGCGGGTGATGATTGCCATTGCGCTGGCGGCGCAGCCGAAGCTTTTGTTGGCGGATGAACCGACCACAGCGCTGGATGTTACCATTCAGGCGCAGATCCTTGATTTGATCCTGCGCCTGTCTGAAGAGATGAACATGGGCGTGATCCTCGTTACTCATGATCTGGGGGTCGTTGCGCAGACCTGTGAGAATGTTGCGGTGATGTATGCTGGGCGGATCGTCGAGCAGGGGGCGGTGCGGCAGGTGCTGCGCACGCCGCGCCATCCCTATACGGCCGGATTGATGCAGTCGGTGCCACAGGATGTGCCGCCACGGACGCCGCTTTACTCTGTGCCCGGTACGCCACCTAGTCTGGAGATGCTCCCCCGAGGCTGCGCATATGCGCCCCGTTGCGACGCACGGACTGAGGCCTGCCTGAATGCGCGCCCGCCGTTGGAGGCGATCAGTGCCGGGCGTCGCGCGGCCTGTTTCAATCCGGTTCCCGCGGTCCAGGGAGAGGTGGCATGACTGATCCGGTGATGGAGATCGACAATCTCAGCCTGACGTTTCATCTGCCGCGCAGCCTGATTGATGTGATGCGCAAGCAACCCGGTCGCGCCGTACGCGCGCTGAACGGCGTCAGCCTGGCGCTGAGGAAGGGAGAAACCCTAGGTGTTGTCGGAGAATCGGGGTGCGGAAAATCGACATTGGCGCGCTGCATCGTCCGGCTTTACGAGCCGCAGGGTGGCAGCATTCGCCACCATGGGCAGGATATATTCGCCGACGGCGCGCGCAGCGACCGCAGCTATAACCGGCGCGTGCAGATGATGTTCCAGGATCCCTATTCGTCGCTCAACCCGCGTATGACCTGCGGTCAGATCCTGAGCGAAGCCTTGCAGGTCCATAAGATGCGCCCCTCCGACGAGATCCCGACACGAGTCGCGGAGCTGCTGGATTTGGTGCGGCTGCCCGCAGATGCGGCGCAGAAACTGCCGCATGAGTTCTCCGGTGGCCAGCGTCAGCGGATTGCCATTGCCCGTGCGCTGGCGGTGGAGCCCGAGGTGCTGATCGCCGATGAGCTGGTATCGGCGCTGGATGTCTCGGTTCAGGCGCAGGTGGTGAATCTTCTGCTGGAGCTGCAGGAGCAGCTGGATCTGACCATCCTGTTTGTCGCCCATGATTTGCGGCTGGTGCGCCATGTTTCCCACCGTGTCGCAGTGATCTATCTCGGCCGCATCGTGGAAATCGGCGACAGCGAGCGCCTGTTTGCCAATCCGGCGCATCCGTATTCACAGGCGTTGCTGAGTGCGGCCCCGTCGCTTGATCCCGATGACAAAGGGGATGCGATCCGGTTGGAGGGAGAGCTGCCGTCGCCGCTGAACGTGCCGCCAGGGTGCCCGTTCCATGTGCGCTGCGTCCACGCTTCGGAAATTTGCAGGCGGGATGTCCCGCACCTGCGTCCTCTTGGCGACCGTGGCGAGGTCGCCTGCCATCTTGCGGAAGAGATCAATCAAAATGGATGACATGTTGAGCGGGCCCCCTGCCGCTGCCCGCATTGCCGATCTGCGCCGCGAGCTGCGTGCCCGCGATCTGGATGCCTTCATCCTGCCCCGGTTTGACGCGCATCAGGGGGAATATGTGGCTCCCCATGACGAACGCCTTGCCTATGTCACAGGTTTTACCGGATCGGCTGGAATGGCCATCATCACGGCTGAGACCGTCGCCGTGTTTGTGGATGGCCGCTATACCGTGCAGGTCGCAAATGAATGCTCAGGACCGCTGTTTTCGCGGCTTCACATTTTTGAACAGCCACCGGAACACTGGCTGGGCGCGGTTGCGCAGGCAGGCTGGCAGATCGGGTTCGACCCGATGCACCTGCCACCCGGCTGGTTCGATCGGTTTGCCGCATCCGCTGTGCAGGCGAGTGCGACGATGTTGCCGCAAGGCGACAATCCGGTGGATGCGATCTGGTCGGACCAGCCGCCAGCGCCGACCGGGCGGATCAGCGTTTTTCCGGTGCAATGGGCCGGGCGGAGCAGTGCCGAGAAATGTGCGGATCTTGCAGCATATCTGAGCGAGCAGGGCGCCGCATGTCTGGTTGAGACACAACCTGACAATATTGCCTGGCTGCTGAACGTGCGCGGGGATGATGTGGCCTTCAACCCGATGCCGCAGTCCTTTCTCCTTGCCGAGAGAAACGGGACGGTCACTTGGTTCGTTGATCCGGCCAAGCTGGATGATGAGGTCAAGGATCACCTGCCGGACATCGCGACCGCCCAGCCGGTCTCGCAGTTTCTTGGCGCTCTTCAAAGCCGATGCAACGCCGGAGAACGGATCCTGTTTGATCCGGATTTTTCGCCGGTTGCGGTGCGTCATACTATTGCCGACGCCGGGGCGACTGCGGCTGCGGTGGCCAGTATATTGACCCGGACCAAATCCGTTAAGAATCCGGTCGAAATCGCCGGTCTGCATGATTGCCATCTGGAAGACGGGGTGGCCTGGGTCGAGTTCTCGGCCTGGTTGGCGCAGACGGTTCCTGCGCGCGCGGCGGCTGGTGAGCCAGTGACCGAGCGTGAGGCGGAAGCACAGATCCTGTCCTGCCGACAGGCGCGTCCGGGTTTTCTGACCGAGAGCTTTCAGACGATCTCAGCCGCGGCAGGCAATGCTGCAATGTGCCACTACGCGGCCACCAACGGGCGTAATGCTCCGATAATGCCACAGAATCCCTATCTGCTGGACAGCGGCGGCCAGTATGACACCGGGACCACCGATGCCACGCGCAGCTATGCCTTCGGGATGCGCCCCGACGGCTATGACCGGGCGTATACGGCGGTGTTTCGCGCGTTCCATGCGCTGGCCACGCTGCGGTTTCCCCGGGGTACGCAGGGCCATCATATAGATGCGATCTGTCGGCGACCGCTCTGGGACCTCGGCTTGGATTACGACCATGGCACCGGTCATGGCATCGGACATCGGCTCTCGGTGCACGAGCACCCGCAACGCATCGGCAAGCCCTATAATCCGGTGGATCTGGTGCCTGGCATGGTTGTGTCGATCGAGCCGGGCTATTACGAGGCCGGGCGTTTTGGCATCCGGATTGAGAACATCTTTGAGGTTATTGAAGAAAGTGATGGGTTCCTCAGCTTTCGCAATATGACGCTTGCACCAATACAAACCGACATGTTGATCCCGGCAGATCTGAGTGAGGACGAACGCTGTTGGCTGAATACGTATCATCAGGATGTGCTGCAGCGGTTATCGCCCTTGGTCAGCGATGCAGCGGGCCGGTGGTTGTCGGCGGCGACGGCCCCGATCTAGAGGTCTGTCTCTCGCTTTGCTGCGCGGCGGCCAGTCCTCGTTCGGGGCTGGCCTAAAATATATCTTCAATCTAATTGAAAACTGCTGGGTAAACCGGTTGGGGGACTGCCCCCGGCGCGGTGGGTCAACACTTTGTTCAGGCGAATATGCGAGAGGTTGTGCAAGACGAGCCTTCCAAGTGGAGATATGAATGCCAGCTCTGTTCAACACAATATCAGGCAAGCTACTTGCCGCGACCACGGTTGCAATTACCGGGCTGATGCTCTGCTTCAGCGTATTTACGGCCCTCAATGAATCTGCACAGGTCAGGGAGCGGGTATTGGAGGGCGCGTCGCAGCGAGCCTCAGATATCGCGCAAAGCCTGTCGTCTCAACTGGTCGAAGCGACCTCAGCTGCGGCGGCGCTAGGCGGCGCGCTATCCGGATATATCGAAGATGGCGATGCAACCACCGCCGATCTGATCAAGATCATGGAAGGCGTCCCCGGCCGCTATGATCTTGTATTCTCTTCCTGGATGTCAGCGATTCCGGACGGCGCCACCGAAGATTTCATTACCGGTGAAGAGGGACGAAATGCCGATGGTATCTTTGCCGCCTACTGGACCAAAGCGGAGTCCGGCGGGCTGAATTTCGAGACGTTCAACGTTGATCCCAATGACACATCCGAGTGGTATCGCCTGCCGATCGACAGTGGCGAGAGCGTCATCACCGAACCTTATCTCTCAAATGAAAACCGCCTGCTGACATCGGTGTCGGTGCCTGTGAATGCACAGGGCCAGATCGTCGGTGTTGCCGGTGTCGATATCGTGCTCGATAATCTCGGTGATTTTGTCCGGGGGCTGTCGGTTTATGAAGGCGGCAGTGTGATGCTGCTGGGCCAGGGCGGCAAATGGTTGTCACATCCTGACCCGGAAATGCTGATTCAGGCCTTTGAAGGGGAAGAGGTGGCAGATTTCCAGGCCGCTGTCGAAACCGGAGAGGTGCAGATTGTTTCGGATCGCGCTGATGGGTCGACACGCCTGTTCTTTCCTTTCACCGCCTACGGCATGAACAAGACCTGGGTTGTCGTCTTGGATGTGCCACGCCATGTCTTCGTCAACCCGGTAAAGGCAAGCATCTACGAACAGCTGATCGCCAATGTTCTCTTGCTGGCGCTGACGCTGGCCACCATCTTTTTCTCGGTGCGCTCGCTTGTCCGGCGTCCCCTGGGGCGAATGCTTGGGGTCATGAAGGATCTTACCGCCGGGAAGGTGCATCAACCCGTTGATATTCCAAAGCGTAAAGATGAGATCGGGGCGATGGCCCTGTCCATCGAGACCCTGCGCCAGGGTTTGGCATCCAAGGAGGAGCTGGAAGCAAATCAGCTGCGCGATCAGCAGCAGCAGCAGGCGGTTGTTCAGGCCCTTG
The DNA here is from genome assembly GCF_048056175.1 of Phaeobacter sp. JH20_29. Taxonomy (NCBI): domain Bacteria; kingdom Pseudomonadati; phylum Pseudomonadota; class Alphaproteobacteria; order Rhodobacterales; family Roseobacteraceae; genus Phaeobacter; species Phaeobacter sp. JH20_29. Next base: position 217,342 of record NZ_JAYMWO010000001.1, read on the forward strand.
CCCAGAATTTGCAACAGCTGGCTTCCGGGCGGCTGGATGTCAAAATCCACGATGAAATGCCCAGCCAGTATGAGGGGCTGCGCCAGGACTTCAACAATACTGTTGAACAGTTGAGCAAGCTGATCACCTCGGTCAATGACTCGGCACGTTCGATCGATACCGGTTTGACGGAGATTTCCTCGGCAACCAACGATCTGTCGCAGCGCACAGAACAATCCGCGCTTCAGCTGGAAGAGACTGCGGCGTCGCTGAGCGAACTCACGCAGAACGTCCAGCATGTCGCCAGCGGCGCGCGCGAAACTGAGGCATTGGTCACATCCGTGAATCAGAGTGCAACAAACAGCTCCGCGGTTGCCCGGGAGACGGTTGATGCGATGGATTCGATTGCCGCCACCTCTGAGCAGATCACCCGGATCACCGGTATGATTGACGATATCGCGTTTCAGACAAACCTGCTTGCCCTGAACGCCGGTGTTGAAGCCGCGCGGGCTGGCGAAGCCGGCCGCGGGTTCTCGGTTGTTGCCGCCGAAGTCCGCAGTCTTGCGCTGCGTTCGTCTGAATCGGCGCTAGAAATCAAGAAGCTGATTACCGCCTCCGCAGCGCAGGTGGCCCATGGCGTGGATCTGGTCGGCAGGACCAATTCCTCTCTGGAGACCATTATGAATGCCATTGGCAGCATTTCGGAACATGTTGGCGATATTGCCAAACAGGCCGACGAGCAATCCAGGGGCATTTCGGAGTTGAATGGCGCGATGAGCACACTGGAAGCTGCCCAGCAGCAGAATGCCGCCATGTGCGAGGAGACCGCCGCCGCCTGCAGTTCGCTGGACCATGAGACAACCAATCTGTCGCGGCTGGTCACAGCCTTTCAGACTGGAGATGCTGGCCGCCAGCCCGTGCAGGGTGCGCAGCACCACAGTTATACGGCTGCGGCCTAGGGCGCTGACTTAGACTGCTCTGGAGGCGCGAGCGTCAATGGGTGTCCAAGCGGGGCCGGTGAGTCCGAGAGTAGCTCCGCCAAATGCTTGAGAGCCACCACTCCTTTGAGTGGTGGCTCTCGTCTTTGATGTCCGCTGTTGCTGCCGGTGATGGCCCCGTGTCGGATCTTTGGGTCATTCCTGAGCTGGATGGTTTGCAGTCCGGCAGCGTTTCCGTGATCTGAGTTTCCCGCAATCAGCGAGGTCGCAAGCATGACACGCTAACGCCAACTCTGGTTGATTGAAGTGGTTTGTTGCGGGGCGGCGCAAAGCAGGTTTGACGATCCAGATCCCTATCATGCCGGGTAGTGGTGCAGCACCCGATTGAGATCATTCAGTCTGGAGCATCCATTGTCCGCTGCCCATCAGCGTGCAAACGACCAGCGGATGTTTGATCCTGACGGGGCGACGATCCTGAGCTGGCTCGCGGTCTGTTGGCATCCCTGCGGTGGGAGCGGTGCCAACCGGAAGCCTGTCAAAGCAGATGGGCGGGTGTTGCTTCAATACCGCGCGGCTTTTTCGGCGGTTTCCATCGTTCTGGGCGGCAAGGCAGCCTCTGCTTCCTGAGTGTCCGATGCTGCACTGTATCGCCTTTGACCATGGTACCGGCTTTTGTCCGCTGCGCGCACCGAACGACCTAGCTCCTCGAAACCTCGACATGGCGTCATGAGATGACTGGCGTCCGCTGGAGAGGTGCTGCGGATCATTGTTTGGCTGCGAACGCCGGTAGGCCTGCGACTTGAGATGCGGGTGCAAATCAGAATGCTGACGGCAGTCGCCGGTGGAAACGTCTACTGGTGAGCGCCAGGCTCAATTGGATTGCTATCTCTTCTGTTGCGGATCTTTCCCAGGATTTGCTGCAAGCGGTCGCCGCCCACGAGGAGGATCATGATCAGATAGGTGGGGATTGCGACCGCAAGTTGAGCCATAAGCTGTGGGGTGCCATACATCGGCGGCCCCAACTCACGTAGCGCGAAGAGCGCAATGGACATCATTGAGACAGAAATCAGCGCGGGGCGCAGTGCATCGAAGATATAGGTTGTCGCCGAGATTTCGAGGGTTTTCAGAGTTTTGCGCGTGGCGACCGGCCAGAGCAAGAAGGAAATGCCAACCAATGCGGACATGATCCTGTTCAGACCCTCCGGGGCAAGCAGCAGGATCGCTGCAAATCCAGACAGGCTGACGACACATTCAAATCCGAACCACCAACGTGCATGACCGGAGAACCTGAGCAAAGAGGCCTGCATGACGCCGATACTCATCATCAGGCTGAGCATTGCAAAACACTGGAGCGGGTAGATCGCAGCGAGCCATTTGCTGCCAAAGACGAAGGGTATCGCCGTCGGGGCCACAATGATGAAGCCGATGAACAGCGGCAAGGCGGCGGTTGCAGCGGCGAAGCTGCTGAGGATAAACGCTTCCCGCCGTTGTTCTTTTTCAGTTTGCAGACTGGCAAATAGGACCCTTGTGACAGGCAAGAGCGTGCCAATGGTAAGCTCCTGCAGGATTTCACACATTCTGCGGGCGAAAAAGAAGATGCCGAGCACTGCTGGGCCGGCGACGATCCCGAGCAGGATCTGGTTGATCTTGGTCGGTTCGATCATCCGGCCACCCATCGTCAACAGGGTAAAGCCGCGCAGATCCGTCAAAGCGGCCCTCGAGAGCTGTAGCCCAGGGCGCCAGCCAGCGGCCCAGTAGGAGACGACGCAGCCGACAATCGCGGTAATGACCTGCGCCCAGACCAGTGCCCAGATGGCATATCCTTGCAACACGAGCAGCAGGCAACCTGCCGCGCCCAGCCCATTTGCAAGGGTTGTCCGCAACGCAATATGACGAAACTCCATCCGCCGGTTCACCAGTGCCGCGGGAATATTTCCAAGTGATACAAACAGGATACGGAGCGACAGCACCGGCAATATGATCGCAAGTGCCTCGAGTTTGGTCCAGGACGCGATCATCGGCGCACAGAGAACCAGGATCGCAATAGTGGCAAGTGCGATCACCATCGTCAGCCAGAATGCGCTGTCCAGATGGCTCTGCCTCAGGTCGCTGCGTTGAATGATGGCGTCTCCAAGCGGCAGCGGCACCAATGTCATGACCCAGATGACGATCGAGGTGGCCAGAGCCACGGCGCCAAAATCGGCGGGCTCCAGCAATAGAGAGGTCACCAGGAACACAACCACGGTCAAGCCGTTGCTGACCATGATGTTGACGAAGGACCAGAACACGCCAATCAGCGCCAGGCGGCCGCGGCCCTGCGATATATGGCTGAGTGTCGAAGCATCGGTATTGCTGTCGTGCATTCTGTTGGTCCCGCTTTTGCAGTTAGGGAGCATAATCTGCTGCGGCTGTCACCCTTGGTACAGACCCTGATCCCTATCGCCGTTGGCTGAACATTACCGCAGAGGGCTTAATGGCCCGTTTACCGTCCCGTGCGCGCAATGACTGAGCGGCCGGTCAGCAGGATCAGTTTGATATCAAAGCCGAATGTCCGCCGCTTCAGGTAATCAACGTCAAAGGAGACCCGATCAGCATAGCTGACATCGTTGCGACCTGATACCTGCCACAGCCCGGTGATTCCCGGTCTTTGGCTCAGATATGCAGAAGCGGCTGGACCATATCTGTGCAGTTCGCAGCGCACGATCGGGCGCGGCCCGACAAAGCTCATATCACCGCGCAGCACGTTCCAGATCTGTGGCAGCTCATCAAGACTGCTGCGGCGGAGGAACAGGCCAAAGCCCGTGACCCGTGGATCGCGGCTGAGCTTGCGGTCGCGGGCCCATTCGCTGGCCGCTTGAGCGTCCGACTTGAGGTGCTCGGCCAGAATATCCTCCGCGCCGTGGATCATGGTACGGATTTTCCAGCAGGTGAAGGGTATTCCGTCCTTGCCGATACGAGTATGACCGAAGAGCCCTGGCCCGCCATCGCGTCGGCTGATGAGCCAGAGGAGCGCGATAACCGGGGCGAGGGCGGGCAGAAGAGCCAGCGCAAGTGACATATCAAGAAGGCGCTTTCCGATCCTTGCATAAATATCGAAGCGCGGTTTTGCCGCCTGACCGCTGTCTGATGGCGCGCGCAGGTGGTCAAAATTCGTAATGTCGCTCATGCCTTACCCCGATCTTCAGCCTCGCGGTGTCGACATTTATGTCGACAGGGTCGCTGGCCGATTTTCTGGCTGCGATCTCGTCCGCCTTTCCTAAGATTTGATTCAAATTCGTGGCAAGATTTTGTCGTAAACAAAGTCATGCTGGGGCGTTCTCAAGACGGGGTATGCAGATCGGCAGCCAGGCTGAACAAGCGATCCCGAGCTGGTGATGCGGCCGAACAGTTGAATTGACAGCCGCCGTTTGGCGTATTAATTTGATCGGTGAAATAAATATCATCACCAGGACTTCCGGGGTTCTGCACCCAAAGGACGCCCCTGTATGCCATCATCCAGCCAGCCTCGCTCCAGAGCCTTACAGCAGCACTCGCATCTGCGGGACGATGCTGACGAGAGATTGCGTTGGCTCGATCTGGAAAATGATCATCTGCGGCTAAGGGTGATGAACCTTGGCGCCATAACGGCCTGGCTGGATCTGCGCGATGGTGAAACCTGGCAACCCATGGTGCTGGGATATGCCGATATGGCGGCCTATCTGGGGGATCCGTATTATCTGGGTGCGATTGTTGGCCGGGTGGCCAATCGGATTGGCGGGGCGGGTTTCCATCTCGCGGGTCGCGAGATTTCTCTTAATGCCAATGAAGGGAGCAACCAACTTCACGGCGGCGCGCAGGGGCTTGGACGGGTGTTCTGGGATATGCGGCGGCTGGGGGCCGGGGCGATTGAATTGCGCCACTTCTCCGCGGATGGTGAAAACGGCTATCCGGGCGGTGCCGATATCCGGCTTAGGATTGCGGTGTCCGGCACAACGGTCAGCTATGATATGACAGCTTCGGTGGACCGGCTCACCCCGATTAGTTTGGCGCAGCACAACTATTATACGCTTGGTATCAAGGGCGATATCTGGGAGCATCGCCTGCGCAGCAGCGCCGAGAGCTATCTGCCGCTGCGCCGGGATGGGGTGCCTACGGGCGAAGTTGCACCAACTAGCGGCACCAGATTTGACTATCGCGCTGGCCGGAGCTTTGCCGCGCTGGATCCAGAGCGGCTTGGCACGGATATCCATGTGAATTTCCCCCCGAACGCTTCGGGTGATATGCGCGAGGTAGCCCATCTTGGCGCCTCCAATGGTGTTGTCATGCGGGTTTTTTCAGATCAACCGGGTGCGCAGATTTACACGGCGAGTCATCTGAACAGTTCCTGCGCCGCGCGGGATGGACAGCGGTTGGAACCATTTTCTGCCGTCTGTATCGAGCCGCAGGGTTTGCCGGATGCGGTAAATCAGCCCCATTTCCCGAGTGTTCTGGTGGACCCCGGTCATCCGTATCGCCAGAAGTTGCTGCTGAAATTTTCCGTAGCGGAGAGGGAGCAAGATGGCTGAATACCGGCGTCGATATCGCCTGTGTGGCGCGATTGCGATCTGCATAACGAACGCGACTTTCGCCTGTGCTGGTAGCGCTGAGGAACAGTCCATGAATTTGGATCTGGGGCCGCGGCCAAGCTTTGCCCCGCAGATACAGGCAGAGGTCGAGCTGGGCCAACTGCTATTTTATGATCCCATTCTATCGGGCAACCGCAACATCAGCTGCGCTAGCTGCCATCATCCACGGTTTGGCACAGGTGACGGCGTCTCCCTGTCGCTTGGCGAGGGCGCAACCACGCTTGGCCCTGAGCGGCGCGCGGATCCGGACAACCGTCCTGAACAGCGTATTCCACGTAATGCGCCTGCGCTCTGGAATCTTGGCGCTGATGATATGGATGTGATGTTCCACGACGGCCGACTGGAGGCTGACCCCGCATATGGGCCGGGTATCCGCACGCCGCTGGAAGGTGACATGGTCGCAGGATTCGATTCCGCGCTGGCCGCACAGGCGATGTTTCCGGTGCTTTCGGCAGATGAGATGGCCGGCCACTACGGCGAAAATGATGTCTCGCGCGCGGTACGTCTGGGTCAGCTGAGCCATCCCGGTGGGGCATGGGATATCATCGCGGGCCGGGTCGCAGAGATCCCCGAATATCGGCAGCGTTTCGATGAGGTCCTGGGAGTGGCAGAACCCATCCGCTTTACCGATATCGGCAATATGCTGGCGGCGTTTATCCGGTTTGAATGGCAGGCTGATGACAGCCCGTTTGATCGTGCTCAGCTGCATGGAGAGGCCCTACCCACCACAGCAGCAAGGGGGCAGGAGCTTTTCTACGGGGGCGCCGGATGCAGCCAGTGCCATACAGGCTGGTTGCAGACGGACAATAGGTTTCATGCAATCGCGATGCCGCAGCTTGGTCCGGGCAAGGCCGCCCGATTTGAAACCCACGCCCGCGACGAGGGGCGGTTGCGGGTGACTGGAAACCCGGATGACGCTTACCGCTTTCGCACCCCGTCGCTGCGCAATGTCGCGCTGACAGCGCCCTATGGGCATAACGGCGCCTATGCCACTTTGGAGGCTGTTGTGCGTCACCATCTGGATCCCGTCGCGGCGCTGATGTCTTATGATCGCAGCCAGGCGGTCTTGCCCGGTCTTGATGGGGTGTCGGATTGGGCCGTCATGGATGATCCGGTCGAGCTGGAGCGTATCGCGGCGGCGAATGATCTGGATCCGATTGCGCTAAGTGACGGGGATATTGCCGATCTCGTGGACTTTCTGGAAGCGCTGACCGACAGCGCCGCAGCCAAGGGGCGGCTTGGGGTGCCGGATAGCGTTCCATCGGGCCTGCCGGTGGAACGCTAATCTACCGGTCCAGGGGTCTATTGTGTTCGGGTAAGATGCTGGTTGGGCGTGATTTCTTGCCAGATTGTTGTTTCCCCATCCGGCCAGATAATGCGCAACCGCAGATCATCGCTCTCTCCCAGACCGAAGTGCAGATCCCCGGCCGAGCCGCCCGCATGGCCGCCGCCGACAGTGACCTCGCGGGTGTGTATCCTTATGCCTGTGTCCAGCTCGACGAAGGCACCAATAGCCTGCGTGTTCGGGGCAGTGCCCTTGAGTGACAGGCTCAGCCAGTTTCCGGATGGGCTGGTGGTGTTCTGGTAGAGTTCCATTGGCGCGCGCCGGTTGATCACGGCAAGGTCAAGCTGCCCATCGAGATTGAGATCGCGCAGCACGGCGCCGCGAGAACGTTCCATGCTGGCAATACCCGCAGCGGCGGCCATGTCGGCAAAACGCCCATCTGCCCCTTGGATCAACAGGGTATTCGGGTCGCGCATGGCGGCATCGGGCATCTGTTCGACATTTCCCTTGGTGACAAAGATATCGTCATGCCCATCGTTGTTCACATCGCCAAAATCCGCGTGCCACCCGGTGGATGGTCGCCCGTCACCGCCGCTGGTTGGGCGGTGGGCGGTGGTGCCGTAATCATAAGTCACATCGCGGTAGGCGGGGCCGGTGCCGCTTGGATCAAACAGCTGTAGTTTCTGATCTCCCATCGAGGTGAGGTAGACATCGGAAAACCCGTCACCGTTCAGATCGCGAGACGCTATCCCCATCCCCCAGAGGTGAAAGGGCAGCCAGCCGTCGTCCTGTTGGTAGAGCCTTGGCGGCGTGGTCATTTTCCACATCTGCTCCTGCCCACCCCGGACATAGTAATGTCGGTCGTTGCTGATCCGAAGATCGGCCCGACCGCGGGCGGTTGCCCCAACGCTTCGGTGCCAATTGGTGAACAGCATGGACAGCGCGCAGTACCCTGGCTGGAGCCGGATGGCCGGGCCGTAGCGGTCACCATCGGGCCGATACAGCTGTGTGTCGTCACAGGCCTCAAACGGACCCTCGGGGTCGCTTCGGTCGACATAGGTGCCAAAGGCAAGCGTCGGCAGCTGAGCGCCCGGCTCCCAGGTGGCCGAAAACGCGGTGGTCCAGTGGTCACCACTGGTAAACCCCAGACCATCGAAGGGTTCGAACTGACAGTTTCCGGTTCCACGCAGCAGCTGATCCGCGCCAACGCGCAACAGGGCAAGATCGAGAATACCGTCACCATCAATGTCGAGCGGGTAGACGCCGGTGACGCCTGTCTGTGCGAGGGCGGCCGGTGTAGCGGATGCAAACCGCAGCGTGGCGCCTGGGGCCTCGCTCTGGTTGATCATCAGCTGAACCGGGTTGCTGCCGCCCGCCGCCACCAGATCAGGGAATTTATCGTCGTTGCAATCCAGCGAGGCGAGCCCCCCACCCACGAAATGCTCCCAACCGCCATCATAGACATGCGCGGGAACTGGTTGGGAGCGGAACACCGGAGGCTCGGGGATGTCCGCCAGCGCGATCTGCGGCAGGAGCCAGATCGGCGCGAGGATATATGAGAGTTTATCCCGCATGGCTGGCAACTTCGCGGATGGTCAGTGCGGAGACTTCTTCAATCGCATAGGCGGCGGCCCCTTTTGCCCACATCTTGTTGCCCCAGCCATGGACGCGCACTTCGGGCAGGGGGCCGTCCACCTGAACCACCCAGCGGCGCATTTCCTCCACCACTTTGTCGGAGGACAGGTAGCCAAAGGCCAGCTGCGCACCCGCCAAAACGATCATCTGCGGGTCGAATATATTGACGATATTGGCCAGTCCCATGGCAAACATGCGCCCGGCGCGGTCAAGGATGGATTGCGCCATGGTGTCGCCGTCGCCGACGGCAGCATAAAGCGAGGCGAGATCCTTGTGCCGTTCGACGCCACTGGTGATATTCGCCTCGCGCAGCAGGGCGTAGTCGCCGACGTAAGCTTCCAGACAGCCGCGCTGGCCGCATTGGCACAGCGCGCCTTCGAGCTGCACCTTGATATGGCCAAATTCTGCGCCGCAGCCCCGCGCGCCGCGATAGATCTGATTGTCGATGACGATGCCCATGCCGACACCATGTTCGACGGTCACCACGACAAAGTTGCTGCGGGTGTCACCTTCACCGAAGAGATGCTCAGCCTTGGCGACCAGATTGGCGTCGTTGTCGATAAACACCGGCATGCTCAGATAGCTGCCAAGAAGGCTGCCTAGATCGATATTCCGCACGTTGAGCGACGATGACCAGTAGATGAAATTGCGCTCGGCATCCATAACGCCGGCCATGCCAATGCCAACTCCGGAGATGTGCGCGCGGGTGAACCCGCCCTTGGCGCAGCTCTGGTCCAGGGCTTCGACAATTTTCTCGCAAAGGGCCTCTGGCGACATCTGACCGCCACGCAGGGGCATTTCGTGGCTGACCAACTCTGTGCCTTCGAAATCGGTGATCAGGGTCGTGATGGCGTGATGCGACAATTTCAGCCCGGCGATCCGATGGGCGCTGCCGCAGATTTTGAGGGCGACCCGTGGGCGGCCGCGTTTGGCACCGCGCGCTGTATCCGGGCTGACTTCCTCGATCAGCCCTGCGGCCAGCAGTTCGGCGGTGATCGCCGTGACGGTGGCGGGGCTGATGCGGGTGGCCTGAGCGATATCGATTCGTGCGATTTGCCCTGCGGCCCGGATGGTATCGAATACCTGAAGGCGACTGCTTTCACGCAGTTCGCCGGAATGTGAAAGCCTGTCCGATTTAACCACCGTATTTCCCCCTTATTATCAGGCGACTTATCGCAGGAAAGCGCCGCCCGACAAGATATCTGGCCTCATGATACATTATTTAATTTGAGTTTC
>NZ_JAYMWO010000002.1:0-40030 GCF_048056175.1 Phaeobacter sp. JH20_29
AAAAAAAATTTCTTCCTGCGCCTGCAGAACGCGATCGCTCAAGTGCAAGATCGATTTGATGTGGTTTTGATCGACAGCCCGCCAGAGCTAGATATCCTGACGCTGACCGGGATGGCCGCCGCCACCTCGATTATCGTGCCCATGACGCCCTCCATGATGGATGTGACCTCGACGGCCCAATTCATGCGCTTGGTCAGCTCCTATATCGGCGTGATCAACCAGCATGATGCAAAGCTGGATTACGATCATTTCCGCTTCCTGATTACCAGGGACGAACCGACAGACGGGCCGTCCCAGCAGCTGGTTGCTTTCCTACGGGCGCTGTTCCCGAACATCCTGATGCAGGCAACCTGTTACAAATCCACCGCTGTATCAGACGCCACGATGCTGAAACAGACAGTCTACGAGCTGGACCGATCAGACATCACCCGCAGCACATACGACCGCGCCCGGTCCAGCATGGACGCCGTGGGTGCCGAGATCCGCGCGATGATGGAAACCAGCTGGGGGAGGCAGTAATGGCCCGCAAGACGCTAAACGCCTATACTGCGATGGAGGCAGGGCAGGGGGCTGACATCGGTCAGCACATCCCGGTTATGCGAACCCTTCAAAAATCCCTCAGAGCGATCGAAGAAATCGACCCCGATCTGATTGATGATTGGGGGCCAATCGACCGCCTCGATGAGGGTGTGACAGCTGTCACACCTGAGGAAACCGAGAACTCCTTTGAACACCTGAGAGACCTGATCCGTGAACACGGCCAGCAGGTTCCGGTTCTGCTGCGCCCGTCCAAATCGAACACTGGCCGCTTCGAAATCATCTTCGGGCGGCGGAGGCTACGGGCCTGCCGCGACCTCGGTATCCACGTTAAGGCCAACATCCAGGAAATGGACGATGACACCGCGCTTATGGCCAAGGGCCTGGAGAACGCAGGCCGCCGGGGGCTGAGCTTCTATGAGAAAGCACGATTTGCCGAAGAGATCGCCGAGCAGGATTACACCGCCGCGCAAGTCGGCAGCGTCCTTGGCGTCGACCGCACCGCCATCCAGCATTTCCGCAGGGTCACCAAAGCCGTCCCGCGCGGGGTAGGGGTAATGATTGGTGCCGCGCCAGGCTCCGGACGGCCCAAGTGGATCAAGCTGGCCGAGGCGTTTGAAAAGGGCCAGGTCACCACAGAACACGCCCTGGTGCAGCTCAACCAGATGGCAGACCTTACATCAGACCAGCGCCTTGACGCGCTGCTGAAGGACGTCGCGAAGCGCGGGGCAGCGCACCGGGTTTCAAACGAACGCTCACCACTGAAGGGCGTGACCATCAAGTCAGGGCAGGGGGTCAGCGTCTCCGTCAAGAAAGGCGCTTTCGCTGACTGGCTGGATAGGAACCTGGACGAAGTGCTGCGCAAGGCACACCAGGAATTTAAGGCAACGAGCAAAACGGAGGAATAGGCAAAGGAAAACCCTCACCAGCGGAGCTGATGAGGGGGGCAACAAGACAACACAAGAAGTGCCGCTGTCCATGATTAAGCACCTAGGACCGTAGCAGCCCCCCTTAAATCGCACAATACAAAAACGCCCGTGGGTGAACGGTAGATTTTTGTCAGATTTACACATGACACAATTTAGCAAATGGAAGCTGCTGCGCGCAGCTGAAGACGCCCGCGAACCGCTCGGGCTGAAGGCGACATCGCTCAACCTGTTGCGATCGATGATTGCCCTGATTCCGGGCGACAGCCTGGGCGCAGCCCCAGACCAGCACATCTGCTTTGCGTCAAACCAAACCCTGGCGACACGGGCGCATGTCAGCGTTCAGACGATCGAGCGGCACGTCACAATCCTGGTCAACGCAGGTCTGATCAAGCGCGCAACCACGATGAACGGCAAACGCTGGGCGAGGCGCGACGGGCAGGGCAGGGTGGTCACGGTTTCCGGTCTCTCCCTTGCACCACTGTTCGAGAAATACGCAGAGCTGGTGCAGATCGCCAAGGACCACGCAGAGCGCCTGTTGCGGCTTGATGTGATCCGCGACCGCTGCAAACTGCTTTTGGCCCGCCTCAGCGGCGCTGAGGGGCTGCTACAGCGCGCACGAAACATCCTCCGCCGCCGCGCAGATGAGGAAACCCTGAATGCTCTCTATAATGAGCTGACCAGCATTTTGAGGGACAGCGAAACACCTTTTGAGGGGCACAAAGAGACTAAATCTATTCCGTCTGTAAAAGATAGCGACATTGAAGAAACCTTCCCGAGGCTATGCGCCGAGATCCGCACGGCGCGATCAACAGGCGATTGCCACGATAGAATGGATCAGATCGCAGCTGAGCTTCACCTAGGATCGACATGGACAGCAGCGAAGGCCAAAGGCCCAGCCGTTGCATTCATGCTTCTGGGGTACATCTTGCAGAGAATAGAAAGGGTTAACGTCCCAGGCGCGTATTTGCGCGACCTCATGCAACGCATCGATCGGGAAAACGACGGCTGGAAGCTGCTGATGCAAAAGGCACAGTAACCACGGTTATGTTAAATATCGCTATACATCGCCCAAAGGTTCGGTTTTCCAGATCCGTTTCCAACCGGCAGGCCGACGAACCATAATCTGACCGAGATCGCCGGGATGCGGAGACCGGCACGAGGTCACCATATGTTCCGCTGTCCTGCATTTTGAACAAGGGAATGGCGGGATGTGGACCGGGTGCTTATCACCGACTACCTCGGCCAGGTCTTTGGCGAGATAGTGAACGCAGCGAAGGCAGAGCGTGCAGCGCAGAACAACCAGCTGACCATCACGGGCAGCATCGCGGAGATTGCGGAACGGCTTTGCGGGGTGCGCTCTGACTGGTGGTGTGGATGCGGGCATGAAGCGCACAATACAAATAGAACAAAAATCGAACAATAGCCGGAAACATGAAAAATAATTACACACTTCTGTTGACTTGATTGCACACTTATGTGTAGTATATACCTATGAACAGCAAAGAATTGGAGAAGATCCTAAAGCGCCACGGATGCACCTTCGAAACACACAAGGGGGGAAGTGGACACAAGACGGTTCGGCTAGGCAAGAGAACTACACAACTGCCAATGCACGGCTCAAGAAAAGAGATAGGAACCGGACTTTACAATAAAATCCTCAAAGACCTCGGCCTTAAATAAGGCCGGGGTCACCCATAAAGGAAACGCAAAATGTTCTACCCTCTTATCTTCACCCCTGACGACAACGATACATTTCTGGTGACATGCCCGGATTTGCCAGAAGTCACCTCATTTGGTGACAACATGGACGAAGCGAAAGCCAACGGTCGCAATGCTGTTACGGAAGCGATTGCTGCGCGCATGGATGTATTTCAGGACATCCCCCAGCCCACGTCTAGCGATGGCGCACAGATACCATTGGCACTCAGTGTAAAGCTCCAAATATATTGGGCGCTCTCTGAGGCGGGAAAAACGCGCGCCGACTTGCAGCGCATGACTGGCTGGTCTCGAACCAAGGTTGAACGACTGTTCAATCCAAACCACGAAACTAAGCTTGCACAGGTTGAAGAGGCATTCGACGCGCTGGGGCTGCGGGCTGAAATCGTAGCTGAGGCGGCATGAAAATTGCCGCCTCGCATGGTGGCTAGATCAGCGAATGCCGTGGCTCAAAATTTGATATGAACAGCTCTGCGGCGTCCGTCGCACCGCCGCTGGCAACGGTATATTTTAGCGAGACCTCTTCGAAACGGAATGCAGAGAACAGCCCCCTGATCTCTGGCCGATCATTGATCGACAGCAGAAACTTTCCTTTAATGCCACCTAGAATGGTCGCGATCTTTTCAAACTGCGAACGATCAAATAGCCCCTTGCCGTAATCATCCTCGCCACCCCAATAGGGCGGATCAAGGTAAAACAGGGTTTCCGGCCCATCGTACCGGCGGATCAGATCTGCCCAGTCCAGGTTCTCAAAAACCACATTTTCTAGCCGTTCATGTGCGGCTTCAAGGATAGGCTCAAGGCGGCTCAGGCTGAACCGAGGGGGCCGGTCAGCTGCGACACCAAATACCCCCCTAACCTGACCTCCGAACGCCTGCCGCTGAAGATAGAGAAACCGGGCCGCGCGCTGGAGATCAGTAAGGGTGCTGGGATCGACTTGCCGAAGTCGTTCAAATTCACGGCGCGAGGAAATCTGAAACCGCATTACGTCCATCAACTGCGGATAATGCTGCTGAAGTATGCGGAACAGATTGGTGACCTCACCGTTGAAATCATTCGCGACTTCCAGCTGCGGCTTCCAGCCGCGACGCAGAAAAACGCCACCCATCCCGACAAAAGGTTCGGCGTAAGTTTTGTGGTCTACCGCTTCAATTCGCTCGATAATCTTGCCGTGGAGAGCCTTCTTTCCGCCAAGCCACGGGGCGACGGGTGCGGCAGGCCGCACTTTTTCCATTGTATTCATTGGAGATTCCAGAATAGAAAACGCCCGCTCTCGCGAGAGACGGGCGGCTTTTTCTGGACGATAAGTCGGTGCGGTTGGATTGCAATCTTATGGCCGCATGGGAGAGGGTGTTGGTAGCACCCGATCCCCCCGCCCGATAAAGCGGAGAGACCTCTATCTTAGTTTCAATCCGATTGCTAGATCTCAGTCGGTTGCGTGTTGAAAAAATGATCTGCCCACAACTACTGAGGCCCAACCAACTCGCCCACGCTCAGGAGTTTGTCTGCGTTGCACCGGGCGGTAAATTTCCAGCGGATCGCTAGTTCTGCAAAGCCTCCCTCTGATCGTGACCCTTTCGTCGGCTCAGCGCAGGGCGTCACCAGATAACCTGGCACTTCCCGTTCTATGTAGATTGGCTGGGGATCTCGGGAGAACCAGCTACAGCCGGTCAAAGACATCGCCAAGAAAATCAGACAAGGGCGCATCAGATCCCTCCTTTTCCCATAGGTTTCTTAGTTCAGCTTCGACCCCATACTGATCCGCCTGCAGGCGCTTTATATGGGCCTTGAGAACAGCCTTGTCCTGCTGAGTGTTTTCGAGCTGGCGGGTCTTCACAGAAAGGCGAATATTTGCTGCGTCCAGATCTTCGCGCAGGTGCCCGTTGCGCCAGACCAGGTATGAGGACACACCCGCAAACAACAGCGCCAGACAGAGCGCCCCGATCGCAATCCACCGCATCATGCGGCAGCTCGCACGTCAGGCAGGCACTCGCGGATCATGTCGCGCAGGCGCTCACCAACCACCAAGGGATCACCGGGGGCCGACATTCCAGGCAACCAGGTGATGTCCCATTTCCAGCGCTGGCGCACGCCGAATATCGGCTGGATCTCGGCATGGGTCGGCATGCCGTAGACATTGACCGGAATCCAATACTGGACGCTGTATTCCGCAGCCCACCGGCAGAACGCATCAAGCTGGCGCGGTGTGATAGGCGCGGATCCCCTATCGAAGGGGCGCTCGTTTGCACCCGTCATGGCGTCCATTGCGTGCCCGATCGCACCGGGATTGAACATGCGGGTGTGGGATGCCGCCCGACCAACCTCATAGGCTTCCTGTGCCTCTGGCGGAAACACGCCCTGCACCCGCTGCCCATCATGGGTGACAAGCGAGTTATAAGCCCGCCGCTCCACCTCGATCACGCCCTTGGCTCCGGCGGTCCAGTGCATATGCACCCGGTGCAACCCGCTCTTGTGGAACAGATCAGTTATCGTGCTGCCGTTGTGCGCCTCAAGAGCAGCCCGAATGGCCGCAGAGGTGCGCGGCCCTCTGCGTCCGTCTATCGGCCCAGGGTGAAAGCCCAGAGCGGCGCAACGGGCCTGAATATCACGGGTGGTGAGTTTCATAGTTCTTTGTCCTCCTGTGGAACTCTCGCGGCGGCGCGCACCAGCTGCATCAGCAGGCGACCAACAGCATTGGCCTCAACCCCCAGGGCCAGAAGACCGGGAACGACATAGGCCCAAAGTGGGGGATCCTTGGCCATGATGTTGAAAGCAAAATCCGCAATAAAAAGCGCGATGATCGAGACAATCGAGACGGCTCGTATCCAATTGAATTTCTGCTGCAGTTCAGCCATGACCACTCCACCGAATAATCACCCAAACCAGCAGGAAGATCGCGCTGCCTGTGAGGCTACTCGGGGCCATGGCGACGGCCAGAACCATCGGGACGGAGGCGTGATAGAGATCTTGCCGGACGCGAGGGTTCTTTAGAAACCGGGGCATCGCCTGTTTTGCGAAACGATGAACAGACAAGGGTTCATCCTTTCTGCATCAAGCGATGATTGTGCAGCGCAACCGCGCCCGTCATGACCGCAACAGCCCAAATGGGAAGCGCCGCACCCTCAGACCACAGCCAATAGACCAGGGCTGAGGCGACCAGCACTTTGACCGCCAGGCCACCATTGACGCCCAGACGGTCGAACAGAACCCGCATGAAAGGATTGGCCTCTCGCTTACCGGACTGGGAAAGCGCGCGTTTGGTGGTGATGACATCGCCCAATTGGGCCAGGACGAACACGATGATTGCAATTGTCATTGCAGCTATCCTTCATTGCTTTGTGAGGGGGTGCGCCGTGCAGGCAGATGCCGCGCGCCGGATGGCGCGCAGCAGTTTTGGCGCGGGTCCAAGCGGGCCAGCGCGTGTAGCGTCAGATTTTAAGGAATAGTGGGGCGGCGTTAGAACAACGCCCGGTGTCAGGCGAGGATTTCAGGAACGCGATTGGCGTCGATCAACCCTTCACTGACGAAATAGCCCAGGCTGGCTGTGACGTCGGGCGCATCGAGATGCACGTTTTCGATCAGATCCAGCATGGCAAGCCAGTCCTCGACCACCGGATCGGTCTTACCTGCGGTGCGAATGCCGACGCGCTCAGCAGTTGTGAGGCGCTGAAAGAACACCAGTTTCGGCAGGACGCGCGGTGCGACCGGCTCAACCGGATCAGGGGCGGCGGTTTCGGGCCAAGCGAATGACTGACCGTCCTGTGTCGTCATCCCCTCCGTCACGCTGCTGATCACTTCTGTGTAGCCACCATGCAGGGCGGGGTGAATGACGCCGTCCAGATGGTCCAGCACCTGAACAACCGTGCCATTGGCGATTTTTGCATAGGCCATGAGAGCCTCCTTAGTGAATGAGTGCGAATTGCAGGATGATCAGGCCGTCGCCGCCCCAACCGTAGCCCTGATCTGAGCCGTAGTTGTATCCGGTTGCGCCACCGCCACCAGCATTGCCACCGTGGCCGGGAACACAGTATTGGCCCGCGCCACCACCGCCGCCAAGAAGACCGCCGTGGCCCGCCAAAATTTGGGCATCACCGCCAGCGGGGCCAAATGCCGCAGCGCTGCCACCGCCACCGCCCGGACCACCGTTGCCCGCGTTTGTGCTGGCGCGGGATGTTGAATAATCGCAGGCGGCAGACCCACCACCACCCCCGCCGCCTAAAAGGATCTGATTGGGTTCAAGAATAGCAGTCCCCTGACCGCTTCCTGCTGCCGTGGTGGCTTGTGAGGCATTGCTATAGGCTACTGCGGCCGCACCATTGCCGCCAGCGCCCAGCAATCCACTGCCACCGTTACCGCCATGCGAATACCCGGTGGTTGCGGGGGTGCCTGAACAGCCGGGACCACCGGTGCCAGACCCGCCAGCAGAGCAATAGTTGCTGTCTGGTCGGATCCCTTCATATAGAATCGAGGCCCCTGAACCCCCGCTATAACCGCCGCCATCGCCGCCTTTGTAACCATCTACCGAGCCGCCGGGCGCAGGCGCGCCACCGCCGCCACCGCCGCCACCGCTGTTGGCATCGGCGTTTCCAACCCCGCCAGAACCGCCACGCCGGTTGATATCACCACCAACGCCCATACCTCCGGCAGAGAATGCGGCAAGGCCGAGGTTGTCCGCGTCATTATTGCCAGAGTTGCCGCCCGTCGCGGACAGCAGTGCCCCGAAGGATGATGTGCCACCAATACCTGTCGATGTTTGTGCACCGAGGCCGATTGTCAGCGTGACAGCTGCGCCAATGGTCAGAGCGGACAGCGGGATCTCGGACAAGGCAAGGCCACCGGCAGCGCCGCCATATCCATTACCTGTGCCACCGGCGGTTCCGCCAGCACCACCGGCCCCATAGACATGCGCGCGGATTGGCACGCCGGGGTCAATGTTCTCAGGCACGATCCAGTCAAATACACCGGCCTTGTTGAAGATCGCGATTTCATTAAAGCGACCAGTGCGGGCGCTTTGCGCCCCTGTGATAATACGTCCCAATGTTCGTTCTCCTAAGATTTTGGGTTACGCCAGAGCCTCAAGGCCCCAGGCGAATGCGTTGATAGCGGCTGTATCGCTGAAGGCGGACACAGCCATATTTTCGGGCAGGATTACGCCGCTGCGCTCCAACAGTGCCCCTTTGTCCAAGGTCGCCATGTCGAAGATATCGGCATCAGTCGGCGCGACATTTGCGGCATGGATGTAGAATTTGACGACGGCGCGGTCCTGCGAGGTGTTCACAGCCGAGACGTTCAAATTCAGCAGCTTGCCTGCCGGGGTCGCGATGATTTCTGGGGTGTTGACCCCATCAAGAGTGATTTTTGCAAATGGCATAGGGTTTCCCTTCCTTTACTGAGAGGCCACAAACAGGCCGAAAAACTGGGTTGATTTGAGGGCGGTATCTTGGAACTCCAAAGCCGCTTGGCGGACGTCGTCTTTCACAGCGACGATTGCGGCAATGGCCTCGGCCTGCGCTTGCGAAAGCTGCACCTTGGCCTCTGCACCTGCCGCCATGACTTCGGCGATGGTGACCCGGCCACCGATGCGGTCCAGAGCCGTTGCCAGCATTGCGAGATCTTCAGGACCGGCACCGTCTGCCGCTGCTTGGATCTTTTCGTTGAGGGCCTGCGCGACCAGTTCAAGTGACATTTCAGGTCTCCTTTAGATGTCCAAATTTAAGAGAGCGCGCACCCTGTGCTGTTGCAGCAGGCGCACGATTTCAGCGTTGTCGGAGAGGACTTGCGCCGATTGAGTTGCAGAGGCGGCGGCGGCTTGTGCCTCGGCCTCTGCGGCTTCAGAAGCGATGCGGGCAGTCTCAGCGGCAGCGCGGTCGGCGCTGGCAGCGTCAGCCTGCGCGCGCGCCAGTGAGACGGTCTGATCAGACAGAAAGTCGTGGTATTCCTCCAAGGTGCCGACACCACCACGGGACTGCCGCCAGACCTCAAAGACGCTTGGCCCGGTGAGGCCCGTATCGCCCTTGTCACCCTGCGGCCCTTGGATGCCCTGCATACCTTGCGGCCCAACTGGACCAACCGGCCCCACCTCGCCCTGTGGGCCACGGGGGCCTTGAATACCCTGTTGCCCTCTTGGTCCCTCAGGACCGCGCAGGGGGCCTGCATCGTCCCACTCGGCGTTGATATCGTCCCAGACGAAGATATCGCCCTGCACAGACCAGGCATCGCCAGCTGTGCCCGATCCGGGCAGAGCCGCAACATCGGCCAATGTGCCCTTGATGTTCAGACCGGCGCCGGTGTCGCCTTTATCACCCCGAACACCCTGTTCGCCTTGCTCACCTTGGATACCCTGCACACCTTGGATGCCCTGCTCGCCACGCTCGCCTTGCACACCTTGCTCACCTTGGATGCCGCGCTCGCCTTGAACGCCCTGAGGCCCCTGAATGCCTTGCTCGCCGCGTATGGCCTGCAAGAAGTCATTCACCGTCCCTGCGTTGCCCTGATCAATCCAGAGCTGATATGCTGTTGCGCTGAAGGTGGAAAAGACCGTTTTCCATGCTGCCCGCGTTGCATTCAGCTCTTCAATCAGCCGGTCGAAGTATCCAATCAGTCGGATACTGAGGCCCTGCGTCGGGATAATGGCATAGCCCAATCCGCTGCCCTGGCCCTCAATCGGGTCGACAAGGCGCAACTCAGTCGCGCTGACCACTGCGTCAATCTCGACCAATCCGGGCACGCCCTCGATCACCATGGCCCAACCGGACTTCTGCTCGATCCAATTGGTGCCGGTGCCCTGAATGGTGTTGCTGCCATGGGCGATTTCGACCGTGCCCGTGCGATACCACGTCATGCTATTGTCCTTTCTCGGGAGGTTTCGGCCATGTGACGTTTCCGACGTCGGTGATGGTGTCGGTAAGATCGCGCAGCGCCTTGCGGTATTTGCGCCAGGCGCGCCGATATTCCAGACGTGATCCCCAGACCCTCAGGTCAATCGCAACGTCGGGCATCTGCGTCCAGTCGCTTGCAGCCAACAGCTTGTCACGCCGCCGCCGGATCGCGGCCATTTCAGCGGCCAGATCCACTGGCGGTGTGAAAGGCACCAACCGGCCCTGATCCACACGCACCCGCGAAAGATCCCGAAGGGAGGTCAATTCGGCTTCCCCGGCAACGTCCAGAGCAAGCGCGTGTTCCCCCGGTTCCAACTGCCCCCCGATAGCTTCAGCGGGGCAGACAGTGATCTGCCTGATTTCGCCGGTGTCCTTGCTGTAGATTGCAAAGCGTCCGAGCTTTTTGTGGCGGTTATCGTTCATCTCTGCCTCTGCAAAATGATCATGTCACAGCGACGAACAATCCGGCCCTCTGGATAGGCGGAGATGTATCGCGTGATGCCCGGGTTTATGGTTGTGGTGACAACCTCAGTGCCTTTGGAAGCGGCAACTTCACCGCCGCCGGAGCTGCTGTCACCGACCGAAGACAGGAGGCTATTCTTCGCGCCTGCGGTCTGCTCTTTGTAGATCTTCACGCCTGCAAACAGCGCGCTGGATCCGCCATCGTCCTGACAGTCGTAAAGCACCTGAATGATGAGCGTGATCGGCTCATCATGGGTGTTTCTGATCTGGATCCTCTTATACCCGCTGCCGCCCGTGGCCTCGTAAAAGGTGGTGGCGGCGTTCTCAGCAATCTGCCGTGTGTCAACCGCCTTGCCCTTGATGTGCAGGGTATCGACGGCGAGCGCGCCGATCTTCGCGCTGGAGATAGACGCGTTTCGGATCACCGCATCACGGATGTAGACCTTGCCGCCTGAAATCAGAAAAGGCGACACAGCCCCCCCGCCTGAGCTGCTGGCCACGACAAAGCGGTCGGCCTGCACCGTGAAGGTGGTGGAGACAGTTCCGTTGATCAACTCAGACACCAGACCAAAGCCGGTCACGACGCCGTTGTTGTTGACCTGGACGCCGTATGTGCCTTTGACCCCATCGACCGAGGATTGCACCTGGTTAACGGTCGCAGTCAGGCTACCAAGGGTACTGGTGACAGAGGTTGTCGCCGCCGAAATGGCCGAGTTGGTCTCAGCGACGGTGTAATAGTCAGCGTTTAGCGTGGCGGAGACCCCTGCGATTTCACTTCGCAAAGATGTACGCGCGGCTGAGATCGCAGAATTGACCTGCGAGATCGTGTAATAGCTGGTCGACAGAGAGGCGGAGACGCCATCAATTCTAGCGGATAGGCTGGTCTGAAGCGTTGCCAGAGCTGCATCCTGCGTTGCAGCGGTGACATAGTTCTGCACCAGCTCAGCGCGGACCCCATCCACCTCCGACGAAAGCGCCTCTGTCTTCTCAGTCACCTCTCCCTCAATTCGGGCGGCCTCCAAAAACCCGAAAGCCCGGTTTTCCAGATCCACCTGCGCCAACTTTTCCAGCGCGTAGGTCATGCTGCCATTGAAGTCGTTCAGCGCTGAGACGGCCACGCCATCAACATACTGCCACACCTCTTCTGACAGATCGTCCGGCCCGAGCCGGACATCATTGGTGTCGACCTCATACCAGGCCGACCAATCGACATTGACCTCATCAGCAACCCGCAAACTTACAAAGTAGGTGTGGCCCGGCAGGATACCTTGCGTGATCAGGAATGTGTCGCCAACATCCATGGCAACGCCGTCGGCAATGCGGGTGCCCGCAAAGTCGAACACCCGCCATTCAATCCCTTCGACGATGGGGATCTGCGAAACCTCGATCGCAGCCCTGCGCGGGTTGCCGTCACTATCCAAGATATCAACGGGGGCAACGCGGACGCCGTTCAGGATGAACAACACCGGCGGCGTCAGTTGGGTCACGCCGTCCGGCACTGGCAATTCATCATCAGTTGACCAACTGTGGTCAGCCGGGTCGACCTCGCGCACCTCAACCGAGGCCAGAAGATCATGAGGGTGGATTACCTTCTTTTCGATCGAGAAGTGTTTTCCGTCATACTCATTGTGTTCGGACGTCCAGGAGATCACCGACAAGGGCGGGAGATGCGCGAAATCCGGGGGGAGCGTGAAGCTGTGCAGCACATCGCGCTGTGCATCCTCAATATAGGCTTTCCCCACGCGCTGCACCTGAAGCGGGAAGGGACACGCCGACAAGGAAAGATCCTCTGACAGCCGCCGCCCCTCGTGCTGCGCCTCCAGCTCGGGGCGCAAGATACGCTCCGCCTCACTGACTTCCCACGCAATGGACGGATTCGGATACTTCAGCGTCAGACTGTTCATGCTGTCTGCTAAGCCCGCAAACGGGGTCAGAGACATCGGCGCATCAACAATCAGATCATCATCCGTCAGGAAGGCTGATGGCACCTGAGGCGCACCCATGCGCACGTACCATGTGCCGCCCTCTTCAGCGAGATCGCCGGTACAGGCGTCCATAAACCGCTCCAGAACCTCAGCGGGTTCTGTATCTGCGATTTTGATTTCAAAGCCACCGCGGAACTGCGGTTCCGAATTATCGTCCTTGGTATCGATCAGGCGATCGGCCTCATTCATGGCAGCAGCCCAAACCGGCAGAGGGAGGTCTGCAAGGCTTGCCTCGCCTCCCCAGCGGGTGCCATCGGGAAACTCGAACCCACGAAGGACGGAATATGCCAACAGTGCGAGATTATCAGACTGCACCACCTCGCCGACGCGAGGATCAAGAAGCGGCAAGCCGCGCATTCCGAAGCGCATACGAGGGAGGCCCGAAAAAACCTTAGCATCGTGCGTGAATTCAACGATCACATAACAGCGCCCACGACCGACCATCTCAGCGGT
The DNA here is from genome assembly GCF_048056175.1 of Phaeobacter sp. JH20_29. NCBI lineage: Bacteria > Pseudomonadati > Pseudomonadota > Alphaproteobacteria > Rhodobacterales > Roseobacteraceae > Phaeobacter > Phaeobacter sp. JH20_29. The sequence goes on from NZ_JAYMWO010000002.1 coordinate 12,961, forward strand.
CCACGGAAAGTCTGGATCGGTGCCGTAGTTCCGCTGCATCATGACAGGGGCTTTGGTTTGCGATCCGTCAAAATAGGTGACGGTCACCAGCCCCTTGAAGCTGTCCGGTTTGGAGGTGACGGTTTCGCCGTGCTTGATTTTGCCGTCCAGCTTCAGTTTCTCGCCATTGACAAACACATCTTCCAGCGAGTGTCCGGGCATGCCAGCCAGGTCGATCACATAGGTCAGCACCTTGAGGCGGTCACCGCGCGAAAGAGGCGGGCAAACCCATGTGCCGGCAGTGCCGTAATATCCGAGAATAAAGCTCTCAGAGTTGGTGCCGCCGGTTAGGGTCACCTCTGTCTGAATGCCAGAGTTTTGCCCCTGCGCTTTGCGCATCTTGGATTTGGCAATCATGCTCATGGCCGAGCCAATCGCGAGCTGCAGCAACGCCGAGCCGACAACACCAAGTGTGCCCACGAAAGCGGCAACGGCCTGGAAGGCGGCGATTACCGGAGCGGCGTCAGCAGGCCCTGAAGAGACCAGCAGATATACCAAGGCCGCAAGAAACAGGTTCTTCATACACGAAACCCTTTCAAACCAGCTTCCAAGGAAACGCGGCCGAGCCCGCTCCTTTGCAGAACGAATATTGTTGGCCCCTGCACAACGCCGAGGGCATCCTCCCCCCCCTCCCCTTCGACCAAGGCGAGATCCCCAACACCGGCTTTAAGCGGCGGGATTTCTTCAAAATGGCGGATCACCAAGGCAGTGAGGTCCGCGACCCCCTCAGAGCGCAGCATGGCCATGCCTTCTGCGACTGTGCGATAGCGGCCGGCATAGTCTGCGGCGAGATCTGCGCCGGTCATCGCTTTCACAGCACCGGCGGCAAACAAGGCGCAATCGTGCGATCCCGGCTGAAACTTCTGCCGGGAGACCGAAGCCAGGTACGCGCAAAGATTTGAACGCCACTGGCTATGGCGCTTAATTGATTGGGTCATTCCCGCCTCAATTTTTCAGATTGTGGAGTTTCTGTTAGTCCCGATGCCGCCACCGGCCCCAGAAGACAGGAACGGCACCGGATACATCCGCATATTGAAAGAACTTGTCGTCTTCGCGTTTGGACTGTGCAGCCTGCGATTTGAGAACAGGTGCTTTGCGCGTCAACAAGCGGGCATTGGAGACCAGATTAAGCTTCACCAGCGCGTCGCCGCCAGCCGCCCCGATTTCCTCGGGCGCACCATCAATGACGCCACTGAACACTCTGTGCAGGCCAAGCTGTGCGCCGGTCTTCGGATCGAAGGCAACCAAATAGATCTGAACACGCGCGAAGCGGACATCACGCGCGCGAACCAATGCGCGCACCTCCGGCGAAAACGCCGCGAGATCCAGGCCATAGTTCTGGATCACCAACCCGGCCTCAGAAGTGAAGGCTTTGAGCTGCTGAATGTTCCCCGCGCCGAAGAACGCGCGGATCTCACCATCGATCTCAAATTGCTGATGATCCCGACCGTCCCAGATACCAAGCGGCTTTGGGTCGCCGGTCAGATGCTCTTTTGCCTCAACCCACATCAAGACGCGGTTGTATTGGTCCCTGCGTTGGGAAACTGGCCAGCTCATCGGTAGGTCTGCCTCCACTTGAATTCAAAGCCGCCGTCGTATCCCGGCAGTCTTTCGATAGGGGTATAGGAATCAGGCACGTAAGAAGCTTTGCAAACAGGACTGCGCAGCGTGACGACCTGCCCGACTTCCAAGCCAATCGGCAAGAACGGCAAAACCCTAAGCTCGCATTGCGGTGTATTGCCTGCGAAAGCCCCGCCGCGCTGGATGCGCGCCAGAAAATGCTGGACAGGGGCAGCGCCGTACTCGATCGACAACAGATCACCGGGGCGCAGCTCAAATCCTGCCGGGAGACCGCGCAGGACCAACTTGCGGCGATCCCCCAGGTCGAAGGAATGCACGGTTGCGATACTGTTGCCCTGAAGGGTGCCCAGCTTATCCGACTGCGGCCCTCTGCGCTTTGGGTCGCTGACGAGGAAACGCGCGCTGCCATGGCGGATCTCATCCATGAGCGCTTTTATTCCATCCTGCGCGTCATGGCGATTGAGCGTCACAGCCGCCTTGCCCTGCCATAGCACGTCGCGGCGGCTGGCCCTGAGAACCTCGCCGCTGCCGGTGCCTGTCCCTGTCTGATCATCGGGCAAATCAAAGGTGATCGCCCGAAAACGCAGCTTGTCCCAAAACTCCGAAAGCGCGAGGGGTGGTTGATTGCTCATGTGTAGCGATCCCTTGGTCTCTGGTTGATCTGCTGGACCTTCTGCGGCAAGGCGCGATCCGCGTTTTCAGCCGCGCGTGAAATCTTCTGATCCGTCTGCAAACCGATCTCCGCGACGATTTTCCCGTCATCGCTCAACCGCATGGCGGATTGGGACAGGCGGACAACCACCTCTTGCGTCTGCACTTTGGAAAGATCAGAGGACGCCGAGGCCCCCGCCGATTTCCCCGCAGCAGTCACCATCATGCGCGAAAGATCGTGGGGGATAACCCGCGCACCACTGGGCAGGTTGATCAGCTCGCCACCTTCCTCAAAGACCTGCGCGATACCTCCGGGGTGGTTCATGGTGCCGGAGGCATAGGAGGGAACTTTAAAGATCGACCCCAGAAGCGATCCAAAGATCTTGCCGCCGCCGCCCCCGAAGTTGAACAGGTTCATCATCAGCCGCTGAATGCCACTGGCAATGAGATCCTGCGCCATCCGCTGGAATACGCCCCGCATGGCATCGCCAAGGCTTTGGCCCTGAACGATTGCGCCCGCAAGTGAATCGGAAAATCCTTTGACCTTTTCTTTTAGGTACTTGAACGGCTCACTGAGCTTTTCCTTGATGGATTTGCCGCTCTTTCCCTTGCCAGCACCACCAGCACCACCGCCGCCATTACCGAGCTTATCCAGCTCCTGCTGTAGCCGGGTTGTGGCCTCCGACGTGCTGTCAATATCCCCCTCGGTTTCCTGCATCGCCTCGCGCAACGCATCGATGCTGGTCAATGGCGCTGTAGCCATATCAAGGAGAACATCGCTTGCGGCGCGGGCAGCAGCCGCGCTGGTGTCGATACCAGATGCAAGAGCTTCGAGACGATTCGCCCGACCACCAAAGTCGCTGGTCCCCTGCGCCGCGTCATAGGCATCCTGCGCCGCCTGCCCCATTCCCGCAGCCTTACCGGCAAACGGATTGTCGACACCCCCGAGGTAGACCTCCCCTACCAGTCCGACCGACAGAGACCCACCGCCAGCCCATGACGGCAGCTTTGCAAGGGCGCTATTCAGCCCGGATATGAATTTATTGATGCGGCCCACCACCGCATTGATCATCCCCTCGACGCCATCAATGACCGAATTTGCGGCCTGAAACATGAAGTCGCCGAGGGCGTGGGGGATGCCCTGAAATGCGGTCTTGAAGGCTTCAGCAGCGCCAATACCGGAATCGACAATGGCCTCAGCAGCACTGGTGACGGTTCGAATGATACCGGCCCAGATCCGCACCGATCGGGCCTGAAGGTCAAAGAACCCCGCCCGCAGTCGATCCACAGCCGCCAATCCCGCAAGGCCGATCCGGCTGAATACCTCTTTCGCGACATTCCACAGAAGGGACAGAGCTGTTCCCAGACCACCAGAGCGCTGAACCAAATGCGTGAATTGGTCGACCAGCAATCCTGCGGCCACCACGAGGGCACCGATGCCTGTGGCGACAAGTGCGCTCCGCAGGGCAATCAGCGCCCGCGACAAACTCTTGACGGCAACCCCCGCGACAGCGGCGGCACGGGACTTTGCCCCCAGAGCCATTTCCAGAGCAAGGGCCTGACGGGTTGCAGCGACAGCGGAGGCGACAAACTTTGCCCCAATCGCAACAACCAGTTTGATCCCGAAGGCTGCGGCAACAGCACCCGCGACAGCGGCAATGGTTCTGAGGCTGACGCCCAAGGCTGAAGCCCCAGCCACTAGAGCCGCGAAACCACCAACCACAGCAACAACTGGTCCCGCGATCGCTGACAGCGCTAATGTGACCCCACCGATGGCAAGAGCCAATGGACCTGCGACGGCCAGGAATGCCACAAACCCTGCAAGGGCTTGACGAACAGAAGGTGACAGATCTCGGAACCATTTGGACGCGCTGACAACGGAATTTGTGACGCGCTCCAAGACCGGCGCCAGCGCCGCCATGGACTGCAACAACACACCGCGCAGCGTCTTGGAAAGCCGCGAGAGGTTATCGTTAAAGTTCTCGGCAGACTTGCCAGTCTTCTGATCGACAACCAGACCCAATTCGCGGGCCTCTTTCAGCATGCCCTGCAGACCTTCCCGGCCTCCGTTCAGCATTGGGATCAGGTTGGTGCCCGCGCGCCCGAACAACTCAAATGCAAGCGCTGTTTTCTTGGCCCCGTCCGGCATGGCCCCAAGACGTTCAGCCGCATCTGCCATCACCTCGGATGTTGGTCGCAGCTTGCCATTGGCATCAGAAACGCTGATGCCGAGTTCCCGGAACAGAGCAGATGTCTTTTTGCCACCCGTGGATGCGTCTTGCATGTTCCGCGAAAGGCGGCGCAAACCATTGTCGAGATCAGACGTACTGACAGCGGACATATCAGCGGCGTGGCGAAGCGCGGAAAGTTCTTCAATCGGCACCCCAAGCCGTTGCGCACTTTTGGACAGCTCATCAGCGGCATTGAGCTGATTGCGCACTGCCGCCAGCACACCAGCAGAAACAAGAGAAAGGCCAACCCCGATCTTGGAGATAGCCTTTCCGAACCGCTTCACGCGGCTTTCACTTGACTTCAGACCTTTGTCAAACCCACGGGCATCCAGCCCGAGGGTCGCTTTGAGACGACCGACCAGAGACATTTCACGTGTTCCTTTGTGCTAGGAATTCTTTCCAGGTCATCACCGGGTGACCCCGCGCGGCGGCATCAATCGCACCGGGCAGAGCTTCAGGCGGCTGCGTCCGATCTTCACCTCGCAGGCCGTCGCAGTATTTCTGAAGGTCTTTTCCTTCCATCCGGGATCCGGCAAACATGGCCTCAGCCAGCGCGGCCTGCTGATGCGCTCGACGGCGGGCCGCCGAACGCATCTCTTCAACATAAAGGCGCGGGGTAATCTGCCAGAACCGATCAGGATCAAGTCCGGCATCAAGCCAATCGTGCCGGAGCGAAGAGACCCCTACCCCTTCGCTCCGGCCGGTTTTCCCGGCGCGGCCTCTGCCACGTCCTCATCCGTCTCAGGCTCCGGTAGTGCCCGCTGAAGCATTTCCCGGATTTTGTCAGCATGCTTGGCAATGAATGCTTGCGCCTCTGCCAGTGTGGCGTCCGGGTGGTGCTTGGCCATTGCCGACTGCACCAGTCGGCGTAGCGTCGCAAACCCGGCATCATCACCGCGCATTTCTTCGATTGCAGAAAACGCTTCTTGGCCCTGTAACGCTTCAAACCGCTCAAGTGCTGCCATATCAAGGCACAGGGTTTTGACGCGCCCACGCACGCGCCCGCTCACTTCACCTCGTGTATAGTCGGCCATATACCCTTTCACCCTTCGATCTTGGCTTGAATAAGGATACTCAGGGCAGCCATCTGGACACCCTTGGGGCCAATCCCTTTGGGAGTGTAGCCTTTGACGTAGCCTGCAAAGACTTTCGGGGTGGCCGCAGCGCCGCCAGTCTTCAATTCCAGCTGCATCGGCTCGCCGGTGTCTTCCAACCCCGATAACAACACTTCTGAAGCGCTCCCCTCAACGTGGTGCATATCGACAGTCCAAACCGCCACCGGGCGCATCCCTGGAATGGCCTCCTCGGTATCGTTTGGGCTGTCCAGATGTGTCACATCCAATTCCGGGCGGGATTGGTCGGGGAAATCAAAAGCCTCGATCCCGGCCAATTTGGTCCATGCGACAGGATCGCCGACGCCTACGCGTACAGATGAACCCCTGCCGCGAATTGCTCCGCTGCTTGACATATCATTCTTCTCCTATGTCGGATTTCCCGCCTGTGCGGGCATGTGCTGGCCTACAGAACTGCGGGCCAGTAGGTGAAAGAGAACATCATCGAGAGAGTGGAAACGGGTTTCTCCCCGGCGGTGTCCTCCTGATAGGTCGCCTCCTGAAAGCTTAGCTCATGTGCTTCATCTTCCAAGGCCGACAACAACAGCGCCTTGATCGCCGCTGCATCTTCGAATGCCAGACTTTCGAGATCCCCATCCGATCGCTTCAGCGCGATCACAATCGTGGTCACCGCCTCACCGCTGGTTAGGGTATCTTTGTCGTCATCCGTCCAGCGAGGCACCCCGACACCGAAGGCGGGCAGGGAATCCTCATTGATGCGCTTGTCCCATATTCCAAACTGGCGGAACCCTGCAAAGCGCGGGTCAGCTGTTATCGTTGCGCGCACGGTCGCAAGGGTCTCAGCGATTTTTGTCGTCATAGTTCAAGCTCCAGCTCATAGACCACCATACGATCTGCTGACGGTGACGGACTTGGCTCGCCGCTATTCACCACAAAACGCGCACCGGGTGCGATGGACGGCTCGACCAAATCGCCATAGGCTAGGCGGGTGGTCTGAGGCACCTTCAGGGTTGGACTCATGATCAGAACCGGAAACCCATCATCGCCAGCCACCTCAATTGGATCGCGACGAAACACACCTTGTATGGTGCTAACATCACCGTTTGCGCGTGTGATCTGAACCGGATCACCAAACAGATCATTCAGCAATCCGGCCATGCCATCAAAGAAATGGCTCATTGGTTTAGCGGATCACGCCGTCCAGAAGAACCAACCCGCTGTCAGACGGGTCTGCAGCATCCAGAACAGCAGCGCCGATCAAGGTGTTTCCGCTGGCTGTAGTCGTGCATTTGGCGTCGGCTGCGATCCAGTAGATCTTTGCGCCCTGCGCCCATGCCTGGGCCGACACTTTCGGCAGCGCGAAACAGCCCTTGCGGACGATTTCGACCTCTTCACCAGCCAAGGCATCATGCTGGGCAATACCGATCAGAGCGCCAACCTTGACGAGGCCCCCAGATTTCACATCTGCCGGAGCAATGACGGTGAGATGATCACCGGGCTTTACGTAGTTTTTCATGACAAACCTTCCTCTGTCAGAGTTGCAAACGACGAAGGGCGGCACATGCCGCCCTTTCGTCACATCAGTTCATGCCGGGGAAATCGCCGGGCTTACTGACCGGGAACCTTCACGATACCGCGGAACTCTGACGGAGCCGCACCGAAGATGTGACGCGCTGTCATCGTCACCTTGTCAGGGTTCATACCCTCAACGGTGCGAACCGTCGGGGCCTGATGCCCTTCGAGATACGCCACGGTGATAGGCGGCAGGTCAGACGATGCGACATACCAATCGGTGTCAGAACCGCCCTTAGCAACGGAACCGATGTGCGGCGCAACAACCGGCGTTAGCGTAGCGCGCCACGGGTTCGCATCCGACATTTTTGCCGGGGTCACGTCAGCGATGAATTTGCCTGCATCCGTTTCCAGCGCCGGGGGAACAATCAGAAGATCAGGCTCGATCATCAGGAAGTCCTCAGCGCCATCCGCAGAGCCAAAGGCTTTCTGTTCCCACATCAGCTTGCGGGCTTTGCCGACGCTCTCAGCACCAATCGCACCTGCCGGAGCAATATTCTTGTGCTTGTCGTGGAACAGCGCGGTTTTGTCAGATTTCAGCACCGCATTGGAGCGCAGCAGTGCCCAGACCATGGACGCTTCCATGAGCCGCGCGGCCATCGCAAAATCCGTGGGAATGCGATTGAACGCGCCCATGTCATCATTCATGACCGCTTCAAAAGTCAGGTTGATGGTCCGGCCACGGCGCTCGACCTTCAGGCCCTCCGCCTCATCCGCAAGGGTGGCCTCTTCATATTCACCGTTCTCGCGAACTTTCTTGAGCTGGAAATCCCCGCCAAAGCGCGCCGCATGCAACTCGCGGAAATCGCTGGCCTGCATCGGCGTGCCTGTCAGAACCTGCCAATTGGCAGTGCGCCGCTCATAGGCGGCAATCAGGCTGCGGTTCATCACTTCTGTGGTGATGTAGGCGAAATCGCTGACACCATGTGCACCGCCCATCATTGTTGTGGAGCGCATCCCACGTTGGACCTGCGCGAATGTATCGAAGCTGGAGCCGCCGCCCAGTTCCATCGCAAGGCCCCGCACCCGCATGCCACGGAATTGCTCACCCGGCCCGGTATAGTCGGACATCAGCGCCTGGATCATGCCTTCCATACGGGTTTCGGTTTCATCCTGACGCCCGCCAATGGGAGCGGCCGGCACAACGCGATCAGGCGTTGCCGCCATAAGGGTCATGAAACGTGCGCCTGCGGCTTCCACAGTGAGGCCCTGATCAATAACAGCGTCGATCTGCATCTGCGCCAACTGGCCTGCGTCACGAAACGGTGCTGCCATCGTGCGGATGGCGGTCTGACGCTGGCGCTCTGCCTGCACAGCCTGTTCAATTTCGGGCGTGCTGGTCATGGTGGTTTCCGGCGCGGCACCTTCAGGCGGCGTGACCGAGGGCGTCGGATTTAGGGTCTGCTGATTGGTATCGTTCGGCATCTCTTGAGCCTCCTGTGAAGCGGTCATACTGACCTGTGGTTTCGCACCGGGCTTGCCGCCCAATGCGCGAAAATGCTGCATGGCCATGAGGTACTGGCGATTGTGACGGGCCATTTCGGTTTGCACCGCTGCCAATGCCTCATCTTCTGGCACGTCTGATTTTGGACTGCCGGTCACGGCATCAGCAAAGCCGGTTTCTACCGCCTTCGCCGCATTCAGGTAGGTCTCGACGGTCATCATCGCCTTGACCTCTTCGCTCGAACGTCCTGATCGAGCCGCGTAGACGTCGGCATAGGTGCTGGCGAGGGTGCGAAGCCGCTCCGCCTCTGCCTCGTGCGCCTCTGCCGTGCCCCAGCATCCCCCCGACGGATCGTGGATCATGATGAACGAACCGGCGGACATTTCGATCTGGTCAGCCCCCATGATCAGCAGAGAGGCCGCGCTCGCGGCCATGCCGTTGACCAAAACAGTGACTTTGCCCGAATGGGCTTCGAACGCGGCCCGCGCGGCCTCACCTTCGAAAGGGTCGCCGCCATTGGAGTTGACCCGCACGGTCACGTCGCCGGAGAAGGACGAAAGTGCATCACGCACCATGCGACTGGAGAAGTACCCAGCCCCCATCCATTCGCAGGTCTCATGGTCGTGGATGTAACCTTCCAGAACGATTTCACCGTTCAGGATCAAATCATTGCCGTTCATTTTCCTCATCCTCTTCGATGGTTTCGTCCTCTGCGGGGCGCTGGTTTCTGTTGGCCGGAGCCGTTGCGATCCCACTTCGCTTGGCGTCTTCTTCCCGTTCGCGCGTAATCACCTCGGGGTCGTATCCAAGTTCGCGCTGTTTTCGCTGCAGGCTTGTCAATCCGGCTTCGATCTCATCGACAGCAGCGCCAATTTCCTTGGCCGGGTCGATCATCGGACGTTTCGGGGCTGTCCAGTCGATCGACTTTGGAACAGGCGCGAGACCCTTAGAGGCTTCCACCAGACGCCAGCTATCCCGCGTCCAACGCGAGACCCCCATGCAGAATTGCGTGATGATGATCGCGCGCTGCCAAATCTCGACAAAGCGATCCATCTCAATTCGGCCCATCTTGCCGGAGCTGAAATTCACCCCGCGCAGATCCCCGAAGCTCTCATAGCTGAGGCCCAACCCCATCGCGATTGTCCTGATCGCCTGATTCATGAACTCCTGATAGCCATCGACCTTTGGCGGTTCTGAGGCCGTGACTTCCTGCCCTTCTGCCAGCCCTACAATTGCGCCAGGTTCCAAACGGCTCAGCTGCGCACCGCCGTAGGTCTGGCCGTCAGCACCGGACTTGACGAAAAACGCCAGCAGAGATCCGATCTTTTGCTTGAGGATCTGCGCATCCTGATAGTCACTGATCTCACCAAGGGTGGTCATGACAGGTGCAAGCCACGGAATGCCGCGCATCTGGCCTGGGCGCTCAATCCGGCGGATGTGCAGGATCTGGTCAGCAGGAACGCGCGTGCTGGTCATCTTCCGACGCCGCCGCCACCCTACCTCGCCCGGATGTTGGTCAAAAAGGTGGTAGGCGACCGCCTTCCCGGTAGGCCCGTACTCGATCCCTTCGATCACATCGTTATCGCCGTTGCTGGTTATGCTCTCATCAAGGTGATCCACCTCCATGAGCTGAACCTGAAACGGCAATGTCAGATTTGGGTCATACAGCGTGTTGCGCATGCGGCGGCGCACAAGGATTTCGCCATCGGTGAAAACCGTATTCATCACCAGCGTCTGAAGGCCGAGGATGTCGCTGACGCCATAAGTGTCGATTGCAGGCGTCAGGAGGTGATCTTGGATAACTTCCATCGCCTCACTCGCGCGATCCTCTTGCCCTTTTTCCATGCGAACCGAAGGGCGGATTCCGGTGCCAACGACATTGCCGGAAGTCACATCCCGGCCACGCACTGCCAGGGCGCGGTTTCGCATAAAGTCCCGGCTCAGGTTGCGCAGGCGGGAGCGGCTGCCAAGTGCTGCACTGTCGGCGGATGTGCCCGGCGACTTCCACCCATATGTGCGCCGCCCTTTTGATGCCGCGTCATAGTTCATCAGAGTGTGGGCCGCACTCCGCGCCTTGACACGCGCCAACCCACGTTCCGGGCTGATTGCCAGCACCGCTTTATCAAGCCAGCGCATCAGTAACCCCGCCCCGTTGTTGCGTAGGAGATGGTCATCTCGTTTCCGCCACCAGAGATGGTGCCCTCAATATCTCGGATGCGCCGGCGCATTTCCGAGCCGCTTGTGAAGGTGACTTTTTCGCCCGCCAGCTCCACGGAAAGGACACCCTTGGCATAGGCATCCTTCAGTTTCTGCAATTGATCTTGCGAGTACATGCCTATCATCTCCTTAGAAAACTGACGAATTGCTGCGCAGGTGGTTCTTTCTCGCGCGCAGGCGCGGCGGCCTCGCCCTCGTCGACGGACAGCGCCACCGCGAATTCGTTTTGAATACCGCCTAGCGCCCACTCTGGCGGTGCTGCCCAGTCGATACGCAACAGGCCCTTGTGTTCCGCACCGGCGCGCGCCTGGACGGAAAGGTCGATCGCCTCGTTTCGGACTTGGCCGGGCTTCTTTTCCCAACCGTCCGAGGTGCGCTGTTCCGCGACAAACTCTTGTAAGAGTGCGGTGTTTTCCCGCATCCAGCTTGGCAACAGGAACGGCCCCGCACCCCCGGTTGCGCGCTTCAGCGAGACAGCCAAGGTATCCTTGAGACGGTCTGTGGCCATTGTCAGGATTCGGATCGAGCGCGCGGCCTTACCGCCGCTGCCCCGTTCCGGCTCTGCATACTTGATGCGGAATGGAACCTTGAATTTGCCCTCACCTCGCGACACGCGCCAGATATGCCCTTCGTCCTCCTTGCGGCGGCGCTTCAGGAATTTCTCTGCGTTGTCACTGACGCCGGGTTCACCGTGGAAATCCACAATGCAGTGAACTGGCTTCAGGCCATAATCCTCGCCCTCGATCGGCACCACCTTTTGCGCCAACCCATCCAGGACCTTCCAGTCCTCGGAGTATCGCGCAGGCTCCAACCGGCGGATCTCATCGCCGCTGCCACGGTTGGGGGCATCTACGGGCGGTTGCGTCAGGTCGAACCGATCGACAACCTGAGCCTTTCCCTCTTCTCCAAATGCAGTGATCTGGACAGGGAAGTAAGATCCCTGAACGTCAACAGTGATCACGATAAAGCGGGTCCACGATGGGGCCACGCCACGCTCTGCCTCGCGCAGGTTATCCTTGAGGAACTGGACAGTCAGCTCGCCCTCTTTCTTGTCGACCTTCCTGTGATAAGGGACGCCCACATCGGTGTAATAGTAGCGGGCAAGGGCAACCTCATCGCCGAGCCTCGCGAGGGCATTCTCTGCAACCAGACGCCGTGAAATCAACTCTGACCATTTAGCAAAGGTCGCCGCTGCCCCGTTCAATGCCCAGGATGCAATCTCGGATCCGCGAATGCGGCTGTCATTCAACGGCACCAGGCCGCTACCGTCTTCGGTCTCATGGAGCCAACCGCCGCGACCCGCCAAGGCGGCGCGGTTCAATTCGGTCTTGTGCTGAGGTCCGACGTACCCACCACAATGCGGGCAAACCATCACAGCTGTCTCGCCTGCCGCTATCGGCGGCAGATTTTTGTCATATTCCAACCGCTCTACGGTAGGTTCGTACAGCTCTTTGCAGTCACGGCATTCCCAATACCATCGACCGCGCGTGCCCTCATTGTAGAGCAACACAATCCCATGTTTGACCGGGGGCAGCTCATGCGGGTGCTGCTCAGCGGCCTCCCACTCTTCATCTGTAACAGGCCACGCCGGGGTGCTTTCCGCGAAAACAAATCCGCGACTGAGGTACGTTTTAACCCGCTGTTTTGCCATGTCGAAAGACGAACCCTCAGGCGCGTCCTTTCTGACGCCCAGCTCTGGCGGGAAGTGGTCATAGTCGGTCAGAGCAACCAGCTTGTACTTTGCCGAGGACAGCCACTGCGGCGTCGGATACCCAAGCATCAACCGCATGCCCAGGAAACGCTTACGGCTGAAGGTGTCATCATCCCGCCCTTTGCCGAGCCGCTTATAGACCTCCGGGCTGTTGTGAATGACAGGGTTAAGGGATTCCTCAACCCATCGGTCCCGGCTGGGCCTATCCATGTGCATCACCAACGTCGGCGACGGATCGCAGATGACCGGATGCAGCGCCGTGGTGATCAAAGCCATGGTCTTGCCGGACTGCGACGGCCCCACAAACGCGCCGCCCTTGTAAAGACGTGATTGGATCGTGTTGGCAGGCTCGACCATGTAGGGCGTGACGTCAGGGTCGTAGTTCTGCCAGACCCCGCGCGCCTCCACCCGAACATTCTGCTGGGCACACTCGATCGGCGTGATGCGGCTGGGAGCGTCCAGGATCGGCAGGCAATCTGCCAGCACTTCACCCGCTTTAGCATGCGGCGGCAGTGGGGGCAGATCCATGATCTGTCCCAGCGCATGATCTCGATTTTCCAGCATGGCTTATTCCGCGAGGGTGTCACGGTCTCCAAAATCAATGATATCGGCGGTCTGATATCCGTGCCGTTCCAATTGCAGTCGCAATTCATCCAGCAGGCCATCGGCATAGGTCTGGGCCTTGTCCGCTTGGCGGGGGCTGAGACTGAATTCCTGTTCCAGCCAGTCCGGCATATTAGTGATGGTTCGCCGAACCGTGCCCAGAAGCTTTTCCATGATGTCCTGAACATCACCGCGCTTGACCAGATCCCCGCGCTGCAACGCTGCCTTGTCGCGCAGGATTACGGCCTCTGACCATTCACGCACCTCTTTTGCCGAGAGCGTGTTATCAGCTGCGGCCTCATCATCCTCACCGACAAACAGCATGGCCTTTTGCGCTGCACTGCTGGCCTTCGCCTTTACAGCCGCTTGATCCTTTCCCTCTCGCCATTTGCGCCAAGCGTAGCAATGAGAAAACCGCAGCTCGTAGGAGCGACCATTTCCGCCGGGGTTCTCGACCGGCATCCCGGCATCGATCCACTTGTTGACCGTTACCGTGCTGGTGTTCATGGCCTTGGCCATCAGCTGGATGTTGTAAACCTCATCGTCAATCCCGTCTGGCAACGGGTAGCGTGAAAGATCAATCACCTCCCCGCTGTCCAACGTGATCAATTCCGTCATCGGTCTATCTTTCTCACTTGCTCAGACAACGATCAGCCAAGGGCCGATCTGCACCCAGAAGCCGCCGAGTGTTTTGCTGACACCCACTCCGAAGGCCAAAGGCTCAGGGGATTTGAGTAGCTTCATCGCTTTCTCTCCGTTCTGGATTTGAAATGCTGCCGCCGAAAGAAAGAGATCAATCGGTCGCGGGATCGCCGTGCCCGCAGATACTCGACCATCCAAATGCCTTTGCGCGCGTGGATGCGTCGGGCATCTGAATAGGTCAGAGCCATGTTGGGCCGGATCATCATGCCAACGTCCTCCGCTCAAACATCAACAAGAACCACAACCCAAAGCATTGAAAAACAACAAACACTTGAATGGATCGGGGTGCGAATTACCCGCGTGCAGCCAATCCCCAGGAAGGACCCAAGGGCCTATCGACGGGTGGCCATCGCTTTTTTGAAGGCGCGCCTGAAGTACATCGGGAACCGGCTCTCAAACACCTGCTCAGCACCATCATGGAAGCCAAGCCGCTCCGAATAGCTCGGCAGGCTGTCCAGAAAGTTGGCGATCTTCACAACCTTTTCCCGCTTCCCCCTGCCCGTGCGCTTGTAAATACCGGGCGTCAGCTTCGAACTCTTTTGCGGCACGAAATACGCGGCGCGCGATCGGTTGCGGGCCGCGCTGTCTTTGGTGGTGTTGGCCTTGTACCCGGTTTCGCTCCAACCCTTGATGGCCGAGATCGCTTGATTGCGCTGGCCCGGTGCCCAGTTGCCGAAGCGGTTGCGCTTGGCACCAGCCGCCGGGGCGATTGCGGCTAAGATCCCGTCATAGGCCAGCGAGGATGAAAGCATCCGCTCCAGACCAGTCTTTGGCCTGCGCCCGCCGCGTTCCTGCACCTTCAGATAGTGCTTGCTGCCTACCGATGGCCGCTCTTGCACCTTGGCGACCAGGTTGGATTTCTTGGCCCGCCACACATGGAACGCATTCTTTGTGAACCGCGTCGGCTCATCAAAGACCACCTCCATCCGGTGCTGGATATGCTCCAGCACTTCCTGTGCCGTGTCATTCAAGGCCCACGCCGTTGCCATCGGCAGTTGCTTGCGCTGGATTTCATCAGATCCCTTGATGAAATCGCTGGTGTCCATGTGCAAACTCATATCAAGCCCGGACATCGACACCCCCAAAACGCAAAGCGCCCGAGGCGGAGTCTCCGCTTCGGGCGCACATGTGGTGACTGCAATATGTCAATGGGGGCATTATTTCGTCAAGCTGATTTCTCCCCATGGTGTGCGGGGAGGCATGCGATCGGTGACGGTGAAGGCCGTCAGATGCGTTATTTGCAAGGCGCTTTTGAGATCCAACAATGCGCCATACCAATTGAGATAGAGGCGGCGCGCGCGCCCGATTTGTCCAGCAGTAGGCCGAATCACCACCGGGCAATAGAGTGTCTTCTCGGTGACCACCCGACCCTTGCGGTTGATGCGCTTGTGATTTGGCCAGCCTTCACGGCCTAGCTCTGCTGCGTCATTGGTTCTTGCGCGGACACCGAACTGGTTGGTTGTGGTTTCGATCGGCACCACCTCCGCCTTAAGATCCCACTCTGGCATCCGCCCTGCGCGGGCTAACTCGGCAATGGTGGTGGCCATGGCCCAACCGCCGCAATACTCCGGCAGCACGGCCAACGTGCCCGCCACGATCTCAGCGTCATGGTGCGCCGATGACCGGCCACCGCCCTGCACACGGCATCCTAACCGGGCGATCTCTACCATCTGATAAATCGGGTCCACGTTGATCCGGCTTTCAACGCCCGTCGCTTCCTCTTGCCGATCAAGAGAAACGCATTCCCGCTGGAACGCCCAACAGATCAAACCCCAGACATCGATTTCTTGTTTTCCAACCTTTCGGCCCGTTCCCATCGGAAAGCTCTTGCCCTGAACTGTCATCTGTTCACACCGTTTTCTATATTTTGTTGAATTCTCAAAGGAGAATACGAGATGTTGATTGTTGTATGGATGAACGGGGCAGACGGGGCAGAACACATCGAACCGGGGCAGAACCCAGCAGAGAAATGAAACCCAGCAACCCTATGTAAACGAATGAGAAAAAGGCGGGGCGGGGCACGCGGGGCAGATAGGGCGCAAAAGATCACCCTACACGTAAAGCAACCATTCCCCAGACCCCGGACTTTACGCGCACACACGTAACCCAGAAATTTGCGCCCCAAGCGCCCCGCCCGCCCCAACCGTGGGATATGGCCCTGTCTTGAAACAGGAAAATCACAGTTCGCCACCGGGTAAACCTGCCCCGTTTTGGGGCAGAAATCCGAGACCTGCCCCAAAACTCTTCGAAGATGACCAAAGGGGTGCGGGGTGCGGGGGCGCTGACGAAGCGGATATTCTGCCGCTACCATCATTCCGGAAAATCGTCCACGGCTGGATGGGCGTCTACGGGTTCATCATTGCGGAGCTGAGGCAGGCCCTTTTGGTCTCTGGGGGCATACTTCAGCTTCTCCTGAAACTCAGTGGTCAGCCGAACGCCGGTATATCCCCAAGTGCCGTTCCGTTTGTGGCGCGTATAGGTCTTGCCTGTAGCCGGGTGCCTGTATTTGCCGTTTCGCTCCTTCAGCTTCCTCTGCAGATTACCCGGCTGCCAGGCATGAGAGGTGTTTTCCAACAGGTACAGGTAACAGGCATCAACGAGCGTGCGCGCAGACAGGAAGTCAGATCCGCCGGTCATGTCGCAGGCGGTGGCAAGGAAATCCCCAATAGGATCGCTATCCTTACGGTATTGTTCTGTAGCATCCGAGACCTGCGCAGGCTCCTGCAGACCGCTTTCCAGATAGTCCAGCAACCCATCGATCATCCAGTTCAGGATGCCAGATCGCTCCTCATCAAACAGCTTGTCACCGAGCTTTTCATCGCGCTCAGTTTCCGGGATCTGGACGTCAAAGGGGCAAAGCAGTGGTCGCCGCCAAATGCCGTCATCCGTGCCCCGAATTTCCAGCTTGTGGTTGCCGGTAAAGGTCAGCTTGAAATAGGGCGTGAAGGCCACGAAATCGGAATGCAGGTTGCGCACCAGCATCTCATCGCCGCCGGTCATCTCTTTGACCTTCTGTTCCTGCAGGCGCTCCCCCTCTTCGGGTTCGTTTGTGATCGCGGCCCGCGCGCCAATCAGCCGCATGAGGTCCGGAGTAGCGTCGGACCCTGACTTGCGGTTCTTCCCGGTCAAACTTTCGATCCGAACCATCGTGGCATAGTCACCCATCATGCGGCGCATGAGATTGGCCAGCAGTGACTTGCCGTTAGCCCCCATACCGTAGCAGTAGAGGAATTTCTGAATGGGCATCGCCGTCATCGACAGACCGAACCAGCGCTGCAGAAACAGACGCATATCCTGATCGGGCTGAACCCGCGCGAGAAACGCCTCAAACCTGGGGCATTTGGCATCAGGTTCATACTCGGCCGGCATCATCTTGGTGATGTACTGGGGGCGGTTGCGCCCCTCGATCGTCACGGATCTATCATGGGGTAGCAGGGTGACACTGGCCTGTTTACCGCCCCCCTCATCGCGCATGTCCAGCACACTGAAACGTAGGATTCCCGTTTCAGTGTTGACGGTCAGAGCATCGGCGTCGAGATCCTCAACATCGCGGTGCAACGTGGTGACAGCCTCTCCCAGCATATTCTTGATGGAATTGCTGTTGCCTGCCGATCGGGCAAAGGTCTTGTGCCTTTGCCGCGTCGATCCCTTACCCCAAAGTTCGCTGTTCAGCTTATCCTTTTCAGACGCCAGCTCCTGCCGTTTTTTCAGCCGCTCTTCGTCCGACAACTCGGCATGGATGCGATCAAATTCGCGCAGTTCGAGGCGCACAGAATCCAGCTTATCAACCCGCCGTTGCTCAGCAGAGTTAAGCTGCAGATAAGGAATCTCTTTCTCGATCTGTTCGTGAATGTTCTGGGCGTGTCGCCGCACAGCGATATTGTCCGGATCCAGCTTCCAGCGCTTGCCGTCCCAGACGTGCCAGCCGACACGCGGAACATAGATCGCATCGTTGCCGCAGTAGAGCGCGAACCGCTGACCGTTTCCGGTGTCATTCAGGGGCAGAAGTGCCCCGTTCATTTCCGGCGGTGACGGGTCCGGGGTGCGGGGATCCTGATCAGCGGGCGGGGGAAACCGATCATCGCCGCAGTCGCTTTCATCCGCCGCAACAGGCTCCGGATCGGCAGCGCCCGCGCCAGCCTCGATCCGCTCTTCCTGATCCCATAGCGCCCGAATACCACCCAAATCATCAGTCATCGGTGTTCGTCCTGTTCTTCTTTTTCTTAGCCCGCAGCACGTCGTTCATGTCCAACCCAGGCGGGGCGCTGACGATGCTGATTTCAATCTTGGGGTACACATGGCGCGCACGACGCAGCCCACTCATCAACAGCGCACGGGTCGCCTCCGGATCGCTGTCACCGTCCTGGACAAAGATCAGGCGCTTCACCCAGGGCGGCGGCACCCACGCCGGTTCATCAATGTCCAGTTTCGGAATGCCGGACGGGACGCCGCGCTTGCTGCTGCGTTCCATCTTGCCCGCCATATTGCCAAGGCTGACCCCGGCCCAGGCAGCAGCAGACCGATATCGATCAGGTCGCGCCAGCCAAGCAGAGAGCAGCGTCTCGACACCTTCTGCGCAAATCATGGTGTCAGTACCCTGCGGCGTAATGAGGGGGATGAAATTGCCTTTCATGCTGCCCAGCACCAGTTTCGAATTGACCTGTTCGCCTTCGAAAATGATCACCGCCTTGTCATGTGGGGGCTGCGGATTGATCCACGTCTGATGCACGGCCATGACGCTATTCGTGGACCAGTCAACGATCGGACAGATCATGCAGGGACCGCTATGCGGCACATGACGGACCCATTTCTGATCGCCTTTGACCCCTTCTTTGCGCCAGATCTCATAGGGATGATCTGGCAGGAAACGAACCGGCAACGCGCTCACATCAGACGGCAGGCCGCGCGCTTCGAAATAGCGACCCACCATCGCCCGATCATGGCTCCCTGCGTCCTGCCAGATGTAACGCGCGGCATTGATCTTGCGTTGCCGATAGGTGTTCTGCCGCTTGGCCTGCGCGCGCGCTTTGCGCTCTGCCTCATCGCGCAACCGCTGGCGTTCCTCTGGATCGACGTCGACCTGTTCACCGCACAACCAAGACAGCGCGTCCTTAAAGGATATGCCCTCTTTCTGCTGAACCAGGTGAATGACATCGCCGCCCACCAGCCCGCATTTGCGGCAGAAGAAGGCTCCGGAGACCAGATTGATATTGAACCGATCCGGTGGGCCGCTCTTTGGGTTATGGCCAGCGTCACCGCAGGCAATGCACGGGCCAAACATCTCATCCCGGCGGCGGTTTTCTTTCAGGTCAAACACATTCAGGCGCTCAAGCACCTCGCGCACTGATAGCTGTTTGGCCTGATCAATCCGGGGATCATCGGGAAAACTCATGCCTTCCCCCTGCCCTTCAGCCATTCATCAATCAGCGCATTTGCAGCCAGCGCGTGGTAGTCAACCACAGCCCTGTAGAGCGCCAGCTCGGCGAGTGATCGGGAACGGGCCGTACTGGCATGCACCAGCCGTTCGGCGGCGCTTCGCACAGGAGCCACCGGGGCCGTGCAGACATAGCAGTCGGGCAATAGCTCCCCCAAGCGCTGCACCAACAGCTCATCGTCGCGGGTCGCTACAGTGACAAAGGCCAGCCGGGTACAGATGCTGATCAGCGCCCTCTGGGCGATCTTGGCTCTTTCACTCATTGCAGATCCGCCCTGTTTTGCCAGTCGTATGTCTGCAGCTCACCGCCCAGCTGATCCGCATAGGTCTGGACCGCCTCGGCGAGATCCTCGCCTGCCTTTTTGCGATTGACGCGCACGGTTTTGAGGAAGGTGATGGTTGCGGCCTTCATGATGCCGCTGATGAGGTCACCGGCGTCCAGCTCCAGCGCCAGCGTTGCCAGCCGCCACATATCGCCCTGAATGGCCTGCCCACAGCGCGCCCGATTGGCGACGACATAGGCATGCAGGCAGAATTCAACCTTGGGATCATGCGGCATGGGCCAGCCCCCGGATGTTATTGGCCAGCCGGTCCCGATCCCACGCGGCGCGCACCTGGGCGAACCCGTCAGCATAGGCCGCATGGACGGCCTCGCAGGCGAGATCAAAGAACCGCGGTTCCAGCTCCACCCCGATCGCGCGCCGGCCAAATGCCAGGGCGGCGATCAGCGTGGCAGCACTGCCCGCAAAAGGATCAAGCACCAAGCCGCCCAGATCGCTGGATTGCAGCACATACAGCGCCATGAGCGAGGTCGGCTTGGCGGTCGGGTGCCAGTGGTTTTTCGGGGCGGCGCAGGCAAAACGTGTCTTGGCACCGCCATCGGCGATATGGCGCGCCCTGCCCTTCCACAGGTAATGCGTGAATTCCTGACAGCGCAGATAGAACGGTTGGCGGGTAACTGCCCCCTTGTCCCAGGTTAGCAGCTCATGGTGTTTGAACCCGCCAGCCTCAAACGCGATCTGAGACTGCGCGACGTGCTTCGAATTGGTCATCACATAGGCGTCGGCATCCTCTTTCAGCGCCGCGAAAATCGGCGCTGGCATCTTCGACCAGGGCAGCACCTGCATCAGGTCACCCTTGTTGTCGTATCGATCCGGGTGAAACTTGCCGCGCATCGTGACCTTGCGAGATCCGCCCGACGTCAGACGATAGGGCGGGTCGGTCGCGCATAGATCGGCTTTTTCTTCCAATTCGGGGAGAACCGCGCGCATATCGCCCTGATACAGGGTGCAGTCGCCGATCACTTCCTTTGCAACCCACGCCGAGGTCATGAGCGCACCAACAGATCTAGGGCTGCGAGGTTGTCATCGACCGGCGATATGAAATCACCGGCGCGGCGTCGGCTGGCAGAATTGCTGCGCGCCGTCTTGCGGTACATTGTGGACCACCCGCGCGCCTGTGCAATATTGCGGCAGGTGGCCTGACTGGCGTCGGCAAAGCTGGCCAGATCGGAGAGGGTGCAGTCGCCGCCCGTGGTCTGGATCAACCAGTGGATCTGATAGGCGATCCGCTCGATTCTGATGTTCATTTGCCCTACCACTGCAAAAAGGGGCGCGCCGGGTGATCAGCGCGCCCAAAGTCAACGAGGGAGTGAATGGGGGCCACCTGCAGGCGCGCCTGCCCCCGGTCAGCGACGGGAAGAGGATGACTGGCCTCATCGCCTGCGGTGTTAGAAAGGTCTGGACTGCGGGTCATTTCGGCAACGCCTGCCCACACTGCGGGCAGATATCGTCAGTTGCAGTTGCGCTGCCTTCGGGTGCAGGGGCCGGATGGTCATCCATGTAATCCCACACACGGACCATGACGTCTAATCCGGGTAGGTTGCCCTCCTCAAGCCTCGCGATCAGATTTGGGTTCTTTGCGGCCAGCACGCCGAAATATGAGCGCCCTTTTTCAGAGCGCCCAGTGGCTATTAGATAGTCAAACACGTCTTGCGCGAAATTCTCACGAAGGCGTCTGAGTTCTTTTCGGACTGATGCGTAGCTCATAAGCGAACGCTTATAGCTTTTTAGCTATCTGAGCAACGGAAACATTTCTTACCGTGCGCTGCCTATTAGCTACTGCTAAGGTGTGCGCATGAATGCACCAACCTTTGACCCAGAAGCCATGCGGCAACGCATCAAAGATGAACTGAAGCGCCAGCGGCGCTCTCAGTCAGACGTTGTTGAAAAAGCCGGTCTCGGCCATGGCTATCTGACGAATGTTCTTAGCCGAGGGCAAATGCCATCGGTCGACAAACTGCATGCGCTCTGTGACGAGCTGGGCGTCTCCGTAGCCTGGATTATGTATGGCGTAGAGATGCCTCAGGACTTCGATAGGGTTTTTGATCTGATGCAGAAGGATCCGAAGAGATTCTACGCGATGCTTGCCCTGTTGGAGTGATCTGTTCGATCATCTTGACCAGCGTTCCTGCCTCTAAATGCGCCGCAAACTTGTCTACTGGCATAGAGCCTTGGTCGACGTCGGGAGCCTCTGTGTAATCGTCTCTCAATGTTCGCTCCCAATTTCGCTAATCAAATATGTGACGCCTCCCAGCACCTCGCCCGCAACTTCGCCCAACCAGCTATCGCTGTAAACTCAGTAACAGCAAAGATTTTTTGCTGACGAACGCCTGTCGCCCCCACAACCATTGGAAGTTCTTGCCAGCGGCGCACTTAACCTATTGGAATATATGGGCTATGCGCAACCTACTCTTTTACCGTTACAGGCCGTCGTAAAAACTACAACTGAAAGCTTATTAACTACTTGACTATTCGCGTTGGAAATTTAAATTTCCAACATCTTTCTTACTCGGGTATTTCGATGACAGATTTTTCTCTTCAGGTGAAGTTCACCGAGCGCTTTCAACGAGCGTTCAAGCGCAGCGGGTTTACAAGCTTCAGCGAACTGTCGCGGGCAGGCGGTATGTCACGCCCTGTCACTCAGAAGATCCATTGTGGGGGCTTTAACGATTCACCTAACGGTCCCGGCATTTTCGGCCTTAAACGTTTGGCTGATGCTATGGGGACAAGCGTGGGGCACCTTTTGGGAGAAGATATAGCCATCGACGTAGAATCTCAGGCGTTCTTCAATGGTGCCGGGAGAAGCAAGGGAACAATTGAGAGGTTGATGGAAACCCACTGGCGTGGAGCTGGCAGGTACGAAGCTTTTGATAAACTGATCGAAGATTGCGATGTATATCAGATCCCGACTGAGGGCGACACCGCCCCTGTAATTACCCGCGTCGGTCGGAGAACACTCTTTGCTGGTCGACTTGGCGGCCCGTTCGTGAGGGACGCACAAGCCGAACTCAACAACTTCCCCAAAAGGAAACGGGAAGACGTGCTAGAGTTTCATCGAAAAGTTGTTAGGGACAAAACTGCAATCGGGAACGCATTTCTGGAACATGACATGGTCACACGCCCAGCCAGAGTCTGCGCCCCAAATATCAGGCTTGGACTTCTTGTCGAGGATCATCGGGGCAACTCTCTAATCCTGATTCACGCGGCGCCAATTCCCGCGTAATAATCTCAAAATAGTGCCTGTCGTCGCGCGCCTCACGATAAACGATGATTTCACTTTCATCCCTGGCCTGCGGTATCACCCCCCAACGCAACGGGTGATACACACGCTTATCCAGGCCATTCAAATCCGCACTGCCACGTTTTACATCCTGCATCCTCATGAAGCTGTAGGTGCAATCGGCTTTAAAGTGCTGCGATCCGATATAGTTGGCAACAACTAGGAAGTAACGCCTGTGGATCTGGCTCAAACCAGCGCCAGATCGAGAGAACAGGTCGCCCAGATAGCAAACTCGGCCTGTCAATCGCGCCGATACCTCCGGGGTGACAGCCGACACGGCATCAGGCCCGTAT
The DNA here is from genome assembly GCF_048056175.1 of Phaeobacter sp. JH20_29. Lineage (NCBI taxonomy): Bacteria > Pseudomonadati > Pseudomonadota > Alphaproteobacteria > Rhodobacterales > Roseobacteraceae > Phaeobacter > Phaeobacter sp. JH20_29. The sequence goes on from NZ_JAYMWO010000002.1 coordinate 36,133, forward strand.
CCCCGAGAAAAGGCTCTGACAAGGTGCCCTGCGGCATCACTCCCGACCACATCCAACCTACCACCTCCGACGATCAACGGGACGCCTGCGCGAGAGGCAATAAGCCAGAAGTAGTTGTTCGGCGTGAAATCGTTCTTTTTTGGATCAAGCCACGGTGTAAGGTATGGCTTCCCGATCTGCGCTATTGAATCGTGGATCTCTGCCTCATCCACGGTCACCCTTAGGGTTATGCCTTTCTCCGCGAGAGCGCGCCGACTCTCAGACGCTGCGGACAGTGCCGCCCAATAGTCTAGTTCCTGTCTCATCATACCTCGCATCGTAGTCCTGTGTTCATTTTGGTGAATGCTTTTTTTATTTGCGCATAGCTTTTTAGCAATTGCACGTAGCTAAAAAGCATAGTAGCGATAGCTAATAGATCGCAGCGGGCAACCCCGCGCTAACATTCAACTGCCGCTTGAGGAGAGTATCATGAGCCACCCGGTTGATATCCATGTTGGAAAGCACATCCGCAAAATTCGCTGGCTGTCCAAGATGACACAGTCTGAACTCGGTGAGGCTGTCGGCATCAAATTTCAGCAGATCCAGAAGTATGAAACTGGTGCGAACCGGGTCAGCGCCTCCCGCCTTTTCGACATTGCAGATGTACTCGATGTTCCGGTGGAAAGCTTCTTTCCTCAGCGCGCGGGCCGCGGATCGGCGGAATTCAGCGCCGATGAACTCAACCTGATCCGCGCGTATCGGCAGACAACCGACACCGGCCGGCAGTCGCTCAGCAACATCGCCGATAGCATCTGCAACAATCTGCCGGTGGATGTCGCAGCAGAGTGACCCCTGCACCGCAGCCGCAGCCGCAGCGCTGCGATCGAGGCGCGGCCACCCACTCACGGACCTGCCGCCGCGCCTCACCCTACCCTGTCGAATTCACGAAGCAGCTACCGATGGAGATCCACATGGAATTTGCACTGTTTGCCCTGCTGACATTCATTGGCGCCTTTAAAATTGCCGCCGAAATCCGCGCCTGCGAATACGAGCGGACAATCACCGGCCCTGCCCTCCTGATCTGCGGCCTGATTGGCATGGCCATCACCGCGATCGATGCACTGATCTGAGCGCAGGAGGCTGCATCCAATGTTGGAAACATTCACAGACAGCAAGATCCGCGCTCTCGATAACATGCGCGCCAAGGATAAATTCAGGCTTCGAAACCCTGCAACAGGCGAGTTTCTGCACATGTCAGGGCAAACGCCGACCAGTTCCACCGCTTACGCATGGCTGGGCTTCAGACACCAGGCCGACGAACTGCAACGCCGCGCCCTTGCAAGCGGTCAGGATTGGCCCTTCGTGACCATCCACAGGAGTTTGATCCGCGACGATCAGCAGCCGGGACAGCCCGACCACGTCGAAGCCTAATCCTAATCTCAGCCCAATAACATCCCCGGAGGCCCAATGGTTGCCTACAATTTCCAGCCACAGTTTGCCGAAGCGGTCGAAAACGGCAGCAAGCGACAGACCATCCGCGCGCGCCGGAAAGATGGCCGACACGCGAAGCGCGGAGACAAGCTCCAGCTCTATACCGGGATGCGAACCAAGGCATGCCGAAAGCTGAGAGACGCTGTATGCCACGACGCGTGCCCAATCCTGATCGAAGCCGATAAAATATGGACCTTCGAGCCGCAGGAAGTGCACACCGACCTTGACGCATGGGCGAAGCGCGACGGCTTCGCGACATGGCCAGAGATGCGCGCATTCTTCGAGCAAGCACATGGCCTGCCCTTCACCGGCGTCCTGATCAGTTGGCTTGTGCCGCTGGAAGATCGCCAGCCCACCTAACCGCCACCCCTTTGATGGAGATCCCTATGAGCGAACAAGTCAAACTGCCCATCAAGTCAGCCCGTGACATCGCCGAAACCCATGGCTGGGATCAGGTGATCGTAGTGGCGCGAAAAGTTGGCGATGACGGTTTTGAGCATGTCGTCACCTATGGCAAAGACGCTGCCCATTGCGAGGCCGCGGCGCGTGCCGGAAATGCTATCAAGCACCACCTGATGAAGTGGCCGTGCTCCCTCTTCGACAGCGCCCTGCGGATCTTGGGCGTTGGGCGTGATGGCGAGAACCCAAGGGCGCTATCCGTGACCCTGAATGCCGAAGCCTCTGACCTCGACATTCGCATGGTTCACGACCTCCTGACACCGCCAACCTATTCACCAGCCGCCGTAGAGCGCGGCGCTTAATACGCACCACTAGGAGAACACCATGGCTGATCATCCCGAAGGACCGGAGTCCGAAGCCATAGAGGCGCTGCGCCTCAAACTGCTCCCCCTGTTGACAGAAGCCATGCACAACGGGATGCCACCTAGTGATGCAGCAAGCGCTGCAGTGGCCGCAGGGGCGACGGTTTACGCCGTCATGACAGGCGGCATTAAGCCGGGCATGGAAGCCGATGCAGTCCAGGTGTTCGGCACTTGGGTTGTCGACAACATCAGCGCCGCAAACCAAGAAGGCTGGCCCGCTGGGATTGATCAGCCGTGTGCCCAGCAAACCCCGCTAGGAGGAAACTATGAACCACCGGGAATATGCGCGCGAATTGATCGAGACGATTGACGCCTATCGCGCCGGTGAAGTTCGCACCGAACAAGCCAGAGAGCTGCATTCCGCCGTGTTCGAAGCAGGCATCTTTGCGGCACAGGCCTTTCAGGTTGCGCCCAATGGCGGAGCTGATGTTGTCGCACTGGCACGCACATTTCTGATCGCCCTGTCCAACCCGACCGACGCGCAGCTCGACTACCTTAGGGCGGATCCAGCCGCTGGCGCCGTGGCGCGCGATGCAGCCGCTCAGCTCGGCAAAATTACCAATTTCTAAAACCGCCAACCCCGAAACGCACCCGCCCAGGAGAATCATCCATGACCATCAAGATTTCTGGACTGATCGCTTGTCTGAAAGCCGCCCAAGATAAATACGGCGATCTGCCGATCTACACCACCGACAGCGATATCAAATCGCTGGGCGTCCACCCCTGCTGTGATGGCGTGCAGACATTGTCCGATGATGCTCCTGAAGTTCCAAACGAACTCGTTATCGAATTTGTACCCTGCGACTAAACGCACCCCTTGCCCGGACAGGTGTGACAGCTGTCACACCCTACACCACAACCCCAAAGAGACTTGACTTAGGTTTCAGAATCGTTGTTTCTGATTTCGGGTGTCGAAATTAACTAAAACCAGAGCAGAAAAAGAGCACCGGATGGATTTGATGAAACCGATTGAGGCAAATGCGCTTGATGATCTGGCGCTGCAGATCTCAGAACGGATGACGAACGCTGTCAAGGGGCACCTGCTGCAGGCTTTTGCACCTGACATGACAAAGACCCTGCGGCTGTTCTCAGTTCCTGAAGCCGCAGACCTTTTGAACACCACTCCCCAATTCCTTCGCAAGTGCCACAGCGACGGGACACTGCCGGAGCCTGCCGAACAGCGTGGCACGCGCAAATATTATTCCGCCGAAGAGCTTTGGTCTTTCCGCCAGATCCTGGAAAAGAAATCCAGCACACCAGGCCGGTATCTTCCATGGAGAAGGGAAGGGGAGGCGCTGCAGGTCTGGCAGCTGATGAACTTCAAGGGCGGTTGCGCCAAGACCACCACCACCGCCCACATTGCGCACTATCTGGCCCTCAATGGGTTCCGGGTGCTGCTGATCGATATGGACCCGCAAGCATCCCTAACCGGCATGTGCGGGCTGGATCCGCATCAGGAATTCGGCGCAACAACGATCTATGACGCGATCACGCATAATGATCCGGTGCCCATGTCCGAGGTGATCCGCGAAACCTTCATGCCTGGGCTACACATCGCCCCTTCCCAACTGATCCTCAGCGAGTTCAAAATGGAAGCGCGGGCAGAC
>NZ_JAYMWO010000003.1:0-90516 GCF_048056175.1 Phaeobacter sp. JH20_29
AAAAAAACGGGCGCTGCTGGCCTCCGCCGCCTGTCTGATCGCCTCGGCCTCGGCTGCGCTGGCGGCCAGCGGTTTGTCGCAGATCACATGAATGCCCGCGTTGAGAAAGGCGATGCTGGGACCTGCGTGCAGATGGTTGGGTGTCACAATGGCAACCGCATCGATGCCATCGTCGCGCCCGGCCTCGGCGCGGGCCATCTCGTCATAGCTGGCGTAGCTGCGATCCGCGGCGATCCCCAGCTCTGCGGCGCTGGCCATCGCGCGTTCCGGGTCTGATGACAGCGCGCCGGCAACCAACTCAAACCGGTCGTCCATCCGGGCAGCAATCCGGTGCACCGCACCGATAAAGGCACCCTGCCCGCCCCCGACCATCCCCAGTCTGAGGCGCGTCCTGCGATCCGTCGTCATAGTCCCAGCATCTCCCGAATTGTCTTCCTGTCGCGTTCGCCGTCGGCGCAAGCTCAAAGGCCGTGTCGGTGCCCTCGATCAGATGGCGCGTGAAAACGGGTGCGCCTTTTGGCAACCCGTTACTGTCGGCAATTTCAGCCAGCACTCCGATACGAGCGCTGCCCAGCTGTCATAGCCCTATTGCCACCGTTTGGGAAATACTCCCGTAAAATCAACCGGCCTCTAGCACGGCCCTGTAGCACGGAGCGCGAAAGCGGCAGGCGCCGCTGACGGCCGAAGCGGCGCCGCCTGATGCGGTGGTCCGCCGGTCTGGCGGCGGCAGGGCGGTCCGGTTGCTCAGAACAGGAGGTCGGCGGTTTCCAGTTCGGCCCGCGTGACATCTATCAGGGTCAGGGTGCTGCCATCGGCAAAGGTAAAGACGAAATCATCCCCCGATTGCGCCCCGAAAGACAGCGCCTGGTCCCGGCTGGTGAAACCAAATTCGCGCAGGGTCAACTGGTCCTCCTGCGCGTCGAAATCGGCGATACGATCATTGCCGCGACCGCTGACAAAGATAAAGACGTCACTGCCGGCACCGCCGCGCAGCAGATCGTCGCCCATACCGCCGTTCAGCGTGTCCCGACCCTCGCCGCCAGCAAGGCTGTCATTGCCGCTGCCGCCAAAGGCGCGGTCGTCCTGGGAGCCCATTGCGATCTGGTCGCTGCCGCCCCCGCCGTTCACGCGGTCGGCGCCGCCGCCAGCAAAGACGATATCATCGCCACGTCCCGCTCCGATCGTGTCGTTCCCGAGGCCGCCATAAACAGTATCGTCTCCAACGCCCCCCCGCAGCGTATCCTCACCCGTGCCACCGTGCATGAAGTCATTGCCGCTGCCGCCGTTCAAACGGTCATTGCCGTCGCCGGCGACCCCCCGGTCGTTTCCGGACCCTAGGAAGAGCTGGTCGTCCCCGTCGCCTCCGCGCAGCGTGTCCACACCGCTGCCGCCGCTCAGAAGGTCCTCGCCCCGGTTGCCGGTGATGCGATCATTGCCGCCGCCGCCGTTGATGGTGTCATTGAAGTTGGTGCCGCCGATGGAGTCATCGTCGTCGCCAGCCGACATATCCAGCGGCCTGCCGCCTGTTGATCCGCCTCCCGGCGCTGGCGCCGGGTTAACGTTGATCGTGACTACGGCCATATCTGACAAGGCATTGTCGGTACCGCCAGCAATCTGCACGCCGATCTGACGGTTGCCGTCGGTTGGCGCGCCGGCTGCGGCGTTGTCATATTGAAGGGCCCGCAGCAGGGTCTGGATCGTCGCGGGTGTTGCACCGGAGGTGAGGGTGATGACCAGATCTTCACCCGCGCCGCCGGTGCCGGTTGCCACGATGGTTCCGACGAGCACACCGCCGACGGAGACCACCGAGCCGTTGGCCTGACCGGCAGAGAGCGACACGGTGCCGCTGACATCGATGAGGAGCCGATCCTCGGCCTGCATCCCGCTCTCGAAGGAGACGGTCAGCGTGCCGGTATCAAAATCGGCGCTATCCGCGTCGCTGACTGTCAGGTCCCCCGCCACATCAAGAGCTGTGGCGCTGTCACCCTCGGTAAAGGTGAAACTGTCGCCGTCGAGATTGCCGATCACCGGAGGGGTGCCGGTCGCATTCAGGAGGAAGTTGACGCTGCTATCCTGATCGCCACCGTTGGCAGTGCCATCGGCATCATTCAGCGTCAGGGTGAAATCCCGCGCGCCGACCGTGGACGGGGCCTCATAGGTGATAGACCGGATCAGGGTCTGGATCGCCGCGTTGGTCGCATCGGCGGTGCTGAAGTTGATGGTCAGATCCGAACCGCCCTGCCCATCATTGGTGATATCCACCGTGCCAATGGTCACGCCGTTGACCAGAACAGTCTCTCCTGCGGAAAGGCTGGCATCGCCTCCGGCAGTCACAATCGTGCCGTCAACGCCCCAATTGCCATTTGTGGTGCCTGAATTCTGCGAAATTGTCAGCTGGCCGCCGTTGTAATCGCTGGAATCGAGGTTGGACACCGTCACCGCGGACAAACCGCCAAGGCTCTGGGCGCCGGTTCCGACAACAACCTGGCTCGTCGCATGGTAGTGGGCATTGCCGATCACCGGGGCATCGTTCACAGGCAGCACGTTTACCGACGACGACAGCGTCAGCGGGGCGCTGTTGGCGTTGCTGCCGGTTGCACTGCCGCTGTCGGTCAGGCCGGTGATGGTGACAACACGGCTGCCCCCGGTCGGGGTTTCGGATGTGTTGCGATAGGTGATGGTGTCAACCAGCGTCTCGGCCGCGGCGGTGCTCAGCGTGCCGCCGGTCAGGGTGACGGTTGCGGTATTGCCCAAGACGGATACCGTCGCAGTCAGGCCGTTGCTCGCGGTGGTCAGCGTGTTGGCATCCGTCAGCGCCAAGACACTGCCGTCGATCGTCAGCACCTCCGCCGCGCCGTCGGCGATATTGGTGACCGTCAGGCTGAGAGTGGTCAGCGTCTGCCCCGCCTCGACGGTGTCGGCGCTGACGGTGTTGAACAGATCCGCTGCCGGGTCGCCTTCCACAAAATTCGGATTGCTGCCGGTTGCGACCAGCGTCGGCGCATCATCCGTGGCCGCGACGGTCACGGTCAGCGTCGCAGTGTCGGAGCTGATGCTGGTGCCGTCGGTGATGGTGAGACCCAGCGTCCGGTCATGGGTCGCCGGGTCATCGCTGCTGTTGTCGTAGGAGAGCGCGCCGACCAGCGTCTGCACCCGGGAGGGGGTCGCATTGGCGTTGAAATTGATGCCTAGGGTTTCATTGGCGCCACCGGTCGCACCGTTGGCCAAGGTGCCGATCACCACGCCGCCCACGCTGACGGAGGAGGCCGCTGTCTGCCCGGCAGACAGTGTGACGGAACCGCTGGTGTCGATCAGCAGGCGATCATTGGCGGTCTGTCCGCTTTGGAAGGCAAGGCTCAGTGTGCCGCTGCCCAGATTATTATCGGCATCGCTGATCGTGACATTGCCGCCGGTATCCAGCGCCACCGCGCCGAGGTTCTCGACAAAGGCGACGGTATCGCCGGCCAGATTGGCAACCACGGGTTTGTTGCCAAGGATCATCGAAAAATCGACCGAGGTGGACTGCGCGCCGCCATTGGCCGTGCCGTCGTTGTCATCCAGGCTGAGGGTGAAGGTCTGCGCACCGGTCCCGGCCGAGGCGCCCCAGGCGAGATTGCGGATCAATGTCTGGATTCGGGCATCGTCCGCATTGGCGGTGAGGTTGATTGCAAGCGTGTTGCCGCCCTGCCCGTCCTCGGTTGCATCGACGGTGCCAATGGTCACGCCACCAATCTGAATGGTTTCATTGGCCGCAATGCCCCCGTCACCGCCCGATGTCACCGTAGTGCCGTCGACGGAGAAGCTGCCGCTTGCGGTGTTGTTGCTGTCCTTGTCGACAATCCGCAGGACGCCGCCGCTGTAATCGGGCGAATCTGCATTGGCGAGAGTGGCGTCGGCGCCAGCATCGATCAGCGCAGATGCGCCAGGTGTCAGGACGCCCTGATCCCCCGTCAGATTTGCCAGCACGGGAGCGTCGTTGACGGCGGTGATCGTGACCGTGCTTGTCACGGCCAGGGCGGCGGTGTCATCGCCGCTGTTTGCCGTGCCGCCGCTATCGACAAGCTCGGTCACGGTGACCACGCGATTGGCGGTTGTTGTGGGATTATCTGATGTATTCCGGTAGGTTATACCATCTACGAGTGTTTGAAGCGCCGCAGGGCTGAGGGTACCCCCGGTGGCGGTGATGGTGGCGGTGCTGCCGGTTACGGAGACGCTCACCGACAGGGAGTTGGCGGCACTGACAAGAGCGGCGCCATTTGTCAGGGCCACGTCGGTGCCGTCAAACGCCAGTATTTCATCCGCGCCGTCGGCGATATTGGTGATGGTCAGGGTCAGGCCCGTGATCGTCTGTCCGGTTTCAACCGTGCCGGAGGTAACGCTGTTGAACAGGTCAACCGCCGCGCCGCCCTCAACATGGGTTGGGTTGCCGCCGGTAGCAGTCAGCGTTGGTTCGTCGTTGACGCCGGTATTGCTCACCGTGACCGCGCCGGTAGCGGAGGCGATCCCGCCGCTGCCCTGGCTGCCCACATTGCCGTCCGAGAAGGTCCAGTCCAACTGGACCGAGGCATCCGGGTCATTGCTGGTGTTGCTGTAGGTCACCCGCTGCAACACGTCGGTCACCAGAGCGGTTGTCGCCGGGGTGGCGAGGGAGGTGAAACTGATCGTCAGCGTACCGCCCACCTCGGCAAATGTCGCAAAGCTCTGCCCGCCGCTTTGCAGCATATTGCCGCTGACCGTGAACAGAGCCCCGGTCATATCAAAGCCGAAATCATCCTCGAGATCGGTGCCGCCGTTGCGGGCGATGGTCAGCGAGGCACCGCCGAAATCGCCATTGCCGCCATTCAGGCTGGCCAGTTCGGTGTCGGCAATGGTGGCGGTGCTGTCCAGAACAACGGCGCTGCCGCCTTCGACAAAGGTCGGCGTGGCATCCAGACCGGCAAAGACCGGGGCGTCGTTGACGCTGGTGACAGTAATACTGGCGGTATCGCTGATGGCGGAAAACGCGCTTGTACCGCCGGTCACGCTGGCGTCCGCGACGCCGCCGGCAGAGCCGGTGGAGCGATCCCAGGCGCGGATGGTGATGGTGGCGGTGCCGGAATAATCCGCATTTGGCACAAAGCGGATCAGATGGGTAGCCGCGCCCGCCAGCGACCCGTCCAGCAGGCGCGCAGCGCTTGTTAGATCGACCGATGTGCCGGTGGTGGCGGTGAAATTCGTCCAGCTGGTTCCGTTGTCGAGGGAATATTGCCAGATCCCGTTGGTGTTATCGACCGCAGTCACCGCAATCGCTTCGACCGGGCTGCCATCGACATCGGTCACGCTGCCATCGGACACGATGCTGGCAACGCTGTCACCTGTGTTATTGGCGTTGTTGCTGGCGTCGTCGTCGCCATCAGCGGAGGAGCCATCGTCATCGCCTGCGTCCTCGGCAATGGTGCTGAGCACGGGCGACGCCGCGGCGTCGAGCACCGGCGCGTCATTCACCGCCGAAATGGTGATACTGACCGTATCGGCGCTGCCATTTGTGGTGCCGTCGTTGGGGGTGACGGTCAGAACCGCAGTTGTGGTGTCATTGCTGGCGGTGGTGTAGCGAAGTTTTGACGTGTCGTTCAGATAGGTATTGAGATCAGCGGCCGACCCCTGCAACGTCATCGACCCGGTGCCGGAATTTGCCACGGTCACACCGGCGGTTGTTCCGTTGCCATCGGTCGTGGCGATGGTGCCGCGATCCACGGCCAGGGTCAGGGTTATGGTATCGCCGTCGGCGTCAGATATATTGTAGGCCGACAGGTCAATCGCCGTCGCAACATCCTCTGTCGCAGTGTCATCTGGCGGTGTCCCGCCCAGCAGCGGGGCGTTATTGGCTGAAACCACGGCCGTGTCGACGGTCATGGTCAGGACCGCGAATTCCTGGAAACTGGGTTCATTGGTGTAATCGACCGCAATGCGTCGCACCGATCCCCAGGCTGCATCCGCGTCCCAGTCGCCGCTGCCGATGCTGTATGACACCAGTGCATTGGAACCGGCCGCAGCCCAGGTCAGCGTATCTGAGACGATTTCTGTCCCGCTGCTGTCAAAGCCACGGATGGTGAAAGTCTGTGAGGTGATGCTCTGCGCCCGGCCGAGCACCCGAAACCCCTCGAAACTGAAATCGCCATCACCGGCCAGCTGAAATCCGTTGCTGTCATCGTTGTAGAAGGCACCGTCCATTGCGCCGATGGTCCCGCCCTCGACAGCGCCCACCGCCAGGTTCTGCGCGCCGCGCATGTTCAGATTGGTGAAGGTGCTTGAACCCTCGCTGCCGTCACCAAAATCAAGCGTCAGCGTCAGCCCGGGGAAATCCGCGATCCCGTCGCTGCCATCGGTCCAGGCGTCCTTGTTGTTGCCGCCATTTGTATAGTTGCCGTAGTTCAATACAGTGGACAGAACTGCCGGATAGGCCGCCTGCGCCACTGCCGAAATCCCGATCGGGGTTGAGATCGCGCCGATCTGCATCTCCAGATCCCAGTCGCCGCCCAGCTCGGCAGCGCCGGTCAGTGTCCGCGATGCGGCAACATTCGCGCCGGTCGCCTCGGCCAGGGCAGCGACGAAGGCTTCGCCTTTGGCAGTTGCGGCCACCTCGCAGCCATAAAGCAGGATATCACCACCGGGATGCAGCGCCCGGCGCAGCACCTCCATCACCTCAGGGTACCGGGCGAGCGTGGCCTCGGTCACGGTTTCGTCACCGATTAACAGCGCGCCGTCTTCGCCGTGGGACATGATATGCAGCGCCGACAGACCGCGCACTGCGCTGAGGGCCTCTGCGATCTGACGCAGGCCGGACCCGTTGCGGGTCAGATAGATGACGGTTGCGTCATCCGGCAGATCGAGATGCAGGGTCTGACAGTGGTCGACGGCGGAATCAATAACGAAATACTGGGTATCAATCATCTGAGCGCTCTGAGATTAAAGCTTACAATCCAAAGGTATGATCAGTCGTCTTGCTCAACCTATAGGATATCGAGGTTAATCAATCGGTAATGGCCAAATTATGTGGCAAGCTTATTAAAGAGTTCTTGCATCCAATATGCCAATCGTGCGGGGCGATGACTTTTTTTACGATAGGGGACAGCGCTGGGTCCGACCCAAAGGATCACGAACCGGGACGGCGCCGCAGTGCCGGGACGGGCCAGGCGCTGGTGGCTTCATGCCAGCTCTGCCGGGCAGCGGGCCGGAAGGTCAGCCGTTCAGCACCGAGGCGCTGCCTGCCAGCACCTCCTGAACCAGCGGATTTGGAAAACGGCGCCGCAGGGTGACCGCATAGAAGGTCTCGCGAATGCGGGGGTGCTCCTCGGCCTCCAGCAGCCGCCCCGAGGACAGCTCATCCTGCACCACGATAGGGGCCACCAGCGCCAGGCCGATATCCTCGCGGGCCAACAGCCGCATCATCGCCATGTCATCGACCTCGGCAGCCACCTGCGGCACCACCGACAGGCGACTGGCCATGGCATCAAAGGCGGTCCGCACCGTATTGTCGGTGGTCGGCAGCACAAAGGGATGGGTGGTCAGCAATCCGCGGATCGGCAGGCGTGGATCCAGCCGCGCCGGGGTGCCGACGATGCTCACCGCCTGATCCCCGATCTGATGGGTTTCATAGGGGGTCAGGCTGTCGTCGGGAGGTTCGCGGTTCATCAGAACCAGATCGAGGTTCAGCGTTGCCAGCCCCTCCAGCAACTCGGTTGGGCTGCCGGAGCGCAGGATCACCTCGACATCGCTGCGCGCCAGCATGGGCCGCAGGAACCCGATCTGAAAGTTCCGCGACAGTGTGGCCAGCGCACCCACCCGCAGCGCCTGACGGCTGCGCTCGCTGCCTTCCAGCGTGGCAATCAGCTCCTGCCCGGTGGCAAAGATCGCATCGGCATGATCCAGCGCGATACGCCCCGCCTCGGTCAGATGCAGCTGCCGTCCGCGCCGGTCGAACAGCGGATGGCCCAGCCGCTCCTCCAGCTGTTTGATCTGCACAGAAAGCGCCGATTGCGACAGATTCAGCCGCTGCGCGGTGCGGGTCAGATTGCCGTCATGGGCGACGGCCCAGAAATAGCGCAGATGATGATAGTTCAGGGGCATTCATTCGTTTTAATAGAACGATAAGGCCATAACAATGAATTTTTATTAATCAAAGATCCGCGCTACCTGTCTCGTTGACGCAGCGTCCCCTGCTGCATGTGAATACGGGAGCCTTTCATGTTCTATCTGTTTTTGCCGCTCTTGGCCCCGATGCTGCTGCTGGCCGTCGCCCTGCGGGCGCGCCGGACACCGGGTCTGCGGCCGGGTCATCTGCCGCGTCTGGCGGAACATGCCGCGCTGGCGGCCTTTGCCATCTCGGCGCTGTCTGCGGTGCTGCTGGGCCTGAACGGTCCGGGCAGCTCGCCCTTGCTTGGCCTTTTTGGAGTTGGGCTGTCGGTGCGGCTGGATGTGGTCAGCGCCGTGATGCTGTGTCTGGTCAGTTTCATCGGCTGGATCGTGCTGCGCTACAGCGCCACCTATATGGACGGCGAGGGCCGTCAGGGCGCCTTTACCGGCTGGATGAGCGCCACGCTGGCCGCGGTTTTGCTGCTGGTAATGTCGGGCAATCTGGTGCAGCTGCTTCTGGCCTGGACCGCCACCAGCCTGTGCCTGCATCAGCTGCTGCTGTTTTATCGCGAGCGCACAACGGCGCAGCGGGCCGCGCGGAAAAAGGCGCTGGTGGCCCGGGCCAGCGAAATGTCACTCGGCCTCGCTGTCGCGCTGCTGATTGCCGCCTATGGTACCAGCGATATCGCCAGCATTCTTGCCGCTGCCAGCCCCGATCTGCTGACCCTTGCCGCCGCCGGGCTGATCGCGCTGGCGGCGGTGCTCGCCTCGGCGCAGTTTCCGGCCCATGGCTGGCTGACCGAGGTGATGGAAGCGCCGACGCCGGTCTCCGCCCTGCTGCATGCAGGCGTCATCAATGCGGGCGGCTTCCTGCTGATCCGTTTTGCCGATGTAATGCTGGCCGCGCCTGCGGTGATGGCGGTGCTGGTGATGCTGGGCGGGTTTACCGCGCTGTTCGGCGGGCTGGTGATGCTGACGCAGCCGGCCGTGAAGACCTCGCTGGCCTGGTCCACCATCGCGCAGATGGCCTTTATGATCATGCAATGTGGTCTGGCGCTGTTTCCGCTGGCGCTGCTGCATATCGTGGCGCATTCACTCTACAAGGCGCACGCCTTTCTCAGCGCTGGCGAGGCGGTGGCCAATGTCGCCGCGATCCGGCGCCCCGGTCCCGTCGCAGTGCCAAGCGCGCGTAATGTGATGCAGGCCTTTGGCATCGGCATCGTGATCTATGCGCTGGTTGGAGCGGTCTTTGGCTTTGACGGCAAATCGGTGCAGGCAATTGCGCTGGGGGTGATCCTGATCTTTGGCGTGGCCTATATTCTGGCGCAGGGGCTGGCCGATGCCGCCCCCGGTGCGCTGACCCGGCGCACGGTGATCTATGCGGCGGCCACCTCTGTCAGCTATTTCCTGCTGCAACTGGCGGCGCTGAAGCTGACCGCCGGCACCCTGCCTGCCACCCCTGCTCCCGGCCCGCTGGAATGGGCGCTGATCCTGCTGGCGCTGGTCAGCTTTGGCGCGGTGGCCGTGGCGCAGGCGACTTTCCCGCTCTGGGCGATGCACCCGGCGGCAGCGGGGCTGCGGGTCCATCTGTCCAACGGGCTTTATGCAAATGCGATTTTTGACCGACTGCTGGGCGGCTGGTCAAAGCAGACCACATCCTGAAACCGGGAGATCGACCCATGTTGATGAAGCACGAAACCTACCCCGCCGCCCTGTTGGAGCTGGTCACCTGCGCCAATAGGGCCGCCCGCGCGATCCCGCCGCTGTTCCCGCTCACCTCCAGCGTTGCGGTGAACCCCTTCCTCGGCCAGAGCGACGAGCCGCTGGCGGTGACCTCGGCGCGGCTGGCGCGGGTTGCGGGCACACGGGTGACCCCGGACCGCAGCCATTGGGCGGCGAAACGGGCCGCCGGAGACCTCACCGACAGCGATCTGCGGGCCGCATTGGCGCGGGTCGGCACCCGCTTCAGCGATGTGCAGATGGCCGATCTCCATGCGGCACTGGGCGCCACGGACACCAACGATGACCCAAGAGCGCTGCCGACGGTGGCGGAGCTGGCGCAGGAGCTGTCCGGCGTCGACTGGCCCGGCCTGATCGAGGAACGCATCGGCGCCTTTGCCGCCAGCCATTTCGATCAGGGGCAGGCGCTGTGGCAGCCGGACCGGACCGGCGGCACCTATGCGGCCTGGCGTCAGTTTGCCAGCCGCGATCTGACGCCGGAAATCCACGGGCTGCACGGGTTTGGCGGGTTTGTCGCTGCTACCAACCGGTCACATTGGCGCGCCATCGGACGGGCCTCCGAAACGCTGGGCGTCAGCTCTGCGGCCGCCGAGACCGGGTTTCACCGCTGGCTGATGACACTGCAAGGCTGGGCGCAATATGGCCGCTACCTGTCGTGGCAGGCCGAGCTGGAGGGCAAGAGCGACACCACCACGGTTGAGCTGTTGGCGATCCGCATGGTGTTTGACGAGGCGCTGTTCCACCAGTATCGCGACCAGATCGCGGCCCGCTGGCAGGAGGTCGTCGAAAGCCACGAAACCCCAATCACCCCAAGCCGCGATCAGGTGATCGACGCCATTCTGCAAGAGGCAGGCGAACGGGCGGCGCAGCGGCAACTGGCCGGCAGGCTGACCGTCGCGACCCCGGAGCCAGCGGCAGAGGCAAAGGCCACCGATCGCCCCCTGTTGCAGGCCGCCTTCTGTATTGATGTACGGTCCGAAGTGTTCCGCCGCGCGCTGGAAGCACAGGACAGCGGCGTGCAGACACTTGGGTTTGCGGGCTTCTTCGGGCTGGCCGCGGCGCATAACGCAGCGGGCTCCGACGTTACCGAAGGGCGCGGCCCGGTGCTGCTGAGCGCGGGCGTCCAGTCGCGAGCGGCGGAACCGGCGGAGCTTGACCTTGCCCGGCGCTATGCAGCGCGGGCGCGGCGCGCCTGGGGCCGGTTCAAACTGGCGGCGGTCTCCTCCTTTGCCTTTGTCGAGGCCACAGGCCCGGTCTATGCGGGCAAACTGCTGCGCGATGCCTTTGGTGCCTGCAGTCGTCTGGCCACGGATCCGGCGCCGGTGCTTGATGCTTCAGTGGATCTGGACCACCGGGTTGAGATGGCCCGGACCATCCTGTCGGCGATGTCGCTGACCGGTGGCTTTGCCCCGGTTGTGATGCTGGCAGGCCATGGCGCGGATGTGACCAACAACCCCCATGCAAGTGCTCTGCACTGTGGCGCCTGCGGTGGCCATGCGGGTGACGTGAATGCCCGGTTGCTGGCCGGGCTGCTGAATGACCGGGCGCTACGCGGCGGACTGCGCGAGGCAGGGATCAGCATCCCCGAGGACACCGTTTTCCTGCCCGCGCTGCATCACACCACCACCGATCAGGTCACGCTCTACGAACAGGATCTGCCCGCTGGTGCTGCCACCCGTTTTGCCCGCGAGCTGGCAAATATCCGTCGCTGGATCGAGGCCGCAGGCGCTCTGGCCCGCAGCGAACGGGCGGTGCGGCTGCCCCGCGCAAGCGCTGGTGCAGACATCCTGCGCCGCTCCTCCGACTGGGCGGAACTGCGCCCGGAATGGGGGCTGGCCGGTTGCCGCGCCTTTATCGCCGCCCCGCGTCAGCGGACCGAGGGCCGGGCGCTTGACGGGCAATCCTTCCTGCACAGCTATGACTGGCGGGCGGATGAGGGCTTTGGCGTGCTGGAGCTGATCATGACCGCGCCGGTGGTGGTCGCAAGCTGGATCAGCCTGCAATACTACGGCTCCAGCGTGGCCCCCGCCCTGTTCGGTGGCGGCAACAAACTGTTGCACAACGTCGCCGGTGGCATCGGTGTGCTGGAAGGCAATGGCGGCGCGCTGAAACCCGGTCTGCCCTGGCAATCGGTGCATGATGGCGAGGCGCTGCAACATGACCCGCTGCGGCTGACCGTGGTGATCGAGGCGCCGCGCGATGCCATGACGCAGATCCTGGACCGCCACCCACAGGTGCGCGCCCTGTTCGACAATGGCTGGCTTCATCTGATGGCGATGGACGATCAGGGGCATCTGGTCTGGCGCTACGAGGGCGATCTTAACTGGTCACGCATGGAAGCCGACGAGAGCACGGCCAACTGCGCGGCGCTGGAGATTGCTGCCGAATAGGCGGATCACCCCGAGCCATGGAACACCGATCTGCGCCGCCCCGGCCAATATCCGGGCGGCGCAGATTGCATATCGCCGGGGGCGCCGCTGAGTTCGGATCAGTTCAGCGAGACCCAGAGCACCTGCGCGTCCTCTTCACTGGTCGAAACGCAGCAATGGCCCATGCCGCTGTCGTAATAGACCGTATCGCCGGCCTTCATCGGCAGCGGGCGGTAATGTTCGGTGTAAAGAACCAGTTCACCGCTGATCACGAACATGAACTCCTCGCCACTGTGGCGAATCCAGCTTTCGAACTCCGACACGTCACGCGCCTTGATGCGGCTGATATAGGGCAGCATCCGCTTGCTGGTCAGCTCGGTGCATACCAGTTCGTGGTCGTAGGTCTGGGTTTCCTGATGCTCTCCCGCGCCCTTGCGGGTGTAGTCGCGCCGCCCGGAGATATCGCTCTTGGCGGATTGCACAAACAGCTGCGGCGTCTGCAAATCCAGCGTCTGCATCAGGCGGCGGATGATCTCGAAACTGGGGCGGGTCTGGTTGTTCTCGATCTTCGACAGGGTGGAGCGGCCGATGTTCGCGGCCCGCGCCGCTTCCTCCAGCGTCAGCCCCTTCTCCTTGCGGGATTCGCGAATCATTTTCCCCAGCGCATCACCATCGGGAGCCTCGGCAAACTCCGTCGCGGGGGCGCCGTCTTCCGCGTTGATGGGTTCCATGGGCGTGCAATCTCCTGAGTTTCCCAATGTTTACCCTTCCCCCGGTGATAGGTCAAAGTTTCTATGTAAAAGCAATCGTTGCTTATCGTGGAAAAGTTTCTTAAAGGAAACACACGGGAGAGTTAGGGGCTGTTTTCCCCTGACAGACAATAGTGAGGGGCAGAGATGAGCCTTTATGATCGGATCGTTATCGGTGACGGCCCTGCGGGCTATGTCGCGGTGGACAAACGCTTTTCAACCTCGATGCCTGCTATCGCCAAGACCGGTCCCGAAGGTGCCTTTGTCGGCAAGCGTAAGGAGGCCGTAGGATGAACGTCCCCATGCCGCGGCTCCGCCACCCGGAAAAATCGAAAAAGGCCGATAGCGAGATCCCCCGCAAACCGAAGTGGATCCGCCGCAAGAAAATCGAGAGCGCCGAGTATTTCGAGACCCGCCGCCTGATGCGGGATCACAATCTGACCACCGTCTGCGAAGAGGCCGCCTGCCCCAATATCGGCGAATGCTGGTCCAAACGTCATGCCACCATGATGATCATGGGCGAGATCTGCACCCGCGGCTGTTCCTTCTGCAATGTCTCGACCGGTCGCCCCGATGCGCTGGACGCCTTTGAGCCCGGTCGGGTGGCACAGGCGGTCAAGAAACTGGCGCTGCGCCATGTCGTGATCACCAGCGTTGATCGCGATGATCTGGAGGACGGCGGCGCGGCGCATATCGCCCAGACCATCCGCGCCGTGCGCCACCAGACCCCCGGCACCACGATTGAGGTGCTGACCCCGGATTTTCTGGGCAAGGGTGATGCCGCAAAGATCGTCTTTGACGCGGCCCCGGATGTGTTCAACCACAATCTGGAAACCGTCCCACATCTCTACCCCCGTGTCCGCCCCGGTGCGCGGTATTACAGCTCGCTGCGGCTGCTGGATGACGCCAAACGCGCCAATCCACAGGTTTTTACCAAATCCGGCCTGATGGTCGGCATGGGAGAAACCCTGGAAGACCTGCGTCAGGTGATGGATGATCTGCGCGCTGCGGACGTCGATTTCCTGACCGTGGGACAGTATCTTCAGCCCACCCCGAAACACCATCCGATTGATCGCTTCGTCACCCCGGAGGAGTTTGAGCAGATCGAACGCATGGCCCGAAGCAAAGGGTTCCTTGGTGTCTCGGCGACACCTCTGACCCGCTCTTCCTTTCACGCGGATGAGGATTTTGCGGCGCTCAAGGAAGCCCGCAACAGGCAGCTTGGCGACAGCCTTGCGGGGGGTGCCGACTAACGGACCACCCCTCGGGCCGGGATTGCCCCGCGACTGGTGGGTCGCGGCAGGAGGGGCAGGACCGGGAAATCGACTTGTCATCGGTCGCGAACCGCAGCAAAGGCCGGGACAGGCACTCATAGGCCAAGGACCACCACCCAAAGGGAGGAAAATTATGGAAGTTTTGAATTCGATTGTGGGCTATATCAACGGGATCGTCTGGGGACCGCTGATGCTGGTCCTCATTCTCGGCGTTGGCCTGTTCTTGCAGATCGGGCTGAAGCTGATGCCCATCCTGCGCATCGGCACCGGCTTTGCCCTGCTGTTCAAGGGCCGCGAGGCCGGAGATGGCGAGGGCCAGATCACCCCGTTTAACGCGCTGATGACCGCGCTGTCGGCCACCATCGGCACCGGCAATATCGCCGGCGTTGCCACCGCCGTGTTCCTCGGCGGCCCCGGCGCGCTGTTCTGGATGTGGATGACCGCACTGGTCGGCATGGCCACTAAATACTCCGAAGCCGTGCTGGCGGTAAAATACCGCGAACAGGACAGCCAGGGCAATTATGTCGGCGGCCCGATGTATTACATCAAGAACGGGCTTGGCGCGAACTGGGCCTGGCTCGGCTTTGCCTTTGCGCTGTTCGGGGCAATCGCCGCCTTCGGCATCGGCAATGGTGTCCAGGCCAATGGTGTGGCACAGGTGCTGGAAACCAACTTCGGCTTCAACCCCTCCATCACCGGTATCGTGCTGATGGTGCTGACCGGCGCCGTGATCCTTGGCGGCATCACCCGCATCGGTGCGGTGGCCGGGAAACTGGTCCCCTTCATGGCGGTCAGCTATGTCACGATCGGCCTGCTGGTTCTGATCATCAACGCCGATCAGCTGGGCCATGCCTTGGGTCTTGTCTTCACCTATGCGTTCACCCCCTCGGCCGCTGAAGGCGGCTTTGCCGGGGCCGCTGTCTGGGCAGCAATCCGCTTTGGTGTGGCCCGTGGCGTGTTCTCGAACGAAGCCGGTCTTGGCTCCGCCCCGATCGCCCATGCCGCAGCTGAAACCAAAGGTCCGGTAAATCAGGGCCTGATCGCCATGCTGGGCACCTTCATCGACACCATCATCGTCTGTTCCATCACCGGTCTGGCCATCATCGCCTCCGGCGCCTGGACCTCGGGCGAAAGCGGTGCAGCGCTGACCTCGCTGGCCTTTGAAACCTCCCTGCCCGGCTTTGGCGGCTATGTGATCGCCATCGCGCTGTCGATCTTTGCCTTTACCACCATTCTGGGCTGGTCCTACTATGGCGAGAAATGCGTCGGCTATCTTCTGGGTGCCAAGGTGCTGATCGGCTACCGTGTGCTGTGGATCGTCGCGATCTACTTCGGGGCCACGGCGGATCTGGGCTTCATCTGGCTGCTGGCGGATACGCTGAACGCGATGATGGCGATCCCGAACCTGATCGCCCTCGCCCTGCTGAGCCCGGTCGTCTTCAAGGTGACGAAAGAGTTCTTTGCCTCCAACGGGCAGACCGAAGAGCCGAGCAAAGGCGCGGCAGAATAATCAAGACCAACCGACATCGGGGCGCGGCAGGCGTCGCGCCCCGGCTTTTCAACCACATCAATTCAAGGGCAAGACGCTATGACCGACGCGCCGAAACGTACCCCGCTCTATGACCTGCATGTCGCCCTCGGCGGCAAGATGGTGGATTTTGCCGGCTGGGAAATGCCGGTCCAGTACCCCATGGGCATCATGGGAGAGCACAAACAGTGCCGCGAAAAGGCTGCGCTGTTCGATGTCAGCCACATGGGCCAGGTGATCCTGCGCGGCGACAACGTCGGCGAAAAGCTGGAGGCGCTCTGCCCGCAGGCCTTTGCCACCCTCAAGGAAGGCAAGGCACGCTATGGCTTCTTCACCAATGACGATGGCGGCATCATGGACGACCTCATCGTCTCCAATGCCGGCGATCATTACTTCGTGGTGGTGAACGCCGCCCTGCGCCATCAGGACATCCCCCATATGAAGGCGCATCTCGACGGTGTCGAGGTGACCGAGATCTTCGACCGCGCGCTGGTCGCCGTTCAGGGCCCGGCAGCCGAAAATGTGGTGGGCGACCTTTGCCCCGCCGCCCGCGAGATGACATTCATGGAAACCATCCTTGCCGATATCGACGGCGTGGAATGCCGCATTTCCCGCCTCGGGTACACCGGCGAAGACGGCTATGAGATTTCCATCCCCGAGGCTGACGCCGAACGCATCACCAGGCTGTTCCTGGCCCATGACGATTGCGAACCCGCCGGTCTGGGCGCGCGCGACTCCCTGCGTCTGGAGGCCGGTCTCTGCCTTTATGGCAATGACATCGACCAGTCGACCTCCCCGATCGAGGCCTCGCTGGCCTGGGCGATCCAGAAACGCCGCAAGGAAGAGGGCGGCTTCCCCGGTGCCGCCCGCATCCAGAAAGAGCTGGCCGAGGGGGCCGCGAAGAAACTGGTCGGCATCAAACCCTCCGGTCGCGCGCCCGCCCGTCAGCACGTTGAAATCCAATGCGCCGACGGCAATACCATCGGTGAAATCACCTCCGGCTGCTTTGGCCCCACCGTCGGCGGCCCGGTCGCCATGGGCTATGTCGCCGCGCCGCATGGCAAACCGGGCGAACAGGTCAAGCTGATCATCCGTGGCAAGCCCCATGATGCAGAAATCACCGCGCTGCCCTTCGTCACCCAGAACTACAAACGTTAAGCTCCAGGAGTACCCGAGATGACCACCTATTATTCCGAAGACCACGAATGGATCACCGTCGAGGGCGACACCGCCACGCTCGGCATCACCAAACATGCCGCCGAGCAGCTGGGTGAAGTTGTCTTCATCGAGCAGCAGGGCAGCAGCGAGGAATTTGAAAAAGGCGGCGAGATCGGCGTCATTGAATCGGTGAAGGCCGCGTCGGAAATCTACGCCCCGCTCGATGGCGAGATCACCGCCATCAACGAGACTCTGGCCGACAACCCCGGCGCCCTGAACGAAGACCCCGAAGGCGCGGCCTGGATCTACAAGATCAAACTCTCCGACACCTCGCAGCTGGAGGATCTGATGGATCTGGACGGCTACAAGGCGCTGATCGGCTGATCCTGCGCGGCGGATCCGGCAACCGGCTCCGCCGCATCTTCTGGCTCTAAATATCCCCGCCGGAGGCTCCCGCAGCCTCGGCAGGCGACCCCTCGCAACAGGAGCGCTCCACATGGCCTTCAAACTGACTGATTACGAAGCTTATGATTTTGCCAATCGCCGCCACATCGGGCCCAGCCCGCGTGAAATGGCCGATATGCTCAAAACCATCGGTTTCAACACCCTCGATGAGCTGATCGACGCCACCGTGCCCCCCGCCATCCGCCAGAAAGAGGCGCTGGACTGGGGTCCGGCGATGACCGAACGCGATGCGCTGTTCCACATGCGAGAGATCGCGGGCAAGAACAAGGTGCTGACCTCGCTGATCGGTCAGGGCTACCACGGCACCACCACCCCGGCGCCGATCCTGCGCAACATCCTGGAAAACCCCGCCTGGTACACGGCTTACACGCCTTACCAGCCTGAGATTTCGCAGGGTCGTCTTGAGGCGCTGCTGAACTTCCAGACCATGGTCAGCGATCTGACCGGCCTGCCGGTGGCCAATGCCTCGCTGCTCGACGAAGCCACCGCCGCGGCCGAAGCCATGGCGATGGCCCATCGTGGGTCGCGCTCCAAGGCGAATAACGCGGCCTTCTTCGTGGACAAGAACTGCCACCCGCAGACCGTCGCCGTGATCCAGACCCGCGCCGAACCTCTGGGCATCGACGTTGTTGTCGCCGATCCCTCCGAACTGGAGGCCGCCGCCGTCTTTGGCGCGATCTTCCAGTATCCCGGCACCCACGGCCATGTCACCGATTTCAGCGACCAGATCGCCGCCCTGCATGACAACAAGGGCGTTGCGGTTGTCGCGGCGGATATCCTGTCGCTGGCGCTGCTGAAATCCCCCGGCGAAATGGGCGCCGATATCGCCATCGGCTCGACCCAGCGGTTCGGCGTCCCGATGGGCTACGGCGGCCCGCACGCGGCCTATATGGCGACCACCGACAAGCTGAAGCGCTCCATGCCCGGCCGGATCATCGGCGTGTCCGTCGATGCCCGCGGCAACAAGGCCTATCGCCTGTCGCTGCAAACCCGCGAACAGCACATCCGCCGCGAAAAAGCCAATTCCAACGTCTGTACCGCACAGGCGCTGCTGGCGGTGATCGCGTCGATGTATGCGGTCTACCACGGCCCCGATGGCATCAAGGCGATTGCGCAATCCGTGCACCGCAAGACCGCCCGCATGGCGGCTGGTCTGGAACAGGCCGGGTTCAAGGTCGAACCGGAAGTCTTCTTTGACACCATCACGGTTGAGGTGGGTCACCTGCAGAAAACCGTCATGGAAGCCGCTGTTCAGCGCGGCATCAACCTGCGCCGCGTCGGCGAAACCAAGGTCGGCATCTCGCTCGACGAACAGACCCGCGCCGAAACCATCGAGGCCGTCTGGGGTGCCTTTGGCATCGACCGCAAGGACGACAGCTCCAACAAGCAGTACCGCCTGCCCGAAGCCATGCTGCGCGAGAGCGCCTATCTCACCCACCCGATCTTCCACAAGAACCGGGCCGAGGCCGAGATCACCCGCTACATGCGCCGTCTGGCTGACCGCGATCTGGCGCTGGACCGTGCGATGATCCCACTTGGCTCCTGCACCATGAAGCTGAACGCGACCATCGAGATGATCCCGGTCACCTGGCCGGAATTCAGCAACCTGCACCCCTTCGTTCCCGAAGATCAGGCGCAGGGCTACCATGAGATGATCGCCGATCTGAACGACAAGCTCTGCCAGATCACCGGTTATGATGCGATCTCCCAGCAGCCGAACTCTGGCGCGCAGGGCGAATATGCAGGCCTTCTGACCATCCGCAACTACCACGCGGCAAACGGTCAGGGTCATCGCAACGTCTGCCTGATCCCGACCTCCGCCCATGGCACCAATCCGGCCACCGCGCAGATGGTTGGCTATCAGGTGGTTCCGATCAAGGCGGATGACAAAGGCAATATCGACGTCGCGGATTTCCGCGAAAAGGCCGAGAAACACTCGGACCACCTCGCCGCCTGCATGATCACCTACCCCTCCACGCACGGCGTGTTCGAGACCACCGTTCAGGAGGTCTGCCAGATCACCCATGAGCACGGCGGTCAGGTCTATATCGACGGTGCAAATATGAACGCGATGGTCGGCCTGTCCCGTCCGGGTGACATTGGCGGCGACGTCAGCCACCTGAACCTGCACAAGACCTTCTGCATCCCGCATGGCGGTGGCGGCCCCGGCATGGGTCCGATCGGCGTCAAGGCGCATCTGACCGAACACCTGCCGGGTCACCCGGAATACGGCACCGCCGTGGGTCCTGTCTCGGCAGCGCCCTTCGGCTCGCCCTCGATCCTGCCGGTCAGCTGGGCCTATGTGCTGCTGATGGGGGGGGCTGGCCTCACGCAGGCGACGAAGGTTGCGATCCTCAACGCCAACTACATCGCGGCACGTCTGAAGGATGCCTATCCGATCCTCTACACCTCCGAATCCGGTCGGGTGGCGCATGAGTGCATTCTGGACACCCGTCCGCTGAATGACGACGGCGGCGTGACCGTGGATGATGTGGCCAAGCGCCTGATCGACAGCGGTTTCCACGCGCCGACCATGTCCTGGCCGGTGGCGGGCACGCTGATGGTGGAGCCGACCGAATCCGAACCCAAGGACGAGCTGGACCGCTTCTGCGATGCCATGCTGTCCATCCGGTCGGAGGCGCAGGACATCATCGACGGCAAGATCGACGCCGAAAACAACCCGCTGAAGCACGCACCACACACCGTGCGCGATCTGGTCGGTGAGTGGGATCGCCCCTACAGCCGCGAACAGGCCTGCTTCCCTCCGGGCAACCTCGGTGTGGATAAATACTGGCCGGCGGTGAACCGCGTCGACAATGCCTATGGCGACCGCAACCTGATCTGCACCTGCCCTCCGATGGAGGATTACGCAGAGGCGGCGGAATAAATCCACGCCAAGACCCAAGGTGTCGCCGGTTCCCACCGGCGGCACCCCTATGCCGATCCATCCCGCTCACCGTATGCGAGGCAGACAGATGACACTTCATTCCCGGCCCCACGGCGATAGCGAGATTGCCCGCACCGGTGGCCGTGGCCTGCGTCACATTGATGTCGTCCTTCCCGACGGCGCGCCACGATCCCGCGCCCAGATCATCATCGACCTGTTCGACGCCGCAAACGATCTGCTGGACGGGGTGCAATACCGGGTGCGCGTCTGTGGTCTGGATATACTCGCCAGCGGCCCGGTTGCCGGTCGCGCCCGCGCGCTCGTGGTGTTTCTGGGCGATATTCACAGCCGCTGGCAGCTGAATGCCAAGGAACGCGCCCGCGTCAATCAGGTGATGCGCCTGTCAGAGCGCAGCGCCTTTGTCGGCGGTGCGGTGTTCCTGCTGGATGCGCTGGCGCGCGGCGGCGATCACCATCTGGCGATCCATCCGAATTTCCTCGCCTCGGCCGGGGAATGCAGCCTGCGTCAGGATCAGGACGGCGCCGCCACTGCCGCCTCCGGCACCGTGCATTCGGCGATTTGCAGTTTTGCCTCCCCGCATATGCTGCTGGATATCATCGCCGCCGACTGCGGGCGACTGGCCGCGAATGGCATGGCGCATTACCTCGGTCTTGATACCGGCAAACGCCCCAAGAAGAGCCGTATTGCGCTGAACCTAGAACAGAAATCCGCAGGCGACGGGCTGATCACCCAATGCCTCGCCGTGATGCAGGACCATATCGAAACGCCGCTGTCGGTGGCCGAACTGGCCGATATGCTGAATGTCTCCACCCGCTGCCTGCAACGGCGCTTTACCCGCCATTTTGAACGCTCGCCGCTCAGCGTTTACCGGTCCTTGCGGATCGAACGCGCCC
Source organism: Phaeobacter sp. JH20_29 (assembly GCF_048056175.1). Taxonomy (NCBI): domain Bacteria; kingdom Pseudomonadati; phylum Pseudomonadota; class Alphaproteobacteria; order Rhodobacterales; family Roseobacteraceae; genus Phaeobacter; species Phaeobacter sp. JH20_29. The sequence continues at coordinate 21,197 of NZ_JAYMWO010000003.1, forward strand.
ATCAGCTCTTGACCCAGACCGATATACCGCTGCGTCAGGTCGCGGTCGCCACCGGCTTTGGCAGCTATCAGAGCCTCAGCCAGCACATCCGCGAAACCTATGGCCATGCGCCGGACGTGATCCGCCGCAGCGCCTTTCGCGGCCCGGCCCCGGACAGCCTGCGACAGAGCCGGATCCACCAGCCGCATAGCGCGCCGCTCTGATGCCGCTGCCGGGGTCCGGTCAGATCCGGTCCTTGATCCGATACCAGCCAAAGGCCAGCGGCAGCGACATCCGCCGCCAGCGGCCCAGCTCAAACCGGCGCAGCGGACGCTGCATCAGATCGGGATGCGGCAGGCGGCTGCGCCCCAGCGCCTGATCGGCGATCAGCGCCCCGGCATAAGGCGCCATACAGACGCCGCTGCCATGATACCCGAGCGCGGCCCAGGCGTTATCCAGCCCCGGCACCGCCCCGGCAAAGGGCACGAGATTGCGGGTCATACAGATCAGCCCGGACCAGAAATACTCCGTCTCCACATGGCGCCAGGCCGGGAACATCCGGTCAAAATCCGCCCGCGCGCGGGCTTTGGTGGCGGCGATATTCTCCTCGCTCACCCGCACCGATCCGCGCAGCCCCAGCAACAGCCGACGATCCGGCAACAGGCGCAGATAATGCAAAAGCGTGCGGCTGTCGCAGACCATTTGCTCACTCCACCAGCCCTGGTCGGCAATCTCGGCCTCGCTCAGCGGGCGGGTCACCATGATATTGGACTGAACCGGCAGATAGCGGCCCGCGAATGCACCCGGCAGATCGTCCGAAGAATAGCCATTGGTGGCAATCAGCAACCGCCTGGCGCGGACCTGCCCGTCGGCGACCCGCAGCAGATAGCCGTCACCCTGCGTGTCAATCGCCTCGACGGCACTGTCCGAATACATCCGCACCCCCGCCGCCTCTGCCGCGCGGGTCAGGCCAAGCACGAATTTCATCGGGTTCAGCGCAAACCCCACAGGCAGATGGACCGCGCCATGGAACTCCGGGCTGTTCAGCCCCTGCGCCGCCATGTCTTCCTTTGGTACAAATTCATACGGCAGATCATAGCGGCGGGTGTACTCCTGCCCATAGGCATGGAGCTCCTCCAGACGGTCCGCGCGATGCGCCACATAGGTGTAGCCCCGCGAATGGCGATCCACCTCCAGCGCGAACCGGTCCAGATACTGCTCCACCAGATCGACGGCCGCGCGTTCGGCATCAAAGAACCGGCGCGCATCCGGTTCGCCATAGCGGCGCAGAATGGCATCATCGGCCAGTTTGGCACTGCCCACCGAAACCAGCCCGCCATTGCGCCCCGAGGCCCCCCAGCCGGGCCGTTCGGCATCCAGCAACACCACATCGCCGCCGTTTTCGGCCAGGGTCAGCGCCGCCGACAGGCCGGTATAGCCGCCTCCGATTATGGCAAATTCCGCCGTCACCTCATCGCGCAGCGGCGCGTATCGTGGCGCCGGATCGGGCAGAAACCGGTTCCAGTACCGCGTCTGGATCGGGCGATCGGTATAGGCCAGAGGTTCGTAGATACGTTTCATTCGGGCGTGCCATCAGATGTCAGGTTCTGCGCAGAAGCTATCCGCAGCCCCCCCGGTGCCGTCAATCCCACGCGAACAGGCCGACCTCAGCCATGATAGCAGGCAATACGCCGCCCCTCGATCTCGCGCAGCGCCACCGGCGTCTGGTACAGCGCGCTGAGGGTCTCGCCCGTCGCAACCTCGGCAACCGGACCGGCAAAGGCGACGCGCCCCCCAGCCAGCGCCACCACATGATCGGCCCAGCTGATCGCATAGTTGAGGTCATGCAGCACGATCACGATGCTTTTGCCACGGGTATCGGCGAGACGGCGCAGCTGCGCCATCAGGTTGCGCGCATGGTTCAGATCCAGATTGTTGAGCGGTTCATCCAGCAGCAGCCAGTCGGTGTCCTGCGCATAGGCCATCGCGATAAAGGCACGCTGGCGCTGGCCGCCGGACAGCTCATCCAGAAACCGGTCGGTCAGATCGTCAAGCCCGAACTGCGCCAGCGCGGCGTCAATCGCGGCGTGATCCTGCGCCGTCAGCCGCCCCTGACTATGCGGCCAGCGCCCAAAGCCGACCAGATCGCGCACCCGCACCCGGCTGGCCACCTCCAGCTGCTGGCCAACCACCGCCATGCGCCGCGCCAGCTGATCCGGTCTGATCCCGCGCAGATCGCGACCCGACAGGGTGATCGCGCCGCCACTTGCAGGCATCTGCTGCGCAATCAGCTTCAGCAGGGTCGATTTCCCCGCCCCGTTCGGCCCGATCAGCGCGGTGATCTTCCCGGCAGGCAGGCTGGCATCAACCGCGTTCAGGATCGTCTTTCCGGCCAGTGTGAACGACAGGCCCGCCACGGTGATCATCTCAGTTTTCCTTTCAACAACAGCACGATGAACAGCAGCCCACCGCAGAATTCGATCACGATCGCAAGGCTGGACTGCAGGTCCAGAAGCCGCTCGAACAGGGTCTGCCCCGCCACCAGAACCAGCGCCGCAATCAGCGCCGAAGCAGGCAGCAGCAGTGCGTGGCGATGGCTTTGCATCAGGCTATGGGCAAGGCTGGTGACCAGCAGCCCGAGAAAGGCCAGCGGACCAACAAGGGCGGTAGAAACCGAAACCAGCGCCGCAATCACGCAGAGCAGCTGCAAATGCAGCCGGTCATACCGCACCCCCAGACTGCGGGCCTGATCGCGTCCCAAGGCCACGATATCCAGCAGCGCCGAGCGGCGCAGCAGCCACAGGGCAACCGGCAGGATCACCACCAGCGCCGCCAACAGGGCGGTCCGGTCGATACTGCCGAACTGCGCAAACATGCGCCCCTGCACCACGGCAAAGGCCGACGGATCCATCAGCCGCTGCAAAAACCCGGCCAGCGTCCGCAGCAATACCGCAATCACCACGCCAACAAGGATCAGCAGCTGGATGTCCCCCCGGGTCCGCCGCAGCAGGCTGGTAAACAACAGCAGCGCCGCCGTCATCATCACGGCGGTGTCCAGCGCAAACCCGGCAAATCCCGACAGCTGCACCATCCCCGCAAGGCCGAAAACCGCAACCAGCACCGATTGGGTCAGCAGAAACAGCGCATCGAACCCCATGATCGAAGGCGTCAGGATCCGGTTCTGACTGAGCGTCTGGAACAGCACAGTGGCCAGCCCGACCGCAGCCCCGACGCAGAGCAGCCCGGCCAGCTTCGTCATGCGCAGCCCAAGGATGTAGCGCGATGGGGCGCCCTCGGACCATGGCAGGCCCCAGCCGACAAAACCAACCGCCGCACCCATCAGCAGCCCCGCCAGCAGCAACAGGCGCCGGTCGATCCATGAGAAGGACAGGTCAACCATGTGCGCCCCGGCGCAGCAGCATGATGAGGAACAGCGCCGCTCCGAACAGCCCGAACACCGTGCCGGCCGGAATCTCGTAGGGCGCCCGCAGGACCCGCCCCAGCATGTCACAGATCAACAGCAGCCCGGCGCCGGTGGCCGCCACCACGGGCAGGCTTTCACGCAGATTGTCGCCCATGATCCGGGACACCAGATTGGGCACCACCAGCCCGACAAAGGGCAGCACGCCCACGGTGACAATCACCAGCGCCGACACCAGCGACACCACCACCACGCCAAAGCCCAGCACCTGCCGGTAGCGCAGACCGAGGCTCCGGCTGGCGACCTCTCCCAGACCGGCAATGGTGAATTGATCCGCCACCAGATAGGCCAGCACGGCAAGGACGCCCGCCAGCCACAACAGCTCGTAACGGCCTGACAGGACGCCGGAAAACTCGCCACTCATCCAGATCGCCAGATATTGCAGCAGATCGGCCTGAAACGCGACGAAGCTGGCGCAGGCCGCAAGGATGCCGCCATAAACCAGCCCCACCAGCGGAACCAGCAGGGGCCGCTGCGGTGGAATGCGCCGGGCCAGCGCCAGAAAGACCAACGTCCCGAGCAGCGCTGCAACCGCCGCGCAGAGCATCTTGGCAAAGATCGGCCATGCCGGCGCCAGCAGGGTTGCCCCCAGCAGCCCCAGCATCGCCGCCTCATTGGTGCCGGTGGTGCCCGGCTCGACAAATCGGTTGCGCACCAGCAGCTGCATGATCACCCCGGCAACCGCTATCGTCGCCCCGGTCAGGATCACCGCCAGCGTGCGCGGTATGCGGCTGACCAGCAGCAGCTGCGCCGCCCGTGGGTCGTCAAACAGTGCCAGCGGCGAGACCTGAGTGACGCCAATCGCGCAGCTCAGCACCGCCAGACCCGCCAGCAGCAGCAGACACAGGCCCAGCCGCCCCGCCGGTGATCCGCCCGACACGCGGGCTGGCGCCGCGGTTTCAGCCACCGCGCGCAAACCCGGCCAGGATATCCTCCAGCGTCGCGGTCATCGACTGGATGCCACCGCCTGCGATGTAGATGTTGGCGGAGTTCAGATAGATGACCTGACCTTTCTTCCAGGCCTCAGTGCCGGTCACCAGCGGATTGTCCAGCGTCGCGGCGGCGGCCTGATTGTCCTGCCCGATGGCACTGGCCCGGTCCACGACGATCAGCCAGTCGGGATTCGCCTCAGCGATATATTCAAAGGAAATCGCCTCGCCATGGGGCGCGGCCTCCGCCGCCTCAGCCGCCGCCGCGGCAGGTTGCTCGACCACCGCTTCGGGCAGGTTCAGCGCGTTGTGAATCCAGCCAAAACGGGACTCGCGGCCATAGGTTGTCACCTTCGGACCATTGGTCATCACGATCAGCGCGCGCCCCCGGTCGGCAACGGCGGCGCGGGTGCTCTCCAGCTTGGTCAGAAACGCCGCCTCAAGCGTGGCGGCCTGCGCGCTCCGGCCCATCAGCGCGCCATAGCTGCGCAGCCGTGACAGCGCGATATCCACATGATCAGCGCCCCAGATCGTCATGTCCACGGTGGGCGCAATCTCCGACAGCGCATCGACCTGAGCGGAGGACCGTCCGCCCGCAATGATCAGATCCGGCCCCAGCAGGGCAATCGCCTCGAAATCCGGCTCAAACAGCGTCCCGACCGGGGTCGCCTGCGCCTGCTCGGCGTTCAGATAATCGACATACAGCCGCGATGGCAGCCCGGCCATCGGCACATCCAGTGCCGCCAGCGTATCCGCAGCTGCAACATCCAGCACCACGAGGGCCTGCGGCTGCGACGGCACAGCCTGCGCGCCCCGCGCGGTGTCAAGAAGGGGTGTCTCCGGCCTGTCGTCATTGGCGGCAGCAGCGCCGACCAATCCAAGCACCAGCGCAGCAGTCAGCTGCAATCGCGTCCAATTTGCCATGTTCAATCCCGTCAGATGGAGGAAGGCTGGCGATATGGCTGGCTCAAAATCGCCCGCTTGTTAGGCCGGGACCGGGCAAAAGTCCAGACGTCATTGCCTGCGCTGTCTGTCCACAGCACGCTGCGGGGGCCCGACCATCAGCCAGACAGGCAGACAGGTAAGGCAAGATTTTTTGCCACCGCTGCTTGCAAGGTGCCGCAATGCTCACTATGAGACCCAAGGCCCCAGCGGGGGCAAAGCCAGGTTACCCCAAGCTATCAGCACATTATCACGCGGGTTAACATGGCACATCAAACAGCACAGAAATCCTCCCTCCTCATGACCGGGCTGCTGTGCAGCACGGCGCTCACTCTCTTTTCCGCAACAACAGGTTACGCGCAGGACGACACTGTCCTGTCGCTCGACCCCATCCTTGTGAAGCAGCGCGACAGCGATGGCGAAGCCGCTGACCGGGCGACGGCGGTCTATGTGGCGGATGCGGAAATCGAACGCGCCGCGATGGGCGATCTGAAAGACCTTTTTGCGGGAATCGCCTCGGTGTCGGTGGGCGGGGCAATCCCGGTGGCGCAGAAGATCTACGTCAACGGCATCGACATGCTGAAACTGGCGGTACAGGTCGACGGCGTGTCCCAGAACAACCGCGTGTTCCACCACGCCAGCGCCAATGCCTTTGACCCCGGCCTGATGAAATCCGTCCGGGTCGATCCCGGTGTGGCCCCGGCCGATGCAGGCCCCGGCGCCCTGGCCGGTCGGGTGGTGATGGAAACCATCGACGCCGAGGACATCCTGACCGACGGTCAGGCCATTGGCGGCAAAGCACGTCTCAGCTACGGCGAAAACGGCGATACCTTCGGCAGCTCTCTGACGCTGGCCGGGCAGGCAGACGGGTTCGAGATCCTGCTCTACGGCAAGCGCATGACCGGTGACGATTACACCGATGGCGCCGGCGACACGGTAGGCGGCACCCGCAGCGACCTGACCGCCGGCCTGTTGAAACTGGCCTATCAGACCGACGAAGGCCACCGGTTTGAATTCTCCGGCCAGCAGATGCAGGACACCGCCCTGCGCAACCGCCGCGCCAATTTCGGCACCGCGTCCTTCAACCCGCTTGGCACGGTCTATGACACCAAACGCACGGTCTATTCGCTGCGCTACGAGGATGTGAACGGCGGCGGCAACTGGGATCCCTCGGCCACCATCGGGTTTTCCGAGAATGAGATCGGCAGCATCGGCACCACAGAAACCAGCGTGGGTGTGACCCGGACCTATTCCGCGACCTTCCAGAACCGGTTCCACCTGTCAGAGAGCGATACCATCACCGCCGGGGTGGACTTCCAGGACCAGAAAAGCACCGCAAGCGGCGATTTCTGGGGCAGCAATCGCCCCTCGGAACAAAGCCGGACCGTCGGCGTCTTTGCCCAGGCCCGTCTGCAACCCAGCGACCGGCTGAAGGTCTCCGCCGGTCTGCGCTATGACTGGAACGATTTTACCGGCCAGGACTTCGGCCAGAGCGGCAGCCCCTATCAGCAGGACAGCTCCGGGCTGAGTGGCAACCTCTCCATCGTCTATAGCGTCAATGATGCCCTGTCCCTGCGGGCGGGCTATTCCAACGTCTTTGGCGGGATCGGGGTCGAGGACAACTTCCTGTTCTTCCGCGACTGGGATTATTCGGCGCTGAAACCGCGCCGTGCCAGCAATGTTGTCATCGGCGCCGACTGGCAGAGCGGCAACTGGACCCTTGGCGCAGAAGCTTTCCAGACCAGGATCGACGACACCCGTGACGTCGCAGGCCCGGTGGTCACCAGCTATGATTTCGAAAGCCGGGGCTACAATCTGGGCGCCACCTATGGCTGGGAGGGCGGCTTTGCCCGGCTGACCTTCAGCGACAGCGAAACCCGCGTCAACGGCGCGCCCGCCTCCGGCTACTACCTGCTGGATTCCGGGGCCCCGATCGGACAGGTGCTGGCGCTTGAGGTGCAGCAGGAGCTGCCTCAATGGAACCTGGTTGTCGGCGGCCATATCGACGCGGCCTTTGACTATGATCCAAAGCTGAACGAGGTTGACCCCACAACCAAACTGGAAGGCTACGAGGTGCTGAACCTCTTTGCCGAATATCGCCCGGCCGCCTATGACAATGTCTCGATCCGCGCCGAGATCAACAACGTCTTTGACCGTCAATACGCCGACCGCGCCACCTATGGCGGCGATTATCCCGGCTTTGCAACGCTTAAGGAACCGGGCCGTTCGGTCTCCATCGTGGCCAATGTCTCCTTCTGAGCGGCGGGTCTGACCCCGCTCCGGCCCTCACCCTTCGGGCGCGCCAGACTGTGGCGCGCCCCTTCGGCAGAAACACACCTACGGCGATCAAAACCCTTTTGAAACATGTCCGTATTGCCTAAGACCAACGCATGAAATCATGCCAAGGCGGCTGGGGTCTCCTCACCGCTTAGCCGCCAGCATTCCGCCAGTTCTCCTGTAACATCGCCAGACCGCTTACCCCGCCGGGATCCCTCTTCGGTGGCGCTGTCTGGCATCGCTGCGGAAGCGCTGTAAGAGATGCACCCAATTCCATACCGCCCCATGCGGGCGGCGGGGCCGGTCCGATGATGGTTTATCAGACAGGCCTGTTCCCCGACCCGCTGTCGGTCCCACCGACCGATCCCCACCCGGATGCCGCCGCAGAGGCGGCGCTGGCGGCCAGCCTACAGGCGCTGCTCAACGGCTTCCTGCGCGAATGCCCCGAGCTGCCCGGCGACCACAGATCATCGGCCCCGGATCGCGCGCCCCGGATCGACATTGCGCTGGCGCATATCCCCGCCGTGCTGCGACTTGGCCTGCGCTATACCTCCCGGACCGGCCCGCTGAAATTCGGCGCAGCGCAGCTGCGGTTTTGCGGCGAAACCTATTGGCAGCCGGCGCCACCGGTCCAGACCATCAGCCTGATCGCGCAGGAGTGTTTTCACCGCTCCGGCGCAACGGATCCGGCCAGACTGGCAGAGTTCCTGCGCGCCATTTTCAACAGCAACGCCGAGATCGAAGCCGCGCTGCGGCGCACCGCGCCGAGCCCCAGCCCGCACCAGTTCCGGCAGGCGGAACAATCGCTGGTCTTTGGTCACTGGCTGCATCCCACACCCAAAAGCCGCGACGGCCTGACCGATTGGCAGCAGCGGGCCTATGCACCTGAATATGCGGGAGAGTTCCAGCTGCACCTATTTGCCGCCCGGACCGAGATTACCCGCCAGGACAGCGCCGCCGCGCCGCTGTCGCAGATCCTGCGCGATATTGGGGGCCTGACCGATGGCCTCTGCCTGCACCCGGGCGAGCAGCTGATCCCGGCCCATCCGCTTCAGGCGCAGGCGCTGCTGCTCGATCCCGCCGTTCAGGCCCTGCTGGCCAGCGGTCAGCTGCGCGATCTGGGGCCTGCCGGTCCGGCTTTCACCCCGACGTCGTCCCTGCGGACGGTCTTTGCCGCCGAGTGCCCCTGGATGCTCAAATTCTCGGTGCCGGTGCGGCTGACCAATTCGCTGCGCGTGACCCTTGCCAGCGAATTGCAGCAGGGGGTTGCGATGGCGCGGCTGCTGCGGCGCCTGAACATCGCAACCAGCCTGCCAAAGTTTCAGATCATCGACGATCCGGCCTATCTGACCCTGACCCTGCCGGAGCGCCGCGAAAGCGGTTTCGAGGTGATTTTCCGCAAGAACCCTTTTGCAGGTGAGGCGGGCGCCGGCATCTTCCCCCTCGCCGCACTTACGGCCGATCCGCGACCGGGGTGTGCCTCGCTGCTGGCCACGCAGATCGCCGATCTCGCCGCGCGCCAGCGCAGCACCCGCAGACAGGCGGCGACGCGCTGGTTCGGCGCCTATCTCGACTGTATGCTCACCCCGGTTCTGACGCTCTATGACCGGCACGGCATCGCCCTTGAGGCGCATCAGCAGAACGCCTTGCTGGATCTGTCCGAGGGGCTGCCCCGGCAGGGCTTCTACCGCGACAATCAGGGCTATTTCATCACCGATGATGCCTTTGCCCCGCTGCGCCAGATCGAGCCCAGCCTCGCCGATGTGCCTGCGCTGGTGTTCAGCCGCACCCATATCAACGCCCGCCTGACCTACTACCTTGTGGTCAACCAGATCTTTGCGGTGATCTGGCGCATGGGCTGCGACGGGCTGCTTAGCGAAGACGCGCTCCTGCAGCAGCTGCGCGATGAGTTGCACCGCCTGCGGCCGCGCTTTACCGGACCCGCGCGCGCGCTGGTGGAGCAGCTGCTCTATGCGCCACGGCTGGCGACCAAGGCCAATCTGCTGACCCGCCTGCACGATCTGGATGAATTGCAGACCGACACTCAGGAAGGGCTGTTTGTCGATATCCCCAATCCGATTGCCGCCCCGCAACGCCAGACCAGAGAGGTGATGCAAGATGCCTGTCTATGACCTCGCGTGCCCATTGGGCAAAGCACAGCCCCACCCGCAAACCCGGCAGACCCGCGGCGCGCTGCGGGTGCTGCGACAGCTATGCGAAGCGCTGCTGAGCGAAGGCTGCGCCCAAGACATCACCTGGCACGATCGCGGATTGCGCTGGCAGCTCGGCAACCGGTCGTTCCGCGCCAGCGGGCGCTGTGGCGCCTTTGGCCGTTATCGGCTGGATGCCGGCAGCATCGAGATGGCACAGGAGCACGGCTGGCAGCCCGCCGCGCTTGAGGACGTGCTCTCGGCGCTCACGGCCCCGGCGGCGGCACTGGCCGCGCTGCGCGTCGACCTTGACCGCACCGCCCATCTGGATGATCTCAACCACCGGCAGATCCCCCGCCCGCCCCGGCGGCACCAGCTGGGCATCGCCGATATGGAGCGCGCCATCCACGAAGGCCACCCCTACCACCCCTGTTACAAGGCGCGCAGCGGTTTTAGCGACCGCGATCATCTCCGCTACGGGCCTGAGGCAGGGCAGGGTTTTCGCCTGATCGGGCTGCTGCTGCACCCCGCGCTGGTCCAACAGCGCCTGCCCGATGCGGATTTCTGGCCCCGTGAGCTGGGACCGGCGGAATGGGAGCGCATCCGCAGCCTCGCCGCCATGCGCAGCGCCGAGGGCTTTGCCCTGCTGCCGGTCCACCCCTGGCAATGGGACCAGCTGGCACAGGATCCGCTGGTGCAGGCCTGGCACGCCGCAGGCCAGCTGATCCCCCTCGGCGAGATCGGCGACCGCTACAGGGCGACCCAATCGGTGCGCACGCTGATGAACGCCGACCAGCCGCAGCGCGCCCATGTCAAAACCGCAATGACCATGCGCAACACCTCGTCCCTGCGCACATTGATCCCCGAAACCGTCACCATCGCGCCGCTGATATCGGACTGGCTTGCCGCGCTGATCGCCAGTGACCCGCTGTTGCAGGATCGCTATCCGCTGACCTTGCTGCCGGAATATGCCGGCATCATCGCCGGGCGCGGCACCGCGCTGGAGGGGCATCTGGCCGCGATCTGGCGGCAAAGCCCGGCCTCGCTCGGTATGGCGGACAATCAGATGATGCCGTTCAACGCGCTGGCCCTGACAGAAGAGGACGGCAAGCCGCTGATCGCCCCCTGGATTGCCGCCCACGGGCGCGACCGCTGGCTGGCGCAGCTGATTGAAACGGCGGTACTGCCGGTCTGGCACCTGATGGTGGCCCATGGCATCGGGCTGGAAGCCCATGGGCAGAACCTCATCCTTCAGCATGACAACGGCTGGCCGACCGGCCTCATTGCCCGCGATTTCCACGATGGTGTCGAATATGTCGACACCCTGCTGTCGCAGCCCGCGCTATGCCCCGATCTGGCGGCGATTGACCCCGCCTTTGCCAGCGCAGAGCCGGATCAGTTCCACGCGCTCTCCTGTGCTGACGGGCTGCGCGAATTGGTGATGGACACGCTCTTTGTCTTCAACCTCGCGGATCTGTCGGACCTCCTGCAACGCCATTTCGACCTGCCGGAGACCCGGTTCTGGCAGCGCCTGCGCGACCGGCTGGACCGCTACGCCGCCGATCACGGGCAGCAACAGCGCATGGCGGGCTTCGCTCCCTTTGCGCGCCAGATCCACGCCGAAAGCCTGATCACCCGCAAAATCGACCCCGACCGACGCGGCAGCTACCGCCATCTCATCGACAACCCTCTGGCCACTGCAAAGGACAGCTGACCCATGTTTGTGTTGAACGACACCCTTTCTGATCCAACCGCGCTGCACCCAAGACTGCAACAGGCGCTTGGCAATGATCTGCACCACCGCTACGCCCTGCGGATGCGCGACACCGGCCTCGGCCTCGCAACCCTGCTCTACCTAAAGGACCACAAGGCCGGCGTTTTCCCAATCCACGCCGATATCCCGGCGGAAGCCGCAAAACAGATGGCGACCAAGGCCGGATGCGACTGGTTTCTGGAGGATGATCTTGTCCCGCAACCGCTGCCCCGGCAGCCCGGTCAGACCGCCAGCGCGCGCCCCGGCGCAGGCGTTCTGGTGCAGATGAGCTCCGGCACCACCGGCGCGGCCAAGGTGATCACCCGCAGCTGGGACAGCATCGCAACCGAGATCCGCACCTATGCCGCCTTCTTTGACCGCGCGGCCGGGATGACGCCGGTGATCGCCTGCCCGGTGACCCATTCCTACGGGTTGATACCGGGGGTTCTGGTGGCGCTGCATCGTGGCCATGTGCCGGTGATCATTGATGCGGTGAACCCGAAATACATTCTGCGCCGCCTGCGCGAGCTGCCAGACCCGGTGCTTTATACCTCGCCTGCGATGCTGCACACGCTGGCGAGGCTCCTGCCCCCGGACGAGACACTGAACGCCGCCGTCACCTCCGGGACCGTGCTGCCCGATCCATGGTTCCACACCATTCGCGCCCGCACCCGGCATCTGTTCCAGCAATATGGCTGTTCCGAAGTGGGCTGTATCGCCATAAATCAGGACCTGCGGGCGCCCTGCGATGTCGGCCGCCCACTGCCGCACCTCGACCTGCAGGCAGGCGCGCCCGGCACGCCCGGCCCGGTCCGCGTGCAGCTGACGACAGGGGAACCGGCCACCACGGATGCCGCCACGACCAACTGGGTCGAAACCGGCGATCTGGGCTATCTCACCGCCGATGGCGGGCTGGTGTTTACCGCCCGTGCGGACGATATGATCAATGTGGCCGGGCTGAACGTCTATCCGCAGGACGTCGAACGCGCGGTGATGAGCCTGCCCGATGTGCAGGATGCCGTCGCCTTTCGCCTGCCCGACCCGCAGGCCGGTTCGCGGGTGGGGCTGCTGTTTGTCGGCCCGGATCTCAGCGAGGATCAGCTGCGCGCGCACTGCGCCGATCTGCTGGCCGACTACCAGAGACCAACCTTCCTGCGCCGCCTCCCCGCCCTGCCGCGTCAGGCCAATGGCAAGATCAGCCGCCGCGACATCGCCAACAGATACGCATCCGGCACCGATCACACAGCCGATCAGCAGGTGCCCGCATGACCTTCGACAGCGTGCTGCACGCAATGCAGCAGACCCTCGCCGGACCGCTGGCCAATCCGCATATGGCGCAGTTCCGCCCCGAGGCGGTGCTGAACGATGATCTGCATATCGACTCCGTGGTGCTGATCAACCTGCTGGTGCATCTGGAAACCGACCACGGCGTGGCCATCCCCGAGCGTGACTTCCGCAAGGAGGATTTCGTCACCGTCGCCGATCTGATCCATGTGCTTCTGCCCGACCCGCCGACCCCTCCCAGCGCAGAACCCGAGACCGCGCCCGCCAATCAGGACCCGAGCGAGATCACCGTGCATTGCTTTGTCAGCTGTCTCTGTGCGGCGATCCGGCGGCATGAGGGGCTGGATTTCCGACCCTTCTATTTTGGCACCTGGGACAGCGATTTTGCCATCACCGCCCATCAGCATCTGGCCTATCACAGCGCCGAGATGACGCAGGATCACTATATCCGCTGGGTCGAACGGCTGTATGGCATCCGCGTCAGCCAGTGGCACGATCCCGCCCTGTCGAAATCCGACAACCTGACCCGCTTTGAAAAACTGCTCCACAACCCGGCCACCGACCGCCAGCTGGTTGTCATGCTCGACATGTTCCACCTGCCGGAGCGGGACACCAAATACAATCAGGACCCGTTTCCGCATTTCGTCATTGTCGAGCCGACCGCCGACCCCGAGGTCTGGCATATGAACGACCCGGATTATCGCTGGCGCGGAGATCTGCCGCGCGCCGCCATCCTCAATGCCATGGCACAGCCCAGCGTGGCAGGCGGCTATATCCTCGACAGCACACGCGTCCGCGCGCCCGAGCCTCAGGACCTCGTGGCCTATTTCGACGCGACCTTCCGCCCGGACGCCAACCCGCTGACGGACGCCCTGCGCGGCATCATCGCGCATCACTGCCGTCCCGACAGGCCTCTGGCACTGCCGGAGCTGGAGATCGCCCTGCGCGAACTTCCGGTGCTATCCCTGCGCAAATACGCCTATGAACACGCCTTTGCCTTCTTCTGGCGCGCGCTGGACACCAGCTTTGCCGCGTTCGACGCCAATTGCGATCAGGTCGAGGCGCTCTGCGAGGGGTTCCGCAGCCTGCATTTCCTTGCCGCGAAAATCGCCCATACCAGAGACCGCACACTGGTGCCGGATCTGATCGCCGCGCTGGACGCATTGGACCGGCTGGAGTTTGCCATCAAGGAGGCACTTCACACCGAATTCCAGATCTGGTGCCAGTCACAGATACCAGCGCCGCCCGCATTTGCCGCGGTGAGGACGGGGGAGCCGGCATGAAGATCTCGCTCTGCACGATTTCCTTTCGCCATCAGCTGATTGATCTGAAGGACATTGCCTTCTGGGCGCGGGATACCGGGTTTCAGGGGATTGAGCTTTGGGGTGTTCATGCCCGCAATCAGTCACCGCTGGCGATCCATAACGCCCAGTGGATGGCCGCGCAGGGGCTGTCGATCCCGATGATCAGCGACTACCTGCCCCTACAGGACTATCAGGAGCTGACCCGTCGAACCCGCGCCCTCTGTGCGCTGGCGCAGGGCTGGGGCGCGGACAAGATCCGCACCTTTGCCGGGATGCAGGCCAGCGCCACGGTCCCGGCGGCGGACCGCGACCAGACCACCCGCGCCCTGCGCCACGCCTGCGATATCGCTGCCGATCACGGGCTGCGCCTGCTGGTGGAGACCCATCCCGGCACGCTGGCCGATACGCTCGCCTCAACCGTGGCGCTGATCGACGCCACCGACCACGATGCGCTGGCCATCAATTTCGACGCGCTCCACGTCTGGGAAGGCGGGGATGATCCGGTGACGGCGCGCCGGACCCTGCTGTCCAGAATTGCGCATTACCACCTGAAGAACATCTCCGACCGCACCCGCCTGCCGGTCTTTGCCCCGGCGAATGTCTACAGCGCCGCCGGCTGTCGCGCGGGCATGGTGCCGCTGATGCAGGGCGCCTATGACTACCGCGCCCTGCTGCGCGAAATGCAGCGGGACGGCGATTGCGAGGCCTCGCTGGAATGGTTCGGGGACGCCGTGTTTCAGACGCTTGCGGGTGACATCGCCGAGATCCGGGCGCTTGCCGCCGATGATCTGACCCCGACCGGACAAAAAACGCGCTCGGTCGGCTGAGCCAGCGCGGCAGAGAACGGCACGGATCAATCCTCGCGCCGTTCTCTGCCTGCCGTCAGCAATCCGCCGACGCGCAGGGGCTGCCCACCTGCCGCGACCACAGCATCGCATAGGTGCCCCCCAGCGCCAGCAGCGCGGCATGGCTGCCATCTTCGGTGATGCGGCCCTGATCCATGACGACAATCCGGTCCATCTGCGCAATCGTGGACAGGCGATGCGCAATGGCGATCACCGTCTTGCCCTGCATCACATCCCGCAATGTCTCCTCGATCTCCGCCTCCACCGCGCTGTCCAGCGCCGAGGTTGCCTCGTCCAGGATCAGGATCGGCGCATTCTTCAGCACCACCCGCGCAATCGCAATCCGCTGCCGCTGCCCGCCGGAGAGGGCAACTCCGCGCTCGCCCACATGGGCGTCATAGCCGGTCCGCCCCGCCTGATCGCGCAGCCCCAGAATGAAATCATGGGCACGGGCGCGTTTGGCGGCCATCACCATCTCCGCCTCGCTGGCGCCGGGATTGCCATATAGGATATTGGCCCGCACCGAGCGATGCACCAGCGCGGTTGTCTGCGTCACCACGCCAATCTGCGCGCGCAGGCTGTCCTGTGTCACGCTGTCGATCGGCTGGCCGTCGATCAGAATGCGCCCCCGGTCCGGGTCATCAAACCGCAACAGCAGCGACACCAGCGTCGACTTGCCCGCGCCGGACGGCCCGGCAATGCCGATCCGCTGCCCGGCCCCGATCGTCAGATCAAGCCCCGCCACACCCCCGCTGCCATCCTCCGATGCCTTGCCATAGCTGTGATGCAGCCCCTCCACGCGGATCTCCGCCCGCGTGACCTTCAGGGCCGGCGCCGCCGCTGCATCGACCACCGCATGTGGCGTTGCCAGCGACCGCAGCCCCTCGCGGATGATGCCCATGTTTTCAAACAAGCGGATCGTCACCCAGAGGATCCAGCCGCTCATGCCGTTCAGCCGGATGGTCAATGCCGCGACGGCGGCCACCTCTCCAACGCTGACCTGACCCACCGTCCACAGCCAGATCGCCGGAGCCACCACGATCAGGATCAACACGCCGTTGATGGCAATGCTGCCAAAGGCCAGCGTGGTCATCATCCGCATGAACCGCTGGTAACGCGTCCGCAGCCGCCGCAGCGCCGACAGCGCATAACCCAGCTCCTGCCCGCCCTGCGCAAACAGCTTGACGGTTTCGATATTGCCATAGGCATCGACAATCCGCCCCGTCGCCCCGGAGCGCGCATCGGACCATTTCTCCGCCGTCGCCGCGACACGGCGGGCGACATGGCGCACGTAGACGCCGTAAATCAGCACCCAGATCAGCAGCGGCACCGCCAGCCGCCCGTCGATCTGCGACAGCACCACCACCGCGCCCAGCATATAGGTCACCGCGAACAGCACCGCCTCGAACATCATATGCACGCTGTCCTGCACCGCCGGTCCCATCTGCATCACCCGATTGCTGAGCCGCCCGGCGAAATCATGCTGAAAGAAGCCGACCGATTGCCCCAGCAGATGCTGATGCGCCTGCCAGCGGACCTGTTCCTGCAGGTTGGAGGACAGGGTCTGCTCCAGCAGCAGGTGGTTCAGCCCGACCAGCGCCGGACGCAGCAGCAGCACACAGACCAGCGCGAGGATCATCTCACCGCCGTGATCGGCCCAGAACGCCGCAGCGCCACTCTCGGTCATCAGATCCACCAGCCGCCCGGCATAGAAGATCAGCCCGCTTTCCATCAGCGCGGTCAGCACGCCAGTGACCAGCATCAGCGGCAGCCATCTGCGATAGGGCGCCAGCTGCTGCCACAGATACGGCCAGAGACCGGCACGCGGCGCCGCCCTCTGCGAGGCCGCAAACGGATCGACAAGGTTTTCAAAAGCCCGGAACATAGCGCCCCTCTCAAGGATGAATTGAAATTCGCCTGAGATGTGGGTCGCCTGTCTTTCGCATCAGCAGGACAGCAGCGTGACGGTCCGTGACCCGCTGCTTCCCGCGCCTGTCGCGACATCTGCCTGCACCGTAGCCGGGCCGTTCTACTGCCGCCGGATGGGTTTGTCAGCCGGATAATCCACCATGCGCCAAGTCCTGCAATCTGGCTTGCGCCCCATTTTGCGGCCCGCCGCGCACCATGGCTGGCAGCGGCGAATTCACCTTGCGCTGCGCCCCGGAATCTCTATCCTGCAAAGCTGACAGAAAAACTAAGGATTAAACCCAATGATTACGGATACAGGCCATTTCGACACCCCCAACGCCTCCAAATACCTGCAACAGCTGTGCAAGCATTTTGCCCATAAGGTCGCCGTCACCCATGACGACAGCCGGGGCACCGTGGCTCTGGGCATGGGACCTGCAACGCTGACCGCCAGCGCCGACCGGCTCTTGGCCGAGGTCACCGCCCCCACTGCCGAAGAGCTGGATCACGCCCGCCAGATCATCGACAATCACCTGAAACGCTTTGCCTTTCGAGAAGAATTTGAGGCGATGACCTGGGCCTCCGCAACGGCTCCTGCCTGACCGGAGGTCAGACACACAACCTGACCAGAGGTCAGACATATAAACCTGACCAGAGGTCAGAACCGGATCGCATAGGCGGTGGAGCGCCCGCCCGCGTCCATCCGCGTGACCACACCGGCCTCCTCCATCGCGCGCAGATCCCGCGTCGCGGTGGCCGGAGAGGTCTTGGTGATCTTGCGGTAGGATTTGGCGCTCAGCCCCACCGCCAGCCGCTCCGGCCCCTGCTCAAACAGCAGACGCAGCGCATGGCTCTGGCGATCATTCAACACCGGTCCGTAGCGCAGAAAGAACTGGTTGCGGCGCAGAATAAACCCCGCCTCATCGCGGGCCGAAGCCGCCGCCCGTGTCAGCGTGCGCAGAAACCAGAGCACGAATTCGGTGGCGTCAATCATGCCAGTCGCGCCCTCTTTGCGCCCTGCCTGCAGGGCGGCATAATAGGCTTTCTTGTCCCGTTCCACCTGTCGCGACAGCGAGAACGGCAACGCGCGGTTGCGGGCAAACACATGTTCGATCAGGGCGCGGCCAATGCGGCCATTGCCATCTGACAGCGGGTGAATGGATTCAAACCACAGATGCGCCAGCGCGGCCTTCACCGCAACTGGCATTCCCTGATCGGCATTCACCCAGTCGAGAAACTGCGCCATCTCCGCCTCCAGTCGATCCGGCGGCGGCGCCTTATAGAGCACATCCCCCGGACCCGCCGTCGCGGAGCGCACGATCTCCATCTCAAAGCGTCGCCAGCGGCCGAGGTCCTCCACCTCCATGCCGGTGAACAGCAACCGGTGCCAGGTCAGGATCTGCGCGCTGTCCAGCGGCTGATCGGCCCGGCGCGCCGCCAGCATCAGCTCCGCCACCGCATCCGAGCGCCGCGAGATCGCCGCCCTGTCGCGATGGCGCAGCGAAGCCACAACCGAGGCTTCGATCTCGCTGGCATCCAGTGCCACGCCTTCGATTCCAAAGGAGGCCATCGCCTCCTGCACGATCTGGCGCAGCAGCATCTCCTCGCGCTCCTGCGGGGTCAGCCCGTGGACAAGCCCCGTCACCTCGCCCACCGCCTCGGCGGCGCGGGCCAGTTCGGGTTCGATATGTGCCGGATCATAGCCAAAGCGCGGCCAGGATGGAGACTGCCAGATATGCGGCATGATGTGATAAGCACCCTTAATCGGATCAAAATTTGGCTTATTATGATCTGAATAGCGGCGCTAATCAAGTCACCGCCCGCCCTCTGGCTGACGCGGGTCAAATGGCGCCGCCGACGACCGTGGCCTTACCCCCCGGCAAGCGATGCCACGGCCCCGGCAGCAGCGAGGATCGCTCAATTCGGCCTCACCCTGCGCCTCCCCCGGCCAATACGACATGCGGTAATGCGACGTTCGGCCAGGCCCATCAGGCTTTGCTGTCTTCGCCGCCCCGCATCGGCCTCACACCGGATCCGCGGCGGTCAAAAACACTCAGATGCCCCGCACTCACAACAGGCCACCAGCGCCGGACCACAGCCTTGCCCAACATATCCGAGGAGAGACATGGCCGTATCCCCGGCGCCTCGGCCACGCTAGCAATGCGGCACCGCAGGTGTTATCCCTTAACATTAGGGGGTATCGTCGTGGATTGGACCGATATCGACAGTCTGGAACGCTGCACCAGCATCGCCGAGCTTTGGGCGCAGAGCTTGCAGGTCTTTGCTGCGATGGGATTTGACTACGCCATCTACCTGACCGTGGACGGCGACCGCAGCCATCCACATATCCAGACCAACCTGCCCGATATCTACCAGCAGCTGCCCAGCCATCGGGATCCGTTTCTGGATCACTGCTGCAACAGCTACGAGCCGCAGTTCACCGGGGCGGAGTTTCTGGCCGATCACCCCTATCTGGCCGCTGCGGAAACCGCCTTCATCCGCGACGCCTCGGTCAAGAGCGGGTTTCGCGCCGGCATTGCCATCCCGGTTCGGCTGCAAGGTTCCGACCGGTTCGGCGGTTTCAACATCGGCACCAGTCTGACCCGGGCCGATTTTCTCGCCCACGTCGCGGGCAAGACCGACAGCCTGCGCTTTCTCTGCATGATCATCCATCGCCGCATGGAGGAGCTGCGACAGCCCGCGGCGGCGGCCCCGGAACAGCCCCCCGCCGACGCCCCGGCAGAGGCCGCGTTCAACCGGTCCCTGATCGCCCCGCAATCGGAGGCGCTGACCCGGCTCAGCCCGCGCGAACGCGAGGTGCTCTATCTGTTCAGCCAGGGGCTGACCACCAAGGAATGCGCGGCAATCTGCAAGATTTCGCCCCATACGGTCTCGGAATACGCCCATTCAATCTACCGCAAACTGAACGTCCGCAACCGGGTCGAGGCGATCGGCGTGCTCGCCAGGATCCGGCCCTCCGCGAGGCCCGGCCCCTAGGGTCAAAAAAAGCCGCCCCTGCCCCCTGTCCGGCGTTCTTCCCTGCTGGAAAGGACAGCCAGACCGCCCGCAGATCTGTCCATCAGCGCAGCCCGCTGCTAAAGGCCAGATAGGGAATTTCAGGATCGGGCGCGTGATGGTGGACGATAAATACCTGCTGGCATTGTCGGCCTTTCACCTCGGCATGGCGCTGTTCTGCACCAATCAGCTGCTGCTGCACCAACGCCATCAGCGCATCTATGTGCCGCTGGCGCTGTTCTTCATCACTCAATCCGTTACCGAAATGCTCGGCATCCTTGATCTGGTGGTCACCGATGACGCCTATGATTATCTTGTCGCGCGCTTCAACAGCCTGCATGTGCCCGCCGTGTTTGCCCAGCCGCTGCTGCTCTGGCTCTACGTGCGTGGCCTCACCTCCGAGGATGACGGCCCCCCGGTCACACAAAGGTTCTGGCACGCGGTGCCCATCCTGCTGGCGATCAGCATGGTGGTGTTGTTCTGGACCATCCCGAAATCCCTGTTCGCCCAGAATGATTTGGAGTTCGCGGACCTCAGCCAGTATATTCAGGCGATCCTGATCTACTTCCAGCTGGTCGAAGTGCTGTTTTACTGCCAGGTCGCCATCTACCTGGGGCTGATCATGCGGATGCTGTCGCGATATCGCACGCGCCTGAAGGATCTGTTTGCCACCACCGAGGACCGCGAGCTGACCTGGGTCTGGTGGATCACCACCACAGTCTCCGCCTATCTCCTGCTCAGTGTCGCCGAGATTCTGGCCGACCTCTTTGGTCTTGAGCTGTTCATCCTGTTCAGCGAAGCCTCCGACCTGACCAATGGCCTGTCCAGCCTCGCCATCACCTGGGTGATCGGCGTCTGGGGCGTGCGCCAGCAGCCGGGGCTGATGCCGAAACCGCGCGGCGACACGCAGCCGCCCGCCGAGCGGGAACTGGCCACCGCAAAATACGAACGCTCCGCGCTCACCGACGATCACGCGGCCCGTATCGCGGCCAAGATCGAACGCGCCATGACCAAGGATATGCTCTACCGCGATCCCAACCTGTCGCTCTGGGATCTGGCCAAACATATCAGCGTCACCTCAAACTACGTCTCGCAGACGCTGAATATGACGCTTCAGTCGAATTTCTTTGATTACGTCAACAAATGGCGCATTCAGGATGCGGTGAAACAGCTGCATGACAGCGATGAGACCATTCTGGTGATCGCCCATGATGTCGGGTTCAATTCGCGTTCGTCCTTTTACAACGCCTTCAAGCGCGAGATGAACACCACCCCCTCTGCGCTGCGTGCCGCCCGCGGCAGCGCCGCCCCATCGACCTGACGCCGACGACGGGGCAGCAGCTGGCCGGTGGCCTGCCGCTGCCGCTCTCAGCCACCCGTCGCCCGCTGACCCCGCCAGCTGCGGCCACGCGCGCCCAGCACCAGCATCGCCGGGGTCACCAGCAGCGTCAGCAGCGTTGCCGCCACCAGCCCGCCCGCGATGGTTGTCGACAGCTCGGTCCACCACTGGCTGGACGGCGCGCCAAACACCATGCTGCCCGCCAGCAGATCCAGCTTCAACCCCAGGACCATCGGCATCAGCCCCAGCACCGTTGTCAGCGCCGTCAGCACCACCGGCCGCAGCCGCAGCGCCCCTGCGCGCAGCGCCGCCTCATGAGGCGACTGCCCGGCCTGCCGCTGCGCATTATAGGTGTCGATCAGCACGATATTGGTATTGACCACGATGCCCGCCAGCGCAATCACCCCGATGCCGCCCATCACCACACCAAACGGCCGCCCCGCCAGCAGCAGCCCAAGGAGCACCCCGGCGATGGAAAAGACAATCGCCGACATCACCACCGCCGCCTGATAGAAACTGTTGAACTGCGCGATCAGGATCACCGCCATCAGCACAACCGCCGTCACAAAGGCAAGGATCAGGAACCGCATCGCCGCATCCTGCTCCTCTGCCTCGCCCCGGAACTGCCAGCTTACGCCGTCTGGCAGATCGGCCCGGTCCAGCGCCTGACGCAGCCGCGCGATCTGCGCATCGGCCAGCAGCCCCGGCGCCACATTGGCTGAGAGCGTCAGCACCCGCAACTGGTCCCGCCGCTCGATCGCGCCGGAGCGCGGCACCGGTGCAAAGCGTGTGAAATTGGCAATCGGCACCAGCCCCGCGCTGGTCGGAACCTGAAGCTGCCGCAAACGGTCAAAGCTGCGATCAGCCGCCGGAAAACGCACCCGCACATCCACCGACTCCGCCACGTCATCGGGCCGGAATGTGGTCACGGTCACGCCATGGGTCAGCAATTGCACCGCCTGCCCCACAAGGTTGAGATCCGCGCCATAGCGCGCGGCCTCGGCGCGGTCGATCTCGATGCGCCATTCCACCCCCGGCAGGGCGCGGCTGTCGGCAACATCGGTGAACCCGCCAATCCCGCCCATGATCTCGCGGATCCGGGCCACCGCCGCCTCGGCCGCCGAGGGGTCGCGGGCGGTGACATGCAGATCCAGCGGCTTGGCCCCGCTTGGCCCGTCATCCTCGGTTTCCACCCGCACCTCGACCCCCGGCAGAGCCGCCACCTCGGCACGGATCCCAGCGCCAATCTCCGCTGCGGGCGGGCGCTGGTCCCAGGGATCCAGCTCCAGCTGAATGGTGCCGATAAGGTCCAGATCATCACCCCCGCCCAGCGAGGCCACCGCATAGACGCTGGCAATCCCATCGCGGCGCAGCAGCTGATCCTCCACCACCCGCACCAGCGCATCGCGTTCATGGATCGAAAAATTGTCCCGTGCACGCAGCTGAACCTGCATGAATTCAGGCTCTATCTTGGGGAAAAAGCTCAGCCCCGCGCCGAATGTCCCATATAGGCCAAAGGTCGCGATCAACAGCGCAAGGCTCAGCAGAACGGTGGTGCCCGGAAACAGCAGTGCGCGCGCCAGCATCCGCGCATATAGCCCCGCCGTCCCACGGCCAAGGCGCGGATCACCATATTCCGCCGCATACAACGCCCGTTTCGCCGCCGCCGTCTGCGGCGACCGCCGCGCGATCACGCCCCCCAGAACCGGGATGAACACCAGCGCCATCAGCAGCGATGCCGCCAGAGTCACGATGACGGTGATCGGCAGGAATTTCATGAACTCACCGGTGGTGCCGGTCCAGAACAGCAGCGGCACAAACACGCTCAGCGTGGTCGCGGTCGAGGAGATCAGCGGCCCCGCCATCCGCCCCGCCGCCGCGCGATAGGCCTGCGCCGGGGTCGCGCCCTCCTGCAAATGGCGATCCGCCAGTTCAGTGGTGACAATGGCGCCGTCCACCAGCATTCCGACCACCAGGATCAGCGAGAACAGCACGACGATGTTCATCGTGATCCCCAGCGCCCAGAGCAGCGCCACACCAGCCAGGAACGCCCCCGGTATCGACAGGCCAACCAGCAGCGCCGCGCGCAGCCCCAGCGCATAGATCACCACCAGCATCACCAGCACGATGGCCGCCACCACATTGGCCTCCAGATCGCCCAGCATGGTCTCCACCTCGCGGCTCTCATCCAGCAGATAGTCGATCTTGACGCTCTGCGGCCACTCCTGCCGCGCCGCTGCGATCACCGCCTTTGCCGCCGCCACCGTCTCGATGATATTGGCGCCGCTGCGTTTGGTGATATCCAGCGTCAGCGCCTGCTGGCCGTTGATCCGGGCAAAGCTGCGCGGATCCTCGAACCGCCGCCGCACCACTGCGATATCGCCAAGGGTCACCACCGCACCGCCCTGCACCTTGACCGGCATCTGCATCAGATCCTGCGCCCCATCGACCAGCCCCGGCACCTTCAGCACAAACCGCCCGGCGGCACCGTCGATGGTCCCGGCGGCAATCATCGCATTGTTGCGGTTGATCTGTCCCACCAGCGCCTCGAAGGACAGCCCATAGGTGGCAAAGGCAACCGGGTCGATCAGCACCTCCAGCAGATCCGAACGACCGCCGCCGATATCCACCTCCAATATGCCCGAAACCGCCTCCAGCCGTGCCTTCAGCTCGCGCGCCATCCGGTTCAGGCTGCGCTCCGGCACCGGCCCGGACAGCACCGTGGTCAGCACCGGAAACAGTGCCGTGTTGATCTCGATCACAACCGGTTCGGTCGCGGCCTCCGGCAGGTCCGGGCGGGCCTGATCCACCGCCACCCGCACCCGGTCCAGCGCCTCTGCCACATCAGCACCTGCCTCGAATTCCAGCGTCACGCTGGCATAGCCCTCATAGGCGTGACCCTTCATCTCCTTCAGATCCGCCAGCCCGCTCAGCGCGGTTTCCAGCGGCTTGACCAGCAGCCGCTCACTGTCACCCGGCGATATCCCCGACAGGCTGGTGCTGACATAGACAAAGGGGATCGGAATGTCGGGATTGCTCTCCTTGGGGATGCTGACATAGGCATAGGCCCCGGCGCAGAGCAGCGCCGCGAAGATCAGGATCACCGCGCGGCTGCGGGAAAAGATCACCGCCAATATGCCGTTCACGACGGATCCGCCGCGCCATTGCCATCGCCGCCGGGCCGCACTCGTTCGCCTGCGCTGACAAAACCCTGTCCGACGGTGATCAGCCGCAGCTGATCCGGCAGGCCGCTGACCCAGACACCGGCGCCGTCGCGCGCTGACTGGACGATCTCCACCGGGGTAAAGACCACACGGTCGGTGTCATCGACAGATTTGACGCCCAGCCCCCCCGCCATATCCAGCGAGAGCAGCGCCGGTGACAGGAAATGCGCCTGGACCTGATCCAGCGGCACCTCGATCCGGGCGCTGACCCCGGCCGGGATCGCAGCGCTGCGCTCCGCCGGATTGGCCAGCGTCAGCTCGGCGGTGAAGCTGCGGGTCTCTGCCGCCGCACTCTGCCCCAGAAAACTCAGCCGCCCCTCGGCGCTGCGCCCGTCCAGAAACCGGACCTGCGCGATGGCCCCCTCGGTCAGGGAGCCGCGCTGGTGCTGGGGCACCTGAAACACCACCCGCAGCGGATCCAGCGCCACCACCCGCGCCACCTCGGCCCCCTCCTGCACATAGGCACCGGGGGTGAGGTCCAAGGCTTCGAGATGCCCGGCAAAGGGCGCGGTCAGCTGCGTTTCCGCCAGAGCCTGCCGGGCCGCGGCCAGATCCGCCTTGGCCACGGCCAGCGCCTCGCGCGCCTCGCTCAGCCGCTGATCGGTGGCCGATCCCCGCTGATGCAGCGCCGCCGCGCGCGTGTACTCGCGTTCGGCCCGCAATTGCGAGGCCTCCGCCCGCGCCAGTGCCGCCTGCCGGGGACCGGCCTGCAAGGTGGCGAGGATCTGCCCCTGCGCAACCCGTGCGCCCTTCGCCACCGCAACGGTGGCCACATGGCCCGACATCTCCGCCCGCAGGGTGGCGTCCCGGTCAGCCCTGCTATGCCCCTCGGCGTGCAGCAGCCGCGTCACCGGCGCCGCCTGTGACAGCTGCACAGCGACAGAAACAGGCTCTGTTACGGAGGAATTCCCACCATCAGGCGGCGGCAGCGGGGGGGCGGGCCAGAACAGCCCGACCAGCATCCAGACCACCAGCCCCAGATAGATCGCCGCCGCCAGCAGTGGCGGCCAAGTCGCCCTGGCATCGCTGACAAACACCAGCTCAACCGGCGCCGCTGGAGCGGCCCCGGTAACGGCAGAGAGCGGCGGCACGGCGGCAGCGGGGCCGGTTGGCGGCGCGGTCTTCCGCCGCGCCTCCCCTGCCCTGCCCCGCAGTTTCGAGTGAAGCGGAGACGCCATGGATCAGAAGCTGTAGATCAGGCCAAGCCCGACCGAATAGCTGTCCTTGGTATTGGTCAGCGGGCTGTCGTGAACCTTCTTGTCGATCAGCTGATAATTCACCGTCCCCAGCACCGACAACGTGTCGCTGATCGGGTAGACCATGGTCATATCCACAAACGGCTCGGTGGTGGAGCCAACATCATAAGCGGCCCGCTGCGCGTTCGCCTCGCTGGCGGACACCCCGTAAAGGAAGTTGTTCAGCTTGCCGTCGCGCATCCGCGCCCCGGCGCCAATATCGACACCCAGCTGGCCCATCTGGAACTCGGTCCCGAATTTGGCCTCCGCGTGATAGCCGTCATGCTCATTGGAGACATCCACCATCGCGCTGCCCGCCACATAGAACCCGTCAAAACGATAGGTCATGTCAAACCCAGCCTCGATCGGTGTGCTGCGCTTCAGCCCGGCAAACAGCGGCTTGTTCTCTGGGTAATCCGGCTTTTCGCCCGCACCCACGCGCACCGAAACCTGCAGGTCCTCGCTGTTCAGAATATGATAGGCGACCCCGTCCCAGCCCAGATGCAGCCGGTCGCTGTCATAGGACACAAACGGCAGGGCGGCGGCTTCGGTGCTTTCGCCCTTGTAAAGGTCGGAGGAGGCAAACGCCCCCAGCCCGAGGGTAAACTGGCCGTTGGAAAACAGCCCCTCGGCGGCGGCGCCAGATGCGCCCGCCAGACTACACGCGGTCACAAGAGCAGCGCTGCGATAAAAATTCATGGTCTTATCCTTTTTCAGATCGTGTTTTAGGTCTTGGGTATGGATTTCGGGACGCCCCGGCGCGCCCTCGTCAGGCGTGGGCGATGCTGGCCAGCTGCGGATCAGCGCAGCCGGTGGGTGATATCGGCATGGACCACGCAAGGCTCGGCTGAACCGATCTGCCGGACCATGCGCGGCGGAAAGCTGATCGTGGCCACTGCCTTCTGATCAATCAGCCCCTCCGAAATCACCCGTGTCTGCAACTCGGTCACGGTGGTGACCTTGCCGAACAGGGTGCGCTCGACCTCGGTCATCACCCCTTCCCAGCGGTTGGGGCTGGTGCGGGTCCAGTTGATATCAACCTCCCAGGCCGCATTGAGCTGGTTCAGATCCAGTGGTTTGGAAAAATGCAGGGGCTTGGAATAAAGCACCTCATCCTTTGCATCGGACTCGATCTCGCGCCGCAGCGTCGCCGAACAGCCGCTGACCGACCGGAACTGCATCAGCGCCAGCCAATGCCCGTCGCGCGGCTGGATGTCATCGCTGCCGGTTCCGGCGCTGGTCGCAGGGGTGGCCCCGATGGCAAACCCCAGTGCGATGCAGAACACCACCGGCAGCAGCGGCACGGCGCGCCGATACCGCCGCAGCGCAGAGGTCAGATAACGGGACTGAAACGAAGGTCTGAGCATGGCGGGGTCTCTCTCTGGTCAGATATTCCGGTTGCGCAACAGCAGGGCTGTAGAGGGCAGGCCATCCGCCGCCTCGCCCTGACCCTAGCCAGAGCCGCGCAGCTCCGTCGTCCAACCGGGCCGGAAAGGACGCCAGACTGCCCGTCCCGGCAGGACAGGACGCCGGACAGCACGGTTTTGCCCCCGACCAGCGGGGGGGTCCGGCGCGATGCCGCAGAATCAGGCTTGACGTGAAACCATAAGGTATCATATTAAAAGGATACCAAACGGTATCATATAGGGAGCAGATACCGCCATGTCACAGCAGACGCCGGACCAGCAGAACCACCAGCAGCCGGAGCAACTGGCCTTTCGCGCCCTGGCGGATCCGACACGCCGCCAGATCCTCCGGCTGCTGGCGCAGGACAGCCTCACCATCGCCGAGGTTGCGGAGAATTTTCAGATGACCCGCGCCGCGGTGAAGAAACATCTCACCATTCTGGACGAGGGCAATCTGATCTCGGTCCAGACCGAGGGCCGCGCCCGGCTCAATCACCTCAACCCGGATGGGCTGCGGCAGGTGTTCGACTGGTTCGGCTTCTTTGATGCCTTCTGGGACGACCGCCTTGCGACGCTCAAATCCGAAATCGAAAAGGACATCCAATGACCGATACGATCCTGCGCAAATCCATCTATCTGCGGGCCACCCCGGCCCAGGTCTGGGCCTATCTGACAGAGCCGGAGAAACTGGCGATCTGGTTCCACAAACCCCAGACCCCGCTGGTCGAAGGCCCCTATGAGATGTTCGGCACCGAAAGCGGCAAGCGGCTGATGTGGGGCGAGGTGCTGCTGGCGGAGCCCTTCACCCGCCTTGACTACAGCTTTACCATCGCGCCGATGGGCGATGGCACCAGCACCGTCTCTTGGACGCTAGAGGAGGTGCCCGGCGGCACCAATCTGTCGCTGACCCACACCGGCCTGCCACAGGGGGTCGAGGCCTTTGACCTGTTGCTGGCGCTGGACAAGGGATGGGACGAACATCTGGGCCGGATGCGGGCCTCCGCCCACGACAGCTGAGCAGCGCAGCGGGCCGGACCTGCCGTTCGCACAGGTCAAAGGCTCAGTCGATAACGGTCACGCCGGGCAGGCTGCGGATCAGATCGATATCCGCGAAATAGCGCTCTGTCATCTCATCGACGAACCCCTGCGACCAGCCCGGCAGGTCAATTTCCTCTTCCACCGCATCTTCTGCGTGGAAATAGGACAGGAACAGCTCGCGCACCTGATTGCGCTGCTGTTCCGACAGCTTCGGACGCTCGGCCAGATAGGCCTCCAGCCGCCGGGTGCCTTCCTCCGTCATCGCCTGACGCAGAATATCCGTCTCACCGGTGAACCGGTAGCCCGCGCCCAACCCGGTGACATGTCCCAGCACCTGCGGCCAGACCACCGGCGTTTCCTCATTGCACCAGACGGTGATCGCGCAATCGGGATTTGCGGTCAGGATATCGCCGACCACCTCTGACCAGCGCAGCTCCATCAGGTCGGTATCCCCGGCAAACCCGTACCAATCCTTCTGCGACTGCGCGGCAAACCCGGCAGGCACCAGCGTCGCCGGATTGCGCAGACCCAGGAAAAACTCGCAGCGATGATCGGCGAACACCGCCCGCAGCGCGGCGGTATTGGCACCGGCATTGCGGTAAAGCCGCCCATCATTCAGCATCCAGGCCGGCACGCCCAGAATCGCTGACATCGACAGCACCACCCGCGCCGGATCCGCGTCGCGCAGGACCCCCTCGAGAAAGTCTTCGCACGCCTCGTCGCTGACCCCCTCCTTTGCGGCGCGGCCCTTCAGATCGGTCAGGTCTTTCAGATAGGTTCCCGGTCGGCGCACCAGCACGCCATCCTGCAACAGCCGCGCCGAATCCCGGCGCAGCGACCAGATCAGCTGATCCTCATCGGTAAACGGCGCCCCGATATGCAGCGCAACCGTCAGATCTCCTGCCCCGCCTCCAGATGTGGAGCCGGGCACGCCAGAGATGGTCTGCGGTTCTGTCATCGTCAAACTCCGCCTTTGTGTCGTCGCGCGCCGGGGGTCGCCGGATCACAACCCGCGGCCCATAACAGGCCGCCCCAGCCCCGATGTCACAATAAGGTTGCCCTTAAGACCATAATTAACGGGGTGTTTGTCTTTGTTTTGTCCCAATTTTGTCCTTAATGCAGCCGCCGCACGCAGGCCAGGCCGATCAAGTGTCAGCCCGTGTGTAGCCAGCCCGCGGAAGAAGAGTCAATGCAACCGCAGGGATTGGTCTGTAATGCCCTTGTTAGAGTCTGAATTTATGGATCCCAAGCGCGCAGCTGACCCGGAACAGGTCTAGCCGACAAGCTGCTTCGGCGCGGCGTCACCCTTCGCGAGGGGGCGAGGAAAACTCACCTCAAAGACCGCACCACGAGGCTGGGCCGCCGAAACCTGCACGGTTCCGCCCCAGCTCTCCACGGTTTTCTTGATAAACGCCAGCCCCAGCCCGCTGCCTTCGGTCGAGGAGGACAGCCGGTGGAACGGGGCAAAGATCCGCTCGCGGTGTTCCTCCGGGATGCCCGGACCATCGTCGCGCACCGAGATCGTCACCGCATCGGGACCGGTTTTCGCGCTCAGCACCACATGGCCGCGTTCCCGGTCGTGATGCTGAAAGGCGTTGGCGATCAGGTTGCGCATCACCATGTCAAAGGCGATCGGATTGACCTGTAGTTCCGGCATCCCCGCTTCGATGATCACCTCGAAACCGGCGCGCGGTCCTGCCAGTTCCAGCACCTCATGCAGGCGCTGCGATGGCTCGATCACCTCCGCCTGATGGCTCTCGCTATGGGTGGTGGAATAGACCAGCAGATCCTGCACCAGCTGCATCATCCGCTGCGACAGGCGTTCCATTTCAACCCAGTTGGAGCGGACGCCGTCGGGCAGATCTATCCCGGCTTCCTGCATGTCCTCGGCCACGAAATCAATCAGGTTGAGCAGGCTGAACAAAGGCGCCTTCAGATCATGTGCCGCAATGGCGGAGAAGGTGCGCAGATCCTCGTTGACCACCTCCAGCGACCGGGCCTGCGCGGCAATCAGATCCTGCTGTTCCTGCAAGCGGGTCACATCCACCCGCAGGGAGGCAAAATGCCGGGGCCCCAGCTTGACATCGCGGGCCTGAAACACCCGGCCATCCGTCGCGCGCACTGTCCGTGGCTCGGATCTTCCACGCTGCAGATCCTCAACAACCTGATCAACAAGGGATACAATCTGCGCATCGGTGTAGGGGTTTTCGATGGTGCCATCCATATAGGATTTCACGATCATCTGCTGCATCGTCGCGCCCTTTTTCAGGGCCGCCACCATGCCGGGAAAGATCAGTTCAAACCCATGGTTCCAATGCACCGCCCGCAGGTTGTGATCATAGATCACGATGGCCGCAGCCACCTCATCCAGTGCCTCAACCAGCAGTTGGTCGCCAGCGCGATCCCTCAGCAACTGATTGGATTTGTTGCGATAATAATGGAACCAATAGCCCAGCGTCAGGATGACCGCCACCAGAACGGCACCGATCAGCAGGCCCCAGCGCACCAGAATATTGTCCCAGATCGTGCGCGACTGGCCAAACCATTTCTTGTCCAGATCGCGCAGCAAGTTGGCGTCAACACTTGCGGCGATGGCGGCGTCCAGCTCATCGCGCAGCGCCTCCTGCCCCGGCGCCACCAGGAACCCATAGGGGCTGCTGACCAGCGGCGGTGACAGCACCCGGACATGGTCGTCAACCTCAGCCATACGCAGCCGCCGCAGGAAACTGTTGTGGCCTGACACCACCACATCAATCTCACCGGTCAGAAACGGCAGGATCTGGGTGTCCATCGAGGCAAATTCGACCATCTCGGTGAAGGGGATCTGGCGGGCACCGTCAACGGCGAAACTGCCGCTGACCACGCCGATATCCATTCCAGCGAGATCATCCAGCTCGTAGATCTGATCGCTCTTGCGGACAAAGGCCCGCATCTCAAACGATCCAAGCGTGCGCGTGGCCAGCCCGGCGCTCAACCGCTCCGGCGTCAGCGCCAGAAGCGATGTCACATCCGCCCGGCCCAGACGCAGCTCATCCAGCATACCGGCCGGGTTTGTGTTGGGCTGAAACACGACCTCCCGCCCCGCCGCGCTGGCGATATGCCGCATCAGGTCGATCGACACGCCCTTTGGATATCCGTCAATATCGGTAAAGGAATAGGGCGGGTATTCCTCATAGGTCATCCGGATCGGTTCGGCCTGCCCCATGCTGGCCAAAGTCGGAGCACCGACGAGAGCGAAGAACAGCAATACCGCCAGGCGCCGCATCGTGAATGTAAATAGTACCTGCAAGTGCCGTCCCGCTGTGCATACCCCTCAAGCCACCCATCTGGCCAAAAATGTCTGAACCTATCGTTAAAACGGGACGGTACCTACAGTTTTACCCATTAATCCCCGTAAAAAGCGCCCCAGCCGCCGAGGTCGACAGCTGGGGCGAACAGAACAGACGGGTGAGCGGCCATTCCGGGCAGCCCTCAGTCCAGGGTATCCTCGATCAATGCCAGCAGGGCCTCCACCTGCGCGGGGTCGAGGCTGCGGCCCTTGAGGTCGATTCGCACCGCCGTCGGCGCCACCTCAGCCGACAGGTCCCCTCCCGATTGCAGCCGCCGCGCGGCCAGCCGGGTGACCTGCCGGGGGCGCCCACCACGCGGCTTGGCCTCCGCCACCGGGTCCATATCCGACAGCGCGGTTTCCAGAAGCCGCCATTCCGCCCGCTCATCCGCCGGATCCACCCCGGCCAGCGCGGCACGCAGGGCGCCCTGCCCGCCCGACCGCAGCGCCGCTGCCAGTTTCAGCCCGGCCTTCTCCGACAGCGCATTGGGATAGCGCAGCAGATCGCCCAGCCCCTCATGCACGGCGGCAAAGCTGCGCACCTTGGAGCGTTTCGCCTTGGAAGCCGCCGCAAACAGCGCCTCAACCGCCGCCTCGACCGAGGCAAACACCCCCTGCCCCGCCACCAGCACCGCAATGCGCCCGCGTTCATAGGGCGTCAGATTGGCGCGCAGCTCGTTTTCCTCGATCATCGCCACATAGGCGCCCGCACTGTCCGCGCCCCGCCGCAGAAACGCGGGGATCTCGGCAAACCCGTCTTCGCTCCGGTTCAGCCGCGCATAGGCTTCCAGACGGCGAAAGCCCGACACCAGACCGTAGCCATCGTCCAGCGCAATCACCTCAACCGGGCTGCGCAGACCATGGGCGCGGATAGAACTGATCAGCTCGTCCAGCTCCTCCTCGTCGATCTGCATCCGGTCGCGGCGCAGATAGTCGCGGTCAATCTCTGCCAGCGGAATGCGCAGCACGGTTTCCCCGGCAGTCTCAGCCGCGCGCCAGCGTTCGGCGTCTGCCTTGTCGCGGGCCATCTCGACCCGGTCCGCCACCGCCGCCATCCCGCGCAGCTGTGCCGCCTCGGCCGAGACCTTGGCAATCGGCGGCGCGCTGGCCGGGACGCCACCGGGCGCCGGGTCAAAGGGGTTGATGCCGGGTTTCGCGGCGAAACCCTCCTCGATGGCTTCGATTTCGGACGCGTCGGGGGCGCTCAGCCGTCTGCGTTTTGCCATGTTACTCCGCCTCTTCCATCTGGGTGTCACGCCACCAGCTGCCGATGAGCAGCTCCTTGAACTCCGCATAGGTCCGATCAAAGGTTTCGCGACCGCGTACATAGGTATCGCGGTTGAAGTCGCGATAGTCTGCTTCGTAGATCCCATTCACCTGTTCTCCCGCCTGCCCAACAAGGGCGGTGACATCCTGACGGTAGGCGTTCATGAAATCTCCGAAATAGGCCTGGATCACATTCGCCATGTCCGTCTGCTGACTGGCGTCAAAGCGCGTGATCAGCGCCCTTACTACATCCCATTCAAATTTAATTTCCGGCAAACCCGCCGCGCGCTGTGCCATATTCTCGCCCTCCTCGATGGAGGCGAAGGTGGAATAAAGCATGTCGAAGAACCGACCCGTAGAGTCGAACTCCAGAAACGATGCCCCCAGCGGCACCAGCAGGATATCCGCCGCCGCCAGCGCGTTGATGGTCAGATAGCCAAGCGCCGGGGGGGTGTCGAGGAAGACGATATCGTAATCGTCCAGAATGCCCTCCTGCTCGAGGAAGTTGCTCAGCGCATCCCACAGCGGCCAGCTGCGCAGCCCCATGCGCCAGACCGGAATCTGGAATTCCGCCCAATACAGGTTCAGCTGCGCGCCGATCAGATCAATATTCGACCAATGGGTTTTCTGGATGACGTTTCGCGACGAAACCCGCAGCGCCTCGTTCAATGTCTCATCCAGCGGCAGTTCCGGCTCTCCGGCGGCGGCGCGCACGGCGTTTTCCGCAACCACGGATTTGGCGTAATCCTTGGCGATCAGCGGAAAGACGGTGGACCATTCGTCCTCAACCTTGCCGCCCAGGATTGAGGTCATCGACCCCTGGCTGTCCAGATCAATGACCAGCACCTTGTAGCCATCCAGCGCAGCCGACATCGCCAGATGCGCCGCTGTCGAGGTCTTGCCAACGCCGCCTTTGAAATTGGCAACCGCCGTCACCTTGGCCGGCACGCCCTTGGGCCGGTAGGGCAGATATTCCTTGGTCGAGATCCCTTCGGAGGCAAAATGCCGCCGCAGCGCCAGCACCTCCTCCAGAGTGAACCATTTGGAGCCGCCTTCTCCCTCGCCCTGCGGCAGGTCGGGGTGGTTCTTCAACACCCGGCGCAGATGCTGTGGCGCGACCGGGATCAGATAGCGGGTGATCTCCCAGGTGGAGAATTTACGCAGCCGTTTTTCGCCGTCGGGCGCATAGCCGCGCCGGGCCAGATCCTCGCGCCCTTTGGTGCACATGGCGGCGGCCTTGGCGAACCGTGTGGTCTGGATCGGATCCGGCAGTTTGGCGGCGGCCTGTTTGGGATCCAGATTGAAATACGGGGGCAGGGGAGGCGATGTCATGTTGCGGCTCGATCTCGGTGCATGTGGATGCGTGTTATCGCGCGTGTTTTCTATTTGCGCTTATATGCCAGAGAATAGGGAACATCTTGCAGGCTGCCTAGGTCATATGGACCCGCAAGGGCAATTTTTGCAGGTGCTTCAATTCACCTCCGCCCGGTTTCGCCGCGAAACGTTCGGCTTTTCCTTGGAAAACTCAAAAATAGATGACAGTTAAACGTTTATATTTTTTAGAATCTTTAGAGTCTTTGGTTCCGGTTTAACATTCAATTACAGTCAGTTACCCCAGTTTGGGGACCCGCATCCGGTACAAGAGGCACCTGGACACGGGATGAAAGGCACCCGTATGCGGGATAACAGGCGCCTGAAGGCGGGGCAAAAGGCGCCGATTCTCAGGATGGCGCTGCACATCGGCAGTCCGGTGTCAGAGGTGTTGCCAGCCCGATGCTAGACCGAATGACAGCCATAAAACAGAGCCTGTTGCGCCATTTTTGACACTGATTGGCGGAAATCCCTGTTGCGCCCCCAGCGCGCGCTCTGGGCCTCTGCCGCGCAACGGCGGGTCGGATCATGCGATCATGGGGCATCGCCGCGATTCGCAACAGGGCGTCATTTGCCACGATTGATCCCGTGAACGGGTCCCTTTCGGCGTGGCGGTGGCCGCTGCCCGGAACCGGTGCCAAAGACAAATGTCGGCCGACGTAATAACAAAGGAACCCATGTGCGGTTGTCGCATAGGTTCCTTTTGTGGCAGGGTATGGCGCAATTGAGGCCCATGATGACAGGCAGTGATTCCATGGCAGAGCCCGGCTTTGACACAGAGCGGCTGACCGGCGCGTTGACCCGCGAAACGGTCAAGAAGAATGTCGCCGCGATCCATATCAGCGGCAAGCTGACGCTGTTGCAGCGCAAGCTGTCGAATGTGCTGCTGCTCAATGCCTATGATACACTGACCTCGGCGCGCAGCCATACCATCGACGCGCGCACTCTGGCGATGATGGTGGGGTATAACTCCAACGATATCGACAGTCTGCGCGCCAGCCTGCGGGCGCTGGCCGAAACCGTTGCCGAATGGGACATGCTGGACGAACAGGGCCATCAGGAATGGGGCGTCTCGTCACTGCTCAGCTTTGCCAAGTTGAAGAATGGGATCTGCGAATATGCCTATTCGCCGGAGCTGGCCAAGAAACTGCACGACCCCAAGATCTTTGCCCTGATCAACGTCAAGATTCAGCGCAATTTCAGCTCCGGTCACGGGCTGGCGCTTTATGAAAACTGCTATCGTTTTGTGCGCACCGGATCGACCGGCTGGTGGGGGCTCGATATCTTTCGCAAGCTGATGGGGGTGGATGGCTCCGCCTACTATGAGAGTTTCAAACATCTCAACGCCAAGATCATCAAACCGGCGGTGGCCGAGGTCAATAAATCCTCCGATATCATCATCGAGCCGCAGACCCGCAAGAAAGGCCGCGCGGTCAGCGAAATCCGTTTCCTGATCCGTGAAAATCCGCAGATGGCGATGTTCCAGATCGACGACAGCGACGGGCTGCGCCAGCAACCGGTCTATAAGGCGCTGCGCGGGCAGGGCGTGTCAGACCGTCTGGCGCGGCAATGGATCACCGAACACGGGCCGGATTACGTTCAGCAAAAACTGGATTACGTGGCCGGGCAGGGCGCGGTGAAATCGCGGCTTGGCTATCTGCGGGCGGCGATTGACGGCGATTACAGCGCGACAGCAGAGGCCGGAACCCCGCCGCCGATCACAGCCGAGGAGGAGGCCCGCATCCGCGAGGCCCGTCTGGCACGCGAGGCGGAGGCCGCCGCAGAGGCCGCCGCCTTTGACGCCCGCGCCGCAGCCCGCCGGGACCGGGCGCGGCATCTGGAAACTGTCGAGGCGCTGGTTTCGCGGCGAAACCCGACCCAGCGTGACGCAGACAAACGGCTGTTCCTGTCGCGGCTGGAGAGCGATCTGGACCGCGAGCATTTCCGTCAGCACGGCTGGCGCTCGGCGCTCAATGCTGCGGCCATCATCGCCTTCTGGCGTGAGCTGGAGCCGGAGGCCTTCGACAGCTAGCGCGGTCCCGGCAGGGGGCGCAAGGGAACCAACAGCGGTCTGCCGCGTTGGTCCGGCATGGTCTATTTTCTATTCAACCCCTTTGCGCTGAGCCTGCTGCGGACGCTGCTGGCGGTCCTGCTGTCGGGTCTTGCCGCCCTGATCCTGCTGTCGATGCTGACCCAACCGGCCCGCGCGGGCGGAGCGCAGGCGCTGGATCCTGCAGGGGTCGGATCTGTCGCGCCGTTTGCTCGACCCGCCGCACCGGGGTCGTGACCGCCCGCTGTCATTTTTCACCTGCCTATGCCGCAGGCACCATCGTCAGGAACCCTCGCCATGTCCGCAGACCGCACCACCGATCATTCCACCCGTGATTTCGCCTGGGCCGTGCCGATCATGCGGGCGGGCTACGCCGGGCGCGGGCTGGTCTACCTGCTGGTTGCGGGGCTGTCGCTCTGGTCGATCCTGAATGGCGGAGAGGCGGAGGGCACCGCCGAGACGATGCAGCGGTTTCGCAGCGGCTGGGGCATCGCGGTGCTGCTGGTGATCGCGCTGGCGATGCTGGCCTATGCC
Source organism: Phaeobacter sp. JH20_29 (assembly GCF_048056175.1). Lineage (NCBI taxonomy): Bacteria > Pseudomonadati > Pseudomonadota > Alphaproteobacteria > Rhodobacterales > Roseobacteraceae > Phaeobacter > Phaeobacter sp. JH20_29. The sequence goes on from NZ_JAYMWO010000003.1 coordinate 57,855, forward strand.
ATCTGGAGGGCCGTGGACGGGATCTGGGATCTTGAAGATTATGGCAGCGACCTCAAAGGAGTGGTGGCAAGGGCCGGGATGATCATCACCGGTCTGGTGCATCTGGGGCTGGCCGCGCTTGCCATCATTGTTGCGGTTGGGGTCAGCCGGGGCGGTGGCGACACTGGCGTCGTACAGCAGCTGTTTGCCTCTCCGATGGGTCAGCTGGCGGCGGGGATCATCGGGGTGATCACCATCGCCGTCGGCTTCTACTATCTGCACAAGGCCTGGACGCAGGGCTACCTTGACCATCTACAGGGCAACCCGGTCACCCGCCATCTGAACATGGCGCTGCGCATCGGGCTGGCCGGGCAGGGGGTTGCAGTGGGCATCATCGGCCTGCTGATCGTACAGGCCGCCACCTATTCCTCCCGCAGCGAGGCGGGTGGTCTGGGGTCGGCCTTTGACTGGCTGCAATCCAAAGCCTATGGCCAGGCGCTGGTGATTGCCCTCTGCCTTGGTCTTCTGGGGTTTGGCCTGTTCTGCTTTGTCAACGCGCGCTACCGGATCGTGCCACGGGCCGATGCCTCCGGCACGCCGTCGCTGCGGCAATTGCTGAACGGCTAAGGCCGTTCCCCGACCAAGCGATCATGCGACCGCGCCACACCGGCGCGTGCCTCTCCGCGCAGGGGCGGAGCCGGGAGGTCAGGCCAGCACGCGGATATAGCCCGCCAGCCCGGTTTTCTGATGTTCGATCACATGGCAGTGAAACGCCCAGTCGCCGGGATTGTCGGCCACCAGTGCCACCTCGATGATTTCATCCTTCAGCAGCAGCGCGGTATCGGTCCAGTTGGACGGCAGGCTGCGCCGGTTCGACCGCAGCGGGCGGAACACCAGACCATGCAGGTGGATCGGATGGGCGTTGGGGCTTTCATTGCGCAGCCGCAGGATCACGCTTTCGCCGCGGTTGAGCACCAGCAGCGGGGCGGCGCCGGGGGTCTCGGGAGCGGCAGCGTCACCGGGCCAGGGTTTGCGGTTGATCGACCAGAAGCTATAGCCCAGCGAGCCGCAATAACCGTTCTCCTGCGCGCCGCCTTCGGGCGTCCAGCCAAAAACCAGATCCTCGGTGCGCGCTTTGGTCAGATCCGGCTCAGGCACGTCATTGGCGGGCAGCGGCGACTGCTCGGCCAGATCGCGGCCAAGGCTGGGACCGGTGGCGCGGATCCGGGCCAGACGGCGGGGTCCGCCGGGAAAGTCGGTCATCACATCGACATAGGCGCCTTCGATGCGGGGCATCTGCACCGCGATATCCAGACGTTGGCCGGGTGACAGCAGGGCAGGGGCCGTATCCGTGGGCCAGTTGATGGCCTCGCGCAGCGGGTGACCATCGGCGGCAATCACCTGACCGGAGGCACCCAGCACAAAGGGTTTGTAGATCCGCGTGGTATCGGTGGCCGCAAGCCGCAGCCGCGCCAGCCCGCCGGTGGGGGCCTCATAGGTCGGGTCGCTGTCCCAATTGGCGGTTATGATGGTGCCAAAGGTGCCCGCCCGCGCCGCCCCGCGCGCAGTCCACAGCTTCAGCCATTCGCCATTGGGGCGCAGCCGGAAATCGCGCAGGTTCAGGGCAATATCGGCGTCAAATCCGGGGTCTTCGGCCTCGTCCACCACCAGCACGCCGGTCAGCCCCATGGCCATCTGGTTCATCGTCATGCAATGCGGGTGATACCAATAGGTGCCGGCATCCATCGGGGTGAAGTGGTAGTCGAAACTCTCCCCCTCGCCGATGGGGAACTGCGTCAGATAGGGCACCCCGTCCATGGCATTGTCCAGCCGGATGCCGTGCCAGTGCATCGCTGTGTAATCGGGCAGGGTATTGGTGACCCGCGCGGCAAAGGGCTGACCCTGTTTAATGCGGATGACCGGCGGCGGCCCGTCAGGGCGGGTCGAGATCAGATCATCAGTGGGCTGATCGGCGATGGTATAGCGGGCGCGCTGGATGTGGATCGGCAGAGGCACCGCCGTGGGTTGGGCGCTGGCCCGCGCCCTGGCCGGGGTGGTGAGCTGTGCGCCCGCCAGCCCCAGTGGCGCCAGCATCCCGGCGGCCCCTGTCAATTGCAGCGCGCGGCGGCGGCTCAGGCGGGGCGAAGGTCTGTCTGCAGTCATGGTTCTACCGGTTGCGGGAGAGGCTGCGGGCAGGCTAGCGGGTTTGGCTGGCGGGTGTAAGATCCGGCGACAGGGCTGCGGCGGAATTACCCGCCCTCTATGCGCCGGTCAGCGAGCCGCGGGCCTGCCGCAGGACGGTGCCGATCTTGCGGAACAGATCGGCGCGCACGCTGGTTGGCCGCCAGCCGAGGGTCACCCGGCGCGGGCAGGCATCGGCAAGCGGCGTCATCACCACATCCTGTCCCGCCGCAACCCCGGCATCGACCGCGAGATCGGGCAGCAGGGTGATCCCCAGCCCCTCGCTCACCATGGAGATCAGGGTGGAGAGCGAGGTGGCGGCAAAACTGTCGTCGCGCTGGATATCGCGATCGGGAAAGGCGCTGAGCGCGTGATGATGCAGACAATGGCCCTGTTCGAGCAACAGCAGCTGTCGCCCGTCCAGATCGGCCCCGCGAAGGGCGGTGTCGGCCCCGGCGCTGAGGTCAGAGGCGGGCGGCGGCGCGGCAAGGTGATAGCCGTCGTCGAACAGATGCAGGGTTTCCAGCCCGGAGGCGGCATAGGGTTCGGCATAGATCACCAGATCCAGCCGCCCGCTGTGGACGCCTTCCAGCAGCTGGCCGGTCAGTTCCTCGCGCAGGTAGAGTTGCAGATCGGGAAAGCTGGATTTCAGCGCAGGCATGGCGCGGGGGATCAGGAAGGGACCGATGGTGGGGATTGCGCCCATCCGCAGGGTGCCGCCTTCGGGTCTGGCCTGAGCGGCGGCAAGCTCCTCGATCTCGCGGCTGTCCTGCAACAGCTTGCGGGCGCGTTCGGCAATCTGGGCGCCGACCGGGGTGAGGATGACCGAGCGTTTGGTGCGCTCTGCCAGGGTGACGCCGAGCCGCTCTTCCAGCTCGCGCAGGCCGACGCTGAGCGTCGGCTGGCTGACAAAGCATCTGGCGGCGGCGCGGGAAAAGTTCAGCTCATCCGCAACCGCCACAAGGAAGCGCAGCTGTCGCAGGGTGAGGCTGGTGTTATAGGGGGCGTCTATCATCATGCGGTTTTTAATCCGGTTTTACGAAGGCAGGCAAGCTGTGCCGATCAGGTTCTCGCCCCGACTCAGGTGGCATGTGCTAGGGTGGGCGACAGCAGGGGACGGGGAATTTCTGATAGCTATTTCCTATATAAGAAATCCTGATTTATCATTTCTTATAATCACGATCCACTGCTAGCCTTTGCCCGGAGAGGCCCGGTCCCGGCGTATTGTCAGGGAGGAATGCCGGTGCGTCATGACCCAAGACCCAGGAGAGACAACATGCAGCAAGGTGACGGAAACACAGGCGGAAAATGCCCGGTTCTGCACGGAAGCAACACCAACACCAGCGCCGGTGTGGCAGATTGGTGGCCCAATGCGCTGAACCTCGACATCCTGCACCAGCACGACCGCAAGACCGACCCGATGCCCGAGGGGTTCGACTACCGCGAGGCGGTGAAATCCCTGGATGTTGAGGCGCTGAAGGCGGATCTGACGGCGCTGATGACCGACAGCCAGAGCTGGTGGCCCGCCGATTGGGGCACCTATGCGGGTCTGATGGTGCGGATGGCCTGGCATTCGGCCGGCACCTACCGCGCGGCGGATGGCCGGGGTGGGGCGACCACCGGCAACCAGCGCTTTGCACCGCTGAACTCCTGGCCGGACAACGTCAATCTGGACAAGGCGCGCCGTCTGCTGTGGCCGATCAAACAGAAATACGGCAACAGCCTGTCCTGGGCCGATCTGATCGCACTGGCGGGCAATATTGCTTATGAGTCCGTTGGCTTGCCGACCTATGGTTTCTCCTTTGGCCGCGAGGATATCTGGTCGCCGGAAAAAGACGTCTACTGGGGCGCGGAAAAGGAATGGCTGGCCGCAGGGCGCTATGAGGATGGCGCGGATCGTGACTCGCTTGCCAATCCGCTGGCGGCCGTACAGATGGGCCTGATCTATGTGAACCCCGAAGGTGTCGGCGGCGAACCGGATCCGCTGCGCACGGCGCAGGATGTGCGGATCACCTTTGAACGTATGGCAATGAACGACGAGGAAACCGTGGCGCTGACCGCAGGGGGCCACACCATCGGCAAGGCGCATGGCAATGGCCGCGCCGATGCCATTGGCAATGATCCCGAAGGCGGCAGCCTGATCGAACAGGGTCTGGGCTGGAGCAACAGCAACGGCACCGGCCATGGGCGCGACACCATGTCCAGCGGCATCGAAGGCGCCTGGACCACCAATCCGACCAAATGGGACAACGGCTATTTCTACCTGCTGTTCACCTACGACTGGGAGCTGAAGAAAAGCCCGGCAGGCGCCTGGCAGTGGGAGCCGGTCAACATCAAGGAAGAGGACAAGCCGGTGGATGTGGAGGATCCCTCGATCCGTCACAACCCGATCATGACCGATGCGGATATGGCGATGATCAAGGACCCGGAATACCGCAAGATCTCCGAACGGTTCTACAAGGATCCGGCCTATTTCGCGGATGTCTTTGCCCGCGCCTGGTTCAAGCTGCTGCACCGCGATATGGGGCCGCGCAACCGGTATATCGGCCCGGAGGCGCCGCAGGAGGATCTGATCTGGCAGGACAATGTGCCCGCTGGCAGCACCGGCTATGACGTGGCCGCGACCAGGCAGCTGCTGCGCGATTGCGGCCTGTCGCAGGCCGATATGATCGCCACCGCCTGGGACAGCGCGCGGACCTTCCGTGGATCTGACCTGCGCGGCGGGGCCAATGGCGCCCGGATCCGTCTGGCGCCGCAGAAGGACTGGGTTGGCAATGAGCCGGAGCGTCTGGGTCGCGTGCTGGAAACCTATGAAGGGATTGCCGAAAAGAGCGGCGCGAGCCTTGCCGATGTGATCGTGCTGGGGGGAGCTGTGGCGATTGAGGCCGCCGCCGAGGCTGCCGGTTTCGCCTCCGAGGTGCCCTTTGCCCCCGGTCGTGGCGATGCCAGCGCCGAGCAGACCGATGTTGCCTCTTTTGCGGTGCTGGAGCCGGTTCACGATGCTTTCCGCAACTGGCTGAAGGGCGATTTCTCCGCCTCGGCGGTGGAGATGATGCTGGATCGGGCCCATCTGATGGGGCTGACCGCCAAGGAAATGACGGTTCTGATCGGCGGCCTGCGGGTGCTGGGGGTCAACCATGGCGGCCGCAAGCATGGGGTCTTTACCAACCGCGAAGGCGTGCTGAGCACCGATTTCTTTGTCAACCTGCTGGACATGGGCAATGTCTGGCGCGCGGCGGGCGATGAGGTCTATGAGGTCGCGGATCGCCAGAGCGGCGATGTGAAATGGACCGCCACCAATGTGGATCTGGTGTTCGGCTCCAATTCCATCCTGCGCGCCTATGCCGAGGTCTATGCCCAGGATGACAACCGCGAGAAATTCGTCAGGGATTTCGTCGCAGCCTGGACCAAGGTGATGAACGCCGACCGGTTCGATCTGCACTGACCCCATCCGATTTCACGGATGATGACCTAAACGACCCCGTCCGGCAGCTGATGCCGGGCGGGTTTTTCATGGCTCAGGTTGGGGTGGAGCCGGCAGCGCCGCCGTCATTTGCCAGCAGCGGTGCAAGCACCGGGGCAGGGGCCTCGATCAGATCGCTGAGACGGTATTTCATCAGCACCTCGGCAAAGGCCTGGGCTGCTTCGCAGAGCACCCCTTTGAGGCGGCAGTTGCCGACCAGCAGGCAGCTGCTGCAATCGACGATCTCCATCGGTTCGCCCATCGCCTGCACCACATCGCCGAGGCGAATCTCCGCCGGATCCATGTCCATCTGCACCCCGCCCGACCGGCCCCGGATGCTGCGGATATAGCCGTGGCGGACCAGCTCGCTGATGATCTTCATCACGGAACTGACCGGCAGCTGGTGCATGCGGCTCAATGTCTCAATCTCGAACATCTGCTCGGGCCGGCTGCCCAGCAAAATAAGGAGCCTCAGCGCGTAGTCGGTTTTCAGATTCAGCTTCATTGCGGGCTCCGGGTGGCGGCATCTGCGGTGTTTAATATTCATTTCGGTTGAATGTTTGTATAGCGGAAATATACATTCAGCTGAAATGAATGTTTTACCACGGCCACCCGGATATCCCGGTTCCGGCCAAAGCAGAGAAGGACCAGACCCATGGCACAGCCCCTGTCAGAGCAGACCAAGGCGATTGTGACCGCAACCGTTCCCGCGCTGGAGGCCCATGGTGGCGCCATCGTTGCGCAGATGTATGAGCGCCTGTTGGCCGATGCGGAAATCCGCGCCCTGTTCAACCAGTCACATCAGCAGAACGGGTCCAGCCAGCACGCGGCGCTGGCCAATGCGATCCTGGGCTACGCCCGCAATATCGACAATCTGGGCGCGCTGAGCGGCGTGGTGGAGCGGATCGTCAACAAACATGTCAGCCTGCAGATCAAGCCCGCGCATTACGCCCATGTGGCGACCGCGCTGCTGGGGGCGATCGAGGCGGTGCTGGGCGATGCGGCAACGCCGGAGGTGCTGGACGCCTGGGGGGCCGCCTATTGGTTCCTTGCCGATCTGCTGATCGCGGCGGAAAGCAGGATGTATGAGGAGATTGCCGCAGCGGAGGGCGGCTGGGAGGGCTGGCGCGATTTTGCCATCACCGGGATCCTGCGCGAGAGCGCTTCGGTCAAATCCTTTGTCCTGCGGCCGGTGGATGGCGGTGCGGTGCTGCGGCACAAGCCGGGGCAATATCTGTCCTTTGATTTCGATAGCCCCGAGACCGGCAAGGCGCGGCGGAACTATTCGATCTCCTGCGCGCCGAACGGGGAATACTACCGGATCTCGGTCAAGCAGGAGCCGGGTGGCGTGATCAGCGGCTGGCTGCATGAGGTCGCGGCGGAGGGCACCATCCTGCGCGTGGCGGCCCCGGCGGGGGATTTCTATCTGAAGGATCAGGCGGAGGCGGAGGTGGTGCTGCTGTCGGCCGGTGTCGGGCTGACGCCGATGGTTGCCATGCTGGAGAGCCTGGCCGCGAATGATCGCAGCGCCACCTATCTGCACGCGGCGGTCGATGGCGACAATCTGGCGATGGAGGGGCTGAGCAAATCACTGGCGAAACGCAGTGTGATCTTCCTCGAAACGCCGAGCGAGGCTGACCGCGCCGCCGCGCGTTATGACGTGGAAGGGCGGATCACCCCGGACTGGCTGGCGGCGAATACCAATACCGCCGTTTCGGACTATTACATCTGTGGGCCAAAGGGATTCATGGCGATGGCCATCGCGGGTCTGCGGGCGGCGAATGTCGATATGGAGCGGATCCATTATGAGTTCTTTGGTCCGGCGGAAGATCTGGGTGTCGCCTGACACCTGACGCCCGGTATCTGAGGGCTGACCGGACCCGTGCTGTGATATGGCCGCGACGCTGAGCTGTCGCGGCCATATTGCGTGATGCCTGTCGCGTGGTGGCCCTGTTAATGGGCGAGGAAGATCGGCAGCTCTGTCTGCTGGAGCATCGTGCGCGTGGTGCCGCCGAACATCGCCTGACGCATACGAGAGTGGCCATAGGCCCCCATCACCACCAGATCGGCGCCGATTTCGCGCGCCCGCGACTGGATGCTGGTGCCGATTTCCTGCCCGTTGCTGGCAAATTGCGACAGGGTGACGGCGCAGCCATGGTGGCTGAGCCAGGCGGCGATATCGGTGCCGGGATCCTCGCCATCGCGGCCATGGGACAGATCGGAGTCGATGCAGCCGATGATCACCTCGCTGGCCTTGCGCAGATAGGGCAGGGCGGCATGGGCGGCGCGCGCCGCTGACAGGCTGCTGTCCCAGGCGAGGAAAATGCGGTCGCGGTGGGCAAAGGGGCTGCCGTTCAGCATCAGCGGCACCGGGGACTGGAACAGGATGCCATAGGTGGCTTCGCGGAACACGGGGTCCGGGTCGGTCAGATCGTCGGCGATCTGGGCAATGTCGCAGGTCAGCGCCCGCCGTGCGGCGACCAGACCGATATCATTGCCCGACCAGACCGCGAACTGCACGTCGCCGGGGCAGTTGCTGCGGGCCAGCAGCGTCTCGATGTCGTCGACACGTTTCTTGGCGGCGGCCTTGTTCTGGCGAAGGCGTTCCAACGGACCGTCTGAGGCAACCAGAGCGGCGTAACCTGAGTGGCCAAAGGCGAAACTGGGCGGACCGGGCAGCGCCTCCAGCAACAGGCAGGCGAGATGCGCCTCCTGTTCGGCGGCGGCCTCGGCGGCGGCGGTGATGGTCTCGTCGCGGGTGTCTTTGCTGAGGATGAAGAGGGATGTTCTGCGTTGCATGGCGTGCCTCCTGACGGGATGCGGCGGGCGGATCTGCCCGCGGCTGACGTCATTAGATCATCTGTGACAGCGGCCGCCATGATCCTGATCAAGCCTCGGCCGGTTGTCGCGACCGGGAGCAAGGAGGCACAGCACGGGCGCGCGACCTGCCGGGGCTAACAGGCGATTTTGCAGCTGCGGCATCACGTCCTCTTGCCGCAGTATACGATGGGATGCCGTCATGGGTTTGGACGGCGCGGCTATGTATTTCCAGAGAAATCACGGCAGGGCAAAGGCGGAAAATCGCTCACCTTAACGTTGTGTAAGTTTCATAAAACTGCCGCTTGACGGATACAAAGCATACTGTAAGTTGCGTGCAAACACGTAAAAGGCGAAGAAAATTCTGCGCCGAAACCTGTTGAAACTTTGTCGAAGGTCCCGTCGTGTCATGAATATCATTCTCTTTGCGCCGCCAAAAATCCTTTTACAGCATAGTGTTACCGATTGGGTTGAGGCGATTGGGCCAGCCAGCATCATCCTGACCTGCGCCAGTGCCAAAGCGGCGTTGATGGACAGCTTTCCCGAGGGGCTGGATATCCGCTTCTTTCAGAATTTCAATGATAACGCGGAGGTGGAGCTGGCGGCGATTGACATTGCGCGCGGCCTTGCGGGTCCGGTCTGTGTCGCGCTGGCGGAGATTGACGTGCTGCGCGCCGCGCGGGTGAATGACTACCTCGGCGTGTCGACGGATGCTGCGGTGCAGCTCGACGCCTATCGCGACAAATACGCGATGAAGACCCGCGCGCGGGAGGCAGGGCTGCCGGTCAGCGACATGGCGGTGGTGCGCAATGCGATGGATATCCGCCGATTTATCGACAGCTGGGGGTATCCGGTTGTTCTGAAGCCCCGCGACGGGCGCGGATCAAACGGGGTCTGCGTGATCCGCGGGGCCGACGATCTGGCGGGATGGCTGGCGCGGCAGGACAGTACGACGTTTTACAACACGATGATCGAGCGGTTTGTCGCCGGCGATCATTATATCGTCAACGGGCTCTATGTGGATGGGCGCCCGATTGTGATTTCGCCGGTGCGGGTCCTGACCTCGGCGCTGGATTTCCTCGGCGGGCGTTCACATGATCTGCATATGCTGGAGCCGACGACGCCGCTGCGCGATCGGCTGGTGGCCTATTCCCGCCATCTGGTCGAAGAGGTGATGCCCTCGCCGCCGACGCTGTTGTTCCATCTTGAGGTCTTTGTCAGCCCGGATGGCACCATTGTCCTGGGCGAGATCGCCTCGCGGCTGGGCGGGGTGTTCTTCAACCAGGAAATGACCGAGGCCTGGGGGTTGGATCCGCGCATGACCTATCTGCGGGCGATGCGGGATCCGGGGTTTGAGAACACGGCACGGCCTGAGCCGATGCTGGAGCCCGTGCGGCTGGTTGGCCAGCTCTGCGTGCCGCCGCGCGACGGTGTGCTGCGCGCGGTGCCGGAGCGCTGCCCGTTCGAGTTCGTGCGTGCCTATCGGATGAGCGGCGTGGCGGGGCGGCAGTATGGTCAGATGGCCTATACCAATGCCGAGATCCTGAACGCCATCGTCGAGGGCGACAGCGAGGCGGAGCTGCGCGCGCGGCTGCGGCAGCTGGAGGATTGGTTCCACAGTGCCTGCCAATGGGAGACCAGCGCCGCGGCCTGATCCAGACCTGCCCCTGTTCGCCTGATGCCCAACAAAGGATCTACCACATGAAAATTGCTGTTCTCGGCGCGGGCTATGCCGGTGTCTCGGTCCTGGAGAATCTGGTCGCCACCCTGCCTGATCTGTCGGCGCTGTCGGTGGATGTTTTTGACAAGAGCCGCAGTTTTGGTCCCGGCGTGGCCTATCAGGAGGATGCCGAGACCAATCTGCTCAACCGGCCGCTTAAGCTGATGTATCTGGCGCGCCGCAATGATTTCCGCGACTGGCTGCGCCAGACCGGGGCGACGGAGGCGGCAGCGGATGAGGATGGTTTCCTACAGCGCGCCCTGTTCGGGCGGTTCCTGCAAAGCCGGTTCGATGCGCTGAGCGGTCGGGTGCGCACCGCGGGGGGGCGGATCCGCATGATTGGCGCCGAGGTGGAGACGATTGCCCCCAGCCCGCGCGCCGATGCGCTCTACCGTCTGGGCTGGATGGGCAGCGTGTCCGATTATGATGCGGTTTACCTGTGTCTGGGCACCAATCTGGAGGCCGACCCCTATGGGCTGGGCGGCACGCCGGGCTATTTCCGCGCGCCCTATCCGGCGGCCCGCCTGAAGGCGCTGACCCGTTTGCGGGTGGGCATTCTGGGCTGTCGGCTGACCGCCTATGATGTGGCGCTTGGGGTGAATGGCCGGCGGATGCTGATGACCTCGCGCCGGGCGGGGCTGCCCAAGGCGGTGACGGCCTATCGCCCGGTGACGCTGCACCATCTGACGCCGGCCGGTCTGGCGGCGCTGCGCAACGGCCCGGATGGCGGGCGGATTTCGCTGTCGGCGGTGATGGAGCTGTTTGAGGCCGAGATGCAGCATCAGGGGGTGGATGTCAGCTTTGCCGATCTGCTGCGCGGCGTCGACAGTGCCGACAATGATTTGGTGTCCAGCATTCTGGCCGAAACCAATATGCTGATCCCGCAGCTCTGGGCCAGTCTTTCGGATCGCGCCAAGGCGGCGTTCCTGCGCCATTTCCACCGGCTCTGGTCGAATATGCGGGTGCCGATCTCGCGCACCAATGCCGACCGTATCGCGATGTTGCAGGCCAGTGGCGCGCTCAGCCATCGCAGCGGGCTGCGCAATGTCAGCTTTCGCAATGGCCGCTATCGGATGGAGTTTGCCGATGGCATCGCCGAGGTGGATGCGGTGATCAATGCAACCGGCCTGCAGCGCGGGCTGGACGAGAGCAACCCGCTGATCCGCAGCCTGCTGGCGCAGGGCTTTGCCGAGCGGGACGCAACCGGCGGGATCAAGGTGCAGCTGGAGGATTGCCGGGTTTTGACCCGCGACGGGCGGCCATCGCCGGGCCTGTTTGCGCTGGGGCAGCTGACCTGCGGCACCTTCTATATGGTCAACAACATTGACGTGATCCACCATCAGGCACGCATTGCCACCGCATCGGCGCTGGCGCCGGCGGATATCCTGCGGAGCGTCGGCTGATGCTGCGGAATTTTGCGATCACCCTGCTGCTGGCCTGTGCCGGATCGGCGCTGGGATATCTGAGCGGGCTGCCGCTGGGGCAGCTTCTGGGGGCGGCGGGTCTGGTGCTGCTGGCCTGTCGATTTGGTCTGGCGCTGGCGACACCGCCGGCGGCCATTGTGGTGATCCAGCTGATCCTGGGCGCCAGCGTCGGGGCGCTGCTGAATGCCGAGATGCTGGAGGGCATGGCCGATCTGACCGTGCTTGCGGGGCTTCTGATCTGCATGTCGGCGCAGCTGGCGGCCGGGTTCACCTGGCTGTACCGGGTGGAAAAATGGACCCGCGCCGAGAGCCTCCTTGGGGCGGTGCCCGGCGCCATGGCGGCGGTGATGACCCTGACCGGCGAAGAGGGCAAGACCTCGGCCAAGATGGTCTTTGCCCATATGGTGCGGATGATCGCGCTGCTGGTTGCGGTGTTTCTGATCGCCGGTCCGCAGGAGGGATCGCAGGAGATCGCCGCATTGCCCGACGAGGCCGCCACAGGGGCGGGCACGCTGGCGGGCTACGCGATCTTTCTGCTGCTGGCGGCGGCGGCCTATGCGGCGGGGCGGGTGCTGGAGCGCTTTGCCATGCCGGCGCCCTATATGGTCACCGGTCTGATCCTGGCGGCGGGCACCAACCTTTGGCGCGGCAGCGATCCGATCGTGGTGCCGGAACCGCTGGTGCTGTTTGCCATGGCACTGCTGGGCGGGCTGATCGGCATCCGGCTGAAGGATATCACCCGTAGCGATATCGCAAGCTACCTGCGCGCCGGGCTGATCGTCACCTCGATCACCTTTGGGATCACGGTTGCCATGGCCTCGCTGTTCAGCCTGCTGACCGGTCAGCCGTTCCTGGTGCTGTTCATGTCCTGGGTGCCGGGTGGGGTCGAGGTGATGGTGGCCACCGCGCTGGCGCTGGGGCTGGAGCCTGCCTTTGTGATGCTGAACCATGTGCTGCGCATGTCGGTGCTGCATATCGCGCCGATGTTCATGAACCGCGAGATGTTCCGGTCCGCGCCTGATCCAATCCAACCGATGACAGATGACAGATGACGGGGAACGCCATGTCTGAACCGCAACGCAATATCCTGATGATTGGCGGTCGCGATCACACCTTTGTCCGTATCGGCGAGATGGGGCTGCGCTACAGCGCGCTTCAGATCCGGTCCCATCTGACCGAGCTGCTGCTTGATCAGGCCGAAACCGTGGTGGTGACCGATTACGAGGATGTGAAAACCAGCGTCGCGCTGGCCCGCGCCCTGCATCGCAAGACGCCGTTTGATGCGGTGTTCTCCTTTGCCGAATATGGGTTTCTGACCGCCGCGCATATCGCCGAGGCGCTGGATCTGCCGAGCAATTGCCAGGTGCCGACGGTCCGGCTGACGCGCAACAAACGACGGATGCGCGAGACGCTGCGGGCGGCGGGTATCGAGGATGTGCCCTTTGCCCGCGTGCGCACGGTGGCGGAGATCGCCGGGTTTGTGGCGCGCCATGGCGACAGCATCGTCAAACCGGCCGAGGGCGGCGGCAGCGAGGGGGTTCATTTCGTCGATGGCTCCACCGATATTCAGACCGCATTGTCCCATGCGTTGCAGGTGGGCCGCGAGGAGCTGATCGCCGAGGCGTTTATTCCCGGGCCGGAATACAGTGTCGAAACCATGTCGGTTGGCGGTCGTCACCGGGTGCTTCAGATCACCGAGAAGACCACCAGCGGCGCGCCCTATTTCATCGAGAGCGGCCATGTGCAGCCCGCCGCCCTGAGTGCCGCGGATGAGGCCAGAATTGCCGAGCGGGTTCAGGCGCTGCTGGAGGCGGTCGGTTACCGGACCGGCCCGGCCCATACCGAGGTAAAGCTGCACGACGGGGCGGTCTATATCATCGAGACCCAGACCCGCAACGGCGGTGACCAGATCTGGGAGCTGACCCTGGAAACCACCGGTGCCGATGTGTTCAAGGAGACCTTTGCCGCGGTGCTCGGGCTTGCCTATGATGCGCCGCCGCCCTCCACCGCGGCGATGGCGATCCGCTACATGCTGGCGCAGGACCGCACATTGGATGCGATCACCGGGCTGGACTGCGCCGCCAGTTCCGAAGGTGTGGCGCGGGTGCATTCCTCTGCCAAACCGGGCACCCGCTATGATGCGGTGCTGTCTGCGGCCTCTCGGGTTGCCTATGTGCTGGCGCGCGGTGACAGCCGCGAGCAGGCGCTGGCCCATGCCGAGGCCGCCGTGGCCCGGATCGCGCTGAGGTAATGCGGCACCGGCCTGCGGCCCCCTGATCATCGCCTCAAATCAACGTCCCATGAAATCAAGTCCCATGACAAGGAGCCAGACCATGGCCATTGCCATTCACGACCCTACCCTGCGCGACGGCAATCATGCCATCGCCCATGCGCTGAGCCTTGACGATATTGCCGCCTATTGCCGGACCGTGGATGGCTGCGGCCTGGCGGTGGTCGAGGTCGGCCATGGCAACGGGCTGGGGGCCTCCTCGTTGCAGCTGGGCATGGCGCGCCATGCAGATATCGAGATGCTGGAAACCGCCCGCGCCAATCTCAGCCAGACCAAGCTGGGCATTCATGCGATCCCCGGTTTTGCCAAGATCTCGGACATCAAATCGGCCATCGGCGCCGGGGTGGATGTGTTCCGCATCGCCTCGCATTGCACCGAAGGCGATCTGACCCAGAGCTACATCGAATATGCCCGCAGCCAGGACAAATATGTTCAGGGTGTGCTGATGATGACCCATATGGCGCCTGCGGATGTGCTGCTGGCGCAGGCGCGGCGGCAGGTGTCCTATGGCGCCAATGCCATTGTCCTGATGGATTCCGCAGGCAATTACGACCCCCGCGACACAAGCGAGAAGATCGGCGTTCTGGCGGCTGAGCTGGAGGTGCCGGTGGGGTTTCACGCGCATAACAATCTGGGACTGGCGATTGCCAATTCCATCGCCGCCGCCGAGGCGGGCGCAACCATTCTGGATGGTACCATGCGCGGGTTTGGTGCCGGGGCCGGCAATACCCAGCTGGAGGTGCTCTGTGCGGTGCTGGAGCGCTACGGGTTTGAGACCGGAACCGATGTCTTTGCGCTCTGCGAGGCGGTGGAAGCGCTGCCCGAGCTGCCGCCGGTGCAGCGGCGCACCATCGTGGGCACCTCTAACCTGATCAGCGGCATCTACGGCGTCTGTGCCGGTTTTGAAAAACATGTGACCCGCGCGGCGCAGGATTTCGGCGTTGCACCACGGTTCATCTACGAAGAGCTGTCGCGCTGCAACGCCGTGGCCGGGCAGGAGGATCTGATCATCTCGGCGGCGGCGCGGCTGGCCCGGACGGCGGCACCCGCATTGGAAGGAGTGGACGCATGAAACTGAGAACCGCCATCATAGGCAGCGGCAATATTGGCTGTGACGTGCTGTGCAAGGTGCAGCGTTCCGCGCTGCTGGAGTGCACCCTGTTTGCCGGGCGCAATGCGGCATCGCCGGGGCTGGCGCTGGCCCGAAGCCGTGGCATCCCGGTGACCGATCGCGGGGCGGAGGGGCTGTTTGCCGCGCTCGACAGTTTTGATCTGGTGTTCGACGCCACCTCCTCGGCGGCGCATCAGGCCCATGCCCCGGCTTTGCAGGCGGCGGGCAAGGTGCTGATCAACCTGACCCCGGCTCCCAATGGTGCGCTCTGCGTGCCGTCGCTGAACGGCGATGCGCTGCTGGCGGCCGGCAATATCAACATGATCACCTGCGGCGGGCAGGCCTCGATCCCGATTGCCCAGGCGATGACGGCGGCGAACCCGGAGATCCACTATCTGGAGGTGGTGTCCTCGATCAGTGCCGAAAGCGCGGGGCCGGCCACGCGGCTGAACCTCAATCACTATATCGAAACCACCGAAGACGCGCTGCGGCAGTTCACCGGCTGCAACCGGGTGAAGGCGATCCTAAACATCAACCCGGCAAAGCCGAACGTCTATATGCAGACAGCAATCTCCGCGCTGGCAGAGCAGCATGATCTGGAGGCCACCCGGAGCGCTATCGCCGGGGCGGTGGCGCGGTTGCGCGCGGCGGTGCCGGGCTATGACGTGATCGTTGAGCCGCATGTTACCGGGGATCGGCTGTTCACCATGGTGCGGGTCACCGGGGCCGGAGATTATCTGGATCCGTCGGCGGGCAATCTGGATATCATCACCGCCGCCGCCACGCGGATGGCCGAGGCCATTGCCCGTGACCGCACCGCGCGGGACAGCCACCCGCCGGTGGCGCAGCCGATGGAGAGCGTGGCCTGATGCGCATGTCGGAGTTCCGGCGCTGTGGCGCCGCCATCGCAGGCCGGGGAGGTTGCCATGCCTGATCTGCCCGCGCTTCACCGCGATACGCCCTTCTGTCCGATTCTGGCGCTGGCCGGACGGATCCAGAGCCGCCCTGACCCGGTGGTCGATTTCTCTATCGGGGTGCCCAATTTCACACCGCCGCAGCGGGTTTACGAGGCGGCGATTGCCGCGATCCGTGCCGATCGCTGCCGCTATGGTCCGAGCCGGGGCGAGGCCGGGCTGATTGAGGCCTATCTGCACTATCTGGCTCAGCTGGGGCTGGATCAGTTCGGCGCGGAGAATATTGCTGTGGGACAGGGCGGCAAGCATCTGCTTTATGCGCTGTTTCAGGTGCTGTTCCAGCCCGGCGATACCGTGGTCATCCCGGCGCCCTGCTGGCCGACCTATTTCGACATTGCCCGGCTCAGCGGGGTTGAGGTGCGCACGCCCTATTGCGGGCTGCATCAGGGGTACAAGCTGGACCCCGCGACGCTGGAGGCGGCCTTGGGTGGGCGGCCTCGGGCGCTGGTGCTGAACAACCCGTCCAACCCCACCGGCGCGGTCTACAGCAGATCGGAGCTGGCGGCGCTGGCCGAGGTGCTGCGGCGCCATGATGTGTGGATCATCAGCGACGATGTCTACCAGCGCTTTGTCTATGCCGACGAGCCGTGCCCGCATCTGCTGGAGATCGCGCCCGATCTGGCGTCGCGGATCATCAAGGTGGACAGTATTTCAAAGCTATACGGGATGCCGGGATGGCGCGCGGGTCTGCTGGCTGCGCCAACGGAGGTGGCGGCGGCGGTTGCCACGCTCAACAGCAACTCGATCTCCAATATGCCGCCGGTGGTGGCCGCCGCCGCGGCGGAGGCGCTGGCGGGCGATCAGGGGTTCTCGCAGCGGATGACCGAGGGCTACCGGATGCGGCGGGATCTTCTGCTCACGGCGTTTGACAGCGCACCGCAGATCCGCTGCGCCCGCCCAGGCGGGGCATTCTACCTGTTCCCCGATATCTCGCGGGTCTTTGGCACCCTGCACCGGGGGCGGATGATCAGCACCGATGAGGATCTCTGCAATCTGCTGCTGGAAGAATATGGCGTGGCTGCTGTTCCCGGTCGTCATTTTGGCGCGCCGGACAATATCCGGCTGTCCTATGCCATCGACGCGGATCAGGTTCGGCTGGGCGCCAGTCAGATCCTGCGGTGCCTGGCAGAGCTGGAGGACACAGCGGCAGCGCGGCACACCGCCCGGCCGCCGGTGATGGAAGTCGTTTCCTGATCTGGCCGGGGTGGGCTGGCCGTCGCAGGTCAGCCTACCCCCGCGGGCATCAGTCCAGCCGCAGCCGGAGCGCGGCATAGACCAGCAGGAGGCCGCAGCAGCTGGCGGAGATCAGGAAAGGCGCACGCAGGGCGAGGTCGCGGCCAAGCTCCGGTTCCAGCAGCGCCACGACGGCACCGCCCGTCAGCGCGCCAAGCGGCATCGAGCCCCAGCCAAAGCAGCGGTAGATGCTGTTCACCCGGCCCAGCAGTTCGGACGGGATGCGGCGCTGGCGCCAGGAGACGGTGATCACGTTCCAGACCATCGCCGCCGCCATCACGCCAAACATCGCCAGCGCCATGATGATGCCGCTGCTGCTGACACCGATCAGCGCATAGCCAACCGCCCAGCCCGCAATCGACAGGTAAAGGCAGGGCTGCACCCCGATCAGGCGGCTGAGGCGCGGCGCAATCAGGCTGCCGGTCACAGCACCAAGGGCGGCAACCGACAGGACAAACCCGTATTCGGTAGGGCCGAGGCCAAGCACCTCCTGCGCGAAAAGCACCTCTACGGTGATGGTTGCGGTGGCGAGGAAATTGGCGATGCCAAGCACGACGGCCAGCCGCAGCAGCAGCCCATCGCCGCGCATGAAGGTGATGCCCTGCATCAGCGCCTTGCCAAAGCTCTGCTGCACCGGCGCGCGCGGCGACAGGCTGATCAGCCAGACAAAACCGGCCGCCAGCACCAGCACGACCACATCCAGTCCAAAGGGAATAGCGATGCCGGCCGCGATCAGCAGGCCGGCGAGCGGCGGCCCGATGAACTGGCCGGTGAGCTGTTCGGCGGTCCACATCTGGCCATTTGCCGCCTCAAGATCGGAGCTGGCAACGATATCGGGCAGGATGGTCTGGGCGGCATTGTCGCGGATCACCTCCGCCGCGCCAAGGAGGAAGGCCAGGCCGGCCAGCGCCCAGATGGCCCCGGCCGCCGGTGCGCTGAGCGCGAGCATGAGGATGGCGAGCACGATCACGGCGCGCAGCAGGTCAGCGCGGGCTATCAGCTTGCGCCGGTCGGCCATATCCGCGATCACCCCGGCGGGCAGCGCAAAGAACAGCCAGGGCAGGCGACCGGCTGCGGCCACGGCGGCAATCGCCACCGGATCGCGGGTCATCAGCGTTGCCAGCCAGGGCAGCGCCAGCAGGATGAACCCATCGCCGAGGTTGGTCAGCGCCCCGGCTGTGAACAGCAGCCGGTAATTGCGGTTACGAAGCAGGAGCGGGGAGGCCATGGTGGGGATGCCCTGAGGTTGTTCCGGTCCGGCGATACTAGCGCGCAGGGGCTGCGCTGTCACGGCTGCCGGTGCCGCTCAATCGAGCCGATACCCGGCGCCGCGCAGGGTCACGATGGCGTCACCTTCGGGGCCGAATTTCTTGCGCAGGCGGCCGATATAGACATCAACGATATTGGTCATCGGGTCCGACTGCGTGCCCCAGACCGCATTCAGAATGCGTTCCCGGCTGAGGGCGCGGCCAATGTTCTTGATCAGCAGCACGGCCAGCTCGCGCTCCTTGCTGGAGAGCGCGACCGGGCGGCCGTCCACGTAGAATTCCAGCGCGCGGGGATCAAAGGAGAGGCCGCGATGGGTGATCACCTCATCGTCGGGTGTGCTCCCATAGCCGACCCGGCGGCGATGCAGCGCCTCCAGCCTTGCGACCAGCTCCTCAAAATCGAAGGGTTTGGGCAGGTAGTCGTCGGCACAGATGCGCAGGCCCGCGACCCGTTCGTCGGTTGAATCCAGCGCGGTGAGCATCAGAACAGGGGTGGTGTTGGCGCGGGCGCGCATCCGCTGGCAGACCTCGATGCCGGAGATCCCCGGCAGCATCAGATCGAGGATCACCACATCAAAGTCGCGTGTTTGCAGGAACCCCAGCGCCAGTTCGCCATCCACCACGTGCTCGACGCTGAAGCCCTCAGCCTTCAGCCCCCGGCGTATGAAATCGGCTACGCGCTCTTCATCCTCTACAAGCAGAATATTCATCAGCTGTTCTCTGGCGTCCTGTGACTATGGGTCGGCATCCGTGGAGATCGTCAGCACAACCGTTGTGCCCCCCGTTGGGCGATCAAAGATCCGCGCCGAGCCGCCGTGGGCCTCGGCGATGGAGCGCACGATCGGCAGACCAAGGCCCAGCCCTTCGATATAGCGGCCGCTGGCGTTGGAGCCGCGAAAGAAGCGCTCGAAGGCCAGTTCCTTTTCCGCGTTATCCACGCCCGGCCCGTCATCGGACACCGCAATCTCAACGATATCGCCATGGGTCTGAAGGGTGACGGCGATCATGTCGCCGCCGTGGTATTTGGCATTTTCCAGCAGGGCGAGCACGGCCTGACGGATCCGCTGGCCATCGGCGATGACGATCACCTTGTCGCGCTGCGGCTCAAAGCGCACCTCGGCCCCGCAGAGTGCGATCACCTCGTGGATCAGCTTGATCAGATCGACGGGTTTCCTGACCAGTTCAAGCGAGCCGGATTCCTTGCGCGCGATGAACAGAAGGTCGCTGATCAGATTGGCGGTGTGATTGGCGGCCAGCCGGGTCTTGGTCAGGGCGTCCTTGTATTCCTCGACGGTTTTGTCGGCGCCGCGCAGCGCCACGTCACTTTCGCCCTGAATGACGGTCAGCGGGGTGCGCAGCTCATGGCTGACATCTGCCAGCAGCTGGCGGCGGTTCTGTTCGGATTTTCGCGCCTCGGTCAGCAGTTTTTCCAGCGTTTCGGTACGCTGGCGGACGGCCTGTTCCAGTTCCTCGTTCTGGGTGGTCAGGTTTTTGGTGCGGGCCGAGACCACTGCGGACATTTCATCCAGAACGCCGGCGATTTCCGACAGTTCGCTGCGCCCCGGCAGGGCGATCCGGCTGGAAAAATCCCCGGCCGCAAATTGCCGCACACCACCCAGAAGCTGCCTTAACGGGCGGGTGAATTCGCGGCGAAAGACAATCAGCGCGATGGCGGTGATGCAGAGAAAGGCCACCGCCAACCCAAAGGAGATCATGCGCACCAGCGCCATCTTTGCGCTGGCTTCGGCCTCAGCTCTTGAGACTTCCTCCTGCTCTTCGGTGAGCGCCGTTGAGATCAGCGTTCGGAAATCTTCCTTGATGTCTTCGTTGAGGGCCAGCGACACCTGGCGCCAGTCGCCACCGATGCCATCTGCGGCCTCGCGCGACTGCGCCCGCCGGTAAAGGTCGAGGATGTCGTCAATGATCTCCTCAATCTTGTCCAGCAGCATCAGCTCTGCCAGCTCCTCGTCGCCGACCAGCTCGATTTCCTGCTCAATGGCGGCGCGAATATTGGTGATATGGGTCTGGAGGCGGTCGGAAATATCGGTGATATCCGCCACCTGCCCGGTGTCATCGGCCAGCAGCAGATCGCCAAAACGCTTGAACAGAAGATAGGTGTCTGCCGCCAGTTTCAGATGGTGTTCAAAGGAGGTGTGAGCCAGCGAAATGCGGTAATTGTGCAGATCGCTTTGTCTGGCGGCCCAGACCGCAACTGACACACTGGCAGCGGCTGCCAGCAGTACCACGGCCGCGAAAATATTGACAATATGCACTATTTTCATTGGTCGAGGTGGTCCCGTCGTTGTGGGTCGGGCTGCCAATTGCGAGGTCAGCCGGTGCGGGGTTTGGGTTGGCTACGCACCGGCTGACCATAACCCTGTCAGGGCCGCCAGTGGTAGAGTTAGTTTGCAGCAATGACAGCGTCCTGACGAAATCATGAACAACAGATGAACGAATGCGCCGCCAAGGGCTGCTGACCGGCCATGATGCGTTCATCTCCCGTTCATATGCGGTCTTGGCTCCGTTCACAGTCCAGACAGTCACCTGTTGCCTGCCATGGTTAAAAAGGCATCGGGTGCCTTTTTCCTTCCCGTTGTGACCGGGACGCGATTGCGGCGGATGAACCCGGCACCGGCCCGGCAGAGGAAAGGACACGGGATGACCATTCAGAGAGTACTGGCGGCCGCCGCCGGGGCAGCGCTGACTGTCGCGACACTGGCCCATGCGGCGGATCAGGTCGGTGCCAGCGTGATCGACGCGCAGCGGCGGGCGCTGGCAGAGGCGGTTGCGGATCAGGGATTTGGCCCGCAGTCGCCGCGTGATCTCAGCTCGGCGGTGGGATCAAACAAGCGCGATTTTGCATTTGCGCCACCCGCCAGCCGGATGAACCTCTGCAACATCCATTTCCATGAAAGCGCAGAGCACAAGGGTGGTGAATTCACCAAATATGCCGGACATGGCGATGGTCAGGGCTATGGCACCGGGTATCTTTATTCAGGCGAGCTGACAGCGGCCGAGGTGGCCCCCTATGCCCGTCCGGTTGGCAGCACCGACCATGGCGCACTGGCGCCCGGTGACACGATCGAGGTGCATTATGTCTACAGCACGGCGCAGGTGGGACCGGGGCCGACGCTGGGATCCTGTCTGGATGTCGCCACGCTGAACCCGCAGCTGCGGGTCGAAACTCAGGTGATGGTGCTGGTCAATGATCCTGCCGCGCTGGATTTCGTGAGGCTGACCAAACATGAGTTTGTCGATGGCTATCATCAGGCGCTCCATATTCCGCAGGATATGGGTAAGCCGGTGCAATATACCGGATCGACGACCGGTCCGGCCTATAATGAGACCGGCTCTCCCGTGCAGGTCACCTGGAGCGTTCGCCCCAAGGTGGCCAAGGTGAGCATTGCCTCGGTGGAGGCATGGTTGGGCGACAATGCCTTTGACGAAGATCATGCCCATGGCGTGCGCACCCTCGTGGTCAATCCCGATCTGCTGTCGCCGATGTCCCGCTAGGAGCTGGACCTGCGGCACCACAGCAGTTGCCCGAAGGGTGCGGAGTGCGGCAGGCTGGGGCACAGCAGCCTGTGGCGGCTGCGGAGGGCAGAGCGGATGGAACACCCGGTTCAGGACAACGGTGGCGGGCGGCTCGGCGGGCTGACGCGGCAGCAGGCGGAGGCGGCGCGGCGTCAATACGGATGGAATGAGCTGCCGCAGGGCAAACGCACCGGGCCTTTGCGGGTGTTCCTGCGCCAGTTCAGCAATTTCCTGGTGCTGATCCTGATTGCCGCCGGGATCATCGCCTTTGCCCTTGGCGAATATGCCGACACGCTGGCGATCGGGCTGGTGATCGGGCTGAACGGGATCTTGGGCTTTGTGCAGGAATGGCGGGCGGAAACCGCGCTGGAAAGCCTGCGCAGCCTGCTGTCGCCGCAGGCGCTGGTGGTGCGTGATGGGCGCGAGCAGGTGATCGGGGCGCGCGAGCTGGTGCCGGGCGATCTGATCATTCTGGAGGCCGGCGCCCGGGTGCCTGCCGATGCGCGCCTGCACGAAGCTGCCGGACTATCGTTGGATGAGAGCGCGCTGACCGGGGAATCGGTTCCGGTGGACAAGGCGCCCGGCACAGAGACGGCAGAGGTGTTTGCCGGAACGGTTGTGGCGGCGGGCCGCGCGCTGGCGTTGGTCACCGCGACCGGCGCGCGCACCGCCTTTGGCGAGATCGCATCGCTGACCGGATCGGTGGGGCTGAAGAAGACAAACCTGCAGGTGCAGCTGGGCCGTCTGGCGCAGCAGCTGGGGTTTGCGGCGCTGGGTGTTTCCGCCGCTATTCTGGCGCTGGGGCTTTATATGGGGCGGGACGCGGCGGAGATGTTCATGACCGGCCTGTCGCTGTCGGTGGCGATGGTGCCCGAAGGCCTGCCCGCGGTGGTCACCATCACCCTGGCGCTGGGGGCGGCGGCGATGGTGCGGCAGAAAGCTTTGGCGCGGCGGTTGCAGGCGGTGGAAACGCTGGGCGCGGCCTCGGTCATCTGCACCGACAAGACCGGCACCCTGACGGAAAACAAGATGACCGTGACCCGGGTCTGGACGCTGGACCGCAGCTATCAGGTGACCGGCACCGGCTATGATCCGGCAGGTCATATTGCCCATGGCGGCACGGTCACCGGCGCGCGGGAGGATGCGGTGCTGGCAGAGCTGCTGGCGGCGGGGCTGACCTGCACCCATGCCAGCCTGCACCGCGAGGGGGATCATTGGCAGATGACCGGCGCCCCGACCGAGGGCGCGCTGGTGACCCTCGGCTACAAGGGCTGGGCAGAGCTGCCGCCGCCGGACACGGTGCTGGCGGAGATCCCCTTCAGCAGCGAGCGCAAGCGGATGAGCGTGCTGGCGCGCAGCGGCAGGGTCCTGACCAAGGGCGCGCCGGAGCAGGTTCTGGGCCTCTGCACAGAAGTTTTGACGCAGGATGGCCCGCGGAAGCTGGGCGCAGGGGAGGCGGCCGCCATCACCGACGCCTATGAGGCAATGGCGGCAGAAGGGCTGCGGGTGATCGGCCTGGCAGCCGGGGCGGCGCAGGGCGGAGAAATCCGCGAGGAGAACATGACCTTCCTCGGGCTGGCGGGGCTGATTGATCCGCCGCGGCCCGAAGTGCGGGACGCCATCGGCGCGGCGCGGGCGGCGGGTATCCGGGTGATCATGATCACTGGCGACAGCCCGCTGACTGCCAAGGCGATTGCGGCCCAGCTGGGGCTGCCTGCCGGAAAGACCCTGACCGGCGATGCGCTGGAGGCGCTGGAAGACGCGGAGCTGGACCGGATCCTCCAGCAGGATGTGCTGTTTGCCCGCACAAGGCCCGCCCACAAGATGCGGATCGTCTCGGCTTTGCAGGGACAGCATCAGATCGTGGCGATGACCGGCGACGGGGTGAACGACGCGCCGGCCCTGAAGCAGGCCGACATCGGGGTTTCAATGGGGGTGCGGGGCACGGATGTGGCCAAGGATGCCTCTGACCTGGTGCTGCTCGATGACAATTTCGCCACCATCGTGCGGGCCATCGGCGAGGGGCGGCGGCAGTTCGCAAATGTGCGCAAATTCGTGCGCTACCTCTTGTCCTCCAACGCGGGCGAGGTGATTGCGCTGTTGATCAATATCCTGATTGGCGGGCCGCTGATCTTTCTGGCGACGCAGATCCTGTGGATGAACCTTGTGACCGACGGGGTGACGGCGGTGGCGCTGGGGCTGGAGAAGGGCGAGCCGGACCAGATGGAGCATCCGCCGCGCCAGAAAGACACGCCGATCCTGGGCAAGGCCGGGCTGCTGAGCATTCTGGCGCTGGGGCTTTATACCGGGCTGGCCAGCCTGTGGCTGTTCCTGCATCTTTTGGACGGTAACGAGGATCTGGCCCGCACCGCCGCCTTTACCGCCATGGTGGTTTTTGAGAAGGCGAGCGTCTTTGCCTTCCGTTCGCTGCATCTGCCGTGCTGGCGGATCGGGGTGTTCAGCAATCCGCTGCTGCTGGCGGCGCTGGTGGTGACCATCGGGGCGCAGGTAGCGGCGGTCTACTGGCCGCCCTTGCAGGTGATGCTGCACACGGTGCCGCTGCAAGGGGAGCACTGGGGGCTGATCGCGCTGCTGGTGCTGCCCATCCTGCTGGTGCCGGAGGGGCTGAAAACCCTGCGTTATCTCAGTGGTCAACGCCAGCGGAGGGCAGTGGCGGCAGCTTGACCTCCGTCAAGGCGGCGGGGGCCACTCCGGGGCATCCTGCGGGCATGGAGAAGGATCACGGTCACAGCAAGGACGACATCGCGCAGCGGCTGGCTGGCAGCAATGGCACCGGGCGGCTCAGGGATGCGGTTTATGGTGGCATTGACGGCGCGGTCACCACCTTTGCGATTGCTGCGGGGGTCGAGGGCGCGGGGTTTTCCCCTGCGGTGATCATCGCCCTTGGCATTGCCAACGTACTGGCGGACGGGTTTTCTATGGCTGCGGCCAATTATCTGGGGACCAAGGCGGATCTGGACGACCGGCGGCGTCTCTACGAGGTGGAAAAGCGTCATATCCGCCAGTACCCGGAGGGTGAGCGCGAGGAGCTGCGCCAGATCTTTCAGGAGCTGGGGCTGAGCGGCGACGTGCTGGAGGGCGCGGTGGCATCGGTGACCGCCAAGCCGGAGAAATGGATCGCGCTGATGCTGACCAGCGAATATGGGCTGGCGCCGGCAGAACCCAACCCGGTGGCGGCGGCGCTGACGACTTTTGCGGCGTTCATGGCGGCGGGCATCGTGCCGCTTCTGCCGTTCATTCTGGGGCTGCCCGATCCGTTCCTGACCGCCGCGCTGGCCACCGGGGCGGTGTTTTTCGGCATTGGCGCCAGCAAGAGCGTCTGGTCGCTGGCGCCCTGGTGGAAATCCGGGCTGGAGACATTGGCAATCGGTTCCTGCGCCGCTGCTGTCGCCTATCTGGCAGGCAGCCTGTTCCGGGTCTGATCCGCTGCAACGAGGCGGCGGCGTCCCCGCGCGCTATGGCTTTCAGGGTGCTGAGGCTTCAGTGGCTTTGCACGGGTGGCTTCTGCGTGGTGCCCCCGAGGAAGGCGAACCAATAGGCCAGAGCGACGCCGCCCGCGCCGCCCACGATATTGCCCAGCGTGACCCAAAGCAGGTTGGCGGCCGCTGCGACAAGCGGGACATCGGCCCCTGCGGCCCAGCCTTGCGGGAAGAAATACATATTGGCGATGGAGTGTTCGAGCCCCAGCAGCACAAAGGCGGTGATCGGCCAGAGGATGGCCAGAACCTTGCCCGCAGCGGTGCGGGCGGCAAAGGACAGCCAGACGGCTAGGCAGACCAGCGCATTGCACAGCGCGCCGCGCATAAGGGCCTCAAGCGGGGTCAGCCCGGCCTTCGCCTCGGCGATGCCGACGGCGGTTGTGCCCATCGCACCATCCAGCAGCCCGGTCACGGCAAAGGCGGCCGCCAGCCCGGCTGCGCCCGCGAGATTGCCGAGATAGACCACACCCCAGCTGCGCAACAGCAGGCGCAGCGGGATCCTGCGGTCCACAGCGGCGATCACCATCAGCACGTTGCCGGTGAACAGCTCCGCCCCGGCAATCACCACAAGGATCAGCCCAAGCGAGAACACCGCGCCACCCAGCACGCGGAGCGGTCCGGTCACAGGGGCCGCACCTGCGAGGGTCATCGTATAGGCCGCCGCCCCAAATCCGATAAAGGCGCCCGCCAGCATCGCCAGCACGAACATCTGGGGCAGCGGCAGCCGCGCCTTGGCGGTGCCGGCTGTTTCCACCAATGCGGCGATTTCGGCGGGTTTATAGGCGTCAAAAGTGGGCGTTTTGGTCATCTGTCGGCTCCGGCAGTTATGGGGGCATGGGCGGGGCAGCGGCCGCACCAGTAGATCATTCCCGCTGGCCGCTGCCATGATCCCGATCAAGGTGGCGCAACGGGCAGGCAACCGGGCGCGCTATCGGTCCTGCGCCACCGAGCGGCGGAACAGCAGCAGGCTGGTGGCCAGCACCGCGGCGCCCAGCAGCGCCATCCACAGGAACTCCGGCCAGACGGTTTCAACCCCTGCGCCTTTGAACACGATGGCCTGGCTCGCGGCCATGTAATGGCGCGAGGGCAGCAGGGTGGTGATGGCCTGCAACCAGTCCGGCTGGCTTTCCACCGGGGTTTCGCCGCCCGACAGCATCAGCATCGGCAGGATCGTGAGCATCACCAAGAGCGCAAACTGCGCCATCGAACGCGCGACCGTGGCCAGAAACACCCCTAGCGCGGTGGCGGTGAACAAAAACAGCGCGGTGCCGCAGAGGAAGAGAATCTTTGACCCGGCAATGGTGATGCCCAGCACCCCCTGCATCACAAAACCCAGCGACAGCGCCCCCGCAACCAGCACCACGGCAGCGTTGGCCCAGATCTTCGCCACCGCGATGTCAAAGGGCGACAGCGGCATTGCCAGCAGGTGTTCAATGGTGCCGTGCTCGCGTTCGCGGATCATCGCCGCGCCGGTCAGGATCGTGGTCAGCCACATGATCTGGCCGATCAGCGCGTTGATGCCGGCAAAGCGCATGGTGTCGCGATTGGGGTTGAAGGCGCTGCGGATGATGATGCCAAGGGGCTGCGGCTGGGCCAGATCGGCGCCGATGGCAAAGCGGCGGATCTCGGCGCTGAGAATACTGGTGATATAATGGACGCCAATGCCCGCCTGTTCCATCGCGGTGGCGTCGATCAGCACCTGAATTTCCGGCACCCGGGCGGCGCGCAGGTCCTTCTCAAAGCCGGGCGGCACCGCCACCACAAACAGAAAATCGCCCGCATCCATCCGCGCCGCGCCGGTGCCGGGGGCGATCTGCGCCACCGGCTGAAATTCCGGCGGAAAGAACGCCTCCGCCAGGGTGCGGGACAGGGGCGAGTTGTCCTCGTCGGCAAAGGCGATGGAGGCGTTGTTGACCGAGGTTGCCACGCCCGTTGCCTCCATCACCGGCGACAGGGTGAAGGACCAGGCCAGGAGCGCCATCATCACCCAGTCGCGGCGCAGGCTCATCATCTCCTTGAGGCCGAGCCAGACTATGCGGGACAGGCGCTGCATCTACTTCTCCTGCGCCCTGAGCGCCAGCGCGGCCAGCAGGGTGAACACCGGACCGAAGCAGGCCAGCGCCAGAATGTCGGGCAGCAGCGCCTCCCAGCCCAGCCCCTTGGTGAAGGCGCCGACGTTCAGGTGCAGGAAATAAGACGACGGCCACAGCGCGCCGATGACCTGGGCGCCGCCCTCCAGCGTCGAGACCGGCTGCAACAGGCCGGAGAACTGGATCGTCGGCACCACCGAGGCGATGGTGGTTGCAAAAGTGGCCGCCACCTGGCTGGAGGTCATGGTGGCGATCAGCAGCCCGTAGGAGGTGGCGGCCCAGACATAGAGCAGCGCGCCAAGGGCCAAGGGCAGCGGATCGCCCTTGAGCGGCACCCCGAAGACCGCGATGGTCATTGCCGTCAGCAGCAGGAAGTTCAGATAAGCAATCACGATATAGGGGATCTGCTTGCCGATCAGGAACTCAAACCGGGTGGTCGGGGTGACGTAGAAATTGGTGATCGAGCCCAGTTCCTTTTCCCGCGCGACGCTGACCGCCATCAGCACGGCGGGCAGCATGATCAGCAGGATCGCGGGCATGGCCGGGGCCATTGCGGCGATGCTCTCAAAGCTCTGGTTGTAGCGGAATCGCGGCTCTATCCGGGCGATTTCGGGCTGGCGGGTGCCGCTGGCGGCGGCCTGTGCACTGAGGAAGGACTGGTGCAGCCCGGCGGCGTAGCCCTCCACCGTCTCTCCCTTGAAGGGGATGGCGCCATCGACAATGGCCAGCACCTCTGCCGGCTCATTTGTGCGCAGCTTGCGGCCAAAGTCAGGCGGCAGTTCGATCACCAGCGAGACCTCGCCCGAGACCAGCCGGCTGCGGCCCTCGGCAGCGCTGGACAGCGGCGGGGTGGGGCGGAAGTAGCGGGAGCCGGAAATCTCCGCCAGATAGGCGCGGCTTTCGGGGCTTTGCGACAGGTCGAGCGCGGCATAGTCCAGCTCATCTATGTCGAGCGAAATGCCGAAGCAGAACACCAGCATCAGGATCAGCGAGCCAAGGAAGGCAAAGGCGAGGCGCACCGGGTCGCGCAGTACCTCAACCGTTTCGCGTCGGGCATAGGCCAGCGCGCGGGTGGGACCGCCCGCGGCGCTGCCCGTTGTCTGAACCGCTGTTTGCGGAGCGGAGACCGGGGGCGGCGGATCAGCGGCCTTCAGGATGGCGATGAATGCCTCCTCGAGGGTGGCCGCAGCCTGCGCCGCCATCAGCGCCTTGGGTGTGCCCTCGGCCAGAACCTTGCCCGCGTGCATGAAGGACACCCGGTCGCAGCGTTCCGCCTCGCCCATGAAATGGGTGGAGACGAAAATGGTCACGCCCTCGTTGCGCGACAGCTCGACCAGCAATGCCCAGAACATGTCGCGCGCCTCAGGATCGACGCCGGAGGTCGGCTCGTCCAGGATCAGCACGCGTGGGCGGTGGATCACCGCAACCGCCAGCGACAGGCGCTGCTTGATGCCCAGCGGCAGGGCGGCAGCAAGGGAGGAACGATGCGCCGCAAGGCCGAAGCGCTGCGTCAGCTCCGCAATCCGGGCCGCGCGGTCGGGAATTGCAAAGATGCGGGCGTGAAGTTGCAGGTTCTGCTCGACGGTCAGTTCGCCGTAGAGCGAAAACGCCTGGCTCATATAGCCGATCTCGCGGCGCATGGCGCGGTTCCTGGCATCCACCGGCCTGCCGAACAGCTGCGCCGCGCCGGAGCTGATGGGCAGGAGGCCGGTCAGCATCTTCATGGTGGTCGACTTGCCGCAACCGTTGGAGCCGAGAAAGCCGAAGATCTCACCGCGCCTTATGCTGAAATCGACGCTGTCCACCGCCACGAAATCGCCAAAGCGGCGGGTGAGACCGCGCGCGGTAATCACCGGCTCGCCGCTATGTGCTGCTGGTGTTGGGTGTGGAACCGGCGGCGGGCTGCCCTTTGCCCGCAGCTGGCGGTAGGCGGTTTCCAGATCACCGGTCCGGCCCTTCAGCTTATCCGGCGAGCCCTGGAACAGCACGCGGCCTGCATCCATGGCGACAATCCAGTCAAAGCTCTGCGCCTCCTCCATATAGGCGGTGGACACCAGCACGGTGAGGCCGGGGCTGGTGTCCCGGATGGCACCGATCAGCGCCCAGAACTGGCGGCGCGACAAGGGATCAACGCCGGTGGTCGGTTCATCGAGCACCAAGAGTTTCGGGTCATGGATCAGGGCGCAGCAGAGGCCCAGCTTCTGCTTCATACCGCCCGACAGCTTGCCCATCAGCCGGTCTGCAAAGGGTGCGAGCCCGGTCGCAGACAGCAGCGATGCAATCCTCGCCTCCCGCTCTGCCGCCCGCTGCCCGAACAGGCGTGAGAAAAATTCGAGGTTTTCGCGCACGGAGAGTTCGGGGTACAGATTGCGACCCAGCCCCTGCGGCATGAAGGCAATGGCCGAGCAGATGCGGCGCCGGTGGGCGGCATCAGCGATCGGGCCGCCCAGCACGTCTATCGACCCGGCCTGCAATTTCTTGGCACCGGTGATCAGGCCCAGAAGGGTGGATTTTCCGACGCCATCCGGCCCGATGAAGCCCACCAGCTGACCGGGCGGCAGATCCAAGGTGATGTCATCCAGCGCGATATGCCTGCGGTAGCGATGAGAGACCTTGGCGATGCGGATGCCGGGGGTGCCTGCGGCGGAGATCATTCGAACAGCTCAGCCGGGATGCGCCGGTCCAGCGCTTCGGGCCATTCCATCGCGGGGTCGAGCCGGATCACGGCGATGCCGCGCAGGCCGGTTTTCACATGTTCGATCCGCGCTGCCACCAGATCCTGCGGGATGCGGACGCGGACGCGGAACACCAGCTGCTCCCGCTCGCTGAGGGTCTCGACCTGTTTTGGGGTGAACTGCGCCTCTGGCGAGACAAAGGTGACGGTGGCGGGAATGGCGTAATCGGGCAGGGCGTCCAGCACGATGCGGGCCTCGGCTCCGATCGGCAGAAGCCCGGCCTCGCGGGCGGGCAAGAACACTTCCATATAGATGTTTTCCAGACTGAGAAGCGTCAGGATCGGCCCGCCGGCGCCAACCACCTCGCCCGGTTCCGCCAGCCGGTAAAGCACCCGGCCCGGCATCGGCGCGATCAGCGTGCTGTCCTCGATCTGGGCGGCGATCCGGCGGACCTCGGCCTCTGCCGCCGCGATCCCGGCCTCGGCGGTGGCGACCCGCGCCTCTGCCGCGCCCAGCACCGCCTCGGCCACCGAATGGATGGTGTCGCGCTCCTCATGGAGGGTTTCGGAGATATTGCGCCCGGCCAAGAGCGCGGTGGCGCGCTCCAGCTCATGCTCGGCGCGGCGGTGCTCGCTCTGGCGTTGCACCACCAGCGCCTCTGCCTCGGCCCTGGTCTGGCGCGCCAGCGCGACTTCGGCGCGGGCCCGGTCATGCGTCGCCGCCAGCTCATCGGTGTCCATCACCACCAGAACATCGCCCGCCGCAACCAGACTGCCCTCAGCCGTCAGTACCTTGGCCACCCGACCCGCCCTTGCCGGGGCAATCTCCACCTGTTCGGCCTCGATCCGGCCATTGCCCTGCACGAAACCCTCCGGCAGCTCTGCGCCGTTTTCCGAAACAAACAGATACGCCGCAGCCGCCAGCAGCAGCGCTGCGGCGGCAGTCAGAAAAACACCCGTTGTTCTGGTCATGGCACAGCACCCCGATCCCGTTGCGTCCTTTGCGGAGCCTAGATGATCTTAGCCCCGGCCACCTTGCGCTGGGTCAATCCGGCGGCGCGGGAATGCTGCTATGATCGGACGGCGGCCACCGGATAGACCCGGGACATGCGCCGCGGCAGGTTTGAAACAAAGGAGAACAGCCATGCTGATGCGGCTCGCAGCGATACTGGCGATTGCGGCAGGACCGGTCTGGGCACAGGAGGCCGACAGCGATGAGGGCCGGGACTTGTTTCTGTATTTCTGTGCGGAGTGCCACGGAAAGGATGCTGCCAGCCTTGGCCCCATGGCCGAGATGATGGCGCTGCGCCCGCCGGATCTGACCCAGCTGGCCACGCGAAACGGCGGCGATTTTCCGGTTGAAGCCGTGGCCAGGCAGATCGACGGACGGCAACCGATTGCCGCCCATGGCGATATGCCGATGTTCGGCCCGACGCTGGACGAGGACAAATATGTCGCCCTTGCGCTGCCCAGCGGCCAGCCGATGATGGTGCCCCGGTCGCTCAGCAGTCTGATTGCCTATCTGCAAACGGTGCAGGACAAGCGCTGAGCAGCCGACTGACGGGCAGTGTCTAATTTCAACATAACACAGATTATATGCTTTGATGCTGCGGCTCAGGAGGCGCAACGCCCCGCCTCGGCAAGTTCGCTGCCGGGGGGCATTGCATTGGTGGCGCGCTGATTGGGATTACCGGGTGATCCAGGAGCCGCCGTCGGCGGAGGACGCCTGAGCTGCGGAGATGAACCACATCCCATCCAGCCCTGCCTGAAGACCCGGCAGCATCGGATTGTCGGTGCGGCTTTCGATCACCTCGGCTATATCGGTGTAAAGCGTTGCAAACCCTTCCAGATACCCCTCTGGATGACCGGGCGGAACGCGGGTCCAGTCGGGTCCGATGCCAGCCCCGCCACGGGTCAGGATCTGCTTTGGTTCTCCAAAACGGGTGAAACTCATCTGATTGGGGTCCTCATGCCCCCATTCAAGACCACCCTTATCGCCGAAGATCCGCAGGCGCAGGCTGTTTTCGCAGCCAACGGCGATCTGGCTGGCCCAGATCATGCCACGCGCGCCGCCGTCGTAGCGCAGCAGGATATGGGCGTTGTCATCGACCCGGCGTCCCGGCCCGAAGCTGTGCAGCTCTGCCGAGAGCGCCTCCGGGGTCAGACCGCTGACAAAGCAGGCAATGTTAAAGGCATGGGTGCCGATATCGCCAATGGCGCCTGCGCCGGACTGTGAGGGATCGGTGCGCCAGGCGGCCTGTTTGTGGCCGTCCTGTTCAATCGGATCGGTCAGCCAGTCCTGGGCATATTCCGCTTGCACCAGCCGGATCCGACCAAGATCGCCGCGCGCGATCATGGCGCGGGCCTGTCGCAGCAGCGGATAGCCGGTATAATTATGGGTCAG
>NZ_JAYMWO010000004.1:0-209461 GCF_048056175.1 Phaeobacter sp. JH20_29
AAAGCCGTCACCGGCCATTCAGGCGTTGAAATGCTCAAAAAGTACGGTGGGCCGATCCGGCAAAGAGAGCTCGCGAAGCGCGCTCAAGAGGCAAGAAATCAAATGGAACGAAGCAAGAGCGAAACGTGAAAGTTTCAACGGTTGTTTCAAAAATGGCAGTGAAGGAGAGGTGGGATGACGCAAGTCATTGATTTTATTGGAGGCGAGTACCGGAATCGAACCGGTGTACACGGATTTGCAATCCGAACCCAAGTCATTGAAATAACTAGATTGAGTGTTGAGAAAAAGGCGGAATAAAACGGAAACGAACCGTGAAAGTTGCGAAGGCTATTTGCGCCTCCGCTGCGCTTCCAAAGCCCGCACTTTCTGCCGCGTCGAGCCTGCGTATTTTGCAATCATCGCCTTCGTGGTGTGGCCGGTGACTGCCGCTATCAAATCATCGTCGCAACCCAGCGCGGCCAGCTCTGCCGCCGCTGCATAGCGCAGCCCGTGCAGGTCATAGTCCTCGGCGCCAATCACCTTGCGCACGTTCATCACCGCCTCATGAGCACTGCGGTAGCTGGTCGGCTTTCCGCGGCCCCATGCGCAGATCGTCGGGCCAATTTTCTGCGTATCCGCCAGGATGGCGCGCAGGTGCGAGGTGAACGGCACCCACAGCTTGGCCCCGGTCTTTCCCTGCGCCACGTTGATTCCGTCGCCCTCTATATCGCTCCAGCGCATTTTCAGAACATCACCGATCCGCTGGCCGGTCCCAAGGCACAGTTCAAATACTAGCAGCGCCCGGCCGTCAGCGGCGGCGCGGAATTTCTCGATCATCTCCGGCGGCCATGGCTCGCGCGGCTTGGTATCAGCTTTCAGAAGGGAAACGCCCTTGGCCGGGTTATCGTCGCGCCAGCCCAGGTCTATCGCGTGCTCCATCAGGATCCGCACCACCTGCACGATGTAATTGGCAAAACGCACGGTCTCGGCGTTGGCATCCCGCGCTCTGATCACGTCCTTGCGTTTGATGCCAGCAACGGCCTTGCTGCCGATCTTCTCCCGCACCCATGAGAGCACTTTGTCGTAGTCACGCGCTGTGCGAGGCGCCAGGCGCTTGTAGCGCTGGCTGCGCTCGTAGTTGGTGACAAGTACAGAGAATGTCTTGCCGGTGGTTGGGGCCGCCTGCGCGCCATTCAGAAGGGCGGCATACTCCAGAGCGAATTCCTTGGTCCCAGGGCGGCTCTCAATGCGTGTGGTCTGGTAGCCGCGGCGCTGAAAGTACAGCACGCCTTTCTTGTTGTAGACGTGCGCTGGTAGTTCTCGCTTCATCGTTTGAAGTCCACCTGATCGAAGTCATCCAGATCGCCGCCGGGTGTTGCCGGTTTAACGTGCACCTTTCCATCCGGCTCGATGATCACGGAAAACCCTTGTGCGGCCCATTCTGTGACCGCCTTGCGTAGATCCGCCGGGCGCCAAAGCGGCTTGGTGACTGGTTCATGCTTGCCCATCAGCTATCCTTTCTTGTCGGAATGCAGGCTGCCGCCAAGGGCCTTGTATGCGGTGACTTCCTTCATGTGTTCCTCCGGGGATTGTTGGATTCAGGCAGCGACACGGAAACCGGCGGCATTGCGATGCCCACCGCCGCCGTTCGCCTTCGCGATCTCCGACACGTCCATTCGGTCATCCATCGACCGCAGGGAATATGTCACGCCGTCATAAGATCGAACGACACAGGCCGCGAATGGCGCGGCAGGATTGCGCTTCAAAAGTTCGTGGGCCGTCTCTGACACGAAGTCATAAGAGCATGCTGCGACCGGCACCTTGTGGCCTGCGATTTCTTCCTCGAAGGCAGTGTCGCATATGTTGCCAACAATCATGTCTACATATCGCCGGATCGCAACGCCATCATTGGCCAGCCGCTCGGTCGTGAACATATCCCAAAGATCAAATTCGCGGGGTAGCGAGCGGATCGCGATGCAAACTTCCTTCGTGGCGCGAAGATTGAAGCGCCAAAGGTCGCGATCTTCGACATGCTCCATCCATTCCGGCATGGGCGTTGCTCCAAAGCAGTACTCCCATGCGAGGCGACACCCTGACTTTTCCATATTGAAGCACACGCCGACACCTTCAATAATGCGGTCTGCGTAGCGCTTTTCAAATGGGCCGCCGACGCATTCCAATTTCAGAAAGTCGGCAAGTTCGGCCTCTGCGGTCTTGTGGTGATCCAGCACAATGATGCGCCGCGCCTTGTCAGCCAAGGCCTGCATCACGTCCTTCTTGAACGAGAAATCGACAATCAGAACGTCCTTTCCTGTAACGTCTGGAGCGTCGTTACCATAGTTGCAGGCGACAAATTTCACTTCGTTGCCGAAACGTTTCCAAACCGCGTAGGCGGCTGCAAAGCCATCGTCGCAGTTGGCGTGATAGATACAAATGTCGGGTGTCATGGTTCCTCCGGGGGTTAGGTGGACGCGGCTTCCGCCGCCTTCCGTGCGTGGTTCTTAATGATGTCGCCGAGGTGGTCGGCTTGCTCTGCGCCTAGCTTCCACCAGCGGAACGTTTCGCCGTCCGCAGCGAGCCATGAGAGGAGGACGTAGCCATCCTCTGTGGCTTCAACTTCGACGCGTCCGCCGCCCTCTGCCGTATCCGCGTTGATCTTCATGGGTTCCTCCGGCGTTTGTTGGATTAGAAGGGGGTGGCGTCAGCGTGCATCCACCGGAAAGTGTCAGCGTGGCGCTCAATGTCCTCGATGCGGTCGTCCCCGAGATCATCGTAGTGGGTGTCGAATAGTCGGCTGACCAATCGGTGAAGGCGATCACCGGGCTTGATGATGTGTGTTTCGGACAGATAGCTTTCGGCTATTGGGAGCAGATTTTTGGCCATATCGTTCTCCATCAAAGGGGTGCGTTTCGGGAAGATGATTGGAGTTAGGTGCCTCTTTGCCCCTTGTCGTCCATCCTCCAGTCAGAGGGCGAGATCCGTCGATAGACGGCTGCCATCAGTTTTGGGCGGGTGTCTAGTCTGGGATGGCACCAATCAATTTCCACTTTCGCGCCCATAAGTTGAAGCGAGTGAATAACCAAGTTTACGGAGTTGATAGCTGCTTGCAGCTCCTTGGCCTTGGCCTCGAATTCATGCTGAGTTTGGACGGTCATTGTCGGCTCCATCAAAAGGGTGGGTTTTAAGGTTGGGGATTTCTGGATTAAGCGGCGAGCTTGGCGGCAATCACGTCGGGGAATACGGAAACCGTCCGGTCTGTCTCGTATTCCGCAATGAACTCGCCCAGCATCTTCAGGTTCTCATTCGTGCTGCAAACCTCCAGCCATGCTTGCGTGGATACCAAGTGGCCGTCCGCATCACGGGCTTCGGCAACCCACCCCTGCGCGCGGATCTCGGCGGTTGTGGTCAGGTTGATCGGATTTGGATCTTTCATGAGGCCTCCGGGCGGTTGGGGTTAGGTGGATTAGGCAGCGACAGGCGCTGTGTCTATGTTCTGGCGTTCAACAGTGAAGGTGTATGCAGCCACCCAAGGGTTTTTTGACCATGGCGCGCGCTCTGCGTTCAGGCTCTCCCAGAGGCCGTGAAACTCTTCCTCCGGCGACAAGCCATCTTCACCATCGCGAGAGACGTATCCTGGACAGCCCTCGGCAATTGCGTCCTCCCGGCGAATATCCTGTAGGCGCTCCACCCGCACCTGTGTGACTGTAAGCGTCAGGCGGGAAGCCCAGCGGGGCATATGGATTGAAGGGCGCCAATTCCCCCAATACGATTGCCATCCATGATCGCTATCTGCGTGGAAATGAACGCGGCCGCCGATGGCTTCGCTCGGCTTCTTGCCCCACCCTATGCCGCTCACGGCAAACCGCTCCCGCACCCATAGGCGATCTCCCGGCACCGCATTGACCGGTAGCAAATCCCGATTTCCCGGCAAGGTCAGGAAGTCGGCGCAAAAAGTGGCCAGCGCATCGTGCGCGGCCGCCTTCGTGATCACCCGTCTCGTTTGGGTCTTTCTTCCATCCAACAGGGCGCGGACCATATCTCCGCTGAATAAGATCGGTTTGTCTGCCATATCGGCCTCCGGTGCGTTTCGGGGTTGGGGTAAAATGAAAGTTGTGTGGGCGGCTCTAGACGGCGTCAGTATGAGCGTCGATCAGCCAGCCAGAGGCCGCCTCTTTATGCTCATGCTTCGGGGCCCAGGAGCACAGGTAGGCTCTGAGGGTGGTATAGAAGACACCTTCATCGACACCCGCTTTGATTGCGCGCCCGTGATCTGAAAGCTTGCCGCCTTCAAAGAACAGCTTCATGGCGATTTTGCATCCTTCGCCCCGGCCCCGGCGGTATTCCTCGGGGATCTGCTCATAGGGCGGGTAGGCGTCGATTTCCGCACCAAAGGCTGCGTGCAGTGCGCTCATCTTGGGGATCTCAAACGTGCCGAGCTTCAGGCGGTTGGTCATTTTTCCCTCCGATGCGTTTCGGGGTTGGGGTTTACTGGGCACACGGCTGATCAATCCCAGCGGGCCAGCCTTCTTGGTTTGCGGCGCTGATGTTGTCGACAACCCAAGTGCCGAACACCTGGACTGCATCGGCTTCCATGCCCGGCTTAATGCCGCCTGTCATGACGGCGTAAACCGTCGCCCCTGCGGCCACTGCAGCGCTTGCTGCATCACTAGGTGGCATCCCGTTGTGCATGGCTTCTGTCAACAGGGGGAGCAGTTTGAGGCGCAGCGCCTCTATGGCTTCGGACTCCGGTCCTTCGGGATGATCAGCCATGGTGTTCTCCTAGTGGGGTCAGGTGGAATTTAGGCGGCAACGGGAACGGCTAAGTGCGCGACGTTGGCGCTGGCAAGCACCTCGGCCATCACTGGTGGCACGCTGTTGCCGCACATGCGGGTTTGTTCGGTTTTGGTCATGATCCGCTCTCCGGCCCGGTCGATCTGGTAGCGATCTGGGAAGCTCTGGGCACGGAATTGTTCGCGTGGGGTCAGCATGCGCATGCCGATATCGGTGACGGCGTAGGTCTCGCCATGGATCTCGACGGTCACAAGGCCGAACGTGTCGCGTGTTGCGAGGGTGTGTAGCGGTTCGCCCAAGCGTTGCCCGACGCCTTGGCCGTAGTATTTTTGCAGGAAGGCCCCGATGATCGCGCCGTGACGACCGCCCGCGCAGATCGACGGGTGGGGATCTCGGATATCGCGCGCACTTCTGCTGCTGCCGTGCATGTTCATCAGATGCGCCGCGACGATCTGTTGCTGCGTGCCGCGCGTTGTCAGGGTGCTGAGCGGTGCAGAGGCCGGTCGCCCTGCGTTGTTCTTCATTCTCTCACCGGCGTTGTGTTGCGCAAGGAAGGCGGCAACAAGAGCATGTTTGCCGCCGCCCGCTACAGCTGTGCCAAGGGGCTTATGCAGCCCTGGCACGCGCGGGGCCTGACCGGGCCGCTCACCATATCCGGTTTGCACAAGGGTCGGCACGATAAGCGCGTTTTGATCTTTCGGGCTGGCCGTGATCGTGTGCATCGGATCGAAGCCGCTGCGCACAGATCCCCCTTGCTGGGCATAGGTGACCAGGAACGGTTCTTTCGCGTCGATCACATAGCGCATGACGCCGCGCGCGACCCGGCGGAGTGTGGCATCTGCGAGGGGGCGAATGGCGCGCAACCCGTGCTTTTCCTTGATCTCATCGCTGCTGTCAAAAATGCTGGGGCAGGGCAGTGACCAATCAATGATCTCGGCAGCAGTGCGCCATGGCTTGCGCTGTCCGTCGATGACCTCTGCGCTATTGGGTGCACCATGCGTCGGGGTGGGCCAGACAATTGGCCGGCCGTCACAGCGCGCGATCAGGAACAAGCGCTTGCGGATGGTAGGGGCGCCATAATCGCAGGCGCGCAGCTCTTGCCATTCAACCTTGTATCCAAGGCGTTTCAGTTCTTTGACCCAATGCTTGAAGGTCTGCCCCTTGCGATCCGGGCAAGGGCGGTTTTCGGCTGTCAGCGGCCCCCAGTCACGGAATTCTTCGACGTTCTCCAGCATGATCACATCCGGGCGGGCGCGCTTTGCCCATAGGACCACGACCCATGCCAGATCCCGGATGTTCTTTTTGACCGGCTTGCCGCCCTTTGCCTTGCTGTGGTGCTTGCAGTCTGGGCTGAACCATGCCAGCCCCACGCGACGGCCCTTGCAGACCTCGGCAGGATCCACCTGCCAGACGTTGGTATTCAGGTGCAGTGTTTCGGGATGGTTGGCCTGGTGCATCGCCAGCGCAGCTGCATCGTGGTTGATCGCGACGTCAGGGCTGCGCCCTAGGGCCATCTCGATCCCGGTGCTGGCACCGCCGCCCCCTGCAAAGCTGTCAATGATCATGGGGCGGGCATCGATCGGTGACGCCGTTGGTTGGTCAAGCTGGAATAGGGCGTTCATCAAGCAATGTCCTCTGGTCTTTGTGGATTGCAGTGAGGGCAGGGCAGCCCGCGCTTGTTCTCGGAGAGGGTCCATTCGTCAGGAATCCAGCCGGTGTCATGGTCGCAATGGGGGCACTCGAAGCGAATGCCAGGACTGCCGCCGGGAAGGTGGCCAGCATCGGCAACGCGCATCCGCTTGATGGGTGCCGTGCGGGGCAGGTCGTCTTTGGAGAACAGCATGGCGGCTCCATCAAAGGGGTGCGTATTAAGCGCCGCGCTCTACGGCGGCTGGTGAATAGGTTGGCGGTGTCAGGAGGTCGTGAACCATGCGAATGTCGAGGTCAGAGGCTTCGGTATTCAGGGTCACGGATAGCGCCCTTGGGTTCTCGCCATCACGCCCAACGCCCAAGATCCGCAGGGCGCTGTCGAAGAGGGAGCACGGCCACTTCATCAGGTGGTGCTTGATAGCATTTCCGGCACGCGCTGCGGCCTCGCAATGGGCAGCGTCTTTACCATAGGTGACGACATGCTCAAAACCGTCATCGCCAACTTTTCGCGCCACTACGATCACCTGATCCCAGCCATGGGTTTCGGCGATGTCACGGGCTGACTTGATGGGCAGTTTGATTTCTTCGCTCATAAGGATCTCCATCAAAGGGGTGCGGTTGTGGGGCTGGTGGGATCAGTAGTCACCGACAGAGGTGCAGACCTCGTCCTCATCGACCTCGATCACGGTCTCCGCGGCGTACATAGCCAAGAGGCGCTGGGCGAGGCCGTAGGGCCTATTGGTGGTGAAGCCCTCCCGACCGCCCTTGCTGGCAATGACGCCGGTGTAATCGCGGATACTACTGATGGTGCCAGTGTGCAGCTCATCGCTGTCTTGGTTGAGGTCGGGTTTCAAGCCATGGCGGATGCGCAGAGTGATGTCGCAGGAAGTCTTTTCCCGGTGCTCATAGTACGCGCTGTCATCAAGGTAGATCGTCCACTCAGGGCCAAAGCACGTGCTGTCCCGCGGATCCTCTCGCTCAACGATGCAGGTCACCACCTCACCATATCCGCCATCGCTCTCATGCCGCGCCCGCATCTCTTCCACGATCTCAGAGAGCTTTACCGATTTCGGCGCGATCTTGAGCATCTGAGCGATATCGTCTTTCAGGCGTCCTTCGATCAGGTCGGACGCGATGGTCTCCACCTGTTTCAGAACCATGCCGCTGATCAGCGCATTATAGCTGGGCAGGTTCAGATCATTGATCTTGAGGGCCTCAGAAATCTTGCGCTCCAGATCCTGGCCAAAGGGTGAAAAGCTTCGCGTTGCCTGTTCAATGGCATTTTCGACCGTCTTCGCGATCTGCTTATCCACGATCTCTTTCACGCGCTCCGGCGCTGTGGCGTTGGCCAGAGCTTGTGCGGCCAGCTGTGCAATGTCGGTTGTCGGGGTGTCGACTTTGTCTTTCATGATGGCACCTGTGAGTTACGATGTCAGCGCTGGGCGCGGCCGGTTTCCGTGAGTGGGGTTGCCGCGCCCGGGTGGAGCGGGCGCCACCCCGCATGTGTTGGAAAAGGGCCGGGACCGTGGCCCCGGCCAGTTTGTGCCTCAGCAGGTTTCAGGCCTCGGCAACAGGGAGTGAGGGTGGCAGCGGCGCCTGTCCGTTGTAGGGGCAGTCAGGCCGCCAGTCGGTGGCGCGGCGGGCCCTGGTCAATCGGCAGGACATGCGGGCCGCGCGGATCCACGCAGACAGCGCGCTGGGTAGGTCGATGCCGTCCACGCTGATGCCCAGAAGCTCCACGCATCTCCCCGCAGTCTGAATATGCGCGCGAAGATTGCCTTTCGCTGCTTGACGGGTGTTTGGG
Source organism: Phaeobacter sp. JH20_29 (assembly GCF_048056175.1). NCBI lineage: Bacteria > Pseudomonadati > Pseudomonadota > Alphaproteobacteria > Rhodobacterales > Roseobacteraceae > Phaeobacter > Phaeobacter sp. JH20_29. The sequence goes on from NZ_JAYMWO010000004.1 coordinate 8,225, forward strand.
CTTAAAGACGCCCAGTTCCGTTTGGCCTCCGGGTCTTTATGGGTGGTCCAGCCTCGATCGCGCAGCAGTCGGATAAGGCCGCCGTAAACCTCCTCCTTGAAGGACGGTTCGTTGGGGTCATCCTGCCAAATTCCGATGTGTGAATCGTGCAGGTTTATTTCCAGCTTTCTCATTGGCGAGCGAGCTCCTGAGTTTCGGGGCCTTGTGTAGACGCGCTGGGCGCGATGCCAGCATGGTGAGAGTTGGGATTATTCAGCGGCGATGGCTGCGGCGTTGCCTGGCATATCGCCGTTGAGGCCAACCAGCCCTGCAGCGACGACATTGAGAGCTGCTTTTCCCATTGGGCTTGCCGCCCGGTGCGCCCGTACGATCTTGATCTCGTCGGAGTTCAATTCGCGGTCGGCGTTAGGTTTGGCGTCTTCTGTGGGGAAGAAGTCTGACGTTTTTGCTTCAAGGTGATTGGCAATCATCCAGAGGCGGGACGCGCTGACCCGGTTTGCGCCAGTTTCATACTTCTGGATTTGCTGAAACTTGATACCCACTGCGTCTGCGAGCTCTTGCTGCGAAATCCCTGCCAGAAGGCGAGCTTGGCGGATCTGTTTTCCAACGTGGATGTCGATGGGATGCGGCATTGCGATGTTCCTTTGATCTATCTGCACATGGGCGCGGCCGGTTGCCGTGAGTGGGTGTTGCCGCGCCCGGCGGAGCGGGACTGCCCGCGTTGTTCAAAAGGGGCCGGGGCCGTAGCCCCGACCAGTTCTTGCGTCGGCAGGTTTCAGGCTTCGGCAAGGGGGGAGTTGTTCAGGAAGCGGCGCTTGGCCGTTGTAGGGGCAGTCGTGGCGCCAGTCCGTCGCGCGCCGTGACGGGTCAAGGTTGCAGCGGACGCGAGCAGCCCGGATCCAGCTGGAGATCGCGGCATTCACATCAGGGCCGGTGCCCTCGATGCCAAGCATCTCGATCTGCCAGCCACTGCCGCCCTCGCAGACCGCCGGGGAGACCTTGCCTCCGTTAGTCCGGATCAGAGTCCGACGGCCAAAGCAGGAGCGGTGCTCCAGATCTAGGGCGGCGGCGTGGATTTCTTGGTGGGTCACGGGCGATGCCATGGCGCTACTGCCGCACAACATGGGCGGGCAGCTTATTGATGAGCCAGCCCGCCAAAAGGGTTGGTGCCTTACGAGGGCGCGCCACCGTGTCCAGTTGCTCTGCCAGTCGATAGGCGAGCAGTTCACCTGCCATTTCTGGAAGCATATGCCGGGCCATGGCCGCCAACTCTTCGTCAGTGCAGGTGGCCAAAGATGTCACAGGATCATTGCCCGCCATGGCGCGCAGCTGGCCGTCTGAAATCAAACTTTCTGAGGGTGCGTTCTTCATTGCGATTCTCCCTTGGTTGAGATTAAGGTAGTGACCAAAATGGTCATCGTCAATAAAATAAATGACCAAAATGGTCACATTGTGGAGTCCGATCTGTTCACAGTCGGAAAGCGGCAATACACTGCCCGCGTTATTTGAGATTGGATTGCCAATTATGACCGAAACAGTATTTCAGCTGACCAGTGCGATGAGTGTTCGGATTTCCCGGATCACGGCAAAGGGGTGTCGCATCGGAGTGACCCATGAATTTTCAGAGGTTGGCGCGGCTTTGAGGGAGGCCGGGAAGCCCTATTTGACGCCAACTCTCTCGCCCGGATGGAACGATTTCACGAGGGAGAATTGTTTCTGGATCCACATTTCTATGGGCGGAGAGTTGCTTGGAGCCGCTGGGGTGAAGCGTGAATCAATTGGCGTCGAACCTGTTGGGGAGTACTGGAGGCGCATCCATCGGCGCCACTATCCTCGCCCTGATGGGGGTGAAGTGATTGAGGAGGTCTCGTCGCTCATCGGTGACAGCTTTCAGGGGGATATCGCCTATTTCGGAGATCTATTCCTCAATCCGAAGCTGCGAAAACTGCAGGTGATCGAAGACTTCGGGCATGTGGCGCTCTACCATGCCGCGATCAGCTTTAGGGCGAGTGTATTCTATGCGTTTTTGAAGGATCGGGATCTGAGGCGGGGCTTTGGGTATCAGTTGGGGCTAATGAGGTGTGTCCCACGCGCTCAAATCTGGGCCGACCCGGCGCCCGCCACACGTGGCAATCATGAGGCGTGCTGCTATTCGACAGCCAATGATGTTCTGGGCTTGGCGGCCCTGGATGTGGCCGACGCATGAACCCCAACAGCGCAAACGCCATTGAAGCTCTGGATGGGGAACAGTAGGCGCTTGTATCTGATGGTCTCGGCGCCAGGTTGTCCATGGATGTGGCTGCTCAGCTTTTCCATGGATATCAGGCACGTTCCCTTTGCTGCGAGCTGATAGGACATGATTAGCTTCTGCCTCTCTTGGTAGGGGAAGCTGTCTACGGCCTTTTGAAGACTGGCTAGGGAAGAGGATTCAATTACACGAGCCGCAAGGCTCTGTGGGCCAATGTGAAGTAGTTTTAGGGTTTCTGCGCCATGTGGAGGCTCAGCGTAGATAACCAGGTAATCAAGGATCGGTGCGATGGTTTCTGTCGTGGCGCCATCAGCGACGATGTCCGTCACTTCGTCAATCGTTGGCCTGCGACCGAGTGCAATTCCCAGCGCCTGTTCATCGATCTCAATTTGCAAGCTGTGGCAAATCCTCAAAAAACGGCAGACGCCCACATCCCCACCTTTCTTGAACAGGCCGGATAGGAAGCTCCTGCTGTTTCCTGATTCTTCGGAGGCTTCATTTAAGCTTTTACCCGTGCGTGCGCAGTATTCTAAGACCCTTTGCTCAAGCCAGATGGCAATTCGCTTTGGATCTGAGCGCGTTTCATCGAAAATTTTCGACGCAGGCATATTAATTTTGACAGGTTTGCGCCATTTGCCCGACAAATCATTCATAGGTTGAATGCCTTCAAAGGGAATTTAAGTGAGATATTGGACTACAAACTTGAAACTATACTTCGCTGCAAGGGCTGCCTTGCGGTCCGGTAAGTCGCTGGATGAAGTCTATTTCGGCTCTTCCTGGCTTTCAATTGCACGCATCTTGGTTGCGAGCTCAAGTGGCAGGCCGCCCCACTGACCAAGGATGACAAAATCCATGGTCACCCCGAATCGATCAACGAGAAGCGCGGCGAGTTCTTTTGATGCGGCGCGCTTCCCGCCTTCAGTTCTGGACCAGTAAGTCCTCTCAATCCCGAGTAGGTCTGCGATCTCAGATGGTTGCAACCCGAGCGCACGACGCAGAAGGCTAAGACGATAGCCGATGCGCTCGGGGCGCATCTCGCCAGCAAATGCTGATGTTTTCTGCTGCTCTGGGGAATTGCTTGTCATGCCCCCAGTTATCATGACCATTGTGTTCATTATCAATCACCAAAAAGGTTGGTTGACGAATGACCAAAATGGTCATTACTATGCCTTTGGTACATGCAATGTGGCGAATGGTATATCATGACAAACGAAATCACCTCTGTTCCTAAGATTGTGGACCGCTGGCCGTCTCGGTCATGTCTGGCGGAGGATTTGGGGGTTGACCCTGTCGTTGTCGCCCGCTGGGTGTCCCGCAACAGCATCCCCGCAAAGTACCATTTCAAGATCGTCAACTGTGCGAAGCGGCGCGGCCTCAAGTTGCGCTTTGAGGATTTGGCGCGCGCTCACAGCTCTCTCGCCTAGTCCGACCGATCTGAAATTGACTGATTCCATGCATCAAGTGTGGGCGCAGTCAGCTCAAATGCCAAAGCAATGAGGTTGCCCAGCATGGCGAACCAGCGAAACTATCTTCACACACTTATCCGCGGCTTGGTGGTCCGATACTTCCCCGGCAAACAGAACTGCGCGGCTCGCGAAATCGCAGAGTTCTGGGCCGGTCGCGGGCTGGAAGACAGCGATGTCGATTTTGGTGGTTTCTCACGCAAGATGAACGGAAGCCGCGCCTTCGATGTCTATGACCTCTTCGCCCTCGTTCAGATCACGGGCGATAAGCGGCCTCTGTTGGCCTTTAATGAGGTTCAGGAGGGAAACCTACCTCCCAGCATACCAATGCCCGTCTTGGCCGCGCGCGCTGCTAAAGAGTCAGGCGAGTCTGTTTCCGCAGCGATCGAGGAAGGCGATCTCGCTGAGATCGCGCGCGAAGCCGGGGAAGCCGAGGCCGCGCACCGAAAGATCCGTGAGGAGGCAGAGGCCCTTATGCGCAGCGGCCCTGATCCCGATGAAGACGTGGCAGCAGCTGCCAATTCCGGAGGTCACAGCGATGGCTGAGCGCAAGCGGATCCTGGATCAGAGCTATTTCCGTATCGGCCACGTGGTGGTCAGGACGACCGTTCACAGAGAGAACGGACAGACATTCAGCCTTTTCCCTGATGTCGAAGGGGGAGAGGCAAAACCATTGTTCACCGGCCACATTGAGAAGGGTATGGGGACAGAGCTGCGGCGGCTGGCGCACCACTTTGACGACCTAGAGGCAAAGTTGCCAAAGGTGGGACGATGACCAGCCGCCACCAGCCTATTCGCTGCGGGATCAGCTGCGGCGTTTCAATGACAATTCACGCTGATTTCGACTGGAGGCAGCAATGACACAAGGCGGGGGCCAGAGAGGCCGGGCCGCTGATGAGCGGTATCTCGAAATGGTGGCAATGCGGTGCGAGGGCATTGCCCCTCAGAGAATCGCGGACGCGCTGGGCGTGTCGCTGAGCTCAGTGAAAAACGCAACGCTTGCTGTTCGTCGCGCCGACGAGGCTGAGGCCGCCAAGAGCGGGGAAGACATTTCTGGCAGCTATTGGCCAGATCGGGGCCGCCGTGGGGAGTTGAGAGCATGAGCCACAAGGCAGTCAGCTGGGCGCTTGAGCAACGCCACCTAAAGCCAGGGCCATGGATCGTATTGATCCAACTGGCTGACCGGCACAACAAAGACACCCTGCAGTGTGACCCGGATCAGAAGCTGATCGCGGCTGACTGCAATATGTCTCGCGCCACGGTCAACCGGCACCTTGAGGACCTTGAACACACAGGGTTGATCCGCCGTATCCCGCGGGTAAATCCTCGCACGAACAAGGCGCTTTCGACATTCTACATATTGGGCCTGAATTTCGACAATCCACCAGAGGTCGAATTTGCTGTGTCTCAGAATGAGACACGGAAACAGAAGGGGCAAAAGGAGAACAAAGGCGCATCCCGTGTCTCAAATTGCGACACGGTCCCGAGTCTCAAAAACGCGGATTCCCGAGTCTCAAAAATCGCGTTTCCCGAGTCTCAAATTGAGACACAAACCTTAGTAAATAAACCCGTAAGGGAACCTTGCGCGGCTGACGCCCCGCACAAATCCGAATTTGATTTTGATGATTTCGTTGCCGAGTTCTCAGTAGCCTATCCCCGGATGGGCTTGCCAGAGGCGACCGAGGACGCACTGCGCACGGCGCTGGGCGAGGGGGCGGATCCCGCAGAGATCTTGGCTGGTGCCCGGGCCTATGCGGTCGAGCAGGATGGCAACGCCCCGCGGTATGTGAAGCTCTCCGAGAACTGGATAGCTGAGAAACGCTGGCGCCAGCATGTCACCAGCCCCAAGGCGCAGGCCAATCAATCCGAGGTGCTGGCCTACTGGGCGAAAGAGATCCTTGAGGCCAAGCCCCACATGCGCGGTCGTGTGTCGCCGTCCATGGCCCGGGAATGCCTGAGCGCGGGACTGGTGACCGAGCAGGATTGCCGACAGGTCGGGGTGTCGCTGTGATGTCGCCGCATTCGGATCCAGAAACCCACGGCGTGCAGTTTGGCCGGGTGGTGGTGACTGTCGACGCCGCCATGGGCGATTGCATCGTCATTGCCCCGCAGCCCGGCCCGATCTGCACCAGCCCCAAGCGCATGCGCCTGAACAGCCTTGATGAGATCCGCGGGGCTTACCGCACCCAAAGCCGCCTCGCTGCGCGCGTACCGGATCAGCACCCCCACGCCAAAGACATCGCGTCAGCGCTGGAATTCGCAGGAAAGACGCTGAGCGCCGCACAGGGTGCAAAACACCAACCGAAAGGGCAGAGCAATGCTTGATCAACAGGAACCGTCCAACGCGCAGATAGAGCGCGCCACTGAGATCTGGGACAACGTGACCGGTGCGTCATCAGAAGCCATCGCTGCGCGCGTGACGAGTGAGCGCGAGCAGCGCGGTGACTACCCGCTGGATAGTGCCGATTTCGGGCGCTGTGAGCGTCTGCTGGATGCGGTGCCTGGCTTGCGGGATCAACTGTCTATGATGACCGACGTCAACGCCTACTGGGCAGCTCTGGTCAAGCGCTGGGATGATATCCGCAGCGCGGATGACCAAACTGCCCTGATTAAGGAAATCGTGACGCCCATCCAGAAAGCTGATCCGGGGCATGTGTCGCGCGGGGAAGGGGTGTCAATGCGCGTGGGGCCCAATACCTTTCAGGGCGTTGATACATCTGCCAACGAAGGCCTGCTAAAGTCCGATGGCGATGCGCTCTATTTCCGCGCTGCGGCAGTTGTCGTCGGTGAGGGGAAAGCCAGCACCAGCTTTGTGCAGCGCAAGCTCGCAATCGGCTACAACAAGGCCGCGCGTCTGATTGAGCGCATGGAAGAGGCTGGGATCGTTTCTACGCCCAACCATGTCGGTAAGCGCGAGGTGGCGACGATTGAAACGATCCGCACCGCGCTGTCCCTGCAATCGGCCATCCCCGATGACGCAGACCGCGAAACCGTTGTGAAGATGCTGACAGCGGCCTGTGACGATATAGGTGGCCAGCAGCTTAAGGCAAAGCACGCGGAGCAGCGCAAGGCCTCTGGTAAGCCCCCCATGAAGGCGGATCCGGATTTCGACAATGCTGCAGATACCGCCTACCGGGTGACAGCAGGCGAGCTGCGCCAGTTCGTTGAGCGGTTCGAGCGCCTGGACGCTGAGAAGAAAGATCTGGCTGACCAACAGAAAGAGGTCATGGCAGAGGCCAAGGCCCGCGGCTACGACACCAAGGTCATCCGAAAGGTGATCGCCCTGCGGAAGCGCGACAAGGACGATATCGCCGAAGAGGACGCCGTTCTCCAGATGTACAAAGAAGCGCTGGGCATGTGAGCGCACCCATGTCGAGACCGCTTGCCAACATCACCAAAGAGACACTGGCGCCGCTATGGGCGCGTCATGACATTCCCGTTGACCGGATCGCATCCGCGCTGGGCGTCACCCGTCAAGCCGTAAGCTACAAAGCCAAGAGCCTCGGCCTCCCCAGTCGCGCCAAGGTGCGCCGTTGCTACGTTGACGATGAGACCTTCACCCGGATGTGGAACGCAGGTGTCTGCTCCACGGATATGGCGGCGCACTTCGGATACACACACCGATCAGCCATTGGCACACGTCGCCGAAATCTTGGCCTGCCTGCGCGCACACGCGGGAAGGGCGGCACCAACTCTGGCGGCTGGCATCAGACAATCAGCCTGACCCAATTCTTTGAAGCGGAACTTGCTGCCGCGATGCGGGCAGAGGCACAGCAGCGAAAGGCAGTACAATGACAGAGCGAATGACCGCAGAGCAGTACAAGGCCGCCCAGCGCGCTGCAGAGGGGCAGGGGGAAGACAGGCGCCGAGTACGCGGCACCAAGCGCACCACGACCGCTGACGGCATCACCCACGACAGCAAGACGGAGGCCCAACGCTGGGAAGAGTTGAAGCTGTTGCAGGCGAGCGGAGCAATCTGCGGCCTGCGTCGGCAGGCCCCGATCCCGCTGATCGGCCGGGATGGCCCGATCATGACGGACAGCGGCAACCGGCAGCGGGTTTACAAGGCGGACTTCGTCTACGTCGACAACGCGCTGGGCGTCACCGTCGTTGAGGATCGCAAGGGGCATGAGACCGACAAATTCAAACTGGTGAAAGCAGTTCTCGCGGCTCAGGGCATCGAGCTGCTGATCACCCGCGCGAAGGGGTGATGGATGAAATCTTGCTTTGCGCCAATCAATAGCGCGCAGACCGGAAAACAACATCGGGGGAACCGATAGTGAGCAGAAAATCAAAGCCAATCGACCTGGGGTCCAAGATTGTCCGGATTATTGAAAGCACCCGGATCAGCGTCACATGTGAGGAGGTTGCACAGGACAGCATTCATGTGGCGCTGCGTGATGCTGTTCCGGGCGTGCAAAGGGAGGTGCGGCTGAGCGACCGTGACCGCGTCGACCTTATGGCTGGCCCGGTGGCCATAGAGGTGAAGGTCAAGAAGCGCCAGAGCCGCGCCCAGATCCTGAAGCAGCTGGAACGCTACGCCGAACACGACGAGGTCAAGGCGGTCATCTTGGCGACCGCCGACGCATGGCCCGGCACAATCTCTGACCTCAACGGCAAGCCCCTCTTGGTTGCCTCTCTCACTAAGGGGTGGTTGTGATGAACGGCGTTGTCGATTTCCAAGAGGGCAAATGGCGCGTCTCTGATCTAAAACCCCACGTCTCACTCCGTTTCAAGGACGTATTCAAGGGGATACAGTTCGGTGCCACGCCCCCGTTTGACCTGCGTGATCGCCCGAGCTTCGCCGCGGATCTCGACTGGTTTATGCAGCGCTATCCGCTCAGCCTCACAGAGGATGCGCAAGCACGGCTGTCAGATCAGCTGAAAACCTATGCAGATCTGCAAGTTCGTATTGCTGAGTTGAAGCGCCCGGACTACCGGCCCAGCATCAAGCCCGGGTTTAAGGTCCCAGAGCAGGCTGAGGAGTATCAGATCAGGGCGGCGGAGATGCTGCGCAGTACTGGCAGCCTATTGCTGATGGATGATGTAGGTCTCGGCAAGACGGTTTCTTTCCTCGCCTCTGTCGCTGATGGCTGGGGGCTGCCTGCCGCCGTTGTGGTGCAGCCGCACCTCTCATCGCAGTGGGTCACGGAATACATTGAGCGCTTCACCCATCTGACAGCGTTCGAGGTGAAGGATCGCAAGGTGCGAGACCTGCCGCCTGCCGATATCTACCTATTCCGCTATTCCAACATCGCAGCATGGGCAGACTACGCCGCAACGCTGGGCATTAAGACCGTTTGTTTCGATGAGATCCAAGAGTTGCGCCATGGTACGGGCAAGCAGCACGGGTCAGGCACGGCGAAGGGGCTTGCCGCTCAGGCTTTCTGCGACGCCGCATCGTATCGGATCGGCCTGACCGCAACGCCGATCTACAACTATGGGTCAGAGATCTGGAACGTGGTCGAGTTTATCGCCCCCGGAGCATTGGGCAGTTGGCATGAGTTCGTGATCAACTGGTGCACCTCACACGGGGCCCATTGGGTTGTGAAAGACCCCGCCGCATTGGGTGCCTTCCTCGTTGATGAGGGTATCGCTCTGCGTCGGACCAATGACGATCCCGAGGTGTCCCGCACCTTGCCGCCATTGTCCAAGGTGATAACGCAAGTTGGCTGGAATGAGGGTGACGCAGACACAAATCGGGAATTGCAGCAGCGCCTTGCCCAGCGGATCCTGTCCGGGTCGTTCCATGAGCGGGGGCAGGCGGCACGCGAGTTGGACGTCATGCTGCGCCAGGAGACCGGCATCGCAAAGGCAAGGGCTGTGGCCGCATATGTGCGGACGCTGGTAGAGGCAGGTGAGCCGGTTTTATTGGCTGGCTGGCATCGTGGCGTTTATGACATTTGGCTGGACACCTTAAGAGATCTGAACCCGGTCATGTTCACAGGCTCAGAGAGCCAGCCACAGAAACGCAGCGCGAAAGAGGCCTTCCTTAAGGGTCAAAGCCCGTTAATGATCATGTCACTGCGTTCAGGCGCCGGTCTGGATGGCTTGCAGCATCGCTGTCGTCATGTCGTATACGGCGAGCTTGATTGGTCACCACAGGTCCACACCCAGTTCACCGGCCGCGTCAGACGCCGGGGTCAGCAGCACTCCGTCACTGCGCACTTCCTGCATGTGGATGGTGGATCAGACCCGGTTGTTATGTCGACACTTGGGCTGAAGGCCTCGCAGTCGCACGGGATCTTGAACCCCTTCTCTGACATAGAATCCGCCACGCCGCTTGATGATACACGAATGCGGAAGCTGGCGAAGGCAGTCTTGGAGGGTAGTCACGATGCACAATGAGTGGAATATCGGCGACCCTTGGCCGTTCAGATCATCGCGCGGGATCGTGGAGAATCCCTGCGCGCCAGTATGGCACGCGCTGATCACGCCCCCACAGAAGGAAGCGGAAACCGCACGCAAGCTTGAGAATGCAGGGTGCGAGGTTCAGTATCCAACCGAAGAGAGGGTGCGGCACATCGCTGGGAAGAAGCATGTTCGCACAGCACCGATACTCCCTGGCATCATCTATGTGAAATTCAGCTATGAGCCCAACTGGGATGTTATGCGCCGCCGCCGGATAATCATCGGAGTTTTCTCTCAGTACGGCAGGCCAGTCCGTTTGTCACAGGATCAGGTCATGAGCGTGATGGGTTTGCCCACTGAGGCAGAGCGCCAACGAGCGGCAAGACTGGCAGCTGTGATGCCTGTGCCTGGAGAGAAGGGATGCATCTCAGGCGGTCCATTGTCTGGCTTCTTGGTTGATGTGGTTGCTGTCGAGGCTGGCCGAGTTTGGTTCGAGCTGGTGACCGCGACTGGCGTGGTTCGTGGTGAGGATCGATCTGGATTGGTCCGCCGTATTGTGTAGGCGCACAGGATATGGTATCACCGCCACATCCAGACACATGCTGGTGACCCTCCGAGCGTCGTTGAGCGTTAGAGGCGAGCGTACCGCGAGACGGGAAACCGGTGGCCCTCGCGGTGCTGCTGCATTGGCGGGGATGTTTCAGGGAAGTGGCGGCGGTACATCAGTTGCATAAGGCTGTCATTCCGTAGGGGTAGCTTATGAACAGGCGTGGTTTTCTGAAGACAACGGCCGCCACTGCTTTGGTTTCGTTGCTTCCGTTGCCTACAGTTTCACGCGCATCGGCGCTATCGAATGTTTGTATTTCGATAGCGCCCGCGCCGACCGTGTCGGACTTCGCCGGGCTTGATTGGGTGGAGGTCGGCGCTGTCTCGCCAATGCCCGACCTGATCCACCAGGCGCGGCCAGCCTAATCTATCGAGCGGGATGCTCGGCAATATCACGGATGTAGCTCAGCAGTAGAGCGGGCGGCTTGTGCCGTCGATATAGCGCCCACCGGTAGACTGCCGGGTTTGAGGTGCAATCCCAGTGTCTAGTCAGCGCTGGAGTGCGCAGGTGCAATTCCTGCCTTCCGTGGCAATCACCACAACAGACGGAGGCCGTGATGCCGCGCTACACTCCCTCAACCTGCATCGGTCGCAATGTCGAAATTTATCTGGATGGTGTGTTGCAGTCTGACGTCTTCGAGGCTGATGACGATCTGGGCTTTATCATCTGCGCAGTTCGGGACGAGCGGGGCGCATTGATGATTGAAGGCGAGGACGTGAAGCGCGAGATCAAGCAGGGCACTGTGCGCGTCGCCTTCCCGGCGCCGCAGCAGACCCAGTGACCCAACACCCATTTGCGGGCCGCAAGGGTAGCGCCGCCCGTGACCGCTTCGCAGCCACGCTCTATGCACAGCAAGGTGGAAGGTGCCGGATGTGCAGCCAGCCGATACCCGCAAGCCTTCGGGGCAAGACAGGCAAGCGCGCCGCTGTAGTGGATCACCTCCGCCCGTGGCGCCTGCGCCCAGATTTGGCTTTCGAACTGACGAACCTCACGCTGGTCTGTTCCGGTTGTCACTTCACCCACTGCGCATCTATCGAAGCTGCCCACGAAGGGGACGCTGAGTTGATCGCTCAGGCTAAGGATCGCGTTGGGCGGGAGTGGTGAGCGAGCAAGGCGCTTCGCCCCTTTGGCGGGCTTTTTCTGGCCGCTCCGCGCCGTTCTGAGGGCGGGGGGGGAGGTCAAAAGTTCAGGCCTCCATACTGGAAACCTATCGCCCCTCCTGCGTGCGCAATATCTGCTGTGAAAAAAGGGGGGTGTCCCAATGGCAGCAATTCAGCGCCCCCGATACGACGATATCTTTGCCGGTCACGACGAGGGGGCCGCAATGGCAGCGCAAGCAAAGGTGCTTTGGGAGGAATACAAGGCTGACCTTGACGGTCGCGGCCTTTGGAACAGGGTCCGATCACGGACGACTGATCGTTTGGTCAGGGTTACCGTCGAATATTTGCACTATCAGCCACTAGCCTTGGCAGAAGGGCCGGTGAAGAAGGCCGAAAACGGTGGCCAATTTGCCAATATGCTATGGTCCCAAGTCAAAAACATGGCTGACCAGATTGCAAAGCTTGAGAAGTCTCTCGCGCTTACACCTGAAAGTGTCAGCGCCAAGTCGGAAAGCCCCAAAAAGCCGGAGAAGATGACCGCATCAGAGCGGTGGAAAAAGAATCGTGAAGCCAGTCATTGATCGCACCACTGAATATGCAAGGGGTGTTGTTTCCGGTGAGATTGTAGCTGGCAAATTCGTCCGCGCTCAATGTGAACGACACCTGAAGGACATGGAAACCCGCCATGCCAGAGGTCTTGTCTGGAATCTGAAGGAGGCGGAGGACGCGCTGGATTGGTTTCCGGCCTTTTTGACGATCACCGAAGGAGCAAAAGAGGGAGAGCCGTTCCACCTTCTGCCCTGGCACGCTTTCGTGGTCGGATCGGTCTTCGGCTGGCGGGATCAAAATGGCTACATTCGGTTCCGCTTCGTCTGGCTTGAGACTGGAAAAGGGCAAGCGAAATCGCCCCTGATGGCAGCTATCGGCATCTATCTTTGTGGTTTCTACGGGAGGAAACGGGCCGAAGTATACTGCATCGGAGAGACCAAGGACACTGCACGGGTGATGTTTCGGGATGCAGTTGCAATGCTGCGCGCGCCGATGCCAGACGGTGAAGGTGAAACGCTTGAAGACGATGAGTTCGTGATCCGCGGCACGGGTGATCTCGCTTACAAGGTTGAGCACCCTGGTTCCAGTTCTTCGATGCAGCCAATCGCAAGCGGTGACGCGATTTCGGGACCAAAGCCCATTCTTGTGGCTGGTGACGAAATCCATGAGATGAAGTCCAATAAGGCCATCGAGATGTGGCGGGCGGCCGTTACGAAGAAGCACGGCGACAGCATCTTGATGCTTGGCACCAATACTCCAAGTGCAGATCAGCAGGTCGGTACAGACTACAGCGAGTTTTGCCAAAAGGTTGTGACCGGCGATTTCACAGATGACAGTGTCTTCGCATATATCGCCAGAGTTGACGAAGGCGATAACCCTTTGAACGACGAAAGCTGCTGGATTAAGGCGCTGCCAGCTCTGGGCCTGACATACCCCATCGACAATGTGCGCAAGCTGGTCGTTACAGCCAAGCAGCAGATCAGCACGCAACTCACGACCAAACGCCTCTATTTCGGGATCCCCGTTGGTTCGGCAGGATTTTGGACGTCCGAGCAGGCATGGAAGGAAGTCCAAGGCGCTGTTGATGAGAAGGCCATGCGAGGTCGCAAAGCGCATCTGGCGCTTGATCTGTCAGAGAAAAACGACCTGACCGCGCTAACAGCCGCGTGGGAGGGGGAAAAGATCGAGGTCAAGAACTGGTATTGGACGCGTGAATTTGAGGTCGAAGAGCGTTCGACTGCTGATGCAATTCCTTACCGTGAACTGGAAGAAGCGAACCTGATCGAAATCACGCCAGGACGCGTGATTGATTACAGCTTCATCGCGGCCAAGATCATTGAATTCTGTGGCCGCCATAATGTGGTGCAGATGGCAATCGACAGCGCACATATGGAAAAGCTCTGCGAGGAATTCGACAAGGCGGGTTTCGCGTATTGGATCGAAGAAGGCGACGACAAAGCGGGCACCGGCCTGAAGATCGTCAGGCACAAGCAAGGCACGAACGTCAGCTTCGACGGAAAATTCCTCTGTATGCCGACCTCGATCACACAGCTTGAGGATCACATGCTGAAAGGCACGGTCAAAATTGAACGCAACAAGCTCACCAGCATCTGCGCGCGAAACGCCATCATCCGGGAGGATGGTTTCGGCAACCGTATGTTTGACAAATCGCGGTCGCGGGGCCGGATCGACGGGGTTGTCACCCTGGCGATGGCCGTGGGATCCGCCACCGCGGCGATGAAAGACACAACCAGCGTCTATGAGGCGCGAGGAATACTGAGCTTCTGAGGCGCACATGGGCATTTTCGACTTTTTCCGCCCTCGCGGCGAAGAGCAGCATGCGGCGAGATCGGCGCATGCCATGGCTGGCGACAGCATGTCGTTCTCTGGTTTGAACGACCCTGCCTTTTACGAGTTTATTCGAGGAGGGACTGCGGCTGCCACGGCGTCTGGAATGTCGGTTTCGCCCAAGACGGCGCTCAAGAATACTGCCGTTCTGAGGTCGGTGTCTCTGCTGTCGTTCTCCATCGGAATGCTGCCCTTGCACCTCAAGGACAAGGCAACCAAGGGAATAGCGGACCACCCTGTCCACCGGCTTCTGCACCGCAAGCCGAATGCGTGGCAAACGGCCTTTGAGTTCCGCTCTGTGATGCAGCAGCGCGCGCTGACGAAGGGTGACGCGTTCGCACTCAAGGTCCGCAGCGGCCAGCGGATCATCCAGCTTGTCCCGCTCGCAAATTGCGAGCCAGAGCAAAACGCCGACTGGTCTCTGACCTATACCGTCACCAGGAAGGACGGCGGCAAGGTTACATATTCGCAGGATGAGATTTTGCACCTTCGATACGGTCTTTCGGAGGATGGGATCACCGGGCTTTCGCTGGTCAATCAGGCGGCAGAGGCGATTGGGTTGGCGCTATCGGCGGAACGAGCCGCCGCACGGATGTTCAGCAAAGGCATGATCGTTGGCGGCGTCTTGAAGCACAAATCTACGCTTTCGCCCGAGGTGTTCGAGCGCCTAAAGGCAAGCATGCAGGAAGCAGAGGGCGCAGACAACGCGCACAAGTGGAAAATTCTCGAAGAGGGCATGGACATGACGCCGTTTCAGGCGCCTGGCAAGGATGCCCAGGGCTTGGAGCAACGCCAGCACCAAATCGAGGAAATCGCGCGGGTGTTCGGTGTCCCGCGCCCCCTCCTGATGATGGACGAAACCTCTTGGGGGTCAGGCATCGACGTTCTGGGACAATTCTTCGTTCGGTATTCGCTGAACCCGTGGTTCGAGGCGTGGCAGCAGGCGATTGAGCGCGATCTTTTGACAGAGGACGAGGCCGATCGATACGAGGCGAAATTCAACGCTGGCGGTCTGCTTCGCGGGTCGATGAAGGACCAAGCTGAATTCTTCGCTAAAGGCTTGGGAGCTGGCGGGCATCAACCATGGTTGCATCCCGATGAGCCGCGAGAGTGGATGGACCTTCCGCAACGTGATGATCTGCCCATGTCTATGGGCGCACAGAAAGGGGCAAGCAATGAGCCTTAGAAAACTCCCTGAGATCCAAGCCGGGCGGCTTCCCAGCGTCTGTGCTTTCGAACCTGATGCAGACGCGCTGGAACGCTGGAACGCGGGGCTTGCTCCCAAGGCAGCGGCAGATAACACCATCACCATCCTTGACGTGATCGGGGAGGATTTCTGGACAGGCGGAGGCGTCACGTCGAAGCGAATTGCGGCTGCCTTGCGCGCCATCGGTTCACAAGACGTGATTGTCGAAGTGAATAGCCCTGGCGGCGATTTCTTCGAAGGGGTGGCGATTTACAACGCCCTCCGTGCGCACCCTCACAAGGTCACAGTGCGCATTCTTGGCTTGGCCGCATCGGCCGCGTCGGTCATCGCCATGGCCGGGGATGAAATCGAGATCGGCAAGGCAGGGTTCCTTATGGTCCACAACGCCTGGGTGGTAGCGATGGGCAATCGCCACGACCTCAAGGACGCTGCAGAGACCATGGAGCCGTTCGATGACGCAATGGCGACCCTCTATGCCGACCGTGCTGGGGTCGAAAAGCCCAGAGCCGCAGAATGGATGGACAACGAGACATGGTTCAACGGCGAGCAGGCAGTAGAGGCCGGTCTTGCCACTGGGTTCCTTCCTGCGGACGCTGTTTCTGAAGACAAAACCAAGGCAGAGGCCGCCAAGGGCGTGAATGCAACCCGCCGCATTGATGCGCGCCTCGCAAAAACCGGAATGCCTCGCTCAGAACGCCGCGCGCTTCTGGCCGATGCAAAGGGGGGCATGCAGGACGCTGCCCCGACCGTCACGCACGACGCTGACGAAATCGCGGCCCTCGTTTCGGGCCTGTTCAAAGTCTAAAATCAGGAGACAACTCATGTCCAAGCACATGATCCCCGCGAAAGCCCGCGGGATCGTCGCCGTTCGTGCAGATGCAGGCGGTGACGTGACCAAAATTCTTGCTGACCTTCAGAAGGACTGGCAGTCGTTCAAAGACACCCAGGCCGAAAAGGACAAAGAGGTCAAAGCCAAGTTTGACGACGTGGTGACGACCGAAAAGATGAAGCGCATTGACGCCAGCGTGTCTGACCTGCAAGCCGCGGTTGATCAGGCCAATGCCAAGCTGGCCGCGATGGCTGCCAACGGCGCTGGCCCTGGCCAGGTGAAGGACCCGGAGTATTCCGAGGCTTTCCGCGCGCACTTCCGCAAGGGTGAAGTTCAGGCCAACCTGAACAAGGGCGCCTCCGACGAGGGCGGCTATCTGGCTCCTGTCGAGTGGGACCGCACCATCACCGACAAGCTGATCGAAGTCTCGGCGATGCGTCAGATCGCGAGCACCCAGTCGATTTCCGGCAACGGCTTCACCAAGCTGTTCAACTTGCGCGGCACCGCGTCGGGCTGGGTCGGCGAAACCGCCGCACGCGGCGAAACCGGCAGCGCGACTTTCGGCTCCATGACCTTCACCACGGGCGAAATTTACGCCAACCCCGCAGCAACGCAGCAGATGCTGGATGATGCCGAAGTGGACCTGGAAGCCTGGATCGCGGGCGAGGTCGAAACAGAGTTCTCCTACCAGGAAGGACTGGCGTTCATTTCCGGCAACGGGACGAACAAGCCGAGCGGTTTCCTGACCTATGTGACCGGCGGCAGCAACGCATCGGCAAATCCGCTGGGGGCCATCGAGAAGAAAACCGCCGCCGCTGCTGCTGCAGTGACTGAAGACGAACTGCTGGATCTGATCTACGCGGTACCGTCCGCTTACACTGGCAATTGCCGGTTCGTGATGAATCGCAGCACCATGGGCAAGGTTCGTAAGCTGCGCGATGCCGAAGGCCGACAGCTCTGGCAGCCGTCTTCGCAGGCGGGCCAGCCCTCGCAATTGCTGGCTTACCCGGTCACAGAAATGCCGGGCATGCCGGATGCTGTTGCTTCTGCCCTGCCCATCGCCTTCGGTGATTTCCGTCGCGGCTACCTGATTGTTGACCGGACCGGCGTCCGCGTGTTGCGCGACCCGTTCACCAACAAGCCTTACGTGCATTTCTACACCACCAAGCGCGTCGGCGGCGGCGTGGTGAACCCGGAGTGCATCAAGGTTATGGAAATGGCCGCTTCCTAAGCGGTGATCTTCGGCGGGCTGTAATGGCCCGCCTACAACCCTCTCAGGAGAGAACCCGATGGCTGAAACCAAGCAGACTGCGGCCAAACAGGCCAAACCGGCGGATGCAAAGCCTGCGTCCCGCCAATCGATGACATCGGAAATGGCGAAAGATCTGGGTCTTGATCCCGGTCCGTACGGCAAACCGGCGAAGAAGTAAGCGCACATGTTCCGCCCCATTCTCATCACACCACCGGCTCAAAGCCCCGTCACACTGGACGAGGTGAAGGCCCAGGCGATTGTTGACTTTGCCGATGATGATGACCTTCTGACCGGCCTGCGTGACGCTGCTGTGGCGCATCTGGACGGATTTCGGGGGATTCTGGGGCGGGCCATGGTCTCGCAGACGTGGCAGGTTCAGCAGGCGGCTTGGTCGCGAGAAATCTGCCTGCCGGTGCCCGACGTCTCGGCCGTGGCTATCAGCTACGCTGATGCGGGCGGGGCAGAACAGTCGGTGACAGCGGATGACATCGCTGTCCTGCCTATCGCGAGCGGCACGCTGGTTTCGCTGGCCGATAGTTTTGACCTTCCGACGCTGGAAAGCAGCAACCCGGCGCCAATCGCAGTGCAGTTCACATGCGGCTTTGGCGCCGCAGTAGATGTACCAGCTAATTTGAAACTTGCAGTAAAGGCGCTTGCTGCGACCTGGTATGAAAACCGAACAGCGCAGCCGGGTGAGGCCCTCCCGATGGGGGTCTCAGCCCTGATCCAGCCCTATCGTTGGATGGCAGTCTGATGCTGCTGATCGAACGCGTGGCTTTCGATGAACTGGTCGGCACCGATGATGGTTTAGGAGGCAAAGACTGGACACCTGTTGAGCGCCTCCGGGTTCGTGCTTTTTTTCAGTTCCTGCGCGGCGGTGAGAGTGTTCAAGCAGCGCGTTTGACAGGTCGGCAAACAATTGTCGCGACGATCCGCCAATCACCCCCTGCGCTGGCCATAAAAACCAAATGGCAAATGCGAGATATCGGAAAAGGCATCACGTACGACATCCGAGCAATAGAGCCAAACCGGGACAAGCCGCGGCAATATCTGGACATTGTTTGCGAGAGCCTTTCGTGAAAACCCTGCTGAAAATGGAGGGTTTGCGCGAACTCGACAATGATCTGGCCGCATTGCCGAAAGCTGTATCAAAGCCGGTTGTTCGGCGCGCCCTGGCCAAGCAGTTGCAGCCAGTTGCGGAAATGGCGAATTACCTTTGGCCCGGGGCCGACGATAGTGCATTCGCGGTTTCATCGAGGCTCAAAAACGGCCAGCCGCAACCAGATGTCGGTTCGGGCGCGGTCACCATGTTCGTTGGTGCGACCAGATCTGCCCCGCATGCACATCTACGCGAATGGGGCACCGAGCCGCGCTACCACAAAAGCGGCAAGTATGTGGGTGCTGTGGCCCCGACACCGTCGCTCACCCCGTCGTGGGAGGCCTACAAGGGCGACATCCTTCAGGGCTTGGCTGCTGAGATTCGGAGCGAGTTGGAGGCTACACTGGCGCGCCGCGCCAAGAGGGGGCTGTGATGGAGGAATATCTTCAGGTCTTGCTTGCTGCGGCAGTGAATTGCCCGGTGAAATGGGGCTACTTCGAGGATGGCGAAACCATGCCGCTGGTGTCGATGTCGCGCATGTCTGGCAGGCGATACCACACCCTGAACAGCAAGGGCCTCATGCAAGGCTCGATACAGATCGACTGCTGGGGCAAAACCTACCGTCAGGCGATGATTGCCAGCCGAGAGGTGCGGACTTCGCTTGAAGGCTTTAGCGGCGGGCCCGTTGTCAGCGCGCGTCTGACGGCCGCACGAGACAGTAACAGCACCGATGCCAGTGCTGCCCACAGAGTCTCACTCACGTTTGCGATCACCTATCGCGAATAGCCGCAAATCTGCGGCGGCACACCCCACATCAGAGGACACACATCATGACCAGCCAGAAACCTGCTGCGGCGGGCCAAAGATCTGCGGCTAAATCCAACCCGGAACCCGTTGTCGCGACGGGCGTCAAGCTGATCCGCCTGCCGATGGAGACGAACAAGGCCTCACACCCGGCCGCGCTGTACCGGGGCCCGGAGCCAAAGCCCGGCGATCTGCTGCAGTTCACCTCTGCCAATGGCGTGACCTACCAGGGCAAGGTAGCCGAGGCGACCGAGGCTGATGGCGAAGTGCTGGCCGAGTTCACGGGGCCGCTGAAGGTGATCCCCACGAAATAGGCCAAGGCCTATCTACCCGCGCCCCAAGGCGCTTTCTCTCTATACTGAAAGGAAACAGATATGGCGCACCAGACCGCCTCTGGGGTGACGCTCGGCATTTCTGCCGCGGCGCCCGCAACCCATGACACCGCAGGGTTTGACGCCCTCACCTTCATCCCGGTTGGTGAAATCACCAACGTGGGCGAATTCGGTAAAGAATGGGCCCTCGTGACACACAACCCGCTGTCAACGCGGGGCACCAAGAAGGGCAAGGGGAGCTATAACAATGGCAACCTGAACCCCAGCCTTGCACTTGATCCCGACGACGCCGGGCAAACTGCGATGGAAACCGCGCTTGAAAGCGATGACCCGGTTTATATGGCGATCACGCTTCAGGATGGAACGATCTTCTATCTTGTGGGTCTGGTGATGTCGTTCAAGCCAAACATCGGCGGCGTGGATGATGTGGTTACGGCCACCACCTCAATTGAGCTGACGCCTGAGCAGATCCTCAAAAAGGCCGCCTAAGAGCTGATCAAGATCCGCTCATTTGAGCGGAAGGGCCGGGCGGAGAGTGGTTCGATCCCCCGGCCCGAATGAACCACGAACCGATAGGATAAGATAATGGACTTCAACCAGTTTGATAGCGTTTCGGCTGCTGAAAAAGGCGCCGAATGCCACCTGAAGCACCCGGCGACCTTGAAACCACTGTTTGACAACCCCGATGACCCCACCGTTGATAACGGTAAACCTTGCTTGGTCGTTGTCCTGGGGGGCGAGGCGCCATCAGTTCGGGCCGCCGCACGCGCTCGCCAGAAGGCACGGGCTGAAGCTGACGATGGCGATGAGAAAGCTTATGACGAGAACACCCTTGAGGCAGTGCATGAGCGCATGGTCGAGGCTATGGTGCCACGGGTTCTCGGTTTCAAAAACGTTCGCAAGGGCAAGGCTCCGGCGACCAAGGCTGATGCGGCCTGGCTTTTTGGATTGAATCGTATGAACGCCCAAGAAGGTGAGATGTCCTTTGTCGAGCAGGTCGCCGCGTTCTCTGCCAAGCGCGGTAACTACTTGGGAAACGCCTCCGCCGACTGACGCTCTATGCCGAACAGGCAGGGTTTCTATCTGCGCGCCCCGATGAGTGGAAGTCCAACCGGCTGAAGATCTGGCAGAAAGAGGGTATTGACCTTGCTCTGCCAGATGTCAGCGGAGTGGAATATCTGCTCGATATGATGGTGCCAGAGGCTCTTGGGTGGTGCAGCTTCGATCAGATGGGCGGCGCGGCACCAATCGCTTGGACGGAGATCAACGCCTTTTCACTGGCAGCAGGGCTGGATCTTGAGCCGTGGGAAGTAAAGCAGCTCCGGGCGATGAGCGCGGCCTATGTGCAAGGTCTGGCGCGCGGGCGAGAGCCGATGAAGGTCTCACCCGCATTTGATGATCGGCCAGATGAGGATCCCGGTGTCGAGATGGAACGTCAGCGCTTGTCTGACAACTTGAACGCCAGCCTGTCAGCGTTGGCAGGGTGACAATCGGTTTCGCAGCACGGGTAAGGGGCCGGTGTCATCGGTTGTAGCAGGGCAGCCGCTCCAATTGCCCTGCATACATTCCAGCCACATACCTCGCGTTATCTCGAATATCACTCGCACTAACCCCAAACTCCCTGCGCAAATCGTTCAGGTTGGAGTTGGCCCGGCTTTTAGAGACTTGAAGTTGCCTCAATAGCTTTCGAGCCTCCGCTTCGCACGACGGATCATATTTCGCAGGTTCGATAATTTTCTCAGCGCTTCGGTATGGCCAGTACGCACCAAGTCCAAGCACCGAAAGTGCCAAAATTATTGTTGCTGACCTCACGATAGCCTCTCTCAGAGAAAACCCGCCTAACGCTAGTTGGACGGGTCAGAACACGCAATAGGTTTGTCAATATGGCCATTGAAGTTGGGGCGCTGCGAGCGTCCGCATCACTTGACGCCGCATCGTTTGATGCTGGCGCTAAAAAAGCACGATCAGCCCTCAAAATGTTGGGCGGCGGGTTTGAAGAAACTTCTCGTGATGCTGTGCGATCAGCTGAGGCGATGGCGCGGGCATATGACGTTGGATTTGAAAAAACTGCCACCGCAGCGCAGAAGCAACTTGATGCCCTTCTTGGTGTTGACAAGGCATCGAGGACAGCCTCTGCATCTGCAAAAGCGTGGGTGGGCCAGTTGGATCGGCAATCGCAAGCTTACGACAGGTTGAAAGCATCTATTGACCCAACATATGCGGCCACCAGGCAGCTTGATGCCGCCACTGAAACTTTGAATGCCACCCACAGAGCTGGACTGATCTCCGACAAGGAAAGGGCCAGCACCCTGCAAATGCTCAAAGATCAGATGCAGGGCGTTGGCGGCGCTTCTGCTCGGGCGGGCAAGGGTATGTCGAAATTCGGTCTCGTTGCAAATCAGGTCGGCTTTCAAATCCAAGACGTTTTTGTTTCTGGCCCGATGATTGGTTGGTTTCGCGCAATTTCACAGCAGGCTCCTCAAGCTGCAGGCGCTTTCAGTATGCTCGGCGGTAGCATTGGCACCATACTTCCATGGCTTGGGACAGCGGTGGCGGTTGGTGGGGCGCTGGTGCCAATTTTGTTCGATTTGGGGAGCGCATCGCTTTCGCTGGAAGAAAGATCGAAGCTAAATACCGAGGCTCTCGACAACCTCGTAGGGGCGCTGAATGACTACAGCCGGTACGCTGACGGTGCTCGGGCCAGCACTATGGATCTTGTTGAAGAATTCGGGGCTTTTGCACAAGATGTGAAGGAAACCTACGAATACCTCAGCGGGGTTTCTGTCCGGCGCGCTCTGGATGCTCTTCAGACTGACAACTTTGATCTGTTTGTGGACCTTGGAGAGGCCGCGTCTGCTATTTCTGCGATGGAAGATGCGCTTGATGCGCTCGAGCGGAATACCGCGATGAAGGCCACTTCGGAGCAAATCCAGACGTTTCGCGAGAACTTTGAGAGCTTGGAAGACGATGCCTATGCGGCGTCTCAAGCCGTGGGCTTGCTGCCCGAACAGGTTACACTCATCAAGAAGGGGTTTGACGAGCTACGGGGCGCCCAGAGCTTGGAGGATATCCAGCGTGAGGCGAAGGACGCCTTGGATGTCATCCGCAAATTCTATCCCGAAGGTCAAAAGCTACCCTCGGCGCTGGCGGATGCGGTTGTGCAACTCGAAGCGATCATCACCTCATCAAGTCGCTCTGTAGCCAATACGGAAGAAGCGACTGCACAGGCATATATCTGGGCTGGTGCGATGGCCGGTGTGAATGCAGAGATCCAAGCCATCATGTCCTCGCTATCTGCCATTGGCGGAGGGCTGATTTCAAATGCGGCCAAGCAAGCTGAGGTCGACGCACTTAAGGCGGGCAAGTCTATCCGTAGCGCAGCGATTGAAGCAGAGCGATTTCGGAAAGAGCTGGAATTCGATGCGCGGCGCGAGGGGGCCACATGGCTGGAACGCCAGGCCATTGATGCCGAGCAGTATCAGTTTGAGCATGGCATTGCCTTGGATGCTGTCTTGGACAAAGAGCGCGAGGCCGCACGCAGTCGTGAGCGCAATCTGAAAAAGACGGGGTCGGCAAGCCGCAAAGCCACCAACCAGTTGAAGAAAGAAGCCGATGCGGTACGAGCGTCCCTTGACCCCATGGCCGCCTACAACCGTGAGCTGGCAGAGATGGCCAAGCTGCAGGGGCTTTTGTCCAAAGATGAAATGGCCAAGGCCGTTGCGAATTTGAATGTTGAGCTGGCGGATTCCCTGCCTTTGGTGGGTGATTTGACGGACACTCTGACCGAGGGGCTGTTCAACGGTTTTGAAGGCACGCTCAAAGATATCGGTCAGACCTTCAAAAATTGGTTGATCCAGATGATCAGCACGGCAGCCAAGAACCGGATCATGCTTTCACTTGGGTTCGGCGGGTCGCTTGCTGGAACTGCTGCCTCAGCCGCAGGCGGGCTTGGTGGCGGCGGTGGCATTCTCGGCGGGGGGGGCGGTGGCCTTATCAACCTTGGGGCAAATCTTCTGGGAGGAGGTCAGATCGCGCAGGGCGTCATGTCCGGCCTGGGTGGGATTTTCACGGGCGGAGGCCTTGGATCAAGTTTTGCCAATCTTGGCGGTCTTGTCACCGGGGCGTCCAGCGGTCTAGGGGCGTTAGGGGCAGCGCTACCCGCGCTTGGCATTGTGGCTGGCGGGATCGCTTTGCTTGCCAAGGGGCTATCGCGAGAATACGACGGGCGCGCGGTGCGTGGTTCGCTCGGGCCCAAGGGCTTTGACGGCTTTGAATTTGACTTCTGGGACGGTGGCTTCCTGCGCGGTGATAAGCAGGTCAACCACACGGCTCGGCCCGAGATCCAAAGTATGCTTGACGACGGTGCGCTTGCGGTTCGTAGCAGCGTTGAGGAAATGGCAGCCGCTCTTGGCTTGGCCTCGACAGCTATTGATGACTTCACAGCAGATGGTTTCACGATCTGGCTGACCGGCCCGAATGCAGGGAGTGAAGAACAGATCGCGAAGGCCTTCGAGGATCAGCTGACCCGCCTGGGCGATGGCATGGCGGACCTTGTTTTGGAAACAGAGGATTACGCAAAGGCAGGCGAGGGCGCGTATGACACGCTGACACGACTTGGCGGCTCACTGATCTCGGCCAATGAGGGCTTTGGCCTGCTGAACCAATCACTGTTCGAAGGCAGTCTCAAGGCGGCCGAAAGCGCGTCAGCACTCATGGATGCCTTTGGCGGTGTGGAGCAATTCACTGTCAGTGTCGGCAGCTACTTTGAGCTTATGTTCACCGATGTCGAGCGGCTGGCCAAGCAGCAGCAGTACGCACAGGAGGCGCTGGACGAAGCTGCTGAACAATTGAACCTGACCCTGCCAACAACCCATGAGTCATTTCGCAATTTGGTGGCAGGTCTGGACCGCACGACCGAGGAAGGTCGCGAGGCTTACGTGACGCTGATTGGTCTGTCTGATGAATTTTCGGTTGTCCATGGTACGGCGCAACAGGCAGCAGATGCGCTCAATGGGGTAGGTGATGCCCTCTCACAGGCGGAGGCCGAGGCGCGCAGGCTCAAAGAGCAGAACATCCGTGATGCGCTGGCAGAGCTGACAGGGGCCATAAAAGAGGCTGTCGATGAAATGCAGGGGCGACTAGGCATCATCGGCGATAGGCTCAAACTCCGCCTCAAGCGCCTGCAAATCTCGGTCGGTGCTGAGCGGGATACCATAACCGCCAGCCATACCGCCCTGATGGATCAGTTGGAGGGGCGCCTTGGCACATTGGAGGGCGCGGCAGAGAAATCCCGTCAACTGTTCGAAACCCTGGATGATGCCATCCGCGACCGCCGCCGCATCGATGCGGAAGGGCGCGAGGTGGAGCGCCGCCGCGCACTGATGTATGTGCAAAACGGCGGCTCTGATCCAGATCGCCTGTCTGATGCGCTCAGCGTGCTGGGCGAAGATAATTCTGCTGATTTCTCCAACTATGCCGACTATCTGGCAGACTACTATCGCACCTCAAACATTGTTTCGGAGCGCGGTGACGCGGCGCAGACCGAAATGACAGCTGCTGACATGGCCGTCAGCGCGCTGGAGCAACAGATCACGCTCGCCCAATCGCAGCATGAGGCGGAAATGCAGCGCCTTGACCAAATCCTGGCAGACGGGCAGCGCACTTATGAGCTGGCAATGGGCGAATATATTGCAGCCATCAAAGTCGAAAATGCGGTCACTCAGCTCAATCACACCGCGGAGCGATACACGCTCGTGTCTGAGCGGATCGAAACGCGCATGGAAGAGCTGGAAACCATTCGTCTCAATATGGAGCAGATGGTCGCGGCGACCTTAGATCCATCCGCTGGTCTGCCCAGCATCAGCGAAGGCGTTTTTAACGTCGTCGGCGCCGTGAATGCGCTGGGTGGATCCATTGGACAGATGGCAGCTGGTGTTGCCGCGGTTGCCAGCGCGCAAAAGGAAGCCAATCGCATCGCGCAGATCAAGGCGTTGGAGCGCACTCAGGTTGTCAACAGTCGCCCGGGTGCAGCACGCGCGGCCGGAGAAAACGGCACAATTGGTGGCGCCCTTGAGGCCGTTGGCGAGATCCGGGCCCTGCGTGAAGAGATGGCTGGCTATCTCGGACCAATTTCCAAGGCGACTGGCGCAACTGAACGTTCGCTGAAGCGTGTTGAGCGGGATGGCCTGACCACCAAGGGGGCAGCATGATCATCATCCAGCCTATTGACGTCACCGACGCAAACCTGACCACGGATGTCCCGCTGTCCGAGATCGAATGGACAGCGGGTACCACGCCAGAGGGTGAAGAGCGCCGTATTGGCAATGACCTTTACCGCGCTGTGATCGAGACCGCCGATGATCCTGTCACCGGCGTTGACGCGGATCCGCCAACATGGATCCGCATTGGCGTGGTCAATCGGTTTCAGATGTTTGATGAGTTCTACCACTCGCAGACGGTGCAGGTTGATCAGATTGAGGTGACAATCCAGCCGACTGAGGTCGTGAATTCAGTCACCTTGCTTAACCTCGACGCACTGTCCGCACGGGTGACCGTGGATGATGGGGCAGGCGACAGCCTCTACGACGAAACCAAGAGCCTGTTGGATAACAGCCAGGTGGCCGACTACTGGGAATACTTCTTCTCGCCAATTCTGAAACGGCGGGACGTGACCTTCATTGATCTGCCGTCGTACTCCCAACCTGTCACGATCACCGTAACTGGCGCGGACGGAGCGGAGGTCAGGGTCGGCGGCGCGTTCATCGGGCGTCAGCGCATTATCGGCGAAGCAGTCTATGGCACCCGCCGCGATCTGCTGAACTTTTCCACCAAAGAGCGTGACCAGTTCGGCAGGTTCAACATTGTCTCGCGCAATAAGGCCAAGCTTGTCACTTATGAGGTCGCGGTCGAGACCCGCAACAACGATTACATTGCTGATTTTCTAGAAGATGTCGCCGACGTGCCAGGCATCTACATCGGTGATCCGACGCGCGGCGGCACCATCACCTATGGCTACCCGCGCGATTTCGGCTTTCCGTATGAGACCCCGTCGATTTCCAAACTGTCCCTCGAAGTGGAGAGCGTCACCTGATGTCTGTCACCCAAGTTCCCGCATTCACCAAGGTTCCAAGCCGGTCGGACACTCCGGATACCTTTTCCGCCGACGTTGACATCTTCCTGGGCGAGATCCCGGCCCGCGCGCTTGCCAGCAATCAGCAGGCGCAGGAGGTCAACGCAGCGGCAGAGCAGGTGGCCACACAGGCCGCAGCGGTCGCAGAGGCCAGCGCCGCGTTTGAAAGCGGCGTGAACGCGGATCGCTGGGCCGCTGGCGACTACAGCGACGGCGATGCGGTCTGGTCGCCCACGGATGGGCTGACCTACCGCGCCAAGGCCGATTTCACCTCGGCCATCGATCCTGCCGCAGATCCCGCCAACTGGCACAACCTGAACCCGGTCGCGCAGGCCAAGGACGAAATGGCCCGCCTCGCGCTGGTCTTCGCCGCGAATTTCTAAGGAGAACCCGATGTCGCAATATCCTGTGTCCAAACGCCTCGCGCTCGATGCCATGGCGACGGTCTACACCGTGCCTGCCGGTCGCTATGCGATGGTCTCTCACCTTCAGATCACCCCGATCGATCCGGCCAACGAGGTGGATGTGACAGTCCAGTGGCTGGATGCGTCGGACGGCGACGCGATTACGCAGCTCTGTCAGGATGAAACGATCAAGCCGAACGGTACCGGCCCGATCTATCCGATGGGCGGCACATTGATCCTCAGTGCGGGCGATCAGGTGCAGGCCCAAGCCTCAACCGCAGGTGATGCGGTGCTGAGCTTCAGCGCCCTGGAGTATGATCTCTGATGGGTGGCATGATTGGTACCATGCGCGGGGACCGCATGTTGCGGGCCGGTGGGCGTGGGAAAACTCCGGTTGGCCCATTTCAGTTTGGAGTTCTACCTGGTGCTACCTTCAGCGTAAGCAGCAAGATCTCATCGCTATCCGGTTTGACAGTTTCGCGGGACGGGCTAAACGCCTATGTCGCGGATATATATGACGACACTGTCCACCGGTTCGCCCTCGCAACCGGCTGGGATGTTTCAAGTGCATCTGACCCAAATGATAGCCTGGCTATGTCTAACCGCATCGGCAGTCTGGTTGGGGTTGAGATTTCGCAGGATGGTTCAAAGCTCTACGCCATGGATAGCGGCGTGAATGTTGAACAGTGGAGTCTGTCAACTCCGTTCGACCTTGCGACGGCTTCTTACGACGGGTCTGGTGCAATCATCGGGAACACGGCGCTGCGTATCAGTGGTGACGGCTTTTGGGCTTATGCTGTTTCACAGGGTTCCAGCACTATTCAGCAATACAGTCTGACCACCCAATGGGATATGACAACTGCCCTGGCAGCGGGATCTTTGCTGACCAGCACTGACCCGATTGTTGATGGGCAGCCATACGACATTCAATTCTATGATGACGGTGCCCGCGCCTTGGTTCTGATTGGGACGGAATACACCCTCTATGAATACGTGATCGCCACCCCCTATGACCTCCGCACGGCCAGTGCGACTGGACGTCGATTGCCTGGTATTCGTGAGATCATCAGTGGTCGCAGATTCATGATGAACCCTGCCAGTAAGACCTCAATCTGGGTCAGCGATGGCGTTGAACAGCTCTATCAATTCGATTTCTGAGGTGACGCAATGACCTTTTTTACCAAAAGCGGCAGCTATCCTGCGCCGCTCCCTTTCCGCATTCGTCTGAGCGACGGGCGCAGCCGCACTGATCCGGCCAGCTTCACCGCTGAGGAAATCGCAGATGCTGGTTACATCGCGGCACCGCCGCAGCCTGATCACGACCCGGAAACCCAGCGCCTGACGTGGGACGGGGCCGCTTGGGGCATTGAGGATATCCCGGTGCCGGATCCGGTCTATCAGCCGCTGACCAAGATCGGGTTCATGCGGCTGTGTATGTTTCTTGGCGGCATGACCCCTGACATGCTGGTGGCGGCACGGGATGCGCCAGAGCTGAAAGCGATGTGGATCATTCTGGATATGGCCGAACAGGTGCAACGGGATGATCCCGAGGTAGCGCCGGGGCTGGCGCTGCTTGCTGGATTGGGGCATCTCCCCAATGGCGCGCAGACCGTTCTGGATGGCTGGCCAGCCGCCTGATTGGTGCGCCCGCAGCGGGTCGGGCTATCACACCACCAAAGCAATCGCATGGGAGATCGGAGCCAAAGGGTCCGGTCTCTTTTTGTACGTGCCGCAGGGGTTCTCCTTTGATGTCTCGATCCCCCGCTGGGCCGGGTGGATCTTTGACCGGCACAACCCGCGATATCTGAAAGCCGCCGCGCTGCATGACTACGCCATTCACGTCCTCGGATGGGGCCGGGTCAGCGCGGCCGCACCGTTTTCCGAAGCCCTCCGCGCCGATGGCGTGGGGCGCATCCGCAGGCTGGCAATGGTGCTGGCCGTCACCATCCACAAATGGAGCTGATGAATGGACCTTACAGCGATCATAAAGGAGATCGGTGGCGGGCTTAACGCCGTTGTGATCGCAGCCCTGCTTTACGCCGTCGGCCACCTCTACCGCCGTAACAGCCACCAGACCGACCGCCACCTTGACCGGGAGCGTGAACACAGCGCCGAGCTGGTCGAGACCATCCGCGCAATCGACCGATATAGCAGGGAGCGCGGGCAATGAAGTGGCCGCAGTTCCTGTGTCGGAGTGACGCGAACGCGAAGCAGGCCGCCCTTGCGCGGGCCGAGCTGCGCAATGATCGGCTAAGGCGGGAGGCCGCGCAGCTCCGCAGCGACCTTCTACGCAAAACAATCGAGGCAAGCCGGGGGGCAAAGCAGACAGATGGGTGATTGGGTTTCTTGGGGGGCAGGCGTTGCCCTCATGTTTTACGGCGCGCTGGTGATGTGGGCATATCGTCCGACACGCTGGACCGATCCAGACGCGCCAGGGTGGCTTCAGGCCGCGATCTTCTGCGGGTTCCTCGCAGCCGTCGGGAACACGGCTTTCTGGCAGGTGTTCGGGCAGCCTGCGGTCAAGCTGGGGTGGCTCACTGTCGCGCAGCTGCGCGGGGCTGGTAATTGGCTGGACTTGCTGTTCAAGGGCGGGGCGGCGCTGGCGGCATATCTGCACCTCAAGGCCATGCACAAGTCCCTCAGCGACGAAGAGCAGGCCCGGTGGTCTGTCACGGAAATGGCGTTCTACCCCAACAGGCGGCTGTGCCTGCGGGTGCTGGCCCGGATTACGAGAGGCAGGACAGATGACAGTTGATATCCTTTGGTTGCAAACCCGGCTTTCTCAGCTGGGCTTTGACCCCGGCCCGCATGATGGCCAGCGCGGCCCCCGCACGGACGCCGCGGTTGTTGCATTCAAGCGGTCGATTGGCCTGCGCGCGCGACCCTATGTTGGCCCACTGACCCGCGCGGCGCTGATGCCTGCCGTGCAGGAGCAGTCGCATCTGCCATGGATGGCCGAAGCGGCCAAGGTGCGCGGCCTGCATGAGCAGCGCAACACCGCAGCCCTGCGGCGCTGGTTTGACGCCTCTGTTTCGTGGATCGACCCGCGCGAAATCCCTTGGTGCGGCGCATTCGTTGCGACCTGTCACCGGGCGGCGGATGCAGGCATTGATCTGCCTGGGAACCCGTTGGGCGCCCGCAACTGGCACCCTTGGGGCGATAAGTGCGATCCCGTCTTCGGGGCTACCTTGGTGTTCTGGCGGATCAGCCCGAACCATTGGGCGGGTCACGTCGGGTTCTATCACGGCGAGGACGACACGCATTATCACGTCCTGGGCGGCAATCAGGCGAACGCTGTCACCGTCACCCGGATCGCGAAGCCCCGGCTGCTGTCGGCGCGCTGGCCGATTGGCACCCCGATCACAGGCCGTCGCATTCTCCTGACCCCCGGCGGCACCCCAATTTCCACAAATGAGGCATGACATGAACAAGCTACGAAACCCCAAGGTGCAAGGGCAGCTGCGCCATCTTCTGACAGCCATCGGGCCGGTGCTCTCTGTAATCCTGGCATCAGATGACCCGGCTGCGCTGGTGCGTTCTCTCATCAGCGGCGCGGGCTGGCCTGCCCTGGTCGCCCTGCTGATGGCCGGGATTGGCTTCTGGGCGTCTTGGGTGGCCCCGGAGAAGGGCAAGTGATCTCCGCCCTACTATTCCGCTTCTGGGGCTATCTGGTGGCCGCTGGGGCGTTCCTCGCGGCTATCTGGGCCTATGGGCGGTCCAGAGAGGGAGAGGTACGCAAGGAAACCTACATCGAGACGCTGACAGACAGCGCAAAGCGAAAGGAGGTCGGCCGTGAGGCAGTGGAAGATCTGCGCGGCAATGATCGCGATGATGACATTGAGCAGCTGCGGCGAAACTCTGATCGCTGGTGACGCGGGATGTGGCTCCTACGGGGAGGCTAGGGTGACAATGCCCGATGATCCTGAGGTGCTACCTGATAACTGGCTATCATGGGTGACGCGAACGGATACCCGTATGACTGCAACGTGTAAGCCCCGTCAGTGAGCGGGGCTTCTGTGTTTTTGGGGATGGGGTTCTAGGGCTTGGTAAAGTCGGACAGATCCGGCATATCGAAGACGCCCATCTGCTCGGTGGCCTTGATCGCAGCCAGACATGCGCAGCACTACACGTCTGACCGTCTTCCTCGCTTCTTCCATAGTTTTTACCCGCCCGCTATCTGCAGTGATCACCCAGGTGGCCCACTTCCAAGGGTTGGCGTTGTTGTATGGAAAATCGTCGAAGAAGATTCGTCCCACCTCGCGGCCATCCCAGATGATAACCCAATCATCCTTGAGAACCTCGCCGCCGATATCTGTTCTTTTCATGGTCTACATGAGCGGGAACAGGTAGCGAACATTTGGGCGGCGTCAATTGTTTGCTCGGCCAGTTGCCATGCCTGGTCAGGAAATGAAGAACAGAACAGAACCAAAACAGGAATGTTGAGAGGCCTGTTGAGAGGCCCAAATCTGTCGAACCGGAAATTCAGATAAGGTATTGATTTTGTTTGGAGGCGAGTACCGGAATCGAACCGGTGTACACGGATTTGCAATCCGCTGCGTCACCACTCCGCCAACTCGCCTTACCGGTGGTGTGAGGCGTGATTAATCACATGCCGGGGGACGGTGCAAGGGGGCGTGCGCAGAACCGGCGGGAAATTTTGAAAAATTCTGCGGCCGCAATGGGCTGGAGTGCCGCTTTGAGTGTCGATCTGCCGGGGGCGCGAGCGGGGCACGCTGCCTTGGGGGCTGTCCGTAGCCCTGCGGGGTGTCACAACGGGGGGACGGTTACGCCGGGCTGCGGGCGGGTTTGGTCAGATCCCACCGGCTTTGTCTCCTGCCGGGTTTGGCCCGAGGAGAGCCTGCCTTAGGGCGTCGGCGATCAGCTGGGGGACGCCGGGCAGCGCCCCGAGCACGGGCAATATGTCGCCGGGATAACTGGCATCGGCCAGCGCCTCGGGGATATCGTCGCGGACGTGTTCGCCGGATTGTGCAAAGAACGGCAGGCAAAGGGTCGGGTGTTTAGGTTTGGCCGCTGCAAGATCGCGGGCGGCGTCCGCGATACGCGGATCTTCCTCGACATAGCCTGTGACCAGATCCGTGCCCGGCAGGTGCTGGCGCATGGCGGCTGCAAAGGCCTCGGCGGCTTCGGCGGCCTTGGGCCCCCGGGCCGACCCATGAGCGGCCAGAAGGATGCGGGTCCGGGGCAGCGACCATCCGCGTGCCTCGCAGGCTGTGGCCAGCGCCTTGCAGGCCAGTTCCGGCAGGGCCGGGTCCAGACCGAAGGGGGGTAACAGGTGAACATCATGCCCCTGGAGCCGCTTGGGCAGCACCGAGCCGGTGAACCAGCCGTTGGCCATGAAGAACGGATAGATCAGCGCGCCCTTTGGTGTCACCTGTTCCAGTCGATCAGCTGTGGACAACGTGGCCGAGCGGATATCCCAGTCGGGCAACAGCGCAGCGACGGCATCGGCCAGATCGGCCAGCGCGCGTTCCTGGGGCGCCGGATCGGAAGGCTGGCCATGCGCGGTAATCACGGCGGTCGGGCGATGTGGGGGCAGGGGGGCGGGATCGGTCATCTGGAAGAGCCTTTCGGCTGTAGGAGGGGGCTGGCAGGGCATCGACCTTGCGGGTCGCCTGCGGGTGTTTCGATGGCATTACGGCAGGGCGGGGGCGCTGGATCAATCTTCTGCGGGCCGCCATGGCCTCGCCACCGCTGGCGCTGAGGGCAAGCCATGGGCGTCATTGAGGCGGCTGTCGCAGATCGTCGAGGAAACTGCGCAGCTGCTCCGGTTGAATGGGTTTTGTAAACAGTCTGGCACCTGTGTTTTGGGCAAGCCGGGCGACCTGCGGGCGGCGGTCGGCGGAGATCAGGCAGGCGGGCAGCGCGCCAAGGTCGCGGTTGAGGCGGGCGATCACCTCGGCGCCGTTCTGGTCGGCCCCCAGTTGCAGGTCAATCACCAGAACATCCGGTGTGACGTCGATTTCCGTCAGCAAGGCGCGGGCATCCTCTTCACTGGCACAGGGCAAGACATCGATCCCCCATTGCTCCATCGTCAGGGTCAATGCGTGGCGCAGATCGGGATCGGTGACGATCAGCAGCGCGATCAGCTGCCCCAAGGCCACAGCTGCCGGATCCGGGGAAGCTGTCCCGGAGGGGGCGACCTCGGCCATGCGAGCGCCGGACAGCTCCGACTGATGTGACTGGTGCAGCCGTGCGGTGTCACGGGGCAGATCAACGGCAAAGACCGTGCCGCGCCCCACACGGGATCTGAGCGTCAGGGGATGGCCCAGCAACCCGCAGGCGCGTTCCACAATTGCAAGGCCAAGGCCCATGCCGTCAGCGGCGCTCACCGTGGCGTTCAGCCGCTGGAATTCTGCAAAGATCAGCGTGCGATCCTCGTCGGGAATGCCGGTCCCGGTGTCCCAGATCTCAACCCGGACCGTGTCCCGGCGGGGGCGGATGCCGACAAGCACACCCCCCCGGCTGGTATAGCGCAGCGCATTTGATATCAGGTTCTGCAGGATGCGCCGCAGGTAGGTCACATCGCTCAGCACCCGCGTCTGGCTGAGCCTGAGGCGGAACGAGAGGCCCTTGGCATCTGCCATCGGGCGCAATTCGTCATGCAGTTGCAGCAGCAGGTCGTCGAGATCGACGGACGTCACATGCCGTGTGGCGCGGCCGGAATCCAGTCGCGAAATATCAAGGAGCGCTGAGACCAGTGTTTCTACACTGTCCAGCGCATTTGCCGCCTTGTTCAGGGTTTCGCGGGAACCGCCTGTCGGCAATTCGCTCTGCAGCGCTGCGACAAAGAGCTTTGCCGCCGAGAGCGGTTGCAGCAGGTCATGGGAAGCGGCGGCCACAAAGCGCGACTTTGAGGCATTGGCGCGTTCGGCGGCCTGAAGCGCGTCTTCCAGCTCCAGCGTTCGGTCAAGCACACGCTGTTCAAGCGTGTCACGGGCCTCGCTCATCGCGCGCGCGGCGGTCCGTTCGGCGGTGACATCGGTGAAGCTGATCACGAAACCGCCGTCGGGCATTTCCTGCATAAAAACCGTCAGGACCCGTGTCATGCCCTGCTGCACGTCGAAGGAAAGCGGCGCCCGTATCGCTGGGCCGGATCGCATCCGTTCAGAAGGGATATCCGGTGCAGGATCTGCTTTTGGCCGGGTCCAGAGGGTGACCTGATCGGCCATATCGGCCTGTTCAAATGTGAACTCCGCACGCAGATGTTCGAAGATCCGCTCGAAGCGGCTGCCGATGCGAAACCGGCTGATCGGAATGGACAGCAGCTCTCCCATGAGCCGGTTCCAGCCAACCAGACGCGCCTGCTGATCGAAGATGCAGACCCCCTGGTTCAGGTGTTCCAAAGTGGCGCGGATGAGCCGGGCCTGATCGTCTAGGATGCGTTCACGTTCCTGGTGCTGAAGGCGCATGATGTCGGTGACATCGGTTTGCAGGATGACGGTGCCACTGTCGGAGGTGCGGTGTTCGCTGACCTGAAGCCAGCGGTTCCCGGTCATGCGAACGTTGAACATGACGCTGCGGTCCTGATGCCGGGCCAGCCTGCGCGCGGCCCATTCGGCGGCTGTGGTCCCGGCGGGCAGCGACAGGGCCGAACTGCCGCTGACCAGATTGACATAGGCCTCAAATGCCAGCCCCGGCCGCAGCCGCGCATGGATGTCGGGCATGTGCATCCCAAATCGGCTGTTGCACATCACCAGTACATCCTGCGGATTAAAGAGGGCAAACCCCTCCTGCACGGTTTCGATGGCATCGGCGAGATTGGCGCGCGCCGCCTCGGTCTCGCGGTTGGCCTCGGCAAGTTTGGCATTGGACAGGTTCAGAAGGTCCAGCGTGCGCTCCAGATCGCGGGTGCGGCTGCGGATTTCCTCTTCCAGCAAAACGGCGCGTTCGAACTGCGCATAGGCGAGACCGGAGGCATCGGTGTTCTGTTCCACCCGGCGCATCAGCGTTGCGGTGATTTTCAGCAGTTTTTCGTTCTGCCGCTCCAGCGAGTCGCGCGGATCAATCAGGCCTTGCGTCATGATCGTGCCGGTGGTTCGCAGGCCAGGGGCGGATAGATGGCAACCCCTGTCAGCGTCTGGTTCACATGGATGGAATTCACCTGTTCACCATAGGTGCAGAAGCCGACAGCACGATGTTTGGCAAGAAGCGATGAGATCTGCGGCGTGAGCTGTTTTTGCTGGGCTTCCATCCGTCGCAGGAGGCAATCGCAGGCAAGGATCACATCCGGGGTCTGTGTCTCGCCAAGAGCGGTCAGGGCGCGGTCGAGGTGATCGACCATGTCCAGGGGTTCGGCCAGGGTCAGCACGACACCTTCGTCGATGGCGGAAAAGAACACCAGATCGCCCGTCTCAGCGACCTGCTGAATCGCGCGGACATGGTGCTGGCCACCCAGGCGCACGACGACGGGATGGGCCGCAAAGGTGAAAGTGGTCAGCTGTTCAGGATCCTTGCCCAGGAGCCGTGCATATTCGCGCGCGGCCGGCTCGGCGTTGATTTCATAGACCAGCCGACGGGCGGGATCGGCACCGGTGACCACCATGCGCTGGGCCGTGGGCACCAGATGGTCGGTGTTGAAGACCTTGACCGGGCAATTGCTGCGGATCTGTAGCAACACCGCCGCATTCTGGCGCGCGATGCCGTCACAGAGCACATAGGTCGCGCCAAAATCGGTACCATCGCCTGCGGAGCCGCCAAACAGTGGCACGGGGCCCAGACCGGGTGCGAGATCGGCGGTCAGCGCGTCCTCCTTGATCGACAGCCCGTCGATCAGCAGAAAGGCGAATTCGGAGGTCCATTGCGGCGTCTCTCGCGCCATGTCGTTGCGGTTGCGGATGATCTGGTCGATCTGGCACTGGGCATCATATGTGTTCAGATCTTCGATGCTCAGCACACGTGCGCAGAAATGGCTGCGCGGCAGGCCGATTGCGATGATCTCCCCGTCGGTATAGCCAGCTTCGCCGATCTCGCCTGCGGTGGTGCATCCAATAACAGTGGCCGGTGCGAGATGCTGCGCCGCAGCCGCGCTGAGCGCATGGATATCGGCCTGCGGCGAGACAAAGAGGATGACCAGCTCCAGCTCGTCCAGCGGCGCCAGCGTTCCGGCCAATGTCGCCAGCGCATCAGGGAAGTCTGCCGCTGCCCGTCCCGTGCGGGTGATGCGATCCGCATTGTGCAGCGCCCCCGCAATGGCGGGCAGAGAGACCCGGTCTGAAGCCTGCGCCGTTGCGCGGGGATCAGCCGTGTCAGGGAAGGGGGCAGGGCGCGTCATGTCGGATGGTAGGCAGCTCAGCCCAGATCTTGCAAGACGTTTGCAAAGCTTGTTTCCTTTGCAATCAGAACCGCTTGGGTCCGGCTTTGGACCCCGAGTTTGCGCATGATCGCGGTGACATGCGCCTTTACCGTGGTTTCGGCGATCGACAGGTCATAGGCGATCTGCTTGTTCAGTTTGCCCGCGCAGATCAGTTGCAGGATCCGCGCCTGCTGATTGGTCAGCGTCGCCAGACGCCCGGTCGCATCCTGCGTTTCACTGTCCCGCGGCAGCAGCACATAGCCGGGCGGGACGAAAGGCGTGCCCCTGCCGATGGCGTCAAAGGCGTCGATATAAATCTCGCGCTGGCTGTGCTTGGGCACAAAGCCGGCGGCACCGGCGTGGATGGCTGCGCTGATGACCCGGTTGTCCGCCATCGACGATACGACAAGGATCGGCGCGGTCGTCGCATTGTGCAGCCGTATCAGCCCGTCGAGGCCCTGAGCATCGGGCAGGTTGAGATCCAGCACCACCGCATCGGGAGCAGGAGTGTCCGAAACCTCGGAAATGGCCTGTTCCACTGTCGCGGCGGTTGCGATGCTGGTGATCCCAACCGTGGCGCGCAGCGTCATCGCCAGGGCGTCGCAGAACAGCGGGTGATCCTCGACGATCAGCGCGGTCACAAAGCCTGCCGGGTCCTGCGCATCCGGGGTGCGAGGTCGCTGGGGATGATCTGGGGCGGGCGAATGGGTCATCAAACTCCTCAAGCCTATGCCAATGGTTCATAGTCTGCGCCGGGCAATCGCGGGTCACATCGCGCGCCAAAGCCACGCGCCCGCCATGCCGCTCATGCTAGCAGCACCTGCAAGCCGCGACCAATAGGCGAAAAGTCTAAGACGGCTCGCGAAGATGCAACGGCCGTGATTTCGCGTCTGGCGGGAACGTAGGCCTGTGCTATCCTTGCTGCGCGCACCGTCGCCGTCTGATCTGCAACCAATGTCGCATATCGGCGCGCAGCCGGATTGCGTTATGCAGGCGCCAGCAGGGGCGTCCCAGTGCCCGCAACACGATGTATCGCCAGCAAAAGGAATAGGCTTATGAAACTTGCCGATACCCGCAGCATCGCTGCCCCGCGCGCCGAGGTCTGGCAGGGGCTTCTGGATGCCGAAACGCTGAAGGATGCGGTGCCCGGCTGCCAGGAAATGGAGGGATCGGCCGAGGAGGGTTTCACGGCGGTTGTGGTGCAAAAGGTCGGCCCGGTTAAGGCGACATTCCGCGGCACTGTGACCCTGTCCGATCTCGATGCGCCCAATAGTCTGACCCTGCGGGGGGAGGGCAAGGGCGGCGCGGCTGGGTTCGCCAAGGGCGACGCCCATGTGACGCTGAGCGATGGTGAGGACGGGCATACCCTGCTGACTTATGAGGTCGAGGCCAAGGTCGGCGGCAAACTCGCCCAGCTTGGAAGCCGGATCATCGACGGGTTTGCCAAAAAGATGGCCGACCAGTTCTTCGAGCGGTTCCAGACCGCCGTCGAAGGGGATAGTTCGGTCGAAACAGATGCCTCAGCCGAGGAGGCCGGGACACCTGACGCCAGCCAAGACGAGGCGCCGCGCAAAGGTTGGATTGGCCGGGTGCTCGGCAATTGAGTGGACAGGTGGTCAGGGGAGAGATGCCGGTTAATCCGGCTCTTCCAGATGAAATTTCACGATTTCACGCCACAGCCGCTTGACGCTCCGAAAGCACCGATTTATAGACCAAATTCCCTGAGCGGGTATGGTGAAATGGTATCATAAGAGCCTTCCAAGCTTAAGGTGCGGGTTCGATTCCCGCTACCCGCTCCAGGATTTCCGACATA
Organism: Phaeobacter sp. JH20_29; assembly: GCF_048056175.1. NCBI lineage: Bacteria > Pseudomonadati > Pseudomonadota > Alphaproteobacteria > Rhodobacterales > Roseobacteraceae > Phaeobacter > Phaeobacter sp. JH20_29. The sequence continues at coordinate 46,573 of NZ_JAYMWO010000004.1, forward strand.
GATCAGAACGGTAGCTGCGCAGAAGATCTCTCTGGGGTGTTCAGGGCGGTCCCGAACCATTCATGCGGCGGTATGACAGGCTTTGACGGCCTCTGTGCGCTTGACCTCAGGGGTTTGCGGGGTCATGAACCTTGGCGATGCGCAGGCGACAGAGCCTGCCACACGGAACGTCGAAGGAGCTGACATGGCGGGCAATCAAGCGGTCCCGACTGCGGATGTAGAGCGCGAGAAATCGCGCAAGATTGGTGTCCTGTCTGCCCTCTGGCCGTTTATGCGCCCCTACCGCCTGTTGATGGCCACCGCGACGCTAGCACTCGTGCTCACCGCGGGCCTGTCGCTGACGCTGCCGCTGGCGGTTCGCCGGGTGGTCGATAATTTCCGAGTTTCCGATGCTGAGCTGCTGAACCAGTATTTCGCCGCTGCTCTGGTGATTGCGGCGCTGCTGGCCGTGGGCACGGGCCTGCGCTATGCGCTGGTCACGCGGCTGGGAGAGCGGGTGGTTGCAGATATCCGCAAGGCGGTGTTTGACCGCGTCATCGGCATGAGCCCGGCGTTTTTCGAGCAGATCATGACCGGAGAGGTGCTGAGCCGGATCACCACGGATACAACGCTAATCCAGTCGGTGCTGGGCTCGTCGGTGTCGATTGCCCTGCGCAATATGCTGATCTTTGGCGGCGGTCTGGTGCTGATGCTGCTGACCTCGGCCAAGTTGACCAGCCTTGTTCTGCTGATCGTGCCTGCGGTGATCGTGCCGATTCTGGTGTTGGGGCGGCGGCTGCGCAAGATCAGCCGCGAGAATCAGGATTGGATCGCGGCCTCTTCCGGCAACGCGGGTGAGGCGCTGGGCGCGGTACAGACGGTTCAGGCCTATACGCATGAGAGCGCCAGCCGGGGCGAATTCAGCCGGATGACCGAAACCGCATTTGACGTTTCAATGCGGCGGATCCAGACCCGTGCTTTCCTGACCGTGATCGTGATCTTTCTGGTATTCTCCGGCGTGGTTGGCGTCCTGTGGATGGGCGCAAACGATGTGCGCGCCGGGGTCATGTCCGAAGGCACCCTGGTCCAGTTCGTGATCTATGCGGTGCTGGTCGCAGGCTCGGTAGCGGCGCTGTCAGAGATCTGGAGCGAATTGCAACGGGCCGCTGGCGCAACCGAACGTCTGGTGGAGCTGCTGACGGCGGTGGATGAGGTGCAGGATCCGTCGCGTCCGCAGGCGCTGGCCGAACCGGTGCGGGGCGAAATCCGATTTGACAATGTGTCCTTCCGCTATCCCGCCCGTCCGCTGATTCCGGCCCTGAGCGACGTCTCCCTGACGGTGAAGCCGGGCGAGACGGTTGCCTTTGTCGGCCCCTCCGGTGCGGGCAAGACAACCATCATCCAGATGATCCAGCGGTTCTACGATCCCACTGATGGTGCGGTCTGTCTGGATGGTGTCTCGTTGCGGGACCTGCAACGGGATGCTTTCCGCAGGCATATCGCGCTGGTGCCTCAGGACCCGGTGATCTTTGCCGCCTCGGCGCGGGACAATATCCGCTTTGGTCGTCCCGAGGCCAGCGACGCCGAGGTCGAGGCCGCCGCCCGTGCGGCCGCCGCCCATGACTTTATCACTCGGCTGCCAGAGGGCTATGACAGCCAGGTCGGCGAACGTGGCGTGATGCTGTCGGGCGGTCAGAAACAACGGATCGCCATCGCCCGCGCGATTCTGCGCGACGCGCCGGTGCTGTTGCTGGATGAGGCCACATCCGCACTGGATGCCGAAAGCGAACGACTGGTACAGGCCGCTGTCGATGAGCTGAGCCAGGGCCGCACCACCTTGATCGTGGCGCATCGACTGGCAACCGTGAAAAAGGCAGATCGCATCGTGGTGATGGAAGAGGGCCGTATCGTGGCCACCGGTAGCCACGATCAGCTGGTTGCCGAAGGCGGGCTTTACGCGCGTCTTGCACGCCTTCAGTTCACCGATGGGCTGGCTGCGGAATAGGCAGACCCGGTCTCAAATGAGCCGAATTTCGGCTTCAAGGTCGAAAAACTTCAAATGTCGCTGCGTCAAAGCGCAGGCTTCCTTGACGTGACCCTGTCGGCGCGCTTGCGCGGCGGGTCGTTTCAAATCATTTTGTGTTAACTGAAATTCCCCGGCACAAGGGGACTAGGGGAGGAAACCAATGGGATTTGCCACGGCTGCGGACTGCTTGGCACTAACGAACGAGATGCCTTTTGGGCAGCGGAATATGCCGACGACGCTTTATGGGTTGCTGTCCCGTACGGCCGGGAAATTTCCCGACAACAACGCGGTGAGCTACCAGATTTTCTCTGGTCCCAAGGATAAGGCCGAGACCCTGACCTGGCGCCAGCTGAAGGACAAGGTGACCCAGGCGGCGAATATGTTCCGGTCCATGGGGATCGGTGAAAAGGATGTGGTCGCCTATATCCTGCCGAACTGCAATGAAACCGTCGTGACCCTGCTCGGCGGCGCTGTGGCAGGCATCGCTAATCCGATCAACCCTCTGCTTGAGCCGGAGCAGATCGCCTCGATCCTGCGCGAAACCGGGGCGAAGGTGGTGGTGACCCTGAAGCCTTTCCCCAAGACCGACGTCGCCCAGAAGGTGGCGGAGGCGGTGCGCCATGCGCCCAAGGTGAACACGGTTCTGGAAATTGACCTCAACCGCTATCTGACACCGCCAAAATCCTGGATTGTACCGATGATCCGCCCCAAGCTTGAGGGCAAGGACAAGCTGGCCCATGCGGATTACAAGAATTTCAACAAAGAGCTGCGCAAGCATCCGACCGAGCTGACGTTCGCGGATTCCGACAGCGACCGGGTGGCCTGCTATTTCCACACCGGCGGCACCACCGGGATGCCCAAAGTGGCGCAGCACACCTATTCCGGCATGAACTACAACGGCTGGCTGGGCAGTAAGCTGCTGTTTACCGCAGATGACAATATCATGTGCCCGCTGCCGCTGTTCCATGTCTTTGCCTGCCATGTGATCCTGATGGCGGCGGTGGCCTCGGGGGCGCATGTGGTGTTCCCGACACCGCAGGGCTATCGCGGCGAGGGTGTCTTTGACAATTTCTGGAAGCTGATCGAACGCTGGAAGATTTCCTTTATCATCACCGTGCCCACTGCAATTTCGGCCAAGATGCAGCGGCCCGTCGATGCCGATGTCTCGACCGTGAAGACGGCCTTCTCCGGCTCGGCGCCACTGCCGGTCGAACTGTTCAAACGGTTCGAAAGCGCAACGGGCGTCAGCATTGTCGAAGGTTACGGCCTGACCGAGGCGACCTGCCTGGTCTCCTGCAACCCGGTTCAGGGCGAAAAGAAGATCGGCTCGATCGGCATTCCGCTGCCCTACACTGACGTCAAGATCGTGAAGGCAACCAATGGCGATATGGTCGAGCTGGGTGTGGATGAGATCGGTGAGATCTGTATCTCGAGCCCCGGCGTCTATGCCGGTCATACCTATACCGAGGTCGAGAAGAACGAAGGTCTGTTCTACAAGGACACCTATCTGCGCACCGGCGATCTGGGCCGTCTGGATGCGGATGGCTATCTCTGGATCACGGGCCGGGCGAAGGATCTGATCATCCGCGGCGGCCACAATATTGATCCGGCCGAAATCGAAGAGGCGCTGCTGGGGCATGAGGCCGTCGCCTTTGCGGGTGCAATCGGCCAGCCGGATGCCCATGCCGGCGAGGTGCCATGTGCCTTTGTCGAGCTGGTGGATGGCGCAAGCGTGACGCCGGAGGATCTTTTGGCCTATTGCAAGATCCACGTGCATGAACGCGCGGCAATCCCGAAACATGTCACGGTGATGGATGAGCTGCCAAAGACGGCCGTGGGCAAGGTGTTCAAACCTGATCTGCGCAAGAATGCCATCACCCGGATCTACAATGAGGCCCTGCTGAAGGCAGGCCTGCCTGCGCGCGTCGAACATGTGGTCGACGACAAAAGCCGCGGTCTGGTCGCCCAGGTTGAGGCCAATGGCGCCTCGGCCTCCGATATTTCGGATGTGCTTGGTGTCTTTACCCGCCCCTGGGAACCGATGCCAAAGGGCTGATCCCAGAGCGGCGGATGGCACTGCGCCACCCCAGCATCAGAAAGCGCCCCACGCGGGCGCTTTTTTCATTTGTAAAGCATGGTTTTTGATTTCGGCGCTGCTAATCTCATTCGACGGACTATGAAGATAGGGAACGGGTGAGATGAACTACGAGCGGCTGATCGACGAAGAAACCTGGGCCTTTATCCGCAAAACCGGCGAATGTTACCCGGATGATGCGGTGGATCTGTCAATCACGGAACAGCGCAAGGTCTATGATGACATGGCCGCTGAATTCCGTGTTGCGCGCCCGGATGTGGTCCGCTGCGAGGATCGGCTGGTGGGGGCGGTCCCGGTGCGGATCTACACCGCCGGAGAGCCGGGCTGCACGGTGATGTACTGCCATGGCGGCGGCTTTGTCGTTGGTGGATTGGACAGCCACGATGACGTCTGCGCCGAGCTTTGCGCCCAGAGCGGCTATCGCGTTGTGGCGGTGGATTACCGTCTGGCCCCCGAACATCGCCACCCTGCGGCCTTCGAGGACGCCTGGGCGGTCTTGCAGTGGATCCGCGACAGTTTTGAGGGGGATCTGGTTTTGGCTGGTGACAGCGCCGGTGCCAATCTCTGTGCAGCCGTGGCGCATCATGCGCGCGGACGTATTGACGGGCTGGTGGGGCAGGTGCTGATCTACGGCGCCTTTGGTGGCGATATCAATCAGGGCTCTTATCTGGAACACGCGCAGGCGCCGATGCTGACACGGGATGATATCCTCTACTACGGGTCAATTCGCCGCCCGGAAGGCACGCAGGCGACGGGCGATCCGACCCTCGAACCGCTGGCCGATACCGATTTTTCCAACCTGCCCGCAACGGTGCTGATCACTGCCGACTGTGATCCGGTGCGCGATGATTCCCGCCATTACCGCGACAAGATCATGGCCGCCGGTGGCAAAGCGCATTGGATCAACGAACAGGGGCTGGTCCATGGCTATCTGCGCGCCCGCCACAGCGTCGGCCGCGCCCGTGACAGTTTCGAACGGATCTCCGTCGCCGTGGAGGCGCTGGGGCAGGGGCTCTGGCCCTATGAGTGAGCGCTGTCGTCGCCCGGCCCCTGGCACATGATCAGCCTGCGGAGTCGCGGCAGTTTTCAGGGGCGGTTGCGCGGTTGTACCAGCCGCCGCTCTTGACCCGCCAGTCGCTGCTGTGGGTGGTGACATAGGACCAGTTGCCCACTGGAAGATGCGCATAGCCGATGGTGTCGCCGGGTTGGATCGTCCCGATACGGGCGGTGCCCGCACTATGGCCGGAATGGAGCGGGACCGGAGCGCCAAGCCAACCCAGACAGGCGCCTTCAAATTCATCGCGGATCGGCAGATCCACCAGCAACCGCCGCAGATGCGTATCGTTCAGCGTCAACTGCCTGCGCCCGGTGTTGACCTTGCAGCCGTGATACTTCTCCAGCGCGCGGATGTCCTGCACCTGCCGGTTGCTCTGCGGGTCAAGCGCGACGGATTTTCCGAGGCAATCGCTATTGTCGAAAACGCTTTGGCCCAGCACCGTTCCAAAACAATAGCCGGCACGGTCCATGATCAGATTTCGCGTGAACCACAGATCATCGCAGCCGTCCTGTGCAAACGCGGGCAAGGGCAGCAGCGTTAACAGTAGTGTAAGATAGCGGATGGGCATGGCAGGCTCCTGTTGATCGCGGCGGCGGTCCGATAAGCCTGCCATGGATCCTCAGCCGAGGAAAGATTTTGCCTTCATCGTGTCGGCGATGGGCGCACCAAGGCGGCTGAGGATGGTAGGCGCCAGCTGGCGCTGGTCGATCACCACATCTTCCGCCGGACCTTCGGCCGGGCCGAAATAATACAGCGCGGTTTCCTGTTGCAGGGCGCTGCGCCCGCCGTGGTGGCCGCGATCATCCTGCCCGTGATCGGCGGTGACGATGATCTCATAGCCCATTTCGCGCCATTTGAAGATAAACGGCGCCAGCATCTCATCCATGACGAAACAGGCGTGGTCCATTTGCTGGCAATCGTGGAAAAACCGGTGCCCCATGCTGTCCAGCGTGCAGGTGTGCAGCATTCCGTAGTTCAGCCCGAACCGCAGGCAGAGGTTTGTCAGCGTGCCAAACAGATCGACGTCAGACGGGGTCATCTGGTTGTCCAGCCCGTAGCCGGTCATCGAATGGAACCGCCCGTGATTGATCGTGGCGCTGTCCGGTTCGTCATATTCAACGTCGCGCACGGGGTCATAGGGGTGACGGTTGAAGAAGGAGGACCAGAAACTATGCGCCACCGCACCGGTTACGCCGCCGCCCTCGCGAACCTGGCTGAACACATCCTTGTGGCCCAAGCGGAAGACATTGCCATTGCCGGTGCAGCCATGTTCGGCGGGGGCAACACCTGTGTGGATCGAGGCATAGCAGCTGGCGGAGATCGAGGGCAGCACCGACCGGTGTTTCCAGACCCGCGCTTCGCCGCTGTCGACCCAGCCTTCCAGATTGCCAAACAGCCGACGGAAGTTGCGCCACGGCACCCCGTCCAAGATGATAAGGAGAAGTTTGTTGTCCATCGCAGAACCCAAGGTCTTGTAAAGGTGAGTTAAAAAGGCGGCCGTGAGGAGTGTTCCTGCGGCCGCCTTTGAGTGCGTCCCGCCGCAGTTGCCTGCGACGGGGGGATATCAGGTGCTGGGCTGCTAGTTGCCCGCACTTTCCATCTTGCGGTTGGCGATGACCTCTTCCAGCCACCCGAGCCGCATTTCCGGCACCGAGCTGAGCAGCAGATCGGTGTAATCGTCAAAGGGGGGCGACAGCACTTCGGTCTTGCCGCCATAGCGCTGGACGCGGCCCTGATACATCACCGCGATATTATCCGAAATCGCCCGCACCGTGGCGAGATCGTGGGTGATGAACAGATAGGCGACATTCTCGATCTTTTGCAGTTCCAGCAACAGCTTCAGAATGCCATCGGCCACCAGTGGATCCAGCGCCGAGGTGACCTCGTCGCAGATGATCATCTTGGGCTTCGCCGCCAGCGCTCGTGCAATACACACCCGCTGTTTCTGTCCGCCCGACAGCTCCGCCGGGTAACGGTCGATGAAGCTTTCGCCCAGCTCGATCTCATCCAGCAGTTCGATGATGCGCTTGCGCTTTTCGCTGCCCTTCATGCCAAAGTAGAACTCCAGCGGACGGCCGATGATCGTACCGACGGTCTGGCGCGGATTCATCGCCACATCCGCCATCTGATAGATCATCTGCAATTCGCGCAGATCCTCGCGGGTGCGTCCCGCCAGATCGGAGGACAGCCGACGCCCGGCAAACTCGATATCACCCTCGCGCGGTGGCAATAGCCCGGTGATCACCCGTGCCAGTGTCGATTTACCAGAGCCGGATTCTCCGACCACGGCCAGCGTCTGACCGGGGTGCAGGTCGACGTTCACATTATGCAGCACATCGAATTTGGTGCCCTGGTAGCGCGCGGTGATATTGCGCACGCTCAGCACCGGCTCCGAGGTCGGGGCCTTTTCCTCATGCGTGATGGAGCGCACCGAGACCAGCGCCTGTGTGTACTCCTCCTGCGGGGCGTTGATGATCTGATCGACGGGGCCGTATTCCACCATATTGCCGTGGCGCAGCACCATGATGTCGTCGCTCACCTGTGCCACCACCGCAAGGTCATGGGTGATATAGAGTGCAGCCACACCCGTGTCGCGGATGGCTTCCTTGATCGCCATCAGCACCTCGATCTGGGTCGTCACATCCAGCGCCGTTGTCGGCTCGTCAAAGACCACCAGATCCGGCTCCGGGCAGAGCGCCAGCGCCGTCATGCAGCGTTGCAGCTGACCGCCGGAGACCTGATGCGGATAGCGCTCGCCGATATTGTCTGGATCGGGCAGACCCAGCTTGGCAAAAAGCGCGCGGGCGCGGGCTTCGGCCTCTTTCTTGGAGAACTTGCCCTGCTCAACCGCCGCTTCGATCACCTGTTCCATGATTTTCTTGGCCGGGTTGAACGAGGCCGCCGCCGATTGCGAGACATAGGTGACCTCGCCGCCGCGCAGGCGACGGATATCGCGCAGTTTGGATTGCAGGATATCGCGGCCATTCACCCAGACCTCGCCGCCGGTGATCTTCACACCGCCCCGGCCATAGGCCATGGAGGCCAGACCGATGGTGGATTTTCCGGCGCCGGATTCGCCGATCAGCCCCAGCACCTTGCCCGGTTGCAGATCAAAGCTGACACCATGCACGATTTCGATGTCATGGGGCTTTTCCCCCGGCGGGTAGACAGTTGCGCCGATCTTGAGATTGCGCACTTTCATAAGAGGTTCGCTCATCCGCGGCCTCCTTTCAGCGAGGTTGTGCGGTTCAGGACCCAGTCCGCGACAAGGTTGACCGAGATCGCAAGGGTGGCGATGGCGATGGCAGGCAGCAGTGCCGCCGGAATGCCATAGACGATGCCTTCCTTGTTTTCTTTCACGATCCCGCCCCAGTCGGCTTCTGGCGGTTGCACGCCAAGGCCGAGGAAAGAGAGCGTCGAGACAAACAGCACCATGAAGATGAACCGCAGGCCCATTTCGGCCACCAGCGGTGACAGCGCGTTGGGCAGGATTTCGCGGAAGATGATCCAGGCGGTTTTCTCACCGCGCAGACGCGCGGCTTCGACGTAGTCCATCACCTCGATATCCACCGCAACAGCACGGGCGAGACGATAGACGCGGGTGGAGTCCAGCAGACCCATAACCACGATCAGAACCGGCACGGTCACCGGCATCACCGACAGCACCACAAGGGCAAAGATCAGCGTCGGGATCGACATCACCAGATCGACCAGCCGCGACATCACCTGATCCACCCAGCCACCGGCAACGGCGGCAAAGAAGCCCAGCACCGATCCGGTGACAAAGGACAGGATGGTGGCCGCAGTGGCGATGAAGATGGTGGTGCGTCCGCCATAGATCATCCGGCTGAGAAGATCACGACCGATATTGTCGGTGCCAAGGAGATGCTCAGCCGAGCGCGGCTCCCATACGTCACCGACAATTTCAGCCATCCCATAGGGGGCCAGTAGCGGTGCAAAGATCGCCATCAGGAAGTAGAGGGCCGTGAAGAACAGCCCGATCATTGCAGAGATAGGGATATTCTTCATTTCGGATGCCTCAGACGCGGGTTCGACAGGATCGCCACGATGTCGGCAATCATGTTCAGCACGATGTAGACGGCGGCAAAGATCAGACCGCAGGCCTGCACCACCGGGACGTCACGCTTGGACACGTGGTCGACCAGATACTGGCCCATGCCCGGGTAGACAAAAACCACCTCGATCACCACGACACCGACCACCAGATAGGCGAGGTTCAGCATCACCACATTGACGATCGGTGCGATGGCATTGGGAAAGGCGTGACGGGCAATCACGTTGAAGGTGCTCAGCCCCTTCAGCTCCGCCGTCTCGATATAGGCCGATTGCATCACATTGAGGATCGCCGCCCGCGTCATGCGCATCATATGGGCCAGAACCACCAGTGTCAGCACCGCGACGGGCAGGGCAATGGCGTTCAGTTTTTCCAGCAGGCTCATGGATTCATTGATCATTGCGACAGAGCTGAACCAGCCCATCTGCACCGCAACGAAATAGATCAGCAGATAGCCAATCAGGAATTCCGGGATCGAGATCGAGGCCAATGTCACGGCCGAGATCAGTTTGTCAGGCCAGCGGTCGCGGTAACGTACCGCCAGAAGGCCCAGGAAGATCGCCAAGGGAACCGAGATCACGGCGGCCCAGAACGCCAGGAACAGCGTGTTGCCAAGACGGCGGCCAATGCTGGTTGCAATGTCCTGACCATTGGTCAGGGCGGTGCCCAGATCACCTTGCAGGGCGCCGAACAGCCAGTCGAAATAGCGCAGAACAGCCGGTTCATTCAGCCCCAGTTCCTCGCGCAGGTTGGCAAGTGCCTCGGGCGTGGCCGACTGGCCCAGAATGGACTGCGCCACATCGCCGGGCAGGATCAAGGTGCCCATGAAGATGAGCACGGATGCGGCGATCAAGAGAATTAGTCCCAGCGCGAGGCGCTGGGACACAAGTTTCACGACGGGGTGCATGGCATGGACCTCTATCAGGCCAACCAGCACTTATGCGACCATTTGCCGGCCATGGTGTCGCCGGTGGAATCCACCACCCAACCCTGAACCTTGCTGCTGGTCGCTTCGATGAAGTCGTTGAACATCGGGCAGATCAGACCGCCTTCGTCCCGCACCATCATGCCCATCTGGCTGTAGAGCGCCTTGCGCTTGGCTTCGTCCAGCTCGCCGCGGGCGGCAAACAACAGCTGGTCAAAGTCTTCGCGCTTGAAGCGGGTGTCGTTCCAGTCTGCGGTCGACAGATAAGCGGTCGAATACATCTGATCCTGCACCGGACGGCCACCCCAGTAGGAGGCACAGAACGGCTGGGCGTTCCAGACTTCGGACCAGTAACCATCACCGGGCTCGCGCTTCAGTTCCAGCGGGATACCGGCGGCATTGGCCGACTGCTGGAACAGCTGGGCTGCATCCAATGCACCCGGGAAGGCAACATCCGACACCCGCAGGGTGATCGGGCTGCCGTCATGGCCGGATTTCTTGTAGTGCTCTGCCGCTTTGGCCGGATCAAACGGGCGCTGCGGGATGCTGTCATCAAACAGCGGATAGGCGGAGTTGATCGGCATGTCGTTACCGACGGAGCCATAGCCGCGCAGAACCTTATCGACCATTTCCTCACGGTTGATGGCATATTTAAGCGCCAGGCGCAGCTCGTTGTTGTCAAACGGCGCGGTGTCGCAATGCATGATGAACACATAGTGGCCCGGACCGGCTGCGTTGCGCACGGTCAGGTTCGGTGCACGGTCGAGGAGACCTGCAACCTTCGGCTCAACACGGTTGGCGATATGTACCTGACCCGATTGCAGCGCCGCCATACGGGCGGTGGCGTCGTTGATTACCACGATTTCGACTTCATCAACATGGCCGCGGGTGTCATCCCAGTAGTTGGGGTTCTTCTTCCACATATGGCGCACGCCCGGCTCATCGGCGACCAGCATATAGGCACCGGAACCGATGCCCGCTGCCGGGTTGTCAAAGCCGCCATCAGGCTGGATCATCAGGTGATAATCGGCCATCAGATAGGGCAGGTCGGCGTTCGGCGTGGTCAGCGAGACGACGAAGTTGTCGCCATCGGCCTTCATGCTTTCGATGCCGCGCATAATGCCGAGCGCACCCGATTTACTGTCCTCGTTGGAGTGGCGCTCCATGGTGCGCATCACGTCCTCGGCCGTCACCGCCTTGCCGTTGTGGAATTCAACGCCCTTGCGGATCTTGAAGGTCCAGGTCTTGGCGTCTGCACTGGCTTCGACGCTTTCGGCGAGACGGTTTTCGATGCCGCCTTCGGGCGTCACGTTCACCAGCGTTTCACCGAACTGATAAAGATTGTGGTAGGGCACCTGGCTTGCGGCCACGGCGGGATCGAGCGAGTCGGTGCTGCCGCCGCCGATGGAGCCGAGCTTCAGCGTGCCCCCTTTGACCGGGCCTGCGGCCTCGACGGCGCGGGCAAACAGGCTGCCTGCTACTGCGGCGCTGATGCCGAGTGCGGCGGTTTTGCCCATGAATTCACGCCGGGTCATTTTCCCGGAGGTGACGCTTTGCGTCATGAAATCAATCTGGTCTTTCATTGCGGACTCCCTGTCGTATCTAGACGCTGAACACGTCATTTCTTGAATTGTCATTCAAGGTTTGCGCATTTGCTGCGACCTCGCAACCCTTATTAGCGTGCTTTCTGGCGCAGGCGGGGATGGCGAAGGCATAAAGAGACGGTGATCCCGTCGTCTTTTGGAACTGGTATGTCGTATTTGGTAAGAAGTGAATGGCTGGTGGGACAATATGTGGAAAAAACCAATGCACTCGCGATGCCAATTATTATCGCCGCCGCACCCCGTATTTCGCCAATGGATGGTGGACCCCGCCTGATTTTCGGCCAAAACGGGTGATCCGTGCCGGTTTTGCGACAGGCCGCAGCTGCGGGCGCGATGGTCGATCTGGCGTATTTTCGCGATTTTGGATGCTTGCTTTGGCACCAATGGGCGCGTCAGGACATGACGGAAAACGACATCCGCAACCTATCCGCAATCCGCCCGCAGAAAAGCGCAGTTCACCAGTCCGCGCTGTCCATCCAGATGGTCACCGGACCGGAGTTGATCAGCGCAACCTGCATGTCGGCCCCAAAGGACCCGCGCGCCACAGGCACCTCAAGCGCCGCCAGCTGATCGGCAAAACGGGTGTAAAGCGCGCGGCCCAGATCCGGCGCGGCGGCATTGGAGAAGCCGGGCCGGTTGCCACGGCGGGTATCGGCGGCCAGCGTAAACTGGCTGACAACCAGCGCGCCGCCGCCGATGTCCTTTACCGAGCGGTTCATCTTGCCCGCCTCATCGCGGAAAATCCGCAGCTTGCTGATCTTGGCCGCCATCTGATCCGCTTCGGCCGCGCTGTCCCCCGCCATCGCGCAGATCAGGATCAGCAGGCCTTCACCGATTTCACCGATGATATCGCCGTCGACGGTGACAGACGCCTCGGACACTCGCTGGATCAGGGCACGCATGGATTATCCTACTCAGTGATATGCGGCGTCAGTCGCGCCAGGTGGTGAAGTCGTGCAGTTCAGCGCGTTCAGTGCGGAACTGGTTGGCCGGGTGGTCGGGATCGGCATAGCCGAAAGACAGCGCACAAAGGATATTTCGATCCTCCGGTATGTCGCAGAGCTGATGCAGCATCGGCGCATAGGTGGCAACAGCGGCCTGCGCGATGCTGGCAACGCCCGCTGCGGTTGCGGCCAGCGTGAACCCGGTGACAAAGCCACCGCAATCCAGCGCACCATAGGGGCCAAGCTCCTTGGGGCTGGTCAGAATCGCGCAATGGGGGGCGTCAAAAAGCGTAAAGTTGCGCATCATCTGCCGGTGAGAGCCGGCGCGATCGCCGCGTTCAACACCAACCGCCTCATAAAGCGCCCAGCCGCAGGCCTGTCGCCGCGCCTTATAATCGCCACTGTAACGCTCGGGAAAGGGGAGGTCGGGGGCAACAGGATCCTTTGCGACCGCCTCCGCCAGGGCCACCCGCAGCGCATCCGTCGCCGCGCCGCTGAACAGCGTCACCTGCCAGGGCTGGGCATTGCACCAGGAGGGCACTTTCTGGGCGCAACGCAGGATATCCTCGATAACCGCACGGGGTACCGGATCGGGGCGAAAGCCGCGACAGCTGTGACGGCGGCTGAACAGCGCATCAAGCGCAGGAAGGGTGGTCATGGCGGATCCTTATGTCGGCTTCGGGGGGCTCGTGGTCTCGGCGCGGAATGTCAGCGTGATCCGAAATAGGCCACAGCAGCGCCGATCAGCAGTGCCAGAGCAACGGCGGCGGCAATTTTCCACACCGAATAGGGGCGTTCTCCCTGTACCCGACCGGATTGCCCGTTGACCACAAAACGATAAGTCTTGCCCCGATATTTATAAGCGGCCAGCCAGACCGGCAGCAGCACATGTTTGAAGGTGATATCGGAAAAATCGCTGTCGATATGTTCGATCCGTTGCCGATCCCCGCCAATGTCAAAACGCACGTCGCGTTCGATGACCCGGCGCATCCGTGCATTCGCCTCGCCGTAGCCATCGGCCAGTTCCACCGCATAGGCCTCGGCCCGGAACCCGGCCAGATACTGCGGCTGGTAAGGCTCCAGCGCCGAAAGGTCCCAGGGCTCCAGCGCATCGGTGTTCTTTTTCGGCAGGCTCTTGGAGGCGAGCACCAGCACATCGTCAAAGAACCGCTGCACCCGCCCCGAGACCGGCCGCCAGCGTATCTTCGGCACCTGCCGCGACTGGCGCTTGCCGTCGACCATCACGGTTTCGGTGACATAATAGACGGTGCCGCGCTGGCCGCGATACTGCGAGCGGGTGTCGGCGTCGAAGGTCCAGTAGGGGACATAGATGCCGTCCATGCGTCGGCCTTTGCGGGCATATTGTTGCAGGCCGCTCGGCGCAAACCACAGCTGGCCCAGCCAGCCCGACATCGCCTGATGGGCGCTGCGCTCATCAAAGGCGAAGGGCAGCACGCCCTTGGGCTTGATATGACGGTGGATCCCGGTGTCTGTGACCATCGGCGTGGCGCAGAACGGACATTCCCCCGCATGGTCCTTTGGGTCAAATTCCACCTGCGCGGCGCAGTTCGGACAGCGCAACACGCGGGTTTCTTCCATGTCGGCCTCGGCCAGCCCCGAGGAGAGCGCCGTCTCGAAATCCAGCTCCCGCAGGCTGCCACCCCGCCACGGGCCGGATCGGATCGCTTCCCGGTGGCCGCAATGATCGCAGGTCAGCGTGCCGTTTTCAGGATCATAGCGATAATCCGCGCCGCATTGCTCGCAGGGGAACCGATGTTCCTCAAGCGGTGCCTGCGTCTCGGCGCTGGCGGAGCTCTCGGCAGGCGACAGGCCGGAGGGCGGCGGCGGTGGGGGCTGGGTCACGTGGGGAAGCCTCAAAGATATCTATGCAGCAGTTTCGGCACCATGATGCGCAGGGCGTTGTCCTTCAACAGGAAATGGCGCCACAGATGGAACAGCCCATGCAGGACGATGACAATGAGCAGCGCATCAAAGGCAAGTTCATGCAGCTCTTCAGCCAGCTCATGCAGGGTGCGGCTGCCTGCGGCCGGATTGATCGGCAACACCCCAAAAGCGCGGATCGCAAAGGGAGCCAGCACCCCGGCCAGCGCTCCGGTTGCGACCATGACCGGCAGGCCGATCTGCAAGACACGGTGGTTCAACCCGTGGAACCGTCTGGCCCAGCCCGGCAGCTTGGGACCGGCGCGCCCGGCCAGCCCTTTGCGCAGATAGACAAGCGTCCAGATCAGCACGACCACGGCAAGGAGCAGGCCAACGCCCGCGTGGGTGGCCAGCGCCAGCCCCGGATCGGCGCGGTTTTCCTCCGGTTCCACGAGAAAGAAATAGAGGATCAATCCAAGGCTCAGCCAGTGGAGCCATTTGAGCGCGCTGCGTCGGGTCATATGCAGAAGGTCCTTCGTGGCACAGGGGCTGCGGTCTGTCCTGAGAAAGGGCGCCGGTGATCGCAGCGCCCTCGGGATTGTGTGATGTCAGCCAGCCGGCGGTGCGGGCGGCGGTGGCGGAGGCGGCGGTGGCATGATGGTGAACAGCTGCGCCAGTTCGATGACATCGCCTGCCGCCTTCCAGCCGTCCTGACCGGGTGTCCAGACCAGGCTGTCCCGGCGCAATCCGCCCTCCTGTGCCATTCGCCCCAGTCGGGCCTTGGAATAGGGGCCGGTGGTCTGACCGTTCTCGGCGATGTGCCAGACATGTTCCACCGGTGGAGGCGGCGGCGCCACCGGCGCGGCGGCCTGCGGCGCAGCGGGTGCGGGCCGCGCGCCCCAGGGACCGCTGGTCTGACCCGCTGCATGAGCGGCGGCACCCGGCTGCGCCATCTGCGCCATCTGCTGGGCCATTGCCATGCCCATCCCCATGCCCATTCCGGCCCCCATGCCGCTATTGGGCGCCTGGGCGGCGGCGGTCATCGCCTCGGCGGCGGAGAACTGCGTATAGCGGCCAAGATCACCGACGATTCCCATCTGTGTGCGCTTGTCCAGCGCCTGTTCGACCGCGGCGGGCAGCGAGATATTCTCGATATAGAGCTCGGGGATCGCGATGCCGTATTCGGCCACCGTGGCGGAAATCTCAGCCGCCACCAGCTTGCCCAGATCGGCGGTATTTGCAGCCATATCCAGAACCGGAATGCCGGAGCCTGCCAGCACCCGGCTCACCTGCTGGACAATGATATTGCGGATCTGGAAGGAGATTTCATCCATGGTGAACTCACCATCGGTGCCGACGATCTCACTCAGGAACCGGGCCGGGTCCACCACCCGGATGCTATAGGTGCCAAAGGCGCGCAGACGGACCGGCCCGAACTCCGGGTCGCGCGCCATGATCGGGTTCTTGGTGCCCCACTTCAGATCATTGAACCGGGTGGTGTCGACAAAGTAGATCTCGGATTTGAACGGCGACTGAAAGCCGTGATCCCAATGTTGCAGGGTGGTCATGATCGGCATGTTGTTGGTCTCCAGCATGTAGAGACCGGGGGTGAAGACATCGGCCAGCTGACCTTCATGCACAAAAACCGCCGCCTGACCTTCGCGCACCGTCAGCTTGGCGCCGTATTTGATCGCGTGGCCTTCGCGCTCGAACCGCCAGACCAGCGTGTCATTGGTGTCGTCGGTCCAGTGGATGACGTCGATGAACTCTCCCTTGAGAAAGTCGAAAATACCCATTGTCTTCATCCTCTTTCGGCGATGCCGGGGCATCGGGGTCGGCAAATGCGGAGCCGCTACTGCGGCTCTCCCATGATATCATATGCGATGGCTTGCACGATGGGCCGCGCCTCATCGGCGGACATGCCGGTGCGCAGGCGCGGATCGTACAGGATTTTCAGGAGTTTCTCATCCTGGCTGGTCAGCAGCGCAAATTCGTCATCATCGTTGAAAATCGAGGGGCGCGCCTGCGGGCTGTCGTTGCGCAGGCCAAGGCCCTGGGCAACTTCCTCGTGGATACAGCTGCGCCGCGCCAGATCCGGGTGCTCGGCGCGGATAAGCGCGACCCCGCGCATATAGGACGATGGATCCGCCTGCAGCCCCCCGGCGCGCACCAGACAATAGTAGCTCTGCGGCGGGTTGGCAAAAACCTCTAGGTCGGCGTCGCTGATCGACGGCAGGATCTCCCGCACGCGGCCGGCGACATAGGCGCTGTCGTCGGCGCCGGCAAAAATCACGTTGAAATTGGCGCGCGCGCGGCTGGTGGTGGTGCTGATCGGATGGCCGGTGATCCGGGCCAGCCGGGCGGCATAGGCATCAAGGGTGGCGCGATCCTTCTGCTGCTGTTCAGCGCTGACCGAGGGGCCAAAATCGGCCCGCAGACGCACCGGCCCGTCCCAGCGCCCAAGCGCGCCGGAGGTGCGCAGATTGCTGCTGCCATATTCGTCGTAAAAGGCGATCTGCTCAAAATTCCGGCGCAGATCATCGGCGTCATAGGGCGTCTCCGGCCCGCCCCCATCGGTCCGCAGCAGCCCGCGTGTCAGCAGGTCCTGCTGGAGGGCGCCATAGTAGCGGGCCAGCCGCTGGCTCTCGGCGGAGGGCGGCTTGGGCTGCGGGGCGAGATTGGCCGGGCGTGTCGGCGGCACCAGCGAGGTGCGCTGAGCGAGGGGATCGCATCCCATCAGGAACGCAGTCCCGGCCAGCGCGCCGACAAGCATCGGCACCAGCCGTCGCCTTCGGGCGCGCTGCGATATCGGCGCGGCTGCGGTCATGCGGTGCCGGGAACCGCCGTGGCGGCGGTATCGCCGACCCCGTCGCGCCGCGCCTTTGCCGAGGCCAGCGTGTCACGCAGCTCCGCTTCCATCTTCTTCAGCTCCGCCTCGGCGGCGGCGCGCTTGGCCTTGCCCTCATCGGCGATCTGAAGGCTTTCCTGAATGGTGCCGATCAGATCCGCATTCGCCTGTTTCACCGCTTCGATATCAAAGACACCGCGCTCCATCTCCTGTCGGATCATCTTGTTGCTTTCGCGCAGATTGGCCGCGTTGGAGGTCAGCAGCTCATTGGTGAGGTCATTGGCATCGCGCACCGCCGCCGCCGCCTCGGCGGAGCGCTGGATGGTAACAGCCTGTGCCAGCTGGGTCTCCCAGAGCGGCACGGTATTGACCAGCGTCGAATTGATCTTGGTCACCAGCGATTTGTCATTCTCCTGCACCAGCCGGATCGACGGCAGCGACTGCATCGTCACCTGGCGCGTGAGCTTCAGATCATGCACCCGACGTTCCAGATCGTCGCGGGCCGCGCGCATGTCACGCAGCTCCTGCGCGCGCATCACCTGATCGGCCTCCGGTGCGGCGGCCACTGCCGCCTCCAGCGCCGGGATTTCCTTGCTGTCCAGTTCGGCCAGCTTGGCCTCACCTGCTGCAATATAGAGCGCCAGTTCGTCATAGAAGCTCAGCGTCTTGGCATAGAGCAGATCCAGCGACTTGATATCCTTCAGCAGCTGATGCTCATGGCCAAGCAGATTGTCGGTGATGCGGTCGATCTGGCCCTGCACATCCTCAAACCGCGCGGTGAACTTCGCAAAGGGCGCAGCGCGACCCAGCAGCCGCTCCCAGAAACTGCGCTTGCGGCGCACATCCAGTTCGGACACCGAAAAGCCCCGGATCGTGGTGACGATATTGCGCAGCGAATCGCCGGCAGGGCCGACATCCTTGTTGCGCACATCGGTCAGCATGGCCTGGCTGATCTGTTGCAATTCAGCCTGCGCACCGGAGCCGAAGTTGATGATCGAGTTGCTGTCGGACATGTCGATCTGCGCCATGCGCGACTGGATGTCTGCACTGGTGGCGGCGTCGGCCTGATCCAGCGACTGGATTTCGGCCGTCGGCTCTGGCAGTGCGATCGCGGTGATTTCGGAGATCAGCTGAGCCTCCTGGGCGGCTTTCGTCTGGGTCGTCTTGGACATGTCGAAGTTCCTTATGGCTGTGTCAGCGGGGGTCCAGGTGAACGCCCTCGCGCTGCAAACGGTCCCGCAGCACGTCGATTTCAACGGTCAGATCGGTGCGGTCCTCCAGCAGCATCTTGCGGGTGCGGGCGGCAAAGTTTTCCTCAAGGTCGCGCAGCAGCGCCAGATAATCCTCGCGCGACCGGGGGTCGCCACTGCGCGTATAGATATCGGCAAACTTGATCGTGGCGTCGCGCGCGCCCATCAGATAGACGGTCAGATAGCGCCGCGCGCCGGTCAGGTCGCGGGGGTCTTCCTCAACCGTGCGGAAGAGATCGCGCGCCACCTCCTGAAAGGCCTCAACCCGCTGTTCGACCTCGCGGTCACGGGCGCGCAGAGCAGCATCCTTCATGGCCGAGAGATAGGTTTCCGCCTCTTCGACGACACGGGCGACCCGGTCGCGCTGGAAATCGTCGATGCCCTCGGCGCCCTTGTCGCGCAGGGGATCAAGCCCAAAGGCCGCCAGATGCAGGCCGCTCGCCGCCGCGGCATAGATCAGCGCCGTGAGCGCGCCGGGGTCCTGCCGCCAGGCGGCAAACAGCGCGCCGACACCGCAGAGCAGCGCGGCGAGGATCTTGCGGGGCAGCGCAGGGCGACGGGCGACCTTGCGATCGTCATAAGCGGCCTCGGCCCTCAGCCCGTCGCGCAGCAGATAGGCCGATCCGGCCCATATCGCGGCCGCAAGCAGCCCAAAGGCGAGACCGGCAGCCCCTGAAAAAACGGACATCAGCGCCACCAGACCGGCAGGCAGCGCCATCAGATTGGCGCGTGCTCCGACCGGATCGACGCGGGCATTGCGATAGCTGCCAGAACTGGAGCCCGCGCCGCCCGAAGCCGGTTCATCGGCGGCTTTCCGCTCTTGTTTGTCGGGACTGTATTTGCCGCCAAAACGCCGCGCCATGCGATCAGCCTCCGACCAGCCAGCCGGTTGCCAGACCGATCATCAGGATCAGCAAGGCCACAAAGGCGAGTTTCTGCACGTTTATTCCCCCGAGATGAGCGCTCCAAGCAATTGGAAACTTAGGATATGCAGCGCCATCTTGCTAGGGGGAAGTCTCAGGCCTTCGCCGCAGGGCCGTCTTTGGCGGTGGCTCAGCGCCGGGGCGGTTTGCCGCCACCGCGTGGGGCTGAACTGCGACCCGCATCACGGCCAGCTCCGCCGCCTGCGGGTTTGCCGCCGAATTTTCCGGTCGGTTTGCCTGTCGGCTTGCCCATCGGTTTTCCGGTCGGTTTGCCAGCTTGCTTGCCAGTCGGCTTTCCGGTCGGTCTGCCGCCCGGCGTCTCCGTGCTGCGACCCGCCGGTTTTCCGCCGGGCTTTCCGGCGAACCGGTCAGCGGGTTTGCCCTTGCCTGAAAATTTGCCGCCGGACGCGCCGCCAGGACCGGACCGGCCGGCGGGCCGGGCGCCTGAACGCTCTGCGGATTTGTCGCCAGAGCGGTCCGAGCCTGCAAATGAACGGCCCGCCAGTTTTCCGGCAGGTTTTCCGGCAGGTTTTCCGACGGGCTTGCCGCCTGGTTTTGTCGCTGGTCTTGCGCCGGCTTTCGTCGCTGGCTTGCCCGCCGGTTTCGCGGCACCGGGGCGCTGTCGTACCGGGCGGCCTGGGCGCTTGGGCTTGTCGTCTTCCTCGGTCTCGGGACCGGTCAGCCCCAGCTGATCGCGCACCACACGCGGACGCAGCTCCTCGACTTCGCCTGGCTTCAGATTGCCCAGCTGGAACGGCCCATACGACAGGCGCAGCAGGCGGTTTACGGTGAACCCGATATCCTCAATGGCGCGGCGGATCTCCCGGTTCTTGCCTTCGCGCAGGCCAATGGTCAGCCAGGCGTTTGCGCCCTGCTGACGATCCAGCGCGACCGTCATCGGCTGAAATCTCTCTCCCTCGATCACGAGCCCCTGACGCAGCGGTTCAAAATCGCTGTCCTTCGGTCGGCCGTTGATCCGCACCCGGTAGCGGCGCAGCCAGCCGGTCGACGGCAGCTCCAGCTGCCGCTTGATGCCACCGTCATTGGTCAGCAGCAGCAGCCCCTCGGAGTTGAGGTCAAGCCTGCCGACCGTCATCACACGGGGCATGTCCTCGGGCAGCTCATCAAAGATGGTCCGGCGGTCCAGCTCGTCGCTGGTGGTGGTCACCAGCCCCGCTGGTTTGTGATACATCCACAGGCGCGGCGGCTCCGGATCCTGCATCGGCATGCCATCCACCACGATCCGGTCCTTGCCCAACACCACATTCAGCGCCGGGCTGTCGATGACCTTGCCGTTCACGGCGATACGCCCTTCGGCAATCATCTTTTCGGCCTCGCGCCGCGATGCAACACCGGCGCGCGACAGCACCTTTGCGATGCGGTCGCCGTCCGGGCTCTCGCCGGTTGCGGAGGGGGCGGTCGGTTTCTTGCTGGCGCGGGCTGGTTTCGCCGCTGCGGGGCGCTGGCCCTTGGGGGAGGATGGTGTTTTGCTCATACCTGAGGCCATAGATCATTCCGCGCGGTTGCGAAAGCTCCCATTCTGGGGCAGGGAGAGCTATGCCGTTTCGTTCTCATATGGATATTGCGCTTGCCGAGGCGCGTTCAGCCGCCGCGCGCGGCGAGGTGCCGGTGGGCGCCGTGCTGATCGCGCCGGATGGCCGTGTCGTGGCACAGGCGGGCAATCGCACCCGCGAACTGAACGACCCCACCGCCCATGCCGAGGTGCTGGTGATCCGTGCGGCCTGCGCCGCCGCCGGTTCCGAGCGGCTGACCGGTCACGACCTTTACGTGACGCTGGAACCCTGCGCGATGTGCGCGGCGGCGATTGCTGCCGCCCGCATCGGGCGTGTTTACTACGGGGCGTCCGATCCGAAATCCGGTGGCGTCGCCCATGGTGCCTGCGTGTTCTCGCACCCGCAGGCTCATCACGCGCCCGAGGTTTACGATGGCATTAGCGCAGAGCCGGCTGAAACCCTGCTGAAGGAGTTCTTTGCGGCGCGTCGCGCCGGGGACGGTTGACCGCGCTGATTTCTTGCCCGTAGCGTGGCGGCGCGGCGGGCCAGCATATGAGCGGCCTGCACTGCCGAAAAGGGGGGCGAGTGATGAGCAAGGAATATCTGGCAGATGACGGGCAGCTGCGCTGTGGCTGGGCTGGATCCGCGCCCGAGTTTCTGGCCTATCACGATCAGGAATGGGGCTATCCGGTGGCAGATGATCGCCGCCTGCTTGAAAAGATCTGTCTGGAGAGCTTTCAATCCGGCCTGAGCTGGCGGACCATTCTGGCCAAGCGCGAGAACTTCCGCGCCGCCTTCCATGGTTTTGACTGGGACCGCGTGGCGGAATTTGGCCCGCCAGATGTGGAGCGCCTGTTGCAGGATGCAGGCATTGTCCGCCATCGCGGCAAGGTCGAGGCAGTGATCAACAATGCCCGGCGCGCGCAGGAGATGGTCAGGCAGGAGGGCTCGCTGGCGGCGTTTTTCTGGCGGTTTGAACCCGGTCCCGATGCGCAGGTGCCGCCGCAGACGGCCTCTATCACGCCGCAGTCCATCGCGCTGTCAAAAGAGCTGAAGAAACGGGGCTGGAAATTTGTCGGCCCCACCACCTGTTTTGCCTTCATGCAGGCGATGGGGCTGGTCAATGATCACGCGGAGCATTGCATCTGCCGCGCGCAGGCGGCCAGGGCACGCGCCAGCTTTCAATCCCCGGCCTTATCCGGCGGCGAGTGATAAGGCCGCACGCGTGATCTTCGCGCTTTTGAGGTCAGCGCGCTACCAGGCTTTCGCGCGTGCCCGCGCCGCCCCGGCCGGGGCGGCGCCACGCCCAACGGGACCGGATCTGCACCGCAGACCGGGGTCCGGGCGGGAGCCTGTCGGCTAGACGTCGATTACGTCCAGAACCTGCGGCTCGATCACCGTCACATCCGGCAGCGCCTCGGCCAGTTTCTCGGCGCTCTGCTCAAGGATCGGGAACGTGCGGTAGTGGCAGGGGATCACGGTCTTGAAGTTGAAATACCGTGTCGCCGCATAGGCCGCCTGCGCCATATCCATGGTGAAATGCCCGCCCGCGCTCAGGATGCCGATGTCGGGTTTGTAGTAATCCCCCATCCAGTCCATATCGGCCATCAACCCGGTATCGCCCGAGATATAGAGCGTCTTGTTTTCACTCATCAGCATGTAGCCGACTTCGCTGCCCCCGGTGCGCAGCCCGTCCTGGGTGGCAAAGGTCGAGCTGTGCGAGGCAGGCACCATCGCCAGTTGCGGCCCGTCCAGATTGACGGTTCCGCCTTTGTTGAAGCCGATGGTGGTGACCTCCTCGGTCTCGCCCCAGATGCCCATCAGGTCATATTGCCCCACAATCGGCACATCCAGGCGTCGCGCCAGCGCCAGCACGTCGATCACATGGTCGAAATGCGCATGGGTCAGAATGATATGGGTGGCGCCGGTGATCGCGGCGTCATGCTGGTCCTCGGCGAGCATGGGATTGCCGGTGAGCCAGGGATCGACCAGCAGAACCTGCCCTGCGGTCTCGATGCGAAAACTGCCATGGCCCAACCAGATGATCTTCATGTTCTGTCTCCCTCAATACTGTTACGATCGGCCCCGCTGGCGCATCGTCTTGGCCTAAGCCTATCGCGCTTGGTGCAAAAATCCACTCGCCCGCGCTCCGTCACGCCGATTTCACCGGGGTTTCGCGCCGCCACAGGCTTGCGGCGGCGGCGGTGCGGCGGTAAATGCGTCCTAACACGAGATGAGGGTTTCCATGTCGATTGACCAAAGCACCGCCGCAAAAGTGGCCAAACTGGCCCGTATCAAGGTCGAAGAGGACGCGCTGCCAGCACTGGCGGATGAGTTCAACACCATCCTCGGCTTTATCGAGCAGCTGAACGAGGTGGATGTTGAGGGCGTCGAACCGATGACGTCGGTGACGCCGCAGCGCCTGAAACGCCGCGTCGACGAGGTGACCGATGGCAATCAGCAGGACAAGATCCTGGCCAATGCCCCCGATGCCCGCGAAGGGTTTTTTGCAGTGCCCAAGGTGGTTGAATAAGACATGACCGAACTCAACAAACTCACCCTGTCCGAAGCCCGTGACGCATTGCGCAAGGGCGAGACTACCTCTGTCGAGCTGACCGAGGCCTGCCTCAAGGCCATCGAGGCCGCAGATGCCCTGAACGCGTTTGTGCACAAGACGCCCGAGATCGCGCTGGAGCGCGCCAAGGCAGCAGATGCACGGATCAAGGCAGGCGATGCGCCCGCCATGTGCGGCCTGCCGATCGGCATCAAGGACCTGTTCTGCACCAAAGGTGTCGCCAGCCAGGCCGCCTCCGGCATTCTGGAAGGTTTCAAGCCCGAATATGAATCCACCGTATCGCAGCAGCTGCAGGATGCAGGTGCTGTCATGCTGGGCAAGCTGAACATGGACGAATTCGCCATGGGCTCGTCCAATGAAACCTCCGTCTATGGTAACGCGGTCAGCCCCTGGCGGCGCGGCAATGATACTGCCGAGCTGACACCGGGCGGCTCCTCCGGCGGCTCCGCAGCGGCCGTGGCTGCGGATCTGTGCCTTGCGGCCACCGGCACCGACACTGGCGGCTCGATTCGCCAGCCGGCCGCCTTTACCGGGATCACTGGCATCAAGCCCACCTATGGGCGCTGCTCGCGCTGGGGCGTTGTGGCCTTTGCCTCCTCCCTGGATCAGGCGGGCCCGATGACCAAATCGGTGCGCGACGCGGCAATGATGCTTGAGGCGATGTGCGGCCACGACCCCAAGGACAGCACCAGCGCCGATCTGGCGGTGCCGAACTTCGAGGCGATGCTGACCGGCGATATCAAGGGCAAGAAAATCGGTATCCCGCGTGAATACCGCATGGATGGAATGCCCGGCGAAATCGAGAAACTCTGGTCCGAAGGCGCCGAGATGCTGCGTGCCGCCGGGGCCGAGATCGTCGATATCTCATTGCCGCACACCAAATACGCCCTGCCTGCCTATTACGTGATCGCCCCGGCCGAGGCCTCCTCCAACCTCGCGCGCTATGACGGTGTGCGCTATGGCCAGCGCGCGGCGCTGGAGGCGGGCGATGGCATTACCGAAATGTACGAAAAAACCCGCGCCGCAGGCTTCGGCCATGAGGTGCAGCGCCGCGTGATGGTGGGGACCTATGTTCTCTCGGCCGGTTTCTACGACGCCTATTACAACCGCGCCCGCAAGGTCCGCACCCTGATCAAGAAAGACTTCGAAGACGTCTTTGCCCAGGGCATTGACGCGATCCTGACCCCGGCAACACCTTCGGCCGCCTTTGGCCTCGGCGAAATGATCGACGCGGATCCGGTGCAGATGTATCTCAATGACGTCTTTACCGTCACCGTGAACCTCGCCGGCCTCCCCGGCATTTCGGTTCCGGCCGGTGTTGATGCGCAGGGCCTGCCGCTGGGGCTTCAGCTGATTGGCCGCCCCTGGGAAGAGGGCGATCTGCTGAATACGGCCTATGCGCTGGAAGGGGCCGCCGGTTTTGTGGCCAAGCCGGCCCAATGGTGGTAAACCCTGTCCTGATCTGAGCAGAACCAACAGGTGGTGATCATGCGTCTATTCCGGTCCATCTTGGCGACCAGCAGTCTTGTGCTGCTGGCCGCGTGCCAGCCTCCGGTGCCTGAAAGTGGCCCCGAGGCCGGATTTGGCTCCAGCCCCTTTGACCGGGCACCGGCGACAGGCACCACGATTAATGGCGATCCGCTGGTGCCGCCGGTCCGCGTCGCAACCGAGAGCTTGCCGGGCAGCGCGCAGCCCGCCCCCCGCGTC
The DNA here is from genome assembly GCF_048056175.1 of Phaeobacter sp. JH20_29. NCBI lineage: Bacteria > Pseudomonadati > Pseudomonadota > Alphaproteobacteria > Rhodobacterales > Roseobacteraceae > Phaeobacter > Phaeobacter sp. JH20_29. Next base: position 71,976 of record NZ_JAYMWO010000004.1, read on the forward strand.
GCAGCCGCAGGCAGCAGCGCCGGATCCCTCGCACCCGCGACCGGCAGCAGCGACGATATTGCCCGCGAAACCGCCGCGGCCCTCGCGGCTGCACGCGGCAACTCGGGCACCGCACCGATCGAGGCCAGCCCGTCAAACCCGGCGCCGGCCCTTGCAGGCAATCCGCGGATCTCCGACGAGAATGATTTCGATGCGGTCGCCTCGCGCCAAAGCATCGAAAGCGATGCCGAGCGTCTGGCCCGTCAGCGCGCCCAGTACCAGGTGGTCAGCCCCACCGCAGTGCCCGAACGCAGCGGCGACCGCGATCCCAATATCGTGCGCTATGCGCTCAGCACCTCCAACCCGCGTGGGCAGCGGATCTATTCACGCTCCGGCTTCAACCTGGCGGCCCGCTCCTCGCGCAACTGCGCCGGATTTGCCTCGCCGGAACTGGCCCAGATTGCCTTTCTCGAAGCGGGCGGCCCGAAACGTGACCGCCAGGCGCTTGATCCCGATGGGGACGGCTACGCCTGCGGCTGGGATCCAGCGCCCTATCGACTTGCGGTGCAGAACTGAGGCGGCTGGCGCCTCATGACACCTCCGCCGACCTCTGCTGACACCGGGACGGATGCCATCTGGCATCCCAGTCCCAATTTCACTGCGCGCCGCCATGATCTGACGCCGCATCTGGTTGTGCTGCATTACACCGCGATGGACAGTGCCGAGGCCGCATTGGAGCGGCTCTGCGACCCGCGGTACGAGGTGTCGGCCCATTACCTGATCGCCGCTGACGGACGGCTGTGGCAGATGGTCAGGGAGGCCGACCGCGCCTGGCATGCCGGCGCCGGGGAATGGTGCGGGCAGGAGGATATCAACTCCCGCTCGATCGGGATCGAATTGGACAACCGGGGCGATCATCCGTTTTCTGCAGCCCAGATGAACCGGCTGGAGGGGCTGCTGCGGGCTGTGCTGTTGCGCTGGCGGATCCCGGCCTCCGGTGTGATCGGGCATTCCTGCATGGCGCCGGGGCGCAAATGTGACCCGGGCGCCCGCTTTGACTGGGCGCGGCTGGCCAGACAGGGGCTGGCCAGCGCCGCGCCGGGTGCTGCGGCGCGGCCAGAGACCGACGTCGGGATGGACCGCTTTCGCGCTCTGGCGCGGCGGCGTGGCTTTACGGCGGATGTGGATGACGCCACCCTGCTGCAGGCGGTGCGCCTCAGATTCCGACCATGGCAGACCGGTCCCTTGACCGACAGGGACGTCCTGCCGCTGCTGACCGATGCGTCCCGGGCAGAGGCCTGAGCGAGGCTCTGCCTCGCGCTCCGGGATATTTGACGCCAGAAGATAGAGAGCGTCCCGGCATCTTCTGGCCGCAAATATCCTGGGGTGAGCGCCGCAGGCGCGAGGGGGCAACGCCCCCGGTGCACTATCCGCTTGACCTTGGGCGCAGTAGTTTCTACGCCAACCCCTGCGCAGAGGGCCGGACGGCCGCGGGGGGCCGCAAGGCGTCGCGAGGAAAGTCCGGACTCTACAAAACAACGGTGCCGGGTAATGCCCGGGCAGAGCGATCTGACGGAGAGCGCCACAGAAAACAGACCGCCCATGTGCGCCTGCCTGTCAGGTGATCCCATGTGGGTAAGGGTGAAACGGTGGGGTAAGAGCCCACCGCGCCGCTGGCAACAGGGGCGGCACGGCAAGCCCCACCGGGAGCAATGCCAAATAGGACCCCCGCGCGGGCCGGTCGGCGTCAGCCGATACCGCCGCTAGGCATGTTTTGGCCAAGAGGGGTCGGGTTGGCAGCTGGAGGTGCACAGCAATGTGCATCCTAGATGAATGGTCGTCGAAAGGGCCCTGGCCCTGGAACAAAATCCGGCTTACAGGCCCTCTGCGCAAAATATCCCCTCGAATCCTATTGACTCGCGGGGTGGTGCAGGTAAAAGCGCACGCTCATATAGGAATTTACCGAGAGGCCCCTGCCTTTTCGGACGCAGGAGAATACCATGGCGAAGCCGACCACAATCAAGATCCGCCTGAACTCGACCGCGGGCACGGGCCACTTCTACGTGACCAAGAAAAACGCACGCACCATGACCGAGAAAATGGTTGTGCGGAAGTACGACCCGGTCGTGCGCAAGCACGTTGAATACAAAGAAGGCAAAATCAAATAAGCCTCTTGGTGTTGCGCTGCCTCCGGCCGCGACACCGCCCCCGATATTCGGGACAGTAGATCAGAAGGGTCGCACCAGGGTGCGGCCCTTTTTCGTGTGGCCGCGCTGTTGCCTGACTGACCGGGCGCCACTGACCGGGCGCCGCTTGCCGGGCTGCCGGTCGCGCGCATTTTTATGAAAATTCGGTAAATGAAAACACCGACGGCGCGCCGGATCGGCCCGAAAATGCCACATTTGGCCGTCACATATGTCTTGGGATGTGGGTGAGAGAGTGGGTCCGGGATGCAGCGCCAGAAGCGCGCGGTTTCGGAACTTCACAGCACCACAGGTCGGCTCGGGGGAGCGACCATGACAGGAGGCGACGGTGGGGTCGCCTCCTGTTTTTCGTTGTGGCCGCAGATTAGCCGCGCCACTCGGCCATGACCATCACAGGCAGCAGGCCCATACGCTGCATCAGCGCCGCAGAGGCGGTGTTGAAGGGGGCGTATGTGGTTGCGATCACCGGAACGCCCTTGGCCGCCACAGAGCGCTTCATATCGGTGATCAGCGCGGTTGCGACACCCATGCGCTGCCAGCTCTTGGCGACGGCGACATGGTGCAGCATGGCGCGGGTCTCGGCCCTGCGGACGGGGAGGGCAGGGCGCTCCTCGATGCCATAGATGACATAGCCCATGATCCGCCCCTGCGGGCTGACGGCGGCGCGGGCGGTCAGGCTTGGCTCGCTCAGCCATGTCTCAAGCCAGCGGGCCAGCGCTGCACCATCAGGATCGGCCGGGTAGCGGTCAGGCTGGTGGGTGACATGCAGCGCGTGCAGCTCTTGCAGCAGCGGGACAATGCGGTGCGCCTCTTTTGGGGCGATATCAATCAATCTCATCGGGGTCTCAAATTCGTTGCGTGACATGTCCCGGCCGCAACCGCAGCGCGGGCAAAGAAAAAGGGCGGATCGTGATGATCCGCCCCGGTCTTGGTTGGCTCTGGAAGGTGTCGCGTTATTCGCGATTTCCAAGCAGCTGGAGCAGCATCATGAACATATTGATGAAGTCCAGATAGAGGCTCAGTGCGCCCATGATCGCGGATTTCGCCAGCCATTCCTGGTCGCCCATATGGGCGTGCTGGAGATAGTCATTCTTGATCCGCTGGGTGTCATAGGCGGTGAGACCCGCAAAGATCAGCACGCCGATCACCGAGATCGCAAAGGCCATTGCCGACGACGCCAGGAAAATGTTGACGATAGACGCCACGATCAGGCCGATCAGGCCCATGATCAGGAAGGCGCCCATGCCGCTGAGGTCCTTCTTGGTGGTGTAGCCCACCAGCGACAGGCCCGCAAAGGCGATGGAGGTGATCAGGAACACCTGCACGATGCTTTCGCCGGTGAACACCAGGAAGATCGAGCTGATCGACAGGCCCATCACGGTGGCGAAGACGTAGAACAGCAGCTGGACGCCCGCGGCCGACATGCGGTTCGCGGCGGCGCCGATGCCAAACACAAAGGCCAGCGGGGCAAACATGATCACCCACTTCAGCGGCGAGGCGTAAAGCGCATAGCCGATGCTGGTCAGGTATTTATCGGCACTCAGCTGGGCTGCGGCATTGGCCGGATCGGAGGTCACCGCCAGGCCGGAGATGGCCCAGGCAGCCAGAAATGTAATGAATGTGCCCACGGCCATGGTGCCGTAGACCTTGTTCATATGGGCGCGCAGGCCCGCATCTATCTCCGCAGAGCGTGCGCCCGCTGTGGACCGGATGGTGTCAAACTGTGCCATGTATCATGGTCTCCGTCTTTAAACTCCCTCGCGCAGGTTTCCTGCTGCGTGCAGAGACCTGGCGTTCCTCGCAAATATCGGGTGAAGCGGGGCGCGGTTCAAGGCCGTAGACCGAAGTTTCGGTGGAATTATCGACAAAAAACCTGGGATGTTTGGCGAGGGCTTGCACAGAGCCAGACCAAAGTGTTCCGGATCCGGGTCCGCGCCCCCTCTGAGATCACCCTGAGGCAGTTTTCACAACTTGGGCGTGCGGTTCTGTAGGTGCTGTCTGGCGACCCTGTTGCAGGCTAACATCATGAACCCACAAAAGACGCACAAAGATTCCATCTTCACGGCATCGCCACAGGTGGCCGCCGGTCGTGCGCCGGCGACACCTCCGGCGACGGTCCCAGAGAGTTCCTTGACTCCCAACCTTGATCCGGGGGCAGACTGTTGGGGTGCAAAAGGTCCGCAGCGCGGACCTCTTTTCGTATTAGGCTTGGTGTGAGCCTTGTCGGCGCGTCGCCTTTAGCGGGTCCAGCTGCTCGGCGCGTCCCAGATCGGGCGGCGGGCCTCTGCCTGGGCTTCGGTCTTGCTGATGCCCATGTCGTCCAACGCGCTTTGATCAAGCGTGGCCAGCATCCGGCGTTCGCGCCAGATGGCGAGGCGTTGGGCAACGGTTGCGAGGAACGAGCGGCGGGGCGCGCAGGTGCAGTTGCGCAGGCTGTTGTCCATATAGGTCATGATTTTTGTCCTTTTCTGGAACTCTGATGAGGTTACGGTGTCTGATCAATTCTGTTGATATATATGGCGGAGTATGATTGATATGAAAAACGAATGTTTATGATTTAAACCATCAAGGATTGTGATGATGCGAAACCTCGATATCACCACGCTGCGCTCGTTTGTGGCGGTTGCGGACAATGGCGGGGTGACCCGCGCGGCCGGTTTTCTGCATCTGACCCAATCGGCGGTCTCCATGCAGCTGAAGCGGCTGGAGGAGCTGTTGGGCCTGCAACTGCTGGACCGTTCTGGCCGCACCATTGCGCTGACGGCCTCGGGCGAGCAGCTGCTGGCCTATGCGCGGCGGATGGTGGCACTGAATGACGAGGTAATCGGGCGGCTCACCGATCAGGCCTATGAAGGTGAAATCGTTCTTGGGGTGCCGCATGACATTGTCTACCCGGCGATCCCGCAGGTGCTACAGCGTTTCAATGCGTCGTTCCCACGGGTGAAGGTGCAGCTGATCTCCAGCTATACCCGCTCTTTGAAAGAGCAGTTTTCGCGCGGTGAATGCGATCTGATCCTGACCACCGAAACCGCCACCTCGGAAAACGGCGAAACGCTGGCCAAACGGCCGCTGTGCTGGATTGGTGCGCCCAATGGATCAGCCTGGCGGCAGCGCCCGCTGAAACTGGCCTTTGGCCGCTATTGCACCTTCCGGCCCAAGGTGGTGAGCGCGCTGGACGCCGCCGGGATCGCCTGGGAAATGGTGGTGGAGACCGATAGCGACCGCACCATCGAGGCGACGGTCAGCGCCGATCTGGCGATCCACACCATGATCGAGGGCACCGAGCCGCCGCATCTGCTACAGATCGACCACGGTGGCAGCCTGCCGGATCTGCCGATCCAGCTGATCAACCTCTATGGGGCAGAGACCTCTGGCTCTCCGATGGTGACTGAACTTGCCTTTCTGGTGCGGAAGGCCTTTCGCAACATCAGTACCCCGCTGGCGGCGGCGCAGTCCCATTGGACCGCAGCCTGACACCTGCGCCCTAACGATCGCGCCCTGCGGCTGCCCTGCACCGCGGCGGCTGCCGTCGCCTAGGCCTCTGGCCGGATCATGATCACCACCTTGCCGGTGGCTTTGCGGTTGCGCAGCAGCTCCAGCCCTGCGTCAGTCTCCTCCAGCGGCAGGCGGTGGCTGATGTGTGGGCGCAGCGAGCCGTCACGATACCAGTCGATCAGCCGCGCGATGGCGCCCCTGACCACCGCCGGGTGGCTCTTCAGGTAGCCGCCAAAGTAAAACCCGATAACGCTGAGGTTCTTCACCAGCAGGTGGTTCGCCGGGATCTGCGGCACCTCGCCGCCGGCAAAGCCGATGGGCAGCAGCCGCCCGCCCGGGTTGGTAGACCGAAAGGCCGCTTGCCAGACATCGCCGCCAATCGCCTCATAGACCACATCGGCCCCGCCCAGATCCTTGACCGCCTGCCGCAGATCCTCGTCGGCGTCGATCAGATGATCCGCGCCCGCCGCCTTGGCCACGGCCAGCTTCTCGGCTCCACGCGCATGGGCGATCACCCGCGCGCCCAGACGTTTGCCGATTTCCACAGCCGTCAGCCCGACACCACCGGCAGCGCCGGTGACCAGCAGGGTTTCCCCCGGCTGCAACCGCGCACAGTGATCCAGCGCAACCAGTCCGGTGCCATAGGTGATCTGAAACGCCGCCGCATCGGCAAAGGACATCTCATCGGGGATCCGCGTGACGCGATCGGCCGCAAACACCCCGGCCTCCGCCAGCCCGCCCTGACCGGAAAACACCGCCACCCGATCGCCAACCGCCAGCCCCTCCACATCAGGGCCAAGCGCCTGAATGACGCCCGCCAGTTCCAAACCGGGAATAAATGGCAGGTCCGGCGTATCCTGATATTTGCCACGGAGCAGAAGAAGATCGGCAAAGTTCAACCCACAGGCGTGTATTGCAACTGCAACTTCTCCGCTTCCCGGTGATCCTACGTCAACTTCTGCGATAGTCGGGGAAATGTCAAAACTGCTGACACTGTAGGCGCGCATATCATTTTTCCATATCTGGCATGGGGTAAGGTGATTCTGAATGGCCAAACCATGCCAGATTCGCCTTCAGATCACCTCACTATTTATGGGGAGGTGGAGAACATGTGTAAAACATGCAAAAAAGTGAAATAAAATTGGTACATGAAATCATGCGTTTGCCGCACAGGTGCTGACCCCGGCGAGAGTGAACGCTTGAATTCAACCGTTAAGGTCGTACACTCAACTCCAATGGGAGCGCCTTGTCGTTTGTCCAGAAACCCGTCGGGTTTTTTGGCAACATTGGCACCACGCGGGAATTGCCGGGTGGGCGGGGGTTTAAAAAGGCGGTTAGGGTGGCACCCAGTTTTGTAAATCTTAGGAGAAACGCATGGCTCATCCAGTGGACGTGCACGTGGGGAAACGTATCCGGCATCGCCGGTGGCTCATCGGCATGACGCAACAGCAGCTCGCAGAGCTGGTTGGTATTAAATTTCAACAGATCCAGAAATATGAAACCGGTGCAAACCGGGTCAGCGCCTCCCGGCTCTGGGATATTTCCGACGCGCTCAGCGTGCCGGTCAGCTTCTTTTTTGAAGGTCTGCAAGATGATGATGCCCCGGCATCGGACAAGGCACGCGTGCCTGACGATCTGATGGGCGACAAGGAGGCATTGGATTTGGTGCGCTCCTACTATGCGATTCCTGAAAACCAGCGCCGTCGTCTGTTCGAACTGGCGCGCGTGCTCAGCGACGCAGCCTGATTTTCCCGCCTCAAGTGGGGGCTTGGGGCTTGAAATATGCGCGGTTGAATGTCACCCCTTCGGGTATGACTTCAGCCGCGTTTTCAGATCTGGACGTTGCCCATCGGATGGCCGATGCCGCACGTCAGGCGATCCTGCCCTATTTCCGCTCAGCCGGGCTGCAATCCGACAACAAGCTGGACGAAGGTTTCGATCCCGTCACCATCGCCGACCGGGCCGCCGAACAGGCGATGCGCGCGGTGCTTTCGCAACTCAGGCCCGAGGACGGCATCCTCGGCGAGGAATACGGCGAGACCCGTGGCCAGTCCGGGCGCATATGGGTGCTGGACCCGATCGACGGCACCCGTGGCTTTATCAGCGGCACCCCGACCTGGGGGGTGCTGATTGCCCTTGGCGATGCGGATGGCCCTTTCCTCGGCATCATTGATCAACCCTATATCGGTGAGCGGTTCATTGGTACGCCCGAGGGGGCCAGTCTGACCGGCCCGCTGGGGGAGGTCGCACTCAGCACCCGCAAGACATCGGATCTGTTGGCGGCCACGCTGTTCACCACCTTTCCCGAAGTCGGCAGCGCAGCGGAACGCGCCGCCTTCCAGCGGGTCGCCAGCGAAGTTCAGCTGACCCGCTACGGGATGGATTGCTACGCCTACGCGCTGCTGGCCGCCGGGCAATGTGACCTGGTCATCGAGGCCGGGCTCAACGCCTACGACATCCAGGCGCCGATCGCGGTCATCGAGGCCGCCGGTGGCGTGGTGACCAACTGGCAGGGGGAGCCTGCGCATGAGGGCGGTCAGGTCCTGGCCGCAGCCACCGCCGAGCTTCATGCCGCGGCGCTTGCCCTGATCCGCAAAACCACTTGAAACGACCTCGGGCAATCCATTAGGGTTCGGCCACGCGCCGAGTCCTTTGCCCATATTCTGTCGGCGCGCCATCACACTTCTGAACCGAAATGGGCGGCCTGACGGAGTGTGACCTGTGCCTGAAATTCTGATCGAAGATATTGATATCGCGCTGACAATGGATGATCAGCGCCGCCAGCTGACCCATGCCGATCTGCGGATCCGCGACGGGGTGATCGCCGAGATCGGCAGCGATCTCGCCACGGAGGGCGAGCGGATCAGCGGCCGGGGCTGCGTGGTGACCCCGGGCCTTGTGAACACCCATCATCATCTCTATCAGAATCTCACCCGCGCGGTGCCCGGCGCGCAGGACGCGCTGCTGTTTGGCTGGCTCAAACGGCTCTATCCGATCTGGTCGGCCTTCACCCCCGATGACATCCATGTCTCCGCCCAGCTGGGGCTGGCCGAACTGGCCTTCTCGGGCTGCACGCTCACCTCCGATCACCTCTACCTCTATCCCAATGGCACCCGGCTGGAGGACAGCATCGAGGCGGCGGGTGATATTGGTCTGCGCTTCCAGCCGACGCGCGGCGCCATGAGCATCGGCGAAAGCGCGGGCGGCCTGCCGCCGGACAGTCTGGTCGAGGAGGAACGCGCCATTCTCGACGATATGATCCGGGTGGTGGACCGGTTCCACGATCCCGCCGAAGGCTCCATGTGCCGGGTGGCGCTGGCGCCCTGTTCACCGTTTTCCGTCAGCCGCGAACTGATGCGCGACACTGCGCTTCTGGCCCGCGACAAGGGGGTGATGCTGCACACCCATCTGGCCGAAAACGACGAGGATATCGCCTATTCCCTGGCGCAGTTCGGCTGCCGTCCCGGCCAATATGCCGAAGATCTGGGCTGGACCGGCCCCGACGTCTGGCATGCCCATTGCGTGAAACTGGATGCCGGGGAAATCGACCTCTTTGCCCGGACCGGAACCGGTGTTGCCCATTGCCCCTGTTCCAACTGCCGCCTTGGCAGCGGCATCGCGCCGCTGCGCGCCATGCGCGATGCGCAGGTGCCGGTTGGTCTCGGCGTGGATGGATCGGCCAGCAATGATATGGCCAGCCTGATCAGCGAAGCCCGTCAGGCGATGCTCTTGCAGCGGGTCGCACAGGGGGCTGATGCCATGAGCGCCTATGAGGCGCTGGAGATTGCCACCCGTGGCGGCGCGGAGGTGCTGGGGCGGCGCGATGTCGGCCAGCTGGCGGTGGGCAAACGTGCCGATATCGCGATCTGGGACGTGACCGGCATCGCCTCCAGCGGCAGCTGGGATCCGGCGGCGCTGCTGTTGGCGGGGCCGGCGCAGGTGAAACATCTCTTTGTCGAAGGGCGCCAGATCATCCGCGATGCCACGCTGGCGACCGTGGATCTGCCAGACCTTCTTGAACGGCACCAAAAAGCCACCACACGGCTGATGCAGCTGGCCTGACGCAGCTGACCAGATCGGCGACAGCGCGCGGCGCTCATCTTCTGGCCCGAAATATCCCCGCCGGAGGCAGAGGCGCATCAGCGCCTCTTTCCCCCTCGGTGCCCGGCTCAGCTGCGCGCGCCGTTGATCCAGACCTCGGTCACCGCCCGGTCATCGCCCATCATGATGGTGGCAAAGACCGCCTCCCAGAGATCGCGCGCGCCCGCGCAGCGCTGCGCAATCGCCGGGGTCGAGGCCAGATCCAGGACCACCAGATCGGCCTCCATGCCCGGGGCGAGATTGCCGATCTGGGCCTCCATGCGCAGCGCGCGGGCCGAGCCTTGGGTGGCCAGCCACAGCAATTGTGCAGCATGCAGCGGCGTGCCGCGCAGCTGGCCGATTTCATAGGCGGCCGCCATGGTGCGCAGCATCGAGAAACTGGAGCCACCACCGGTATCCGTCGCCAGACCAATGCGTTGCCCCTCAGCCATCAGCCCGGCCATGTCGAACAGCCCAGACCCGATGAAGGTATTGGAGGTTGGACAATGCACCAGCGCCGCGCCAACCTCGCGCAGGCGGGCGCGCTCGCGGTCTTCCAGATGGATCGCATGACCGTAGAGGCCACGTTCGCCCAGCAGGCCAAATTGCTCATAGGTGTCCAGATAGTCCCGGGCCTCGGGAAACAGCGATTTCACCCAGGCAATCTCGTCGGTCTGCTCGCTCAGATGGGTCTGCATCAGGCAGTCTGGGTGCTCGGCCCAAAGCGCACCCATCGCCTCCAGCTGTTCGGGGGTCGAGGTGGGCGAGAACCGTGGCGTGATCGCATAGGACAGCCGGTCCACCCCATGCCAGCGGCCAATCAATGCAGCGCTGTCGTCATAGGCCGATTGCGCGGTGTCGCGCAGGCCTTCCGGGGCGTTGCGGTCCATGCAGGTCTTGCCCGCAACCACGCGCTGCCCGCGCGCCTGCGCGGCGCTGAAAAACGCCTCCACGCTTTCGGGGTGGATGGTGCAGTAGCTGCACATCGTGGTGGTGCCATTGGCGCGTGTCAGATCCAGATAGCGGCCTGCGATTTCATCGGCATAGCCACGGTCGCCAAAACGCATCTCCTCGGGGAAAGTATAGCTGTTCAGCCAGTCGATCAGCCGCTTGCCCCAGCTGGCAATGATCGCGGTCTGCGGGAAATGCACATGGGCATCGACAAAGCCGGCGAGGATCAGGTGATCGCCGTGATCCACCAGGCTGGCGGAGGGGTGGGCCTTGCGCAGCGCATCAGCCGCGCCCAGTTCCAGCACCTTGCCACCACCAATCGCCACCGCTTCATGCAGCGTCGCCGCAGCCTCGGGGTGGTCGCCCTCAAACGGGTCTCCCGCAAATGACAGGACCTGCCCCCGTAAGATAAATTCTGCCTGCATCCGACGCGGTCCTTTCTTGCCAAACTGCGATGCGCAGGATACGCGCAGCGACATCGACGGTAAATTACGTCATTGTCATTGTTTTTCGGTAACAGCTTCTTTTATTCCAGAAGCAATCACCAAAAGGGGCCTCGGAATGATCGCAGATGACCAAAAAGAGCCAGTCGATGCCACATTCGAGGATGCCTACGAGCTGGACCGCAAACGGGTTGCCCAGATTCTGGAGGCGGTGGAGGCCGATGACCAGCCTCAGCTGACCGAGCTGATGGAGCCGCTGCACGCCGCTGACATCGCCGACCTTCTGGAACAGATCAGCGCCTACGAACGTGGCCGCCTGATCCGCCTTTATGACCGCGAATTCGACGGCGAGATCCTGTCAGAACTGGATGAATCAATCCGCGAAGAGGTGATTTCGCTGCTGGCGCCGCAGGTTCTGGCCGAGGCGGTGCGCGACCTCGAAAGCGATGATGTGGTCGACCTTCTGGAGGATCTGGAAGAGCCTCAGCAGGCGGCCATCCTCAATACGCTCGAAGATGCCGACCGGGTCGCGGTGGAGCAATCGCTGAGCTACCCGGAGAATTCCGCCGGCCGCCTGATGCAGCGCGAGGTGGTGATGGCCCCCGACCACTGGACGGTGGGGCAGGCGATTGATTTCATGCGTGAATCCGAACACTTGCCGGATCAGTTCTACCACGTGGTTCTGGTCGACCCGCGGCTGCACCCGGTGGGCAATGTCACGCTCGGCCGTATCATGTCCTCGAAACGGGAGGTGCGGCTGAGCGAGATCGTCGAAGACACCTTTCAGATCATTCCCGCCGATCAGGACGAAGAAGACGTCGCCTATGCCTTCAACCAGTATCACCTGATTTCGGCCCCGGTTGTCGATGACGAGGGGCGGCTGGTTGGTGTCATCACCATGGATGACGCCATGATCGTGCTGGATGAGGAACATGAAGAAGACATCCTGCGTCTGGCCGGTGTCGGTGAGGGCAGCCTGGCCGACCGGGTCATGGCCACCACGAAACAACGCTTTCCCTGGCTGGCGGTGAATCTGGCAACGGCGATTCTGGCCTCGCTGGTGATTGCCCAGTTCGAGGCGACGATTGCGGAATTTGTGGCGCTGGCGGTGCTGATGCCCATTGTGGCCTCGATGGGTGGCAATGCCGGCACCCAGTCGCTGACCGTGGCGGTGCGCGCGCTGGCCACCCGCGACCTCACCGGCTCCAACGTCTGGCGGGTGATCCGGCGGGAGGTCCTGGTGGGGTTGGTGAACGGCCTCGCCTTTGCGCTGATCATGGCCGTTGTCGGCATCCTCTGGTTCGGCTCACCTATGCTGGGCGTCGTGATCGCCGTCGCTATGGTGATCAATCTGGTCGTCGCGGGGCTGGCGGGGACAGCGGTGCCGATTATTCTGGAGAAAATCGGCGTCGACCCGGCGCTGGCCTCCGGCGCCTTTGTGACGACGGTCACGGATATCGTTGGTTTCTTTGCCTTTCTCGGGCTGGCCGGGGTGTTGCTGCTCTGATCCTGCCCGCTGTTGCCGCCCGTCCGGGTGGTGTTCACTTGCTTTGACAGGAGCCGCACCATGGATGACCTCACCCGGATCAAGGCCGACGCCCGCAAGGCGGCCTTTCAGCGCCGCAAGGCCGCCTTTGACATGAATAAACCCGGTGTCGCGGGGCATCTCTCGGAGGTGCTGGCAGGCTATCGCGGCGTGCCGCTGTCGGGCTATATGCCGATCCGCACCGAGATCGACCCGCTTCCTGCGATGGCGGAAGCCGCCGCTCATGGCCCTGTTGGTGTGCCGGTGATCCAGGCCAAGGATACACCGCTAAACTTCAGCCGCTGGCAGCCTGATGGCGCGCTGCGCGACGGTCCCTTTGGGGCAAAGGTGCCGGAGGTCGATGACTATTTCGAACCGGAAATCCTGATCGTGCCGCTGGTCGCCTTTGATGCGCGCGGCGGGCGGCTGGGCTATGGTGGCGGCTTTTATGACCGCACTCTGGAGCTGCTGCGGGCCAAACGTCCAACCCTCGCCATCGGTTTTGCCTTTGACGCGCAGGAGGCCGAAAGCCTGCCGCTGGAGCCCACCGACCAGCCGCTGGACATGCTGATCACCGAAAGCCGGGTGTTGCAGTTCAGCTGACACCCGCTGCGACGGGCCAAGGGTTTGTCAAAAAACCTTGGCAAAACTTTTCAAAAAGTTTTGCACCCGCAACGCGGCTCTTGTCCTGAGCCTTGCAACGGCGTACCACGCGGCAATGCGACTATTATTTCTTGGCGATGTCATGGGCCGTGCGGGACGCAAGGCCATTTCCGAACACCTCCCGCAGATGCGCAAGGACTGGCGGCTCGATTTTGTCGTGGTCAATGGCGAGAATGCCTCAAACGGTATGGGGCTCAATGGCGAACACGCCAAGCTGCTGCTGGATGCCGGGGCCGATTGCCTGACGCTTGGCGATCATGCCTTTGACCAGAAGGACATGTTGCAGGCCATTGAGAAAGAGCCGCGCATCATCCGGCCGCTGAATTTTGCCAAAAACGCGCCGGGGCGCGGCTACCGGCTGTTCAATGCTCCGGGCGGGCGCAAGGTGCTGGTGGTGCAGGCGCTGGGGCAGGTGTTCATGAAACGGGCCTATGACGATCCCTTCGGCGCCGTTGAGGCGGTGCTGAAATCGCACCCACGCGGTGGGCTGGCGCAGGCGGTGATCGTGGACATGCACTGCGAGGCCACCTCCGAGAAGATGGCGATGGGCCATTTCTGCAATGGCCGCGCGTCGCTGGTGGTGGGCACCCATACCCATGTGCCGACGGGCGATGCGCAGATCCTGTCGGAGGGCACCGGCTATCTGACCGATGCTGGCATGTGCGGCGATTACAATTCGGTGATCGGCATGGAGAAAGCCGAACCGATGCGCCGTTTCCTCACCGGCATGCCCAAGAACCGCTTTACCCCGGCCGAAGGCCCGGCAACCCTGTCGGGTGTTTTTGTCGAAACCGATGATCGCACCGGGGCGGCCAAATCGATCCGCATGATCCGGGTCGGCGGCCTTCTCGAGCAGGCAACTCCCTGACGCTGGCCACCCGATCCAGGCCCCCTAGTGCAGGCCACGGCAACCCCGCCCGTTCCATGCGCGAAATCTGGGCAGGCGGGGCGGGATATTCGCCTGCCAAACCCCTCAAATTCCGAAGCTTATTCGCAAAGGACCGCTAAATAGGGACCAGATGCTCCCATCGTGTTGCGAAACACTTGCCTCCGGTGACCGGATCAGGTTCACTCCCTTGGGCCGCGCGATATGCGAGGCGGTTCGCGCAGTTCTTTCAGGTCGCCGATGATTGATCTCTCAACCTCTTGGATGTCTTTACCCCTGATGCAGTTCATTCCCCTTGGCGAAACCGGTGGCGCGGTTCTGACGTTGCTGATCGTGGTGGCCATGTTTGCCGCTTTCCTGCGGGAAACCTTCCCGACCGAGGTGGTGGCGCTGGCCGGTGTCTCTGCGATGCTGGCAACCGGCGTTCTGCCCTATCAGGCGGCATTGCCCGTGCTGTCGAACCCGGCGCCCTGGACCATTGCGGCCATGTTCATCATCATGGGCGCGCTGGTGCGCACCGGCGCGCTTGATGCCTTTACCGCGCAGGCCCGCAAACAGGCCGAGGTCAATCCGAAACTGGCCATTGCGCTCTTGATGGTCTTTGTCGTTGCCGCCTCGGCGGTGGTGTCGAATACGCCGGTGGTGGTGGTGATGATCCCGGTGTTCATCCAGATCGCCCGCACAATGAACGTTTCCGCCTCCAAGATGCTGATCCCGCTCAGCTATGCGGCCATCCTGGGCGGCACGCTGACGCTGATCGGCACCTCTACCAACCTGCTGGTTGACGGTGTTGCGCGGGCGCAGGGGCTGACGCCTTTCACCATCTTCGAAGTGACACCGCTTGGCATCATTCTGGTGATCTGGGGCATGATCTACCTGCGCTTCATCGCGCCGCGCCTGCTGCCGGATCGCAGCAGCATGGCCAGCCTGCTCAGCGACCGGTCCCGCATGAAATTCTTCACCGAGGCAGTGATCCCCCCGGACAGCAACCTGATCGGCCGCGAAGTCACCGGCGTGCAGCTGTTCAAACGGCCCGGCGTCCGTCTGGTCGATGTCATTCGCGGCGATATCTCGCTGCGCAACGCGCTGAAAGGGGTTGAGCTTCAGGTCGGCGACCGCGTGGTGCTGCGCACCCAGATGACCGAACTCCTCAGCCTGCAACGCAACAAGGAACTGAAGCGCGTCGATCAGGTCTCCACCGTGGAAACCACAACCGTGGAGGTGCTGATTACC
The DNA here is from genome assembly GCF_048056175.1 of Phaeobacter sp. JH20_29. Taxonomy (NCBI): domain Bacteria; kingdom Pseudomonadati; phylum Pseudomonadota; class Alphaproteobacteria; order Rhodobacterales; family Roseobacteraceae; genus Phaeobacter; species Phaeobacter sp. JH20_29. Next base: position 87,435 of record NZ_JAYMWO010000004.1, read on the forward strand.
CCCGGATGCCGCATGGTGGGACGGTCGCTCGGCGCGATGCGCCTGCGGCGGCGCTATGGCGTTTATGTGCTGGCGGTGCATCGGCGCAATCAGAACATCGGTGTGCAGCTTGAGGATCTGGTGGTGCGCGTGGGCGATACCCTGCTGCTCGAAGGCAATGTCGAGGATATCCAGCGACTGGCCGCCGATATGGATATGGCGGCCGTCTCGCAACCCTCGGTGCGCGCCTATCGCCGGCGCCACGCCCCCATCGCCATTGCCGCGCTGATCGGGATCGTGCTGCTCGCCGCGCTCAATGTGGCGCCAATCCTGCTGCTGTCGGTGCTGGCCGTCTCCACCGTGCTGATCACCCGCTGCATCGACGCGGATGAGGCTTTCTCATTTGTCGATGGGCGCCTACTGACGCTGATCTTTGCCATGCTCGCGATCGGGGCCGCCCTGGAAAGCTCGGGTGCGGTGCGTCTGATCGTGGATGCCGTGGCCCCCTCGCTGTCGCTGCTGCCGCCGTTCCTACTGGTCTGGGCCGTCTATCTGTTGACCTCGATCCTGACCGAGCTGGTCTCGAACAATGCCGTGGCGGTGGTGGTCACGCCGATTGCGGTCGGGCTGGCACAGGCTATGGGCATTGATCCGCGCCCGCTGGTGGTTGCGGTCATGGTTGCGGCCTCGGCCTCTTTTGCGACGCCAATCGGCTATCAGACCAATATGCTGGTCTACGGTCCGGGCGGTTACAAATTCACCGACTTCCTGCGCGTTGGCATTCCGCTGAACTTCAGCGTCGGCCTTCTGGCCTCCATCCTCATCCCCTTCTTCTGGCCGCTTTAACAACGGCCGGTAAGGATTTGTTAACAATGAGTTACCGCAGGTTTTGGCCGCTCATGCGATGGCGCGGGACCGGCCTGCCTGACGACCGGTAAACAGGCAGCCGCCCAGAAAGCTGCCCTCCAGCGCGTTGTAGCCGTGATAGCCGCCACCGCCAAAGCCTGCGACCTCTCCGGCGGCAAACAGTCCCTGCACCGGCGTGCCATCGGCGCCAATCAGCTGCCCGTCAAGATCGGTCTGCAAACCGCCCAGTGACTTGCGGGTCAGGATATTCAGCCGCACCGCGATCAGCGGCCCATTGGCGCGGTCCAAAATCCGATGCGGCTTGGCGGTGCGGATCAGCCGGTCGCCCCGGTAGTTGCGCGCGGCATTGATGGCGATGATCTGCGCATCCTTGGCAAAGGGATTGTCGGCCTGGGCATCGCGCGCTTCGATCTGACGCCGCAGGTGGGTTTCCTCCAGTGCGACATCGCCGATCTCGTTCATGCCCGCCACCAGCTCGCTCAGCGTGTCGGCCACCACAAAATCCGCACCATGTTTCTTGAAGGCCTCAACCGGGGCAGGGGCCTTGCCCCGCGACAACAGCCGGGCGCGCAGCACCTCGCCCCATTTGCCGGAGGTGAGATCGGGGTTCTGTTCGGACCCCGACAGGGCGAATTCCTTCTGGATGATCTTCTGGCTCAGGATGAACCAGCTGTAATCATGGCCCGTCTTCAGGATCTCGCGCAGCGTGCCCAGCGTGTCGAACCCCGGCAGATAAGGCGCAGGCAGACGGTCGCCTCTGGCGTCAAACCACATCGACGATGGCCCGGGCAGAATGCGGATGCCGTGGTTGGGCCAGATCGGATCCCAGTTGCGCAGCCCTTCGGTGTAATGCCACATCCGGTCGGCATTGATGACATGGCCGCCCGCCGCCTGCGCAATCGGGATCATCCGCCCATCGACGTGAAAGGGCACGCCCGCCACCATGCGGCGCGGTGCAGGTCCCAGCCGCTCCACCGGCCAGTTCTGGCGCACCGCATCCAGATTGCCGCCAATCCCGCCCGAGGCGACCAGCACCGAGGGCGCATAGACCTCGAATTGGCCGATTTCCTGACGGTTGGTGCGGGCCCCATGCGGCGCGTCATCTGCCGCCAAGACCTCGCCGGAGACACCTTTGACAGTTCCGCCCTGAGTGATGATATGGCTCACCTGATGGCGAAAGCGCGGCTGGATCAGACCAGCCTCGATATGGGCTTCGACCCGCGCGGCGAAGGGGGCGACCACCCCCGGTCCGGTGCCCCAGGTCAGGTGAAAGCGCGGCACCGAATTGCCATGCCCCTCGGCGTCGCCACCGCCCCGTTCAGCCCAGCCGACCACCGGAAACCAGCGCATTCCCAGACCATGCAGCCAGGCCCGCATCTCGCCGCTGGCAAAGTCCAGATAAGCGCGCGCCCAGCGTTGCGGCCAATGGTCTTCGGGGCGGTCAAACTGGGCGCTGCCGAACCAGTCGCGCCGCGCCAGATCGGGACAGTCGCGAATGCCCATGCGGCGCTGCTCGGGCGTGTCGATCATGAACAGCCCGCCCAAGCTCCAATGCGCCTGACCGCCCAGGAAATGTGCAGGCTCCTGATCCAGCAGGATCACCCGCTTGCCCCGGTCGCCCAGTTCGGCTGCCGCCACCAGCCCGGCCAGCCCGGCCCCGACGATGATCACATCTGCGCTGTTGTCCGTCGGCTGTCCCATGGCGTGCCTCTGCTGTTGGTCCCGGTTGTGGGATCAGCCTAAGCGTGCAGAGGGGCGCGGCGCAAACCCTGCGGTCCCTGCCGTTGGGTCACAGCAGCGCCACAGCGCCGATCACAGCGGCCAGAACAGCAGGATTGCGGGGATGGAGACCGCGATGATCAGCACCTCCAGCGGCAGGCCAATGCGCCAGTAATCGCCAAAGTGATAGCCGCCCGGACCCAGCACCAGCGTGTTGTTCTTATGCCCGATGGGGGTCAGGAACGCCGCCGAGGCCGCCACCGCCACCGCCATCAGGAACGGATCCGGCGACACGCCCAGACCATTGGCCATCTGGATCCCGACCGGGGCCGCGACAATGGCCGTGGCGGTGTTGTTCAACACATCCGACAGCGTCATGGTCACCACCATCAGCACGGTCAGAATGGCCCAGGCGGGCATGCCTGCGGTCAGCGTCAGCAGGCTCTCGGCGATCAGCGCAGTGCCGCCGGCACTGTCCAGCGCCGCCCCCAAGGGGATCATCGAGCCGAGCAGAACCACCACCGGCCATTCGATATGGTCGTATAATTCCGCCAGCGGCAGGATCTTGGTCAGCACATAGGCCACCACCACCAGCCCCAGCGCAATCGGCAGGTAGATGATACCCAGCGAGGCCGCCAGCACCGCGCCTGCAAACAGCGCGATGGCAAGCCAGGTCTTGTCATTGGCCGTGACCGACAGGCCGCGTTCCGCCAGCGGCAGGCAGCCCAGCCATTCGGTGACATCCGTGCCGCGATCACGCGGGCAGAGCAGCAGCAGGATATCCCCCGCCTCGATCTGTTCCTGCCGGATATGCCGGGTCAGGCGGCGGCCCTGCCGCGCCAGCCCCATCAGCACGGTGTTCTGCCGCCAGGCCAGCCCCAGCGCCTGCGCGCTGCGCCCCTTGATACGGGCGGTTTCCGGCACCACCACCTCGACCAGCTCCAGCCCATCACCGGCGGCGCCCAGCTTCTCCTGCCGCGCGGCATCGGCAAAATCGAGCGAGGCGGCGGTGCGGAATTCATCCAGCGCCTCGGGCGTGGCCTCCAGCACCAGCGCATCACCGGCTCGCAGCAGCTGACCCGCCGCGCGCCCATAGAGCCGCTTGCCGTCGCGGATCAACCCGAGGATCGCCACATCGGCCTTGTCGGCCTCCGCGTCCAGCTCGCCCAGACGCTGACCGATCAGGCCCGATCCTTCGGGCACCGTCAGCTCGGCGATATACTGCGACAGCTGTGCCTCCGAGTCGCCGGCCGCATTCTGGCGCAGCGGGATCAGCCGCCAGCCGATCAGCGCCACAAACAGCAGCCCCGCCAGCGCCGCAATGCCGCCCACCGGGGCAAAGTCGAACATTCCGAAGGGTTCGCCCAGAGTTTCGGCCCGGATCGACGCGATAATGATATTGGGCGGCGTCCCGATCAGCGTCACCATACCGCCCAGAATGGTGGCAAAGGACAGCGGCATCAGGCTCAACCCCGGCGCCCGCCCGGCCTTGCGCGCGGTCTGGATGTCCACCGGCATCAGCAGCGCCAGCGCCGCCACATTGTTCATAAAGGCCGACAGCACCGCACCGATACCACCCATCAGCGCGATATGTGCGCCCAGATTGCGGCTGCTGTCGACCAGCGTGCGGGTGATCAGAAACACCGCACCCGAGCGCACCAGCCCGGCCGAAACCACCAGCACCAGTGCCACCACCAATGTTGCCGGATGGCCAAATCCGGCAAAGGCGTCATTGGCAGGCACTACCCCCAGCAGGACCGCCACCATCAATGCGGAAAAAGCCACTATATCATAGCGATACTTGCCCCACAGCAGCAGGCCAAAGACAGCAGCGAAGAGGGCGAACAATACAATCTGGTCAAATGTCATGGCGCCACTCTAGCGGTTGCGCGCTGCGGGACAAGCGCCTCCCTGCACGCCGGATGCAGTGCGGCTCACGGCTGTCACCGCCCGCATGGTGCGCCGGGCCGGATATGGGGCGCTTGAAAGCCCCCCGGTGTCGGGGCTATATGGGCTCCAGATCCGAAATTGAATTAGCAAGGATGCACCATGGCAGGCCATTCCAAATGGGCGAACATCCAGCACCGCAAGGGCCGTCAGGACGCCGCGCGGTCGAAACTGTTCTCGAAACTCTCCAAGGAAATCACCGTCGCCGCAAAGATGGGCGACCCCGACCCGGACAAGAACCCGCGTCTGCGTCTGGCCGTCAAGGAAGCCAAAAGCCAGTCCGTCCCCAAGGATGTGATTGACCGCGCGATCAAGAAAGCCACCGGCGGCGACGCCGAGAACTACGACGAAATCCGCTATGAGGGCTATGGCCCCAACGGTGTCGCCGTGATCGTCGAAACCATGACCGACAACAAGAACCGCACCGCTTCCAACGTGCGCTCCACCTTCTCCAAGAACGGTGGCAACCTCGGCGAAACCGGTTCCGTGGGGTTCATGTTCGAACGCAAGGGCGAGGTGACATATCCCGCCGCTGTCGGCGATGCCGATACCGTCATGATGGCCGCCATCGAAGCCGGTGCCGAGGATGTCGAAAGCGCCGAGGACGGGCATCTGATCTACTGCGCCGACACCGACCTCAATGAGGTCTCCACCGCGCTTGAGGCTGAACTGGGCGAATCTGAATCGACCAAGCTGGTCTGGAAACCCACCACCACAACCGAGCTGGATCTCGAAGGCATGCAGAAGCTGATGAAGCTGGTGGATGCGCTGGAAGATGACGACGACGTGCAGCGGGTCACCACCAATTTTGAAGCCTCCGACGAGGTGATGGCGCAGCTCTGAGCCAGCGTCCGATGCGATTTTCAAGGCCCGCCAGCCCGGCGGGCCTTTTTCTGTGACCCCCTTGGGAATGCTGTAGAAAGGCCGCCCGATGCAGATCAGAGAGTTCCGCGCCGAAGATGCCGCCGCGGTGGCGCAGATCTTTCATGCCGCCGTGCATGGTGTTGCGCGGCAGGACTACACCGCCGCGCAATGCGCCGCATGGAGCCCGGAAGCCGCCCCCGCCACGGTCTGGCAAAGCCGGGCTCTGGACGGGCGGGTCATCTTCGTTGCGGCTGACGGCCGCGATCAGCCGCAGGGCTTTATCGAGCTGGAGCAGGACGGCCATATTGATTGTTTCTACTGCCACCCGGATGTGGCGGGCACAGGCGTCGGCGTGGCGCTCTATCGTCAGCTGGAGATCCGGGCGCGCGATCTGGGGCTGAAGATCCTCTATGTCGAGGCCAGCGAGGCCGCAAAGCGCTTCTTCACCCGGCAGGGCTTCAGCGATGAGGGGCGGCGCGATTTCGAACGGCGCGGCGTGATGCTGCACAACTACCGAATGACCAAATCGCTGCTATAAACCCGCTCCTTAGGGCCGGGTCAGCACACCTGCGCGCCGCAGCTCGTCCGCATCCGGTGTCCAGAGCTGGCGATGGTCGGTGGCAAACAGCCGCTCGGCAAAATCGGCGCTGACCCCCTGTGCAATCAGAAAATCGCGGTCGCGGGCCTGTTCGCGGTTCAGATCGACCTGCGGCAACCCACCGGGAAAGGCCAGCGCATAAGAATGGAACCCAAGGCTGCCTCCCTTGGCGAGCCTGCGCTCCTCTCCGGCGGCAAAGACCAAGGTGCAGGCCGAGGCGCAGGCACCCTCGGCCACCGTGTCCAATGCGCGCTCCCGGATCAGCCGGGCCACACCTCGCGCCTCATAGATCAGCCCGCCCGGACCGCTCAGCGCCACCTCGCGCAGGGCCGGGGCCTCGGCCATCATCGCCGCCACCCGGCGCGTCAGCCCATGCGGGATTTCCCCGGCAAAGACCAGCCGACGCCCATCCGGGGTGATCGACAGATCATATAGCGCCTCGCGCGCCAGCCGTTCGGTTTCGGCATAATCCGGCTCCTCCGGGGTGGTTGCGATCAGCACTGCGTCCCACCACAGGGTCACCGTGGCAAAACCGGCGAAGAGAATGGCCAGATAGCCGCCCCAGACCGGCGCCAGATGACCGGTGTCGCGAATATGGGCATCGGCGCTGCGCAGGAAACTGCGCGCCTGCCACAGCAGCAACAGCCCATCAATCAGCACCAGCGTATAAAGCAGCCGAAGCGGCAGCACGACAACCGTGTTCAGCAGCGCCCATGTCAGCAGCACCAGCAGCCGTGGCAACACCAGCTGCCACAGGAAACTGCGGCCCAGCGTCAGCATATGCAGCCGCTCCGGCGAGCTGCGGGCGGGATCTGTCTTCAGGCTGGATAACCTGCCGTCCGTTCTGTTGCCTTTGTGGTCCTCTGGCACTGTATTCGTGCCCCCGGTGGTTAGATCGGCGTCAGATGCCGACGGGCTGATTTGAGCACGGCACGGGTCACATCGGCAAGGGCCGGGGCCAGAACCCGGCTCACCTGCCAGGTCAGCGGTACATCCAGCGGGGTGTCTGGGATCAGCGGGCACAGCTGCTCGGCCATCAGATAGGGCGCAGCCAGCTGCTCGGGGTTCATCCCCCAGCCGACGCCCGCCAGCGCCGCATCGACGAATCCCTGGCTCGACGGCAGGAAATGCGCAGGCGGCGCAATCCCCGGTCCCACATGCGCGCCAAGCCAGCGCGCCTGAAGCTGATCCTTGGCGTTGAAGATCAGACAGGGCGCGCGGCACGCTGTCTCCGGGGTCACGCCGCTGGCAAACCAGCGGTCGCGGAACGCAGGCGAGGTGGTCGCGATATAGCGCAGCGCCCCCAGCGGATGGGCATCGCAGCCGGTCACCGGCTTGGCGCGGGCCGTCACCGCTGCCGAAACCTCGCCCCGGCGCAGCCAGTCGGCGCTGTGGTCCTGATCGTCGATCACCAGATCAAACAGCAGCCCCTCGCAGGCCGCCATCACCGGAACGAACCAGGTCGCCAGACTGTCGGCATTGATCGCCACCCGCAGCCGCGAGGCACCGGGCGCGCGCTCCAGCCGCAGATCGTCGGACACTGCCGCCTCCAGCAGGGCGACATCCTCGGCATGTTTGGCGATCCGCAGACCGGCCTCGGTGCCCAGACAGGGGCTGCCGCGCTGCACGAGGCTGCTGCCAATGCGATCCTCCAGCGCCCGGATCCGCTGCGAGATCGCCGACGGCGTCACCCGCAAGGCCTGCGCGGCCGCCTCAAACGAGCCGAGCCGCAAGACAGCCGATAGCGCGGCGAGGTGATTGGGATCGAATTGCATTAGCAGATCTTAATTTGGGTAAGTCAGATTAATTTGCTTACACCCGCTCAGCGCCTTAGTCAAAGCACAGACCACGACCACCACCAGGTCAGCGGTTGGACCAGGCCGCCTGCACCAAGATAACAAAGGACAGATCCCATGCCTTCCAGCCTGATTGCCGGTTTCTTTCTCGGCCTGAGCCTGATCATGGCGATTGGCGCGCAGAATGCCTTTGTGCTGCGGCAGGGGCTCAGACGCCAGCATGTGTTCTGGATCTGCCTCACTTGCGCCAGCTCCGATGCGCTGCTGATTACCGCAGGTGTGCTGGGCTTCGGCTCTCTGGCGCTGGCACTGCCGTGGTTCGAGCTGGCGATGCGGCTTGGCGGCGCGGCCTTTCTGCTGTGGTATGGCGCGCGCAGCCTCAGGTCGGCATGGCGCGGCGGTGCGCATCTGGACAGCGCAGACGGGCAGGGCGCGCCGGTGACACTCTGGCCGATGCTGGCCACGGTGCTGGCGCTGACCTGGCTCAACCCGCATGTGTATCTCGATACCGTGGTGCTGCTTGGCTCGATCTCGGCGCAATATCCGCAGCCGCTGGTCTTTGGCCTTGGTGCGGCGCTGTCGAGCTTTGCCTTCTTCTTTACGCTTGGCTACGGGGCCAGCCTGCTGGCACCGGTCTTTGCCCGACCCCGAGCCTGGCAGCTGCTGGACGTGCTGGTGGGGCTGACCATGTGGGCCATCGCCATCAAGCTGCTGATGATGTGACAGTGCGGGGTGTCATACAGGTTCTGATGCGCCTCTGTGCGCGTCACGCACAAACCCGGTCGTGCCGCCCGGGACAAGAACATATTTCATATGTGAAGGGTTGTTCTGCGACCGCCCCGGTGCTCTCATGCGCGCCATGACCACTCCATCCGACGACCACCCCACATCCGACAGCGCCGCCGCCGCCGCCGCCGTAAGGCCGCCGGCGCCCCCCGTCGGCAACCCGGTAAAAGGGGTGTTCTGGATGCTGGTGACGGGGCTGTGTTTTGTCGCGGTGACCGCCCTTGTCAAATACCTCGGCAATCGCATCCCGCCTGCGGAATCGGCCTTTCTGCGCTACCTGATGGGGCTGGTGTTTCTGGTGCCGATGGTCGCGACGCTGCGCCGGTCGCGGCTCACCGCCCGGCTCTGGGGGCTGTTTGCCATGCGCGGCTTTGTGCATACGCTGGGGGTGATCCTGTGGTTCTTTGCCATGACGCAGATCCCATTGGCCGAGGTCACGGCGATGAATTACCTGTCGCCGATCTATGTCTCCATCGGTGCCGCCCTCTTTCTGGGCGAACGGATGGCCCTGCGCCGTGTGGGCGCCATTCTTGTAGCTCTGCTGGGCGCGCTGATCATCCTGCGCCCCGGATTTCGCGAGGTAGAGGCAGGCCATCTTGCCATGCTCTTTACCGCGCTGGCCTTTGGCGCGTCCTACCTTCTGGCCAAAACAACGGTTGATGGCACCAACCCGGTGGTTGTCGTGGCGATGCTGTCGATCTGGGTCACGGTGTTTCTGGCTCCCTTTGCCGCCGCGGTCTGGGTGACCCCGAACATCTGGGAGCTGGCTGTCCTCTTTGCGGTCGCCTGTTTTGCGACAGCGGGGCATTTCACCATGACGCTTGCCTTTGCGTCAGCGCCGGTGACGGTGACCCAGCCGGTAACCTTTCTACAATTGCTTTGGGCGACACTTCTCGGCGCCCTCGTCTTCGAAGAGGCGGTGGATATCTGGGTTGTCGCCGGTGGCTGCCTGATCCTGGCGGCTGTCAGCTTCATCACCTGGCGGGAGGCGGTGCTGAAACGCCGGGCGCTGACACCTGCCAGCCTCGCCACAAAGGTCTGATTTCGCAAAACCGTCACAGAGCACTGATAGGGACACCGGAATAATTCGAGAATAGAGGTGAACGACATGCGCGTCCGATGGATCTTGGCTCTTCTGATTGCACCGGCGGCGCTGGTGAAATCGGCTTGGGCCGACACCGGTCATGTCGGGCTGGAGATCTGCAATGACACCGCAGTGCCGCAGTCGCTCAGCCTGGCGTTCCGCGATGACGGGCGCTGGATCTCCCGTGGCTGGTGGCAGCTGCCACCCGCCACCTGCGAGCGGGTGATCGACGCCCCGCTGCGCAACCGCTTCTACTACTTCCGAAGCGAGGCACAGGACTGGCAGTTTCAGGATGAGCGGATTTCCTTCTGCACCGCGCCGGATGAGTTCACCATCTATGGCGACCATGATTGCGCCATACGTGGCTATGACAGCGCATTTTTTGCCAAGATCGACACCCAGGCGCCCGCCACCACCACCGATGCCCCCGGCGCCAAAATCGCCTATGTGGCGCAGCTCAGCGAACATTCCCGCCCGCGTCACGCCCCGCCTGAAAGCGCGGCGTCAGGTGCCACCGCGCCGCCGGGCAGCGGGTTTGATCGGGATGTCACCTTTCAGGGCTGCGAGGTCCGGCAGAGCGACGGGCGGGTGATCTGCAAGCTGGTGATGGAGGAGGGGCAGATCTGCGTCATCAATGACGGCGCGACAGAGCCTGCCATCATCGAGCGTCTGCTGACGCTGGATGCAGGCGCTCCGGTGCGGGTGGCCGGCAATCGTCTGGCGATCGGGGATCGCGTCATCCAGGCCAGCATCAGCGCGCTGACAGAGCGGGACGAGACCCGATATGACACCCTGCTTACTCAGCTGGCGGGCAGGTGGGTCTCTCAGTCGGATGCCTACGATCTTTTTGTAGTCGAAGGGGCGGCGCGGCGCAATTTCTACGGCTCGGTCGAAACCATGACCGAATTGCTCTCGGTGCAGACCGCCTGCGCTGATGCTGAGGGTGCGGGCCCGTTCCTCGTCGCCCAGGCCGAGGACGGCGGGCCGACCCATTGTTACCGCATCCTCTCCCTGACGGAGACCGATCTGGTGCTGGGCTACATGCCGCGTGACAGCCGATTGCACTATCGCCGTCAGGACCTGCCGCTGAACTGAACAGCCATCCGGTCGACGGGCCAGATCGTCGGGCAACGGCCCGGCTCACTGGCTGTCAGCCGATCGCCAGATCCACAACCCGATGTGCCGCCCGGCGCGCCTGTTCGGGATCCAGCGGCGTTTCGGACTGGGCCGCCTGAAGCCAGACACCATCCATATAACATTGCAGCGCCTGACGGGCGGTTTCGACCCGGTCCTGCGGCAACAGGCATTTCAGCTCGGCCCGGAAATGGCTGCGCACGCGGCTGCGGTTGATTCTGTGCAGCCGCGACAGACGACTCGAATAAGGCGCGCTGGCCCAGAACTGCATCCACAGGCTACAGGGCGCGACACGGAACAAATCATCGTCAAAATTGGCGTCCATCACCGCATAAAGCCGCTCTTTTGGCGTCTGCGCCGTGGCATATCCACGAATCATCGCCAGGCGCAGCTTGTTCAGCAGATGGCGCATCGTGGCCTCCATCAGCCCTTCCTTGGAGCCGAAATAATAGTTGATCGAGGCTGCCGAGGCCCCCGCTTCCTTCGCGATTTCCGCCATGGTAACAACACCATAGCCGCGGCGGTGGACCGCAACGATGGTTGCTTCGATCAGCTCTTCGTTCCGGATGTCGCGAATTCTTTTTCTAGCCATATAGAAGTCTTGCGCCAGCTCGGTCTGCGTTTCAACTCCTGTTATGACTATTCCGGATCTTGAATGGTCATTTAAAAACTATTTGGGGACCTCCCGTTTTCTGCTATGTCTGTCGCACACGTCAAAAGGGCGACCAACGCCCATCCAAGGGAGGGACGTATGACAACAATCATCTCAGCCGGGATCTTGCTGGCCTTTGCGCTGGTGATTTTCTGCGTGATCAAATGGTGGAACATGCGCATCGTCGGGGTCACCCCGGTGCCGCTGTTCACCTTCATCGCTATTCTTTTCACCTCGGGTCTGGATGTGGGGCTGATCATGTTCCCACTCGCCTTCGACTTCCCGCTTTACGCGGATACGGCGACAGAGCCCGCCTATGCCTTCACCAATCCGCTGGCGCTCGAATTTGGCTTCTGGGGCTTCCTGATCTGGGCGTTCTACTTCCTGACCGCCTTCTATTTCTGCGCCATCGAGCCGCGGGTGAAGTTCTTTGAAATCGGCATCGTGAAGCTGCTGAACAATCTGGTGATCATCACCACCTGCGCCTTCACCGGCGCGCTGTTCCTGATCTACATGCCATATTACATCGCCGAAGTCGGCGACGGCGAGACGGTCATCCCGGCCTTCTATGTGATCTGCTTCCTGGTGATCCTGGCGGCGGCCTATTCCTCGACCGATATCAAATACGTCCGTATCCTGTCGGTGGCCTCCACCTTCCTGTTCTTCGCGCTGATCCTCGGCATGTGGGCCTATGCAGGTATGGGGCTGGGTGAGTTTGTCAGCACGGCCGGCAATATCGGCGGCTACTTCGGCAATATCCACAAATTCATCCTGCCGCTGACCGAATACCATGAATTCTACCTGTTCTGGTGGTTTGCATGGTCGATCATGATCGGCCAGTTCACCTCGCGCTTTGTCGGTGGCCTGACCACATGGCAGCTGCTGGCGTCACTGCTGGTGTTCCCGTCGATCCCGCTCGCGGTCTGGTTCTCGGTGCTGTATTTCTACCACCTCAACACCATTCCCACCGCTGGTCTGATCAACTGGTCCATGACGGTTGTTGGCATCCTCTTCGTGATCAACTCGTTTGACTCGCTGATCCGCCTTTACACCGACAACATGAACCTCAGCGCCGAACGTCTGGGCAAGCTGCCTTACGTGCTTGGCAACGCCGTGGCGCTCTTTGCCCTGACCCTGGCCTTCCAGAGCCAGTGGCTGCAGATCCAGTGGGTCGGCACCGTGGTGATCGGCATCTACATCGCCTGCCTGATCTACATCTTCGTGAAGAAGCGCAGCGAAGTTGCGGCCATCACTGCCTCGCCTGAGGAAAACACCCTCGATTTCGATCGTATCAAGACAGCCCACTAAAAACCGGGCGCCCCGGCCCGCCAGATGGCAGGGCCGGGGCCTTTCGCGGCATCGCCGCACCGAGACATCCGACAGGTTTGGTCTTTTGCGCCATGGGCCTCGCGCCTTGGCTCTCTCCAATCTGTCGCCCCAGATCACCCGGCCACAGGCCGCATCGCAGACCAAAAGGAGCGCTTCGACATATGACTGCCCCGAACATCCTGATCGTGATGGTTGACCAGTTGAACGGCACGCTGTTCCCCGATGGTCCCGCCGAGTTCCTGCATGCGCCGAACCTGAAAAAACTGGCCGCCCGCTCCACCCGTTTTGCCAATGCCTATACCGCCTCGCCCCTCTGCGCGCCGGGACGGGCGTCTTTCATGTCCGGCCAGCTGCCCTCGCGCACCGGCGTCTATGACAACGCCGCCGAATTTCGCAGCGACATCCCCACCTACGCCCATCATCTGCGCCGTGCGGGCTATTACACCTGCCTTTCCGGCAAGATGCACTTTGTCGGCCCCGACCAGCTGCACGGGTTCGAGGACCGGCTGACCACCGACATCTATCCGGCCGATTTCGGCTGGACGCCGGATTACCGCAAACCGGGAGAGCGGATCGACTGGTGGTATCACAATATGGGATCGGTCACCGGCGCAGGCATCGCCGAGATTTCCAACCAGATGGAATATGACGATGAGGTCGCCCATCACGCCAAGGCCAAGCTCTACGATCTGGCCCGTGGCAAGGACGATCGCCCCTGGGCGCTGACCGTCAGCTTTACCCATCCTCATGACCCCTATGTGGCGCGCCGCAAGTACTGGGACCTTTACGAGGACTGCGAGCACCTGCTGCCCGAAATCCCGGCAATGGCCTACGCCGACCACGACAACCACGCCAAACGGATTTTCGACGCCAACGACTGGCGCAGCTTTGATATCTCGCAAGAGGACATCAAACGTTCCCGCCGTGCTTATTTCGCCAATATCTCCTATCTTGATGACAAGATCGGCGAGATCCTTGAGGTGCTGGAAACCACTCGGCAAGAGGCGATCATCCTCTTTGTCTCCGATCATGGCGACATGCTGGGCGAGCGTGGATTGTGGTTCAAGATGACCTTCTACGAAGGCTCCGCGCGGGTGCCGCTGATGATCTCCGCGCCGGACCTGCCCGCGGGCCGGATCGACACCCCGGTCTCCACTCTCGATGTGACGCCAACGCTGGGCGCGCTGGCCGGTGTGGATATGGCAGAGATCGAACCCTGGACGGATGGGCAGAACCTGCTGCCTTTGGCCCTTGGGGAGGAGCGCAGCGCACCCGTCGCCCTGGAATACGCAGCCGAGGCCTCTTATGCGCCGCTGGTCTGCCTGCGCTATGGCAAATGGAAATACACCCGCTGCGCGCTCGATCCCGACCAGCTGTTTGATCTGGAGGCCGACCCGCACGAGCTGACCAATCTGGCAGCGGACCCGGCCCATGCCGGCACGCTGAACTCCCTGCGCGCCAAATCCGAGGCCCGCTGGAACCTTGAGACCTTCGACGCAGAGGTGCGCGCCAGTCAGGCCCGCCGCTGGGTCGTCTACGAAGCCCTGCGCCAGGGCGGCTATTTCCCCTGGGACTACCAGCCGCTGCAAAAAGCATCCGAACGCTACATGCGCAACCATATGGATCTGAACGACGTTGAGGACGGCAACCGCTTTCCTCGCGGCGAATAGACCACTCACACACACTCCTACGCCAGTTCTTCTGGCCCTAAATATCCCCGCCGGAGGCAGAAAATCATGACACACCCCGCACAGCCCAAAGCCAGCCATTTCATCAATGGCGCATATGTCGAAGACACCAGCGGCACCCCGATCCCGGTGATCTATGCCGCCACCGGCGAGCAGATCGCCACGGTCTACGCGGCCACGCCCGCAATCGTCGAACAGGCGCTCTCCACTGCAAAGGCCGCCCAGAAAGAATGGGCCAAGATGACCGGCACCGAACGCGGCCGCATCCTGCGCCGCGCCGCCGACATCATGCGCGAACGCAACCACGAGCTCAGCGTGCTGGAAACCTACGACACCGGCAAGCCGCTACAGGAGACGCTGGTGGCCGACGCCACCTCCGGCGCCGACGCGCTGGAGTATTTCGGCGGCCTCGCAGGCTCCCTCACCGGCGAGCACATCCCGATGGGCGAAGACTGGGTCTATACCATGCGCGAGGCATTGGGCCTCTGTGTCGGCATCGGCGCGTGGAACTACCCGACCCAGATCGCCTGCTGGAAAGGCGCGCCTGCGCTGGCCTGCGGCAATTCGATGGTGTTCAAACCCTCCGAGACCACGCCGCTCTGCGCCCTCAAGGTGGCCGAGATCCTGCATGAGGCGGGCGCTCCTGCCGGTATCTACAATGTCATTCAGGGCATGGGCGAGGTCGGGGCGGCGCTGGTCACCGACCCGCGCGTTGATAAGGTCTCGCTGACCGGCTCGGTGCCGACCGGCAAGAAAGTCTATGCGGCGGCGGCTGAGGGCATGAAGCATGTCACCATGGAGTTGGGCGGCAAGTCGCCGCTGATCATCTTTGACGACGCCGATGTGGAAAACGCCGTCGGCGGCGCCATCAATGGCAACTTCTATTCCTCCGGTCAGGTCTGCTCCAACGGCACCCGCGTGTTCGTGCAGAAGGGCATCAAGGAGAAATTCCTCGCCCGTCTCGCTGAACGCACCGGCAACGCAATCCTCGGCGACCCGATGGATGAGGCCACCAGCTTTGGCCCGATGGTCACCGAAAACCAGATGAACATCGTACTTGGCTACATCGAAAAGGGCAAAGAAGAGGGCGCCCGCCTGATCTGCGGCGGCAAGCGCGCAGACATGGATGGTTTCTTTGTCGAACCGACCGTCTTTGCCGATGTGACCGACGATATGACCATCGCCCGCGAGGAGATCTTTGGCCCGGTGATGTCGGTCCTCGACTTCGACACCGAGGAAGAGGTGATCGCGCGGGCCAACGACACCGAATTCGGCCTGTCGGCGGGCGTCTTCACCAATGACTTCAGCCGCGCCCACCGGGTGATCGGCCAGCTGGAGGCGGGCAGCTGCTTTATCAACTCCTACAACGACGCGCCGGTCGAGGCGCCGTTTGGCGGGGTGAAAGCCTCCGGCGTGGGGCGAGAGAACTCGAAAGAGGCGATCAAGCACTTCAGCCAGGTGAAATCGGTCTACGTCCGCATGGGCGACGTCGAAGCGGCGTTCTGATTGCCCTTTTGGGCAACGCCCACCCACCCGCCCCGTTGCCCAAAAGGGCAAGAGGGAAGGGGATGCTGAGAGGCCCGCTGAGGGCGCTTCGCGTCCTCGGCGGACCACAACAATGATGAGGCAGATTCGGGGGGCCTCAAGGACAGGCCGCGCCATGGCGCGGTGCCACAGGCATCCTTGACCCAACCCGGATCCGCAATGGAGAGACGCAATGAACGCGGATTATGTGATTGTCGGTGCCGGCTCTGCCGGCTGTGCCATGGCTTACCGCCTGTCCGAGGCAGGAAAATCGGTTCTGGTGATCGAACATGGCGGCAGTGATGCCGGACCGTTCATCCAGATGCCGGGGGCGCTGAGCTACCCGATGAATATGTCGATGTACGACTGGGGCTACAAATCGCAGCCGGAACCGCATCTGGGCGGTCGCGAACTGGTCTGCCCGCGCGGCAAGGTGATCGGCGGTTCCTCCTCGATCAACGGCATGGTCTATGTGCGCGGCCACGCAGGCGATTACAACCACTGGGCCGAGACCGGGGCGACAGGCTGGTCCTATGCCGACGTGCTGCCCTATTTTAAACGTATGGAAACCTGGGACGATCGCGGCCATGGCGGCGATGCGGACTGGCGCGGCACCGACGGCCCGCTGCATGTGACCCGCGGCCCCCGCGACAACCCGCTGCACGCGGCTTTTGTAAAGGCGGGCGAACAGGCCGGCTATCCGGTGACCGAGGATTACAACGGCGAGCAGCAGGAAGGCTTCGGCCCGATGGAAATGACCGTCTACAAGGGTCAGCGCTGGTCCGCCGCCAATGCCTATCTGAAGCCCGCGCTGAAGCGTGACAATTGCGATCTGATCCGCGCCTTTGCCCGCAAGGTGGTCATTGAAGAAGGGCGCGCCGTCGGCGTCGAGGTCGAGCGGGGCGGCAAGATCGAGGTGATCCGCGCCAACGCCGAGGTCATTCTTGCGGCCTCCTCGCTGAACTCGCCCAAACTGCTGATGCTCTCGGGCATCGGTCCGGCCAAACATCTGGCCGAGCATGGCATCGACGTTGTCGTCGACCGTCCCGGCGTGGGCCAGAACCTGCAGGACCATCTGGAATTCTATTTCCAGTTCGCCTCCAAACAGCCGATTACCCTGTTCAAATACTGGAACCTGCTTGGCAAGGCGATGGTGGGGGCGCAGTGGCTGTTCACCAAAACAGGTCTGGGCGCTTCCAACCAGTTCGAAAGCGCCGCCTTCATCCGCTCCGACAAGGGCGTCGATTACCCGGATATCCAGTACCACTTCCTGCCCATCGCGGTGCGCTATGATGGTCAGGCCGCAGCCGAGGGCCACGGTTTTCAGGCCCATGTCGGCCCGATGCGCTCGGACTCGCGCGGTGAGGTCACGCTGGCTTCCAGCAATCCCAAGGATGCGCCAAAAATCCTGTTCAACTACATGTCGACCGAGAAGGACTGGGAGGATTTCCGCAAATGTATCCGCCTGACCCGCGAGGTATTTGCACAGGATGCGATGAAGCCGTTCGTGAAATATGAGATCCAGCCCGGCGATGGGCTGCAATCGGATGACGAGCTGAACGGCTTTATCCGCGAACATGTCGAAAGCGCCTATCACCCCTGCGGCACCTGTAAGATGGGCGCGGTGGAGGATCCGATGGCGGTGGTTGATCCCGAATGCCGCGTCATCGGCGTCGACGGCCTGCGCGTCGCCGACAGTTCGATCTTCCCACGCATCACCAATGGCAATCTCAACGGCCCCTCGATCATGACCGGCGAGAAAGCCTCCGACCACATCCTCGGCCGCCGCCTGCCGTCGTCAAACGCGCAGGCCTGGTTCAACCCGAATTGGCAAACCTCCCAGCGCTGAACAGCCGGGGGATAGCCCTGAAACGCCCGCTGCACCCCGTTGCGCGGGCGTTTTTTAGTCGGACGAAGCTGCCGGTTTGATCCGCGTCAAAGTGGGCAGGGGCAGGGCTGGCTAAGGTCCGTCTGACGCTGAAAAATCAAGGAGCGAGCAGATGTCCAATACCCCCCACGAACTGGCCGAAGAATTTCCCGACAAGCAGTCGCAGATCCATGCGCTGAAGCAATCGGACGCCCATTTTGCCAAGCTTGCGGACAGCTATCACGCGGTGAACCGCGCGGTGCATCGCGCCGAAACCAATGTCGAGCCGATGTCCGAAACTGCCGAAGCCGACCTGCGCAAACAGCGCGCCGCCCTCAAGGATGAGATCTGGGGCATGTTGTCAAAGGCGTAAGAAACCCAGCCAACAACAGCAAAGAGGGGCGCCGCCGGTGCCCCTCTTTTCCTGTCACCCGCGCGATTATTCCTGCGATATCATGCCGAAGATCGGGGCCGAGATATCGCTCAGCCCATTTCTTCCTGACATTCGATTGCCGCTTCAAGCGCCTTGTAACTCCCGGTGAGGTCAATCGACATGACTTCGCCCTCGGTCGTGTAGAGCGTCATCGTCTGTTTGATCGCGAGGTCGAACAGGAAATCGGGGTTGTCAAAGGCGATATCCGCCCCGGGCACGTCCTCAAGATAGATGCCCGTCGCATCGGCATCATAATCCTGACCGTCAAGCGAGAAGAGAACCGGATAGGAGGCCCCTTCCTCGATGTCGCCCCAGCCCATGTTGAAGGCAGTGACATAGCCCGTGCCTTCGGTGCGGTCAAAACCGATGCGGACAACGGATCCATCGGTGAATTCCGACTGGATCAGGCAGCCGTCGCCCAGTGAGGGATCAATCAGAACATCCCAGTAATCAGAGGCCCCCCATTGCTCCAGTGTCTGGGCACCGACCGCGTTGGTATGGACCGCACCGATCAACAAGAAACTGGCGGCAATAGCTGGGATTTTCATGTGGTTACTCTCTTTTCCGGGGGACACTCGTATCTGGCTGCCGAGCTTGGAGGCTTGCCCCTGTTTCTGCAAGAAACTTTTCTGCCGGGGCGCTCAGGTCCTGCTGGGCACCGCGGCTGGGTTTTCCGCATCCTTTCAGCTCACCTCATAAGGCAGCACGCCGCGCTGGTCGGTGTTGATGCTCAGCCGCCGTTCCAGCGGTGGCACCGATCGCTGATGGCAATCGCGCCGTTCGCAGATCCGGCAGGAGATGCCAATCGGCTCATAGGCGCTGTCCTGACTCACATCCAGCGTATCGGCATAGACCAGAGCGTCGGCATGGCGCACCTCGCAGCCCAGGGCAATCGCGTAGCGCCGGACGGGAGAGCCAAAGGAACCGCCCGGTTTCGACACATCCCGCGCCAATGAGATATAGCGCACCCCGTCCGGCGTCTCCGCCAGCTGCCGCAGGAACCGGCCCGGCGTCTCAAAGGCGCGGTGCACATTCCACAGCGGGCAGGCGCCGCCAAACCGTGCAAATTGCAGCCGCGTGGCCGAGTGCCGCTTGGTGATGGTGCCCGCCTGATCAACCCGGACAAAGAAGAACGGCACCCCCTTGGCGCCGGGGCGCTGCAATGTGGACAGGCGATGCGCCACTTGTTCGATCGAGGCACCAAAGCGGGTGGCGAGCAGCTCCAGATCGTGGCGGCAGTCCACGGCGGCATCCAGAAACTGCCGGTAGGGCATCATCGCGGCCCCGGCGAAATAGTTGGCGAGGCCGATCTTGGCGATGGAGCGGGCCGCCTCGCTGTGAAACTTGGCAAAGTCCAGCGTGGCCTCCAGCAGGTCGTTCTGATGCAGCAGCGCCACCTGCAACAGCAGCTGGAACAGCTGCGTCTGCGGTGAGGCACGGTTGGACAACCGCAGCACCTTGCCTGCCGGATCAAACTTTCGCAGCCCGTCGATATCGCCGAAAACCACGCTGATCCCGGCCTGATCCAATGCGGCGATGGCGGCGCTGCGGGCGTCTAGCCTGCCGCTGAAATTCTCTGCCGCGCGATCCACCGCATCAATGTAGTTGTCACAATAATGGAAGAAATCGCGCACCTCTTCCCAGGGCGAAGCCTGAATGCGCGCATCCTCGCGCCCCAGCGCCTCATCCAGCGAGGCCAGCCGCTCATGGGTCTGACGGTAGGCGC
The DNA here is from genome assembly GCF_048056175.1 of Phaeobacter sp. JH20_29. Taxonomy (NCBI): domain Bacteria; kingdom Pseudomonadati; phylum Pseudomonadota; class Alphaproteobacteria; order Rhodobacterales; family Roseobacteraceae; genus Phaeobacter; species Phaeobacter sp. JH20_29. The sequence goes on from NZ_JAYMWO010000004.1 coordinate 107,428, forward strand.
GATGCAGCGTCAGCAGCGCGCGCGCCAGCGCCGGCGCGTTGGAAGCCGTCAGCCGCAGATCCGCCATTGGTACTGCCGCATCGGCAAAAACCGGGTCGGCCATCACCTCACGCATGTCGCTGACCAGTCGTTCGCTGTCACCGGTGGACAGCTCGGTGACATCCAGCCCGAATTCCTGCGCCAGCGCCAGAACCACGGTCGTGGAAACCGGGCGGTTGTTGTTTTCCATCTGGTTGAGATAGGGCAGGGAGACCCCCAGTTTGGCGGCGAACTCCTTTTGCGTCAGCGACAGGCGCAGCCGCATTTCCCGCAGCTTGGCTCCGGCATAGAGTTTCTGTTGCGCCATGGGTATCCCCTTTGCAAATCTTGGATGTTGCAACTGTAGAATTGCAAATCATGCGGTGCAAGAGCGGCACGCCCATCGGACGCGCTGGCGGGGAAAGTGCAAGGTGATGATGGGAGGGCGTTATGCGAGCACCCGAACCGGGCAGGGCGGCGCTAATGCCGCTCAGATCCCGAGGTTTTTCTCGCGGCGGATCACCACCTGGATCGACACAAAGCCCAGAACGGCGGTGGCCAGCATGATGGTCAGCAGCGGCACCGGCGTCGATCCCGGCACCAACAGGTAGCCCGCATAGGCGCTAAGCCCGGCGCCAACGCCAATCATGATCGCACCGGCAAGCCCTGAGGCAGTGCCCGCAAGATGGGGCCGCACCGAAATCGCACCGGCGGTGGCATTGGGGATCGCCATGCCGTTGCCCAGCCCGACAAAGGTCATGAAGCCAAAGAAGGAATAGACGCTGTCGGCACCCGCCAGCGCCAGTGTGAGCGACAGCGCCACGCCGATGCCGTTGATCAGACAGCCCCAGAGCACCATCCGATTGAGCCCGATCCGGGTCGAATAGCGCCCGGACAGGAAATTGCCGATGAAATACCCCACGGCCGGCGAGGCAAAATAGACCCCAAGCTCGGCAGCAGACAGACCATAGACCTGTGTGCCGACAAAAGGCGCGCCGCCCAGATAGGCAAAAAACGCGCCCGACGACAGGCCCGAGGCCAGCGAATAGCCCCAGAACCGAGGCGACCGCAGCAGCTCGGGATATTCGCGGAACTGCGCCATCAGGGTCTTGCCGCTCTTGCGGGCGGTTTCGCCAAGGTCGAGATAGGCAATCGCGAATGTTGCCGCCCCCAGCACCATCAGAAGCCAGAAATTGGCTTTCCAGCCGAGGGTCTCTTCCAGCGCGCCACCGATCACCGGGCCGATCATCGGCACCACCGCCATGCCCATGGTGACATAGCCGATCATGCTGGCGGCGGCATCATTGTCGTAGATGTCGCGCACGGCGGCACGGCTCAGTACCATCGCAGAGGCGACAATCGCCTGACACATCCGAAACAGCAGAAAGATCTCCGCCGTCGGCGCATAAAGACAGCCCAGCGTCGCCAGCAAGAACAGCGCCACGCCCCACAGGATGACCGGGCGGCGCCCCAGCTTGTCGGAAATCGGCCCGACAAAAATCTGCACCGCCGCGCTGACGGCAAGGTACAGCGCGACCGACAGCTGCATCAGGCTGTAATCGGCATCAAAATATCGGGCCATCCCGGGCAGGGAGGGCAGAAAGATATTCATCGCCAGCGCCGACAGCCCAGAGAGCAGGATCAGCGTGCCGATATTGGGGTTGGACCGACGGTCCAGAAATCGCCGCGGAATGGTTCGCATGTGAACGAATTAGGTCACACCGCGGCGATTGTCCATAATGCGCAGCCTCAGACCAGCAGATCGTCGCTGATCTGATCCAGGGTCATATTGCGCAGCGTGACGCTGTTGTTGCCATCAAGGTCGAAGTATAGATCGTCGCCCACCTCGCTGGCGCGGGCGAGCACCTCGGCTCTGCTGCCGTGGCCGACGATGCGCAGCGTGTCGATATCGTCCTGAAAGTCGCGGATGGTATCATTGCCGCCATTGCGGGCAAAGATGAAGATATCGGCGCCGCTGTTGCCCACCAGACGATCATTGCCGCCAGCGCCGTTCAGGCGGTCATTGCCGCCGCCACCGATGAGCAGGTCAATCCCGCTGTTGCCGTTCAAGGCATCATTGCCGCCATCGCCGCGCAGGGTGTCCCGTCCGCCGCCGCCGACCAGCCGGTTGTTGGCGTCATTACCGATGATCAAATCCCGGCCTCGCCCGCCGATGGCGTTCTCGATGGTGACGCCATGGGCTATTGTCACATCGCTTTCGGTGTCAAAGCTTGAGAAATGCATCTCGCGCAGATCCAGTGTCACCGCCGTGCTGCGGTCGCTGGCGTTGAAGGTGTCGCGGCCACTGGTGTCCCAGATCACATCCACGGTGTCGGTGCGCGATCCGCGATAGGTAGAGTTGCCGGTGTTGTAATCGACGGCACCCCAGATGTCCTGCAGCGCCAGCACGTCAAACAGCATCATCGCATCGCTGTCCTGACCGTTCAGCGGGTTCTCGCGGTAGGACATCACCGAATAGAGGTTGCTGTCATAGCCTTCGGGCAGGCTTGAATCATGGGTGTGCTGAAGACCAAGAGCATGTCCCAGTTCATGCAGGATGAGGCTTTCACGGTTGTCCTGTGACATATCCAGGGTGTTGTCAAAAACCGCATAGCCGTCCCAGCTGCTGATATCACTGCCGCGAAAGCTCATGCTGTAGCCGCCGATCCCGACCGTGCTGCCGGGGATGGTGACGGAGCCGAGGTTCAGGTCGGGATCAGCCGCGCCCCGCACCTCGACAAAATCGACGTTCAGGAAGGTTTCGATATGATCGAACGCCTCGGCAAAGGCAGCCCGTTCCGCGGCGCTGAAACTCTGCCAGCCGGAATATGTGCTGCCGGTCGGCAGATCGCCGGGCGCGGAGCTGCCCGCGAATTGATAGGTGATGGTCAGCCGGGGGGCGTTATCCGTGTTGATCGGATTGCGGGTGTAGAACCCGTCGAACTGCATGGCCTGTATGATCTGGGAAGGGTGTAACATGGGGGGTGTTCCGTCTCCGTTGCTCGGCCCCGGTGATACGAGCACATCGGTCAGCACATCAAGAACACCCGCCGCTTCGGCGGTTTCTGCGCGGTTCTGTGCCTGTTTGCAAATTAGCGCATCTGTTACGCAAATACTTTGCAAATTTGCCATTATTGACTTTGGCTTCTCCTGTGCAGCGTCTATGGTCGCCTGAAATTCAACAGGGGGCATGGCCATGAAAGATATCCTTTCCGAGCTGGAAGACCGTCGCAACGCAGCGCGACTGGGGGGCGGACAAAAGCGGATCGACGCTCAGCATGGGCGCGGTAAACTGACCGCGCGCGAGCGGATCGAGCTGCTGTTGGACGAGGGCAGTTTCGAAGAATTCGACATGTTCGTGGCGCATCGCTGCACCGATTTCGGCATGGAAAAACAGCGCCCGGCGGGCGATGGCGTGGTTACCGGCTGGGGCACCATCAATGGCCGGATGGTCTATGTCTTCAGCCAGGATTTCACGGTGTTTGGCGGCTCTCTGTCGGAAACCCACGCGCAAAAGATCTGCAAGATCATGGATATGGCGGTGCAGAATGGCGCGCCGGTCATTGGCATCAACGATTCCGGTGGCGCCCGTATTCAGGAAGGTGTCGCCTCGCTTGCGGGCTACGCCGAGGTGTTCCAGCGCAACATTATGGCTTCGGGCGTGGTGCCGCAGATTTCCGTCATCATGGGCCCCTGTGCCGGCGGCGCGGTCTACTCGCCCGCGATGACCGATTTCATCTTCATGGTGAAGGACACATCCTACATGTTCGTGACCGGCCCCGATGTGGTGAAGACCGTCACCAACGAGGTCGTCACCGCCGAGGAGCTGGGCGGCGCCTCGACCCACACAAAGAAGTCCTCGGTGGCTGATGGCGCCTTTGAAAACGACGTCGAAGCCTTGGCGGAGGTCCGCCGGCTGGTCGACTTCCTGCCACTGAACAATCGCGAAAAACCGCCGGTTCGCCCCTTCTTTGATGAGCCGGGCCGCGTCGAAGCCTCGCTCGATACGCTGATTCCAGAGAATCCCAACACGCCCTACGACATGAAGGAGCTGATTCACAAAGTCGCGGACGAGGGGGATTTCTACGAAATTCAGGAAGATTTCGCCAAGAACATCATCACCGGCTTTATCCGCCTTGAAGGGCAGACCGTGGGTGTTGTTGCCAACCAGCCGATGGTTCTGGCGGGCTGTCTCGATATCGATTCCAGCCGCAAGGCGGCGCGGTTCGTGCGCTTCTGCGACTGTTTCGAGATCCCGATCCTGACGCTGGTTGATGTGCCGGGCTTCCTGCCGGGGACCAGCCAGGAATATGGCGGCGTCATCAAACATGGGGCAAAGCTGCTGTTTGCCTATGGCGAGGCGACGGTGCCGAAGGTTACCGTGATCACCCGCAAGGCCTATGGCGGCGCCTATGACGTGATGGCCTCCAAACATCTGCGTGGCGATTTCAATTACGCCTGGCCGACGGCGGAGATCGCCGTGATGGGGGCCAAGGGCGCGACCGAAATCATCCACCGCGCTGATCTGGCGGATGCCGACAAGATTGCCGAGCACACGAAGGATTACGAAGAACGCTTTGCCAATCCCTTTGTGGCGGCGGAACGCGGCTTCATCGACGAGGTGATCATGCCGCAATCCACCCGCAAACGCGTCAGCCGTGCATTTGCGTCGCTGCGGGGCAAGCAGCTCAAAAACCCGTGGAAGAAACACGACAATATCCCGCTGTAACACCCGGACCCGTTCCGGATTTCCTGACCCAGACCCTTGCGGCCAAAGGTAAATATCGCCTTGGCTGCGAGGGGTGATGAGGATACAACTCAGATGTCAGCGCCTGCCTACGCCGCGATCTGCCGCCACCCCGATGGCAAAAGCCTGTTGGAAATCAGCGGGCTGGAACCAATCGCCGGCATATCGGGTGGATTGTTCGCAAAATGCGATCAATTTGAACAATCTCAGATGTTTGCGCCCACATTTGTATCTTTGTTTGACACCGGAACCGAATCTGACACATGATCCGCGCCAGCTCATATCGGACAGCGCGCACCGCGTGTGCAGCGCCTGCAGCCCCGACAGGAGGAGCCCATCGTTTTTGGGGTCGGGGCTGCGGTATTGGGCCTGCCATCAAATCTGCCGTGACGGCCTCCGGGGTCTCGGTTCTGCTTGCCCTTGGCGCGGCTGCGCAGGCCGGATCGCTGCCGATTGATCTGCCATCGGGGCAGGAAGTCGATCTGCATGAGGTTCTTCTGGACGACAGCACCGGCGAGCTTTGGGTGCGCTTTCGCTTTCTTGCGCCGCAGATTGCCCGCGACGCGGCGCTGATCAGCTATGAACAGGCCGCCCCGGATATGGATCACCTGTGCCAGACCCTGGTTCTGGCCTATCTGCACCAGCATGGGCTGGAGCCGGTCCGGGTGGTGATCTCGCTGTCGGACCGCGAAGTGCCCTTTGGGGCGGCGGATGCGGCGGCGACACAGTTCTTTGAAAGCTACCGCCCCGAGGGTGACAGCTGCATCTGGGAGGCATTCTGATGATCTGTTGTCTGCCCCGCGGGCTGCGGGCCACTACAGCCCGGCAGCTGCCGCCGGTTCTGGTGCCCCCCGGTGTCACAAAGACGCCGATGCAGGCTGAAAACTGGCGCTTTTTTGCAGCTTTGCCCGCCGAAGTGTCGTCGGATCCGGCTTTGGGATGTGAAACCCCGCGCATCTCCGCTACTCTCTCGTCAGATCACATGAGCGTGATCTGTTATTTGAGGATGAGGCAGGCGCCGGCCGTGGCCCGCGCAGGTTTCAAAGACACAATTGGGAGACAGAAATGTCCAAGAGCATCAAACTCGTTGCCCTGGCGGGCCTGCTTGCAGCCGCCGCAGCCTGCGCACAGCAGGAAGAAGAATACGTCGTTGTCGAGCCCGAGCCGATTTCGGCTGAGCCCGTTTACACCGGCAAATACAAGTAATCACGACAGGGGTCCGGCCCTGCGGCCGGACTCTACCGTCCCGCGGGGTGCCGGATCGGAGGCACCATCATGCTAAAACACCGCGGTTTCCCCGGCCGTCTGCCGGGCACCGATTTTCAATTCGTCATCCGCCGTCCCAACCCCAAGGGGGTTACGCCGATCACCCGTCGCGAACGGTTCCGCGACCGTCGCCCGGCAGACCGGCGCGCCGATGCGGGCTTCATGCAGGCGCTGTGGGACTGCTTTGGCGATCAGCCCTTTGAACGTGGTAATCTGGATGCAGGTCGTCTCAGCTGGCTGTTCGGCCGCGAGGTGATCCCGGCCGAAGACCCGTTTGATCCCGAAAGCTATGAGGCGCTGCTGGTCATCAATGTCGATGTTGCCCAGCTGTCCTTTCCCGAAGTCTTCGACGGGAGCGCGCGCTGAGATGTTTGCCGGGCCTGACCATATCCCTGTGCAGAGCTGTCGTCGCCTCGCGCGACCGCCGCGCAGTGGCTGTGATCGGGACCCGGCGAATCTCTTGCCCCTGCGCGATGTGGCGAGCCCCGCGGCAAACCCGGCCGCAGGGAGGGTCAGATCGCGGGGCGGTGACACTATATGCGGCGCGAGCCGGGCATTCCGGGCCGATTTCGGCGTAATCCTGCAGGGCAGATCCCGGTTTGCGCAACTTCTCGCCAAATTGGCGTGTTTTGCAACTCAGGGGATGTTTCTGTGGCGCGGGCTGTGCACTCTGGTCGTGACAGGTCAGCCTGTCGTGCATCTGATCCAGCCCCTTCGCCTGGAAGGGCAGGTTTGCCCCCCCAATCGCGGCCTGCCCATTTTTTCCTTGGATGCAAAGGCGGAAGCTTGCCAATTGCCCCCCAGTGTTTGGCAGGCTTCTGCGCATTCCCCTGATCCGCAACAGAAATCCTTGTTTGCTCTGGACCGTGCTGCGAACAGTTGCGCAGAGCTTGGATCACAAAACGAAGGATCATTCCAATGCAGGCAAAACTCATTCTTGCGGCTTTTGGCCTCTGCACCGCGCTTGCGGCTTGTGGCGACACCACCGGCGAACAGGTTGTTTACGGGGCCGGTGCCGGTGCCGTCGGCTCGGCGCTGCTCAACGGCAACCTGGTCACAGGTGCCGCTGTTGGTGCTGCGGCCAACGTCATCTACTGCAAGGAAAATCCGCGCAAGTGCTAGGCCTGCCGGTGGCGCCGCAGGCACGCGCCTGTATCGCCGCAGCCATGCCCTGACAGCAACGCCGTCTGACCGCCTCGCCGCAGGGGCGGTGGCCGCGCGCCACATATATATCACCGCACAAAGGCCGCACCCGGAGTCCCCTCCGGCGCGGCCTTTTTTGTGTTCTGACGAAGCCAAGACCGTGACGGGGCAGGGCTCCGTCACCCACCGAAGACAAGGGACAGCCAATGTTTGAAAAGATCCTGATTGCCAACCGGGGCGAAATCGCCTGCCGGGTCATCAAGACCGCCCGCAAGATGGGCATCAAGACCGTTGCCATCTACTCGGACGCCGACAAGCAGGCCCTGCATGTCGAAATGGCTGATGAAGCTGTCCACATCGGCCCGCCGCCCGCCAACCAGTCCTATATCGTCATCGACAAGGTGATGGAGGCAATCCGTGCAACCGGTGCGCAGGCGGTGCATCCGGGCTATGGCTTCCTGTCGGAAAACGCCAAATTCGCCGAGGCGCTGGCCGCCGAAGGCATCGCCTTTGTCGGCCCGCCGGTGGGCGCCATCGAAAGCATGGGTGACAAGATCACCTCGAAGAAGATCGCACAGGAGGCTGGCGTCTCCACCGTGCCCGGCTACATGGGCCTGATTGCCGACGCTGACGAGGCGGTGAAAATCTCCAACGAGATCGGCTATCCGGTGATGATCAAGGCCTCTGCCGGTGGTGGTGGCAAGGGGATGCGGATCGCCTGGTCCGATGAGGAGGCCCGCGAAGGGTTCCAATCCTCCAAGAACGAGGCGGCAAACTCCTTTGGCGACGACCGGATCTTCATCGAGAAATTCGTCACCCAGCCGCGCCATATCGAAATTCAGGTGCTCTGCGACGGCCATGGCAATGGTATTTATCTGGGCGAGCGCGAATGCTCGATCCAGCGCCGCAACCAGAAAGTCGTCGAAGAGGCGCCGTCGCCCTTCCTCGATGAGGACACCCGCCGCGCCATGGGCGAACAGGCCGTCGCCCTGGCCAAGGCGGTGGGCTACGCCTCTGCTGGCACGGTGGAATTCATCGTCGATGGCGACAAGAACTTCTACTTCCTGGAAATGAACACCCGCCTTCAGGTCGAACACCCGGTCACCGAGCTGATCACCGGTGTCGATCTGGTCGAACAGATGATCCGCATTGCCGGCGGTGAGCCGCTGTCGATCACCCAGAACGACGTCAAACTGAATGGCTGGGCCATCGAAAACCGCCTCTATGCCGAAGATCCCTATCGGGGTTTCCTGCCCTCCATCGGCCGCCTGACCCGCTATCGTCCGCCCGCCGAAGTCGCCGCAGGCCCGCTGCATGACAGCGGCAAATGGCAGGGCGACGCCCCTGCGGGCGAACTCGCCGTGCGCAATGACACCGGCGTCTTTGAGGGTGGCGAGATCTCGATGTATTATGACCCGATGATCGCCAAGCTCTGCACCTGGGGGCCGACACGCGAGGCGGCGATTGCCGCCATGCGCGATGCGCTTGACGGCTTCGAGGTTGAAGGCATCGGTCACAACCTGCCGTTCCTCAGCGCGGTGATGGATCACCCGATCTTTATCGCGGGCACCATGACCACCGCCTTTATCGAGGAGCAATATCCCGAAGGGTTCGTCGGGGTGGAGCTGCCGGAGCAGGATCTGCGCAAGATTGCCGCCGCCTCTGCCGCCATGCACCGGGTTGCCGAAATCCGCCGCACCCGCGTGTCGGGCCGGATGGACAACCACGAACGCAAGGTCGGCAGCGACTGGGTGGTCTCGCTTCAGGGTATGGATTTCAACGTCATCATCGACGCTGACCGCGACGGCTCCACCGTGCGGTTTGACGATGGCAGCACCCTGCGCGTCACCTCGGACTGGACCCCCGGCGATCAGCTCGCCCGGCTGACGGTTGGCGGTGATGCTCTGGTGGTGAAGGTCGGCAAGATCTCCGGCGGGTTCCGCATCCGCTCGCGCGGGGCCGATCTGAAGGTTCATGTGCGCACGCCACGACAGGCGGAACTGGCCAAGCTGATGCCCGAGAAAGTCGCCCCCGACACCTCCAAACTGCTGCTCTGCCCGATGCCGGGTCTGGTGGTGAAACTGGAGGTCGAAGTCGGCGACGAGGTTCAGGAAGGTCAGGCGCTCTGCACCATCGAGGCGATGAAGATGGAGAACATCCTGCGCGCCGAGCGGAAAGGCGTCGTCAGCATGATCAACGCCGCCGCCGGTGACAGCCTCGCCGTTGACGAAGTGATCATGGAATTCGAATAACACCAGATGATGTTGGTGCAGCCATATCGCAAACTGGCGCGTGTCGCCTGTCTGACGCTGGCCCTTTCGGGGCTGGCGGGCTGTGCCATGCAAGATGAGGCGGCGGCCCGTGCCGCCGTCGGCGACTGGGTGCAGCTGGGGGAGACACAGTATTACTTCTCCCGCCGCAACTGCGCCGCAGGCGTGTTCGAAATCAAGGCCACCCGGATTTCATCGCTGCTGACCAAGGCACGGTCGATCCGGGCGGGGCTGCGTCATCTTGACGACGATAAACCCGTTGCCTTTGAGGTGCCCGGACTGTCGCCCAATATGGTCTCGGTACAGGTGATGACGGTGGATCAGGGGCGCGGCAATGGCATCTTTGCCGCCGGGATCGTCGGCAAGGACTGCATGTTGGAGGAGGTGAGTCGCGCCTATCTGATGGCGCTGCTCGACCCGACATCGGTGTTGATCTATGAGCCACGCGCCCGGTTCATGGCGGTGGTGGACCGCACCAACAGGCGTCTGTTCTACGCGCAGGGCGGGGCGGTGTGATGGGCCTGCGATCTACCACCCAGCCGCTACGGGACGCGGCCCCGGATCACGGCGCGTTTCATCGCGCGGGTGCGGGGCACGGTGCATCGGCGGCGGCTCAGCTGCCGCGCCGTTCCTTCACCTCGCGCAGCCGGTCGGGGAATTTGTCGATCGTCCGGCTCAGCTCGCGCACGGTCCAGGGCTGCGGCTTGCGCAGTTTGACGCCGCCGTCCTTGCCGATCAGAACCAGCATGAACCCGCGCGGCCGCAGTGTTTTGCGCAGCGCAGATGTCACGCTTGGGTCGGTATCGGTCAGCACGATGACATCGCGATCCAGCAGCGCCTCGGCGCCGTCGGTCAGCCGCTCCATCTGCTCGTGGAACCGTGGATCGGCAGGGCTGTCGGCAAAGACCACGATGGGGCGGTATACCCACAGGAGACTGTCCAGATCGACGCTCTCACCGGCGCGGATCAGCTGGGTGATCGGATCCTGCGCCAGGTTTTCTGCGGTCTGCGGCAGCTCCTGCGCGGCGCTGGCGGGATCGGTGCCTTCGACCATCATCGTTGCGGTCTCACCGCGCGCGTCATCTGCGGCCTCGGTTGTTGCAGGCTCCTGCGCCATGGCCGGGCCGGGCAGCGCCAGCAGCAGCGCCAACGCGGCGCCCGCAGCTGGGACTGCTGGCCAAAATCGGGTTTTTCCAAAGACAAACAACTGTTTCATCGGCTCTCCTGTAGCGATGAATATATGCTCCACCCGGCCAATTGCGATGGGCAATCAGGCCTGCCGGGCAAAAAAATCCAACCCGCAGGTCGCGGCCAAAGCCGCTGTTAATCCTATTGTCAGCCTGCCCGTGTCATCCTCCCGGCCTCTGCAAACCGGGCTGCCGGCCTCGCGCGGCACCACCAACGGGACAGGACCGGCCATGGATATCATGCTGCACATTGGCGCACATCGCTGCGCTACCGGGTATTTTCAGGGCTTTCTTGCCCATCATGAAACGGCGCTGCGCGGTGATGGGCTGGCGGTCTGGGGACCGGCACAGACTCGCGACGGGCTGTTCCACGGCATCCATCCCGGCCCGGCCCCGGTGACTGGCCGCGACCTTGCAACCCGCGCCCGTGGTCGCCTGCGCCTGCGCCTCATGGCCGAGACGGCCAGCGGCAGCACGCGGCTGTTGATCAGCGATGCCAATATGATGGGCAGCCCTCATGACCTGCTGCAACAGAGCCAGCTATATGGCAGCATCGGCGTGCGTATGGCGCGGTTCGATGCCGCTTTTGACGGGCAGGTGCGCGATGTGATGCTGAACCTGCGCAGCCCGGAGCGGTTCTGGACCTCGCTGCTGACCCGGATGGTGACCAATGGCCACCCGTTGCCCTCGGCCGCGCTGCTGGGGCGGATCGCCGCCCATCCGCGCAGCTGGCGCGATGTGATCACCGATATTGCCTGCGCCATGCCCAATGCCCGCATCCGGGTGCTGCCCTATGAAACCTATGGCGACCGGCCAGAGGTGCAGATGGCGCTGCTGACCGGGACGCGGCTGGCGCGGTTCACCTGTTCGGATCGACTCAACCGCTCAGACGGGCTGCCGACTCTGCGGCATCGCCTGTCGGCAGCCGTCGCCCGCGACCTGCCGCGCGGCGAGGGCCGCTGGACCCCGTTTTCCGACATTCAATCCGCAGCGCTGCGCGAGCGCTACGCCGATGATCTGATGTGGCTGCAAGGCGGCGCGGACGGTCTGGCAGAGCTGATGCGTGACCCTGACAAACATGCGGTGGGCTCGAACCCGCCCTCATACGACCTGACAAGAGGAACTTCCGATGACGACCAAAACCGACGATTGGCGGGCTCTGGCTGAAAAAGAGCTGCGCGGACGCCCGCTGGACGCGCTGACCTGGAATACGCTGGAAGGCATTGATGTAAAACCGCTTTATACTGAGGCCGACAGCAAGGATCTGCCTCATATGGGCACGCTGCCCGGCTTTGGACCCTTTACCCGGGGCGTGAAGGCCACGATGTACGCAGGCCGCCCCTGGACCATCCGCCAATATGCGGGCTTCTCCACGGCTGAGGAATCCAACGCTTTCTACCGCCGCAACCTCGCGGCCGGGCAGCAGGGCGTTTCGGTGGCCTTCGACCTTGCCACCCACCGCGGCTATGACAGCGACCACCCCCGCGTGATGGGCGATGTCGGCAAGGCCGGTGTGGCCATCGACAGCGTTGAGGATATGAAAATCCTGTTTGATGGCATTCCGCTGGATCAGGTCTCGGTCTCGATGACGATGAACGGCGCGGTGATCCCGATCCTGGCCAGCTTTATCGTCGCGGGCGAAGAGCAGGGCCATGACAAGGCGCTGCTGGCAGGCACCATTCAGAACGACATCCTGAAGGAGTTCATGGTCCGCAACACCTATATCTATCCGCCGGAACCCTCGATGCGGATCATCTCGGACATCATCGAATATACCTCGAACGAGATGCCGAAATTCAATTCCATCTCCATTTCCGGCTATCACATGCAGGAAGCCGGCGCCAATCTGGTGCAGGAGCTGGCCTATACGCTGGCGGACGGTCGCGAATATGTCCGCGCCGCGATTGAGGCGGGCATGGATGTTGACAAATTCGCAGGCCGCCTGAGTTTCTTCTTTGCGATTGGCATGAATTTCTTCATGGAAATCGCCAAACTGCGCGCCGCCCGCACGCTCTGGCACCGGGTGATGACGGACTTTGGCGCCAAATCCGACCGCTCCAAGATGCTGCGCACCCACTGCCAGACCTCAGGCGTGTCCTTGCAGGAGCAGGACCCCTACAACAACGTGATCCGCACCGCCTATGAGGCGATGTCGGCGGTGCTTGGCGGCACGCAGTCGCTGCACACCAACGCGCTGGACGAGGCCATCGCGCTGCCCACCGATTTCTCTGCCCGCATCGCCCGCAACACCCAGCTGGTGCTGCAGGAGGAAACCGGCGTCACCAATGTGGTCGATCCGCTGGCTGGCTCCTACTATGTCGAGAGCCTCACCAATGAGCTGATCGAGAAAGCCTGGGCGCTGATGGAAGAGGTCGAGGAGATGGGCGGCATGACCAAGGCCGTGGCCTCCGGGATGCCGAAACTGCGCATCGAGGAAAGCGCGGCCCGTCGTCAGGCGATGATCGACCGGGGCGAAGAGGTGATCGTCGGGGTCAACAAATACCGCAAGGAAAAGGAAGATCCGATCGACATTCTGGATGTCGACAACGTCAAGGTGCGCGACAGCCAGATCGCCCGGCTGGAACAGATCCGCGCCAGCCGCGACAGCGCCGCCTGCGAGGCCGCGCTGGACAATCTGACCCGCGTCGCAAAGGAAGGTGGCAACCTTCTGGCCGCCGCCGTCGAAGCCGCCCGCGCGCGGGCCTCAGTCGGAGAGATCTCCATGGCAATGGAAAAGGAATTCGGCCGTCACAGCGCCGAGGTCAAGACCCTGGCCGGTGTCTATGGCGCCGCCTATGAGGGCGACGAAGGCTTTGCCGCCATTCAGAAATCCATCGAAGACTTTGCCGAGGCAGAGGGCCGTCGCCCGCGTCTTCTGGTGGTCAAGATGGGGCAGGACGGTCACGACCGCGGGGCCAAGGTGATCGCCACCGCCTTTGCCGATATCGGCTTTGACGTTGACGTCGGCCCGCTGTTCCAGACCCCGGAAGAGGCCGCACAGGACGCCATCGACAATGACGTCCATGTGGTCGGGATTTCGTCGCAGGCCGCAGGGCACAAGACGCTGGCCCCGCAGCTGGTGCAGGAGCTGAAGGCGCAGGGCGCCGAGGATATCATCGTGATCTGTGGCGGGGTGATCCCGCAGCAGGATTACCAGTTCCTCTATGACAATGGCGTCAAGGCGATCTTTGGCCCCGGCACCAATATTCCCGAAGCGGCGCAGGACATCCTGAAGCTGATCCGCCAGGGTGGGTAACCGGCGCGGCTGATCAGGACCGCCGGCATTTGCGGCCCGGCAAGGGCGGCGCTGCGGCCTGACCGCCTTGCCCATGCTCATAAGCGCTCCCGCGCCCGCGGGGGCCTTTGCCCGATGGGCAAATCCCCCCTTGCGGCCTTGGGCGCGGCAGCCAGCCTATCCGGCTGGCTGCCGACATCGCGCGATGCGCGATGCCATGCCCAACGGGAGCGGGGGCGTCTGTGACGCCGCCGCCGACGGGCGGGAGAGCTGCTGCCTCCCATCTGTGCCCGGATGTATCTGTGCCCGGATGTTAGGCAGCCACCTGCCGTGACATCGCCAGTGTTGGGGGCGCCCGCACGTGGTTCCAACATTGCCGCTTGCACCCCGGCGGCAGGTGGCTAGTCTCGCCGCCATCAGCGGGGAGCATGTCATGGAACTCGATCATCTGGCCGTTTCGGCCGCGACACTGGAAGAGGCGGTTGCCCATGTGGAGGAAAGCCTCGGCGTGCCGATGCAGCCGGGCGGCAGCCATGCGGTCTTTGGCACCCACAACCGGCTTCTTGGGCTTGCTGATGGCCTCTATCTCGAGGCCATTGCCATCGACCCCGCCGCCACACCGCAGCGCAGCCCGCGCTGGTTCGATCTGGACCGCCGCTACGGCCCCGCACGGATCACCAACTGGATCTGCCGCTGCGCCGATCTCACGGCCGCGCTGACCGCAGCCCCGGAGGGCGCGGGCGAGATTGTCGATCTGCACCGGGGTGATCTCAGCTGGCAGATGGCGGTGCCGAAGGATGGCATCCTGCCGTTTGACAATATGTTCCCGGCCTTGATGCAATGGCACAGCCCCCATCCCGCCGCCGCGCTGGTCCCGCAGGGCTGCACCCTGCGCCGTCTGCATCTGTCGCACCCGGACAGCACAGCACTGGCGCAGGCGCTGCCGTTTGATGATCCGCGGGTCGAGATCCACAGCGGTCCTGCCGCCTTCGAGGCTGAGTTCGACACGCCCCACGGGCGTCGGGTGCTGCGATGATCGTCCGGGCGGCCACCGCAGCGGATGCAGAGGCAATCGCCGCGATCACCAACCAGATCATCCGCGACACGCTGATCACCTTCACCACGGCGGAAAAGACCGGCGCGCAGGTCAGCGATGAGATCGCCGAGAAAGGCGCCTATGTGCAGGTGGCCGAGGAGGCGGGCCAGATCCTTGGCTACATCAGCCTTGGCGGGTTTCGCAGCGGCCCCGGCTATGCCCGCACCGCTGAACATGCGATTTACCTCACCGAAGCGGCCCGTGGCCGGGGCACCGGCCGGGCGTTGATCGCCGCCATCGAGGAGGTCGCACGCCGCGACGGCATCCACGTGCTGGTCGCAGGCATCAGCGCGCTCAATGCAGGCGGGCTTGGCTTTCACGCGGCCATGGGATTTGTCGAGGTCGGACGGATGCCGGAGGTCGGCTACAAATGGGGCCAGTGGCTGGATCTGGTGCTGATGCAGAAAATTCTCTCTCCCAAAGGGGTTGGCCCCGCTGACAGTCCGGCCAAAGCAGGCTAGGCTGGCCATATGTCACTTTGGACCCGCATCACCGAAGCGCTCGCTGCGCTGGCCTCTGGCCAGAGCCTCAGCGATGTCTTCGACAGCCTGCGCGCGCCACCGGAACGCACCGTTGCCTTTGCCATCGCGGTGATTGCGCTTGGTGCCAAAATGGCCAAGGCGGACGGGCAGGTCACCCGCGACGAGGTCACCGCCTTTCGCGAGGTGTTCCAGATTGCGGCGGAGGATGAGGCAGGTGCTGCGCGGGTATTTGATCTCGCCCGGACCGATGTTGCGGGCTATCAGGACTATGCCGCGCGGATCCAGAAGATGTTTGCCAATGACCCGCAGACGCTGTGCGATCTGATGGAAGGACTGTTTCACATCGCCATGGCGGACGGGTTTTATCATCCCGGCGAAAACGAATTCCTGTCCGAGGTCAGCCGCATCTTCGGTCAGAGCGAGCAGCAGTTCATGGCGCTGAGGGCGCGGTTTGTTGCCGATGCGCCGCGCGATCCCTACACGGTGCTGGGGGTGACCCCAGAGATGCCGCGTGAGGAGATCCGCAAACATTGGCGCAAGCTGGTGCGAGAGACCCACCCGGATGCGATGATGGCCCGTGGCGTCCCCGAAGAGGCGGTGCGGCTGGCGGAAAAGCGGATGATCGACATCAACCGCGCCTGGGATGAAATCAACGGATGTGCGGCCCATGCGGCTCGTCACGTATAACGTCGAATGGTTCTCCTCGCTGTTTGACGCCGGGGACCGCCTGCTGATGGACGCTGGCAGTTCGGGCCGCTACGGGGTGGATCGCAGCAGTCAGACACGCGCGCTGGCGCGGGTGTTTCAACGCCTCGATGCCGATGGCATCATGGTGATCGAGGCCCCGGATACCAATGGTCGCCGCCAGACCGTGCGCGCGCTGGAACATTTCGCGCGAGAGGCCGGGCTGCGCAGCACCGAAGCGCTGATCGGTTTTGCCAATGACACCCAGCAGGAAATTGCCTTTCTCTACGATCCGCAGGTGCTGCGGGTGGCCCATACACCGGCGCAAACCACCGAGGCACCGCGTTTCGACGGTGTCTTTCACATTGATCTGGATATTGATGCCAAAAAGGATGCGGTGCGGTTTTCCAAACCGCCGCTGGAGCTGACCCTGACCACAAACGGCGGGCGCGAGGTGGCGCTGATCGGCGCGCATCTGAAATCGAAAGCGCCCCATGGCGCGCGCTCCGAAGGGCACGCGGTCAGCCTGTCGATTGCCAACCGGCGCAAACAGCTGGCACAGGCGATCTGGCTGCGCCGCCGGGTTGAGCAGCTTCTGGCCGAGGGGCGGGATGTCATCGTGATGGGCGATCTCAACGACGGGCCGGGGCTTGACGACTATGAGCAGCTGTTCAATCGCTCCTCGGTCGAGATTGTGATGGAGAGCGATCTCTATGATCCGAACGCCCAGAGCCTGCTGCAACCCCGGCTGCGGGTAATGCCCAGCACGGCACGCTTTTATGACAAGGCAAACAAACGCTATTTCAGTGCCTTGCTGGATTATGTCATGGTCTCCTCCGGGCTGCGCCAATCGGCGCAGAGCTGGCGGATCTGGCACCCGTTCGAGGATGCCGCCTGTTATGAGGATGTCGATCTGCGCGAGGCGCTGCTGGCGGCCTCCGATCACTTTCCGGTCAGCCTTGATCTCGATCTTGGGTGAAGGCCCTCAAAGGTTCACCGGCGGCACCGGGGGCTGCGCGACGCCGCCGGTGGTGGTCGCCACTTCAATCCTGACGTGTTTCGCCTATATTGACGGCAAGCAATCCCGTCCAACCCTAAAGGGGGCAATGACATGATGCCTAGGTTCCGAATGACGCCTCAGTCGATGCGCGGCCTTGCGCTTGCGGGGCTGCTGGTGCTGCCGCTGACAGCGCCGGTGGCTGCCGAAACCGCACCCGCGCCAGAGGACGAAGGCAGCAGCCTGATGCAGCGCGGGGCAGAGCTGTTCTGGGAGGGGCTGCGTCAGGAAATGGCGCCCGCGCTTGACGATCTTCAGGCGCTGGCGGATGAATTCGGGCCAAGCCTGCAAGGGTTCCTGTCGGAGATGGGGCCTGCACTGGCAGAGATCGCGGGCAAGGTCGAGGACTGGAGCGTTTATGAACGTCCCGAAATCCTGCCCAATGGCGATATCATCATTCGCCGCAAGCCGCAGGACGCTCCAGACGTGCCGCCGGGTGGATCCCCGGAGGCCAGCCCGGACACCGATCTGCCCGAAGGCACAACCGACCTGTGACGCGCTGAAGATCGGCCCAGAGCGGCAAGGGAGGGTCTGACCCGATGCGGGGCAGGCGCTGCGGTCACTTGCGGATCTTAACCCGCAGCTCGGCCTCCAGCGAGCGGGCGAGCGAGGCCAGACGGGCCTCTGCCACCTCGCCAAACAGCGGCTCCGCCTCGGCCGGCAGTTCCAGCAGCAGGTGTTTCTTGCGCGGTTGCCAGACCAGCTTGCCAATGTCGCCATCCTTGCTGACCATCAGCATGGCGCCGAACCGCATCGCCTTGCCCAGGATCTCGGCCTCTTTCTTGCCGCGCTCGTCCAGAAGATCATAGAGATATTCAAACGCCGTCCCCTGCCGCTTGTTGCGATAGCGGTGCAGCAGCGCAAGGCCGAGAAAGATCCGTTCGGAGTGTTTCAGCCCGCCCAGATTGGCCCGTGTGGCGTTGTCGAAACAGACCTCGGCGCGATAGTCGGGATGGGCGCGCCAGCTGACGTCATGCAGCAGGCAGGCGGCTTTCACCAGCCGGGTCTTGGCATGGTCGGAGGATCTGAACAGCGGCGAGACGAATTCATACAGCGTGCGGCCAAAACCGGGGATGCGGGCATCCTTCTGCTCGGCAAAGCGGCTGGCTTCGATCAGCGGATCGCGGTCGCGCAGGCGCTGGGGCATCTGCTCATAGAGCAGCCCCTCGCGGATGCCATAGCTGGAGACCGCGATATCCTTGGGCCGAAAGGTCTTGACCAGCCGCGACAGCACATCGGCGGCATAGGGCACCAGCGACATCCGGGCGCTGGAAACACCGCATTCGGCGCGCAGCTCTTCCAGGTCCTGGGTCTCGATATAGCGCAGGGTCTCGCGCACGGATTGGGCGCTCATGCGGTATTCATGCAGGACCCGCAGCGGGTAGCCGCGCCGCGCCATGTCGATCCGCGCAATCGCCCGCCAGCTGCCGCCGACCAGAAACAGCCGGTCGTTCTGCTGGCCCATCTCGCTGCGCAGGCCCTCCATCACCTCGGTGATATGCGCCTTGCGGCCACGCCTGCCTCCCGCAACGTCGCGCAGTTTCAGCGGGCCGAGTGAGGAGGTCACCCGTTTGCCGACCTCACCGTCATGGATTTCTGCCAGCTCCATGGAGGAGCCACCGATATCGCAGACCAGACCATAGGATCCGGGCCAGCCCAGCAGCACGCCCTGCGCAGACAGGCGCGCCTCTTCCTGACCGTTGATGACCCAGATCTTCAGCCCGGTTTCGCGCAGCACCTCGTCGCAGAAATCCTGCCCGTCGCTGGCATCGCGCACCGCCGCAGTGGCCACCACCGACAGCGGCGGCATGTCCATGCCCGCGGCCAGATGCTGGAACCGGCGCAGCGCCGACAGGGCGCGGATGCGCCCCTCCGGGTTCAGCCGACCGGTCTCCGACAGGCCAGCGCCCAGGGCACACATGATTTTTTCGTTATAGAAATAGGCGGGGCTACGGGCGGCCCCGTCAAAGATCACCATCCGCACCGAGTTGGAGCCGACGTCCACCACGCCCACCCGTGACAGGGCGCGGGCGCCCGGATCGTCAAACAAGGGTCGGCCAAAAGGCCCCCAATCGGCGGTGGCAGGCTCCGGTGTCACGTGCATGTTGGCTCCGTTACGTGTCGTCAGGATGGGGGATCGGCAAAGCCGGGTCAATCGCAGGCTGCGGCAGCGCCGGACCTGTCTGCGGCATCGGCTGATGCGGTGGCGGCTGGTTTCTCCGCAGGCCGCGACGGGCTGCGCGCGGTTCGGGCAGGGCGGTCCGACATCAGCTCGACCGCCAGCACCCGCGACACCATCCGCCCTTCGGCGAGGGACAGGCGGTCCAGCTCCTCGACGATCTGCGAGGCTGCGGCAAAGGAGCGGTCCATATGCGCCACCAGATAGGGGATCACATCGGGTTTCGGGGTGATCTGCCGGTCGTTGAACAGTTTTGCCAGCACCACCGACAGCAGCGCGTCATCCGGCGGTTGCAGCTGGGCATGGGTCGCGCCTTCGACCCTGCTTTGCAGATCGGGCAGCGACATCGCCCACAGATGCGGTGCGGCCCGCCCGGTCAGCATCAGCGCATGGCCATTGGCCAGAACCAGATTGTGCAGGTGAAACAGGGCATCCTGCGCCTCGGCGTTATCGGCAATATCCGGCACGTCCTCGATGGCGATCGGGCCGTCAGCCAGATGCGGCACATCCGCCTTGGTCAGCTGCCAGGCGGGCAGGATGCGCGCGCCGGAGTTGCTGGCCCAGACATGCACCAGATGGGTCTTGCCGGAGCGTTTCGGCCCGCTCAGCACCAGCTTGCCGCCGGGCCAGGCAAAGGCGGGATCCAGCATCGCCACCGCCATCGCATTGGAGGGCGCGACAAAGAAATCGTCCCGTCCAAGCGCCGGTTTCGCCGGGAGGTCAAAGCTCAGCTGTTGTGCCATGGGTCAGGTTCAGTCCGCGTCGTGAAAGGCTTTGCCCTGGTAGAGGCGACTGTCCAGATAACGCTCAACCAGGAACCGCGCAATCACCCCGAGTGCGGCGGCAACCGGCACCGCGATCAACATGCCGACAAAGCCGAACAGCGCGCCAAAGACCGACAGCGCCAGCAGCAGCCAGACCGGATGCAGCCCAACCGAATTGCCGACCAGCTTGGGGGTGAGCAGATTGCCCTCAACCACCTGACCGATCACGAAAATGCCTGCGACCATGCCGATCGACCACCAGTCGCCCCAGAACTGGAACAGCGCCAGCCCGATGGCCAGCGCGCCGCCGATCAGCGCGCCGAGATAGGGGATAAAGGTGACCAGACCGGCGATGAACCCCACCGCAAGACCGAAGTTCAGCCCCACCAGCATCAGCGCCACCGCGTAATAGGTGCCGAGAATCAGGCAGACCGTCCCCATGCCGCGGATAAAGGAGGCCAGCACCTTGTCGATGCGCGCGGCCAGCTCGCGGATGGTGGGGGCGTGATCGCGCGGCAGCAGCTCGTCGATCCGCGCAACCATGCGATCCCAATCGACCAAAAAATAGACCGCGACCACCGGAACAATCACAAACAGCACCATGACGTTGACCAGCGAAACCGCGGAGCCGACAACGCCCTCCAGCACGCTGATCGCCTTGCTTTGCAGGGTCTGGGCGATGGACACGATGGTCTGCTGGGCACGGCTGCCCTCGTCAAACAGGGACGGGGCCTGTTTCTGGGCAAAGTCGCGCAGGTTCTTGAAGGCCTCCGGCAGCACCTGCGCGAGGTCGATCATCTGGTAGATCAGCGTCGGCACCACCACCAGCAGCAGCACCACGAACAGCAGTACCGCCGCAACGGTGATGGTTGCGGTGGCCGCCGTGCGGCTGAGCCCCGCCGCTTCCAGCCGGTCGGCAATCGGATCAAGGAGATAGGCAATCGCGGCGCCCAGGACAAACGGCAGCAGGACATCGCCCAGTGCCCACATGGTCACCGCAAAGACGACAGCGGCAATGCCCCAGTATTTCAATTGCTTCTGTGCCGGAAGTGCCATGTGTTGCGTCCTGCTCTCAGCCTGATCCTAGGGGCCTGTTTGGGCAGAAGTCTTCGCCCATGCGCCCCGTCGATGCAACCCCAATGACCGGCCACCGGTTCCCGCAGGGGGGCGGTCAGGTCATCCGCCCGGTCAGCCACGTGCCGAAACGCAAAGCACGATTGCCTGAGGCGCGTCGATGGCTTAGACCGCTTGCGAACCCAGATTGATAAATGAGACCGCCATGCGCCTGTCCCGCTATTTTCTTCCCGTGCTGAAGGAGACCCCCTCCGAAGCCCAGATCGTCAGCCACCGCTACATGCTGCGCGCCGGCATGATCAAGCAGTCCTCTGCCGGGATCTATTCCTGGCTGCCCTTGGGCTTCAAGGTGCTGAAGAAGATCGAAACCATCGTCCATGAAGAGCAGATGCGCGCGGGTCATATCCCGATGCTGATGCCGACGCTGCAATCGGCCGATCTGTGGAAGGAATCGGGGCGCTATGATGACTATGGTCAGGAAATGCTGCGGATCTCCGATCGCCATGGCCGCGACATGCTCTATGGTCCCACCAACGAAGAGCTGATCACCGATATCTTCCGCAGCCATGTCGGCAGCTACAAGGATCTGCCGCTGACGCTCTACCACATCCAGTGGAAATTCCGCGACGAGATCCGCCCGCGGTTCGGTGTCATGCGGGGCCGCGAATTCTACATGAAGGACGGCTATAACTTCGACCTGACCAAAGAGGACGCGTTGCACGCCTATAACCGTCATCTGGTCAGCTATCTGCGCAGCTACGAGCGTATGGGGCTTCAGGCGATCCCGATGCGCGCCGATGGCGGGCCGATTGGCGGCGATTATACCCATGAATTCCTGGTTCTGGCCGAGACCGGCGAGAGCGAGGTGTTCTATGACAGCGCAGTCACCGATCTGACCTTTGGCGATCGCGAAATTGATTACGACAGCGTCGAGCAGTGTCAGGGCGTGCTGGAGGAGTTTACCTCGAAATATGCCCGCACCGATGAAACCCATGACGAGGCGCTGTTTAACGAGGTGCCGGAAGACCGTCGCCGGGTGGCGCGCGGGATCGAGGTTGGCCAGATCTTCTACTTTGGTACCAAATATTCCGAAGCGATGGGTGCCAATGTGCAAGGCCCCGATGGCAAGCAGTCGCCGGTCCATATGGGCTCGCACGGGATCGGCGTTTCGCGTCTCCTTGGCGCCATCATCGAGGCCAGCCACGACGAAAAGGGCATCATCTGGCCCGAAGGTGTGACGCCGTTCCACTGCGGGATCGTGAACCTCAAACAGGGCGACGAAGAAGCCGACGCCGCCTGTGAGAGCCTTTATGACGCGCTGACAGCTGTCGGGCTGGAGCCGCTTTATGATGATCGCAAGGAACGGGCAGGCGGTAAATTCGCCACCATGGACCTGATCGGTCTGCCCTGGCGCATCACCGTCGGCCCGCGTGGTCTGAAAAACGGCGTGGTCGAACTCACCTCGCGCCGCAGCGGCGAAAGCGAGGAACTCTCGCCCGAGGCGGCAGTGCAGAAGATCGTGGAGATCTATGCCGCCCACCGGACCGGCCGGGGCTTCTGAAGCGGCGCATAGCCCGCGACACGCCCTTATGGAACGATCAGCACGGTCCGCGCCCCATTGGTGCGGACCGTTTGCGTCTGGGCCTGGAATTTTGCCAAAAAACCCAGCGCCCGGCCGATGGCGGTGGATTGGTGTCATCGCCGGGGAATGCTGCCGGGGCGGAAACCAGATCTTGACCTTGGGCCGTGGGCAGCACAGGTTGCGCTGAACTTTGCCCGGCAGGATCATTATGGCCACACCACTCCCTTTTTCCCGTTTTGAATGGCTGATCGCCTGGCGTTATCTGCGGGCGCGCCGGGCCGAAGGGGGCGTCAGTGTGATGACCTGGATCAGCCTCATCGGCATTGCGCTTGCCGTCTTTGCGCTGATTGCCACATTGGCGGTGCGCACCGGGTTCCGCTCGGAATTTGTCGGCACCATTCTGGGGGCCAATGCGCATGTGACGCTCTATTCACATGGCACGGTGACCGAACAGGGCCAGCTGGACCGCAAGCTGACAGAGTATGACGCCCTGGCCGAGGCCGCCGCCGCGGTGCCGGGTGTGATCCGCAGCGCGCCGCTGATCAAAGGGCAGGTGATGGCAAGCCTGCGCCAGCGCAGCGCCGGGGTTGAGGTCTTTGGCATCTCGGCTGCCAATATCGCCAGCCTGCCGGGGATTGCCCAGAGCGAGGCGGCGATTGGTGACCTGTCGCGGTTTGACGAAGGCGTGGCGCTGGGATCTGGCGTGGCCCGTGAACTGGGCGTGAGCGTCGGCGACCGGATCAAGCTGATTTCCCCCGATGGGGTCAAGACCGCCTTTGGCACCAGCCCGCGCGTCAATGCCTATGAGGTGGTCTATATCTTCACCGCCGGGCGCTATGACATCGACCGCACCCGGCTTTACATGCCTTTTGCCGAGGCGCAGAGCTATTTCAACCGCGAAGGCTTTGCCGATGAAATCGAGGTGATGGTGGAGGATCCCGAAACCGTTGACCGTCTGGTGCTGCCGCTGTTGCAGGCCGGGGATGAGGTTGCCCCGGGCATCGGCGTCTGGACCTGGCGCGATGCCTCGGGTGGCTTCCTGCGTGCGCTGGAGGTCGAGGACAATGTGATGTTCATCATCCTGTCGATCCTGGTGCTGATTGCCACGATGAATATCGTCTCCGGGCTGATCATGCTGGTCAAGAACAAGGGCCGCGATATCGGCATCCTGCGCACCATTGGCCTCAGCGAAGGGTCGGTGATGCGGGTGTTTTTCCTCTGCGGGGCCTGTACTGGCGTTGTGGGTACCCTGCTGGGCGTGATCCTTGGCTGCCTATTCGCGATCTATATCGATCCGATTTTCTCCTTTGTGAACTATGTGATGGGGGGCGGGGTCTGGGATCCGGCGATCCGGGGCATCTATGCGCTGCCCGCCGAGCTGCGGCTGGCGGATGTGCTGTCGGCGGTGGCGCTGTCGCTGACCTTGTCCTTTGTCATCACCATTTTCCCGGCACGGCGCGCGGCGCGGATGAACCCGGTGGAGGCGCTGCGCTATGAATAATTTCGAAATGCAGACAGGCGCGCAATCTGCCGTATTGCAGCTGAGCCAGGTCGGCAAATCCTACAACCACGGCCTGCCAACGCAGGTGGATGTGCTGACTGGCATTGATCTGACGGTGAAGCCCGGAGAGATCGTGGCGCTGGTGGCGCCCTCTGGCGCCGGCAAATCCACGCTGCTGCATACGGCCGGCCTGCTGGACACGCCCGATCGCGGCACGGTGCGGATTGGCGGGCAGGATCTGACCGGCAAATCCGAGCGGCGGCGTACGGCGGTGCGGCGGCAGGATGTGGGGTTTGTCTACCAGTTCCATCATCTGCTGGCGGAGTTCACCGCGCTGGAAAACATCGTGTTGCCGCAGCTGGCCAATGGCATCAGCCAGGCCAAGGCAGAGGCGCGGGCGCAGGATCTGCTGGCGCGGGTCGGGCTGAGCGACCGCGCCGGGCACCGCCCTGCGGCGATGTCGGGCGGCGAGCAGCAGCGGGTGGCGTTTTGCCGGGCGCTGGCCAACGGGCCGCGTCTGCTTCTGGCGGATGAGCCGACAGGCAACCTCGATCCCGCTACCGCCGATCAGGTCTTTGCGGTGCTGATGGAGCTGGTGGCCGAGACCGGCATGGCGGCGCTGATTGCCACCCATAATCTGGAGCTGGCAGAGCGCATGGACCGGGTGGTGCGGTTGGACGGCGGGCAGCTCCATCCGGGGCTCTGAGCCGCATCGGTCAGGCGCAGATACCGCCCAGCTCGGCGCCTTTCCACGGCAGGTAGACATCGCTTTCGCGGCTTTGCGGCAGGTCTGAGACGGGCATCGCCGCCTTCAGCATTACATGCAGCCGCTTGGTGCGCGCGCCGGTTGGGTCCAGCGCACGGCAGCAGACGTATTCTTCGACAATCGCGCCCTGCTGTTCATAGGCAAAGTCGATGAAGCGGTCGTCGCCTTTCAGATCAAACAGATAGGGATCATCCGTCGCGCGGTGTTCGGCAGCGGCGCGCAGCGGGTGATAGCCGGTCTTGGCGCGTTGCTGCCATTGCCAGACATGGGTCGCCTCATGGGCCAGCAGCATCGCCTCCACCAGATAGAGCCGCTCGGGGTAGGCGGGCATGTAGTCGTCGATATACCAGTCGCGCACGAAGAAGATGCGGTTGAACAGAGCCAGTGCGGCGGGGGAAGAGGTGACGATCTCATCCTTTACGGGCGGCAGGATGCGTTCGCGGCAGGTCACGCGGGGGCGTGGCTTGCGGCGAAATGTGACCTGCGAGAGTGGCGCGCCCTTGACGATGCGCAGGCGGTTCATATCCAGTTCGGGCCCGTGAATACGGCTGAGGAACTGCTGTTCGCCTTCGGACAGCGGACGCCCGCAGGACAGCAGGGCAAGACACCCCAGGACGAGACAGAACCGCGCGATCATGGACCCACCCTAGGACAAGTTGCGCCTGGGTGGGAACTGGTTTTGCGAGCTTTGTTGCGTGGTCAGCTGGCAGCGCGGCGCAGGTCCACGAAGGTCTCGTTATAGCAGGCGCCATCTTCGGTATCGGTGCGGATATCGGCGGGGATCAGCGCGTTGACGGTCAGACCCGTGGCGCTGCTGGCGCGCCAGGTGCCCTTGGGGCTGTAGAGCACGCCAGGTCGGGTCGCATCGCTGATTTTCAGCCGCAGGGTGACGGTGGCCCGATCGTTGAAGACCTCCAGCAGATCGCCATCGGTCAGCTCACGGCTGGCGGCATCCTTTGGGTGCATTTCGAGCATTTCGGCCCCATCTGAGGGTGGCTGATCGCCAAAGGTGGCATTGGTGCGTTTCGCAGAGGACGGTGTGATCAGCACAAAGGGGGCGCTGCGCGGCACCGGATCATAGCGCGGCACGCCAAAGCCGTAGCGGGTCTCGTAGTCCTCGCTGAACAGCTCAATCTTGCCCGAGGCGGTGGCCGGCGCAATTGTATCACAGAGGATCGGTGCGGCGCCCTCGGCAGCGGTGATTTCCAGCGCCCGGTCGAGGGGGATTTCACTGGGGCGGTGGCCCTGAAGCTGTGGATGATTGCCGTCCAGCGCCTGATCCATCAGCTCGGCATCGCTGGCCTGAAACAGCGGGTCGTCATAGCCGAACCGCGCGGCCAGACGGCGGAAAATCTCGGTATTGGGCAGGCTGTCGCCCACCAGCGGAATGACCGGGGCGGCACGCTGGATGAAGTTCTGGCCGTAAGCACCATAGACATCGTCATATTCGAAATGGCTGGCGGCGGGCAGGATCACATCGCACATCCGCATGGAATCGGTCATCGCCACATCGCAGCCCGCGATAAAGATATCCTCCTGGCTGAGCGCTTCGATCAGGCGGGCCTGATCGGGGTGGGTGGCGACCGGGTTGTGATTGTAGATCATCACCGCCTTGACCGGGATGCGCATATCGCGATCCAGCAGTTTGCGCGCCACATCGACGATGTTGAACACCCGTGTGTCCGGGTCGATCAGGTGGCTGGCCTGCAAGCGGTCCTGTGTTTTGGGGGTGGCGAGGCCGGGTTTGGCCAGCACCCCGGCGCCCAGCCGCCCGTGATGGCCGGTCAGCGCCTGGAGCGCCATGGCCGCACGCAGGCCGGAGCCGCCGGAGCGTCCGCGTTCGATCCCGTTGCCGAGCGAGGTGGACATGCAGCGGGCCTGTGCGATCCAATCCGCCAGCTGGTGGAACTGCGCCAGCGGGATGCCGCAGACCTCGGCCACCTGATCGGGGGTATAGCTGCGCGCGGCCTTCACGTATGGTTCGGACCCCGTGGTCCACTGGGCGATGAAGTCATGATCCAGCGCGCCGCGCCGCTCCAGCTCAGCCGCCAGTGCCATCGCCAGCACCACATCGGTGCCCGGCACCGGTTGCAGATGCAGGTCGCAGTGTTCGGCAATCTTGGTGCGCTTGGGGTCGATCACCACCAGCCGTGTGCCCTTGGCGCGGGCTTGTTTCAGCAGCGGCGCCATATGCAGGTTGGAAACCGTAATGTTATTGCCCCAGACCAGCACCAGATCCGAATGCAGCAGCTGGTGTGGCGGCATGCCGGGAGCGGCGCCGAACAGGCTCTCATAGGCGCCACCGCGCACCCCGCCGCAGAGCGGCCCCCGGTTCAGCCGGGTTGCGCCCATGTGGTAGAAAAACCGCCGGTCCATCGACCCGCCGGCCAGCTCGCCGTGGGGGCCTGCGTAGTTGAAGGGCAGCACCGATTGCGCGCCGTGGGCGGTGATTGCGCGCATGAACCCGGCGTGGATCAGGTCCAGCGCCTGCTCCCAGCTGATCGGCTCATAGCTGCCGCTGCCGCGCGGGCCGCTGCGGCGCAGCGGCTGGGTCAGCCGGTTGGGACCATGCACGAAGCCTGCAAAACTGCGCGCCACCTTGTTGCAGATCACCGCGTCGGTCAGCGGATTGGCATGTGATCCGCGCACCGCCGTGATCTCGCCATCCGTGACACTGACGCTGAGGCTGCAGGTGTCGGGGCAATCCAGCGGGCAGACGCTGGGCAACTGGGTGGTCGGGCTATCGGCAGGGGCGTTGTCGCGCATGGCTGGGCTCGCAAATCTGAAAGGGTCTGTTGCGGTCAGCCTAGCCTGGAATGTGACCTTGTCGAAATGGCCAGTTCGGTGAGTTTTGATAAGGCCAGGACCTAGCGCAGATCCACCACCGATTTGCCCAGCCGGAACGGCGCGGCAAAGGCCACCATGCAGAGCGCGAGGATCTGCAACACCAGAATATGAGCGTTGTCCTGAAGATATTCCCATTCGCTCTTGAGCTGGGTGATCTGCCCGATCAGCGCGTCATAGGCGCGGGCCAGGATCAGAAAATCGCCCGCAATGGTCGGCACCTTGCGGCGCAGGGTGTCGACGGCGGCTTTGGTCGGGGCATCCAGCGCGGTAAAAACGGTGAAGGCCGCGGGATCGAAGGCATCCGCCTTGGCGGCCATTTCCATCATCTCAGGCGTGTGCTCGGCGCGGCCAAAGATCAGCCGCAGCCCCTGCAGCGGGGTGACCTGATCGGTGACGGCGATGAACAGCGGCAGCTCGGCATTGCCCGCGGTGGAGGCGGAGAGAAACTCGATCTTGTCGCAGAGCGTGGCGATATCGCTGTCATAGGCCGGATCGCAGAAGCGCAGGCGAAAGCGCGCGGCGTCGCGGTCAAAAGAGGCGGTGGCGGCATAGGCGATGTCGATCTGCCGTTCCAGCCGCCCGGTGTCGGCCTTGTAGATGCCCGCCAGCACAGCGACCAGCGCGCCGATACCGCCGAGCACCACCCAGCCCAGATCCGCCAGCCGCCAGACGCGGTGTCCTGCAGGATGGCGAAACAGCAGCGCGGTGCCAAGGCTGCCTGCACCGAAACACAGGAGGATCAGCAGCAGCTGATTGTCGGCGATGGTCATCATGGCGGCGGCTCCTGCGGGTGGGTCCGGGGTGGGCTGGCTCAGGGGAAGTGTAGAAAGACCAGCGCCTTGCAGGCAAGCGCTATCACCGCGCGGCCGGTGATGCCCAGTGGCGCGGTGGGGGATGTCCTGATTGTGATGTCACCCGCGTGGTGGGGAACGGGTCGGTGCTACGGGCAGCAAAGAGCAGGCGGCGCCGCCAAGGGCCCAATGTCTCCACTGGGGCCAGAGGCGGAGGGTGGGATGGGGTTTGCCCATCTTCGCGAGATATCTGCGAACCGCCCCGGTTGCTGGCCGTGGCGTCCGATCTCCAGGTGGTGGGGCGGGGTGTCAGTCCGCCCCGGATGTCGCGACGGGATCAGCCTGGCAGATCGGGTTTAAGCGAAGGTGGAGGGGGCGTGCGGTGGTCCGGGGGCTGGCGCAACGGGGGTACGAGGCACCTTGACCGGGCCGCGTGCCAGCCCCCGGCAGGCGCAGACCTATAGGCGGGATGCCTTCCCCCTCTCGGCGGCAAAACCGCCTGCCGGGCAGGGGGCGGGAGTATTTGGGGAAGGTGAAGGGGTTGGCGGTGTGCCCCTTTGGGACGTGGGGCGCCAGCCGCACGGCCCGCGCCTGACCTTCCCCCCCGGGAAGGCGCTTCACGCCTCCCCAAGGTCAGGCGCGGGCCTTGTGGTGCGGGAGGGAAGCAGGAAAGCAATGAAGCAACAGGATTTTGATAATGTGGGTTCGGCGCCTCGTCTCTTTCAGATGATCAGAGGCGGGGTTGTCTCGCAATAGTCGCGAGGGCCGACCACTTTCACAAGAGCGCCCAGACGAGACGCCTCAGACCTTATCCGCGGGGCGGCGAGCCCTATCGCCACATTCGGGTCCTGGGTTTGAGCCAGTCCTCCTGGGCAATCCGCTTTATTGCGGACCTCGTTGGTAGTGCGCAGAGGCAACAATTTGATCCTAACCCGGTTTCCCTTTCGGGCGCTCCAAGAGGCCACTACACCTCCTGCCTCAAGTCAGGGAGAAAGAAAAACGCTTCCAAGAGAAGCTCCTTCCTCCCGCACTTGTGCGGGTCCACTACATGTAGGGGGCGGATGAACTAATGCAAGCATATGGTGTGAAATTTATACATCCAGCTCCTCCACGAACTTTGCGTTTTCCTGAATATACTGGAAACGAAGCTCGGGTTTCTTGCCCATCAGACGCTCGACCAGGTCGCCGGTCTCGCCGGGCTCGTCCTCGTCGATGGTGACGCGGATCAGCTTGCGGGTCTTGGGGTCCATCGTGGTCTCTTTCAAATCCTTGGCGTCCATTTCGCCAAGACCCTTGAAGCGGGAGACGTCGATCTTGCCCTTGCCGCCGAGGCCCTTTTCCAGCCATTTGTCGCGCTCGGCCTCATCGAGGCAGTAGACGCGGCGCGCACCCTGGGTCAGGCGGAACAGCGGCGGGCAGGCGAGATAGAGGTGGCCGCCGTCAATGAGCGGGCGCATCTGGGTGAAGAAGAAGGTCATCAGGAGCGAGGCGATATGGGCGCCGTCGACGTCCGCATCGGTCATGATGATGATCTTGTCATAGCGCAGATCGTCGAGGTTGAATTTGGTGCCAAGGCCGACGCCAAGCGCCTCGCAGAGGTCGTTGATCTCCTGATTGGAGCCGAGTTTGTTGGAGGCCGCGCCCAGCACGTTCAGGATCTTGCCCTTCAGGGGCAAGAGCGCCTGATTGACCCGGTTGCGCGCGCCCTTGCCGGAGCCGCCCGCGGAGTCGCCCTCGACAATGAACAGTTCGGTGCCGGCGCGGTCCTTGGAGGTGCAGTCGGTCAGCTTGCCGGGCAGGCGCAGTTTCTTGGTGGCGGATTTACGCTGGGTCTCTTTCTCCTGCTTGCGGCGCAGGCGTTCCTCAGCCCGCAGCACGAGAAAGTCGAGGATGGCGCCGGCCGATTTGGTGTCAGCCGCCAGCCAGTTGTCGAAATGATCGCGGACCGAGTTTTCCACCATCTTGGCGGCGGCCTCGGTCGAGAGGCGGTCCTTGGTCTGGCCGACAAAGGCGGGATCGGCGATGAAACAGGAGACCAGCGCGCAGCCGCCCGCCATCAGGTCGTCGCGGGTGATATTGCCGGCCTTCTTGTTGCTGACCAGCTCGCCGTAGGCCCTGATCCCTTTTAGGATTGCGGCCCAGAAGCCCGCCACATGGGTGCCGCCCTCGGGTGTGGGGACGGTGTTACAGTAGGACTGGGTGAAGCCGTCGCGGGACGGCGTCCAGTTGATCGCCCATTCCACGTATCCCGGCGCGTTGAATTTCTCGCGGAACTCAACCTTACCGGCAAAGGGTTGGTCGGCGTAGACGGAGGATTTTCCGAGCACTTCTGTCAGGTAGTCCTTGAGGCCGCCGGGGAAGTGGAAGGTGGCCTCGGTCGGGGTCTCATTGTCGTCGATTTCCGATTTCCAGCGGATTTCGACGCCGGAGAACAGATAGGCCTTGGAGCGCACGAGGGTAAACAGGCGCTTGGGCTTGAACCGGTGGGAGCCGAAGATCTGTTCATCCGCGTGGAATGTGACGAAGGTGCCGCGCTTGTTGGGGGCGGCGCCGATTTTTTCCACCGGACCCTGGGGGAGGCCGCGCGAGAAGCGCTGTTCGAACAGTTCCTTGTTCTTGGCCACTTGCACGACCATGGAATCCGACAGTGCGTTCACCACGGAGGAGCCGACGCCGTGCAGACCGCCAGAGGTCTGATAGGCCTTGCCGGAGAATTTGCCGCCTGCGTGCAGGGTGCAGAGGATCACCTCAAGTGCCGATTTGTCCGGGAACTTCGGGTGCGGATCAATCGGGATGCCACGGCCATTGTCGGAGATGGTGACGGAAAAATCCGCGTGCAGCGTCACCTCGATCCGGTTGGCGTGGCCCGCGACGGCCTCGTCCATGGAGTTGTCGAGGATCTCGGCGACCATATGGTGCAGCGCGCGCTCATCGGTGCCGCCGATATACATGCCGGGGCGCTGGCGGACCGGTTCGAGGCCTTCCAGAACCTCGATCGAGGAAGCGTCATAGGTCTCAGAAGCGGGCGTGCTGAGGAGGTCGTCGGCCATATGCGGGGCTGCTCTTGGTTGGTTTTGATTGGCCGCCATTATGGCAGGTGTTGGGGCCGGGTGGAAGAGGCACGCAAGGGGCTGTGGATAAGGCAGGGCAGGGCGCGCGGCGATCAGTTCATCGACGGTAAGGCCGGGCAACCGGGCCGCGGCGATATTCTTCGTGCGGTGTCTCGGCTTGCGGGCTACACCTGTGGGCAGCGGCAGGCAGGAGGAGGGCGCGCGGGTGGCTGAGACTGGGATCAAGACGCAGGATTGGGCGGTGTTCCGCGCTGAGGCGCAGCGGATGCTGGAGGCGGCGCTGGACCAGATGCAAGAGGCAGCGGAGCGCCCCTGGCAGCCGGTGCCGGAGGATATTGACGCGCGCTATGCGGTGACGGCGGAGGCGCTGGGGCCGCAGGCGGCGGTGGACCGGATCATCCGCGATGTGCTGCCCTATCACGGTGGCAACACCCATCCGCGGTTCTGGGGCTGGGTGCAGGGATCGGGTCTGGCGACGGATCTGATCGCCTCGGTTGCGGCGGCGGCGGTCAATGCCAATATGGGCGGGCGCGACCATGGCGCGAACTACATGGAGCGCGCGGTTGTCGACTGGACGCGCCGCAAAATGGGGATGCCGGAGGGGGCCAGCGGCATTCTGGTGACCGGCACCTCGCAGGCGACGGTGATTGCCTTTCAGGCGGCGCGGCTGCGGGTGCTGAAGGATGTCCGCAAGACCGGCCAGGGCGCGGTGCGGCTGACCGCCTATGCGGGCGAGGGCGTGCATAATGCCTCGCTGAAGGCGGTGGAGCTGTTGGGTATCGGTTCGGACAATCTGCGCAAGGTGCCGCTGGTCGATGGCCGGCTGGACTGCGCGGCCTTGGCCCGGATGGTGGCCGAGGATCGGGCCAGGGGCGCGCTGCCCTTTCTGCTGGTGGGCAATGCGGGCACCGTGGATCTGGGGCAGTTTGACGATCTGAATGCCTTGGCCGATGCGGCAGCGGATCTGGGGCTGTGGCTGCATGTGGACGGGGCCTTTGGCGCCTGGACGCGGATTGCGGCGGAGCCTTACCGGTCGCTGAGTGACGGGATCGGGCGGGCCGACAGCATCGCGCTGGATTTCCACAAATGGATGTATGTGGGCTATGACTGCGGCATGGCGCTGCTGCGCAACGAGGACGAGCACCGGGCGGCCTTTGCGGCGCGGCCTGCCTATCTGGAAGGCGCCGAGCGCGGGCTGGCGGGCGGTGAGCCGTGGTTCTGCGACTATGGCATTGACCTCAGCCGTGGCAACCGGGCGCTGAAGGTCTGGACGGCGCTTGAGACCTATGGCGAGGCGGCGTTCTGCGAGGCGATTACCGGCAATTGCGAGCTGGCGGCGCTGATGGCGGCTGAGGTTGAGGCGCAGCCGCTGATGGCACTGGGCGCGCCGGTGGTATCGAATATCTGCGTCTTCACCGCGCGCAGCGATCTGGCGCCGGAGGCGCAGTCTGTGATCAACGCGCATATTGCCCAGACCCTGCAGGAAAGCGGCGAGGCGGTGTTCTCGACCACCCGTGCGGAGGGCCGCGTGATGCTGCGCGCGGCGATCACCAACCACCGCAGCCGCGCGGCGGATGTGCGGGCGGCGATTGCCGCGGTGGCGCGGGAGGCGTCGGCGTAAAGCGATGAGCCCCGCGCCTGCCTGGGCGGGCGCAGGCGTGACGGCGCGGCTTGGCGTCCGGCGCGATAGATGATTGCCGTTGCGTCTTGTTGCGCCGGTGAACGCGCCTGCCGGGGGGCAGGCAGGCGCGGGGCGGCGGTGCCGCCTTGCGTAACATCTGTGACGTTCGGTTCCGTCTTTCCGCCACGTCAGATCCCGCTACTCTCGGGTCAGACAATCAGGGAGAGTAACATGGCCTGGATCAGGACCGTTCCGTTTGAAGAGGCAACCGGCAAGCTGAAAAAGCTCTACGAGCGGGTGACCGGGCCGGGCAACAATGTCGACAACATCATGATGGTGCACAGTCTGCGGCCGCATTCGATGGAAGGGCATATGGCGCTTTACAAGAATGTGCTGCACCACAGCGGCAACAGCCTGCCGAAATGGTATCTGGAGGTGCTGGGAGTCTGGGTCTCGTCCCTGAATGACTGCGCCTATTGCGTGGAGCACCATTTTGCCGGCCTCCAGCGGCTGCTGGCGGATGAGGCGCGGGGGCTGGAGATCCGCGCCGCGATCGAGGCGCGCAACCCGCAGCTGGCGCCGTTGGATCCGGCGCAGCGGGCCGGGCTGGTCTATGCGCGCAAGCTGACCGAAGCCCCGGCCGCGCTGATCGAGGCGGATATCCATGCGCTGCGGGCCGCCGGTCTGGATGACGGGCAGATTCTGGAGATCAATCAGGTCTGCGCCTATTTCTCCTATGCCAACCGCACCGTGCTGGGGCTGGGCTGTTCGATCCGGGGGGATGTGCTGGGGCTGAGCCCCAACAACAGCGACAACCCGGAGGACTGGGGCCACAGCTGATCCCGGCGATCAGGCAGCGACCGGCTTGGTCAGGATCGGGCGCAACAGGGTGAAGACGGGTGCCAGCACGAGGGCCGCGCTACAGATCGCGGCCTTTGGATCCACCGGCGACGTGAGGTCGAGATCAGACCACAGGGTCAGCGACTTGCGGCGCAGGAGATCGGCGTGGGGATGGGTCTGATCCTGTGGCCCGGGCACCCGTTTCAGCTCAGCCGCATTGGGTCGAAACCCTTTGAGGGTGAGGATATCCAGCAGCGCCGCCAGCTCATCGGCAAAGCCGCTGTCGGGGGGCTGTCGGCGCCCGTCGATCTGGTCGAGGCCTGCCGTCGGATAGACCCGGACCAGCGGTCGGCCCGCAACCGCAATGCGCCAGCGGCTGAGCGCAGCACCGTCAAGGCTCATGACACCGCCGCCGACGCGCAGCCGGGCCGGGTCGATGCCAAAGAACAGCCCGGCCCCCGGCAGCAGCGGCAGCTTCCACAGCATATGCAGATGGGTGTGATAGGGGGTCTTGTCCCTGGAAAACCGCAGATCGCGCTGGGGCCGGAACAGCTTGCCCTGAATGCCGGGGTGATGCGGGCGCAGGTAATCGGCAACCTCGGCCAGCAGCGCCTCTGCCGGGCGGCGCAGCTGGTCGTCATAGCGGGCCTTATGCGTCTGGAACCAGTCGCGGCTGTTGTTCTGCGACAGCTCCGTCAGGAAGGCCTGCGCATCAGGGATCAGCTGGCGTGTGAGATCGGACATGCAGGCGCTCCTTGCTGGCGATGATCGGCACCGCCAGCATATCACATTTGCCGCAGATCGTACGCATAAGACGGCGCGCATAACCGGCACGGCAGACGTCGGCGGGCAGATTGCAACCGGAGCGGAAATGAGGCTTGCCGTCCTGTCGACCCGTGCCTAAGGCTTGCATATGACACAGAGATTGCCCGCGCCCGCCCCGAACACACTCCTTGCCCATAGTCGCGCCATTGCCGTGCTTGGCCTGCCGTTGATTGGCGGGCATGTGGCGCAGTTTGCCATCGGGCTGACCGATACGGTGATGCTGGGCTGGTATGGGGTCGATGAGCTGGCGGCGGTGACGCTGGGCTCGTCCTATTTCTTCTCGATCTTCCTGTTCGGATCCGGCTTTGCCTTTGCTGTGATGCCGATGGTGGCCGCCGCAGCCGGTGCCGGCGAAGAGCGTCAGATCCGGCGTTCTACCCGCATGGGGCTTTGGCTGTCGCTGGTCTACGGGGTGCTGGCGATGCCGCTGTTGTGGTGGTCAGAGGCGATCCTGCTGTTGCTGGGCCAGGAGGAGAAGGTGGCCCATGACGCGGCGGAATACCTGCGGATTGCAGGCTGGGCGCTGTTTCCGGCGCTGCTCTATATGGTTGCGAAATCCTATCTGGCGGCGCTGGAACGGACCCAGATCGTGCTGTGGCTGTCGGTTTTTGGGGCGGTGGTGAACGGGCTGGTGAACTATGCGCTGATCTTTGGCAACTGGGGCGCACCTGAACTGGGGATTGCCGGGGCGGCGCTGGCCTCGCTGGTGACCAATGGCCTGTCCTTTGTGCTGGTGCTGGTCTACGCGCTGAAGGCCTTGCCGGAGCATGAGCTGCTGAAGAATTTCCAGCGTCCGGACTGGGAGATGCTGGGCCGGGTGCTGCGCATGGGGCTGCCGATCGGGCTGACCACGCTGGCCGAGGCCAGCCTGTTTGCGGCCTCGGCGATGATGATGGGCTGGCTGGGCACGGTGCCGCTGGCGGCCCATGGTATCGCGATTTCGCTGGGCGGGCTGACGTTCATGGTGCATCTGGGGCTGTCGAATGCGGCGACCATCCGGGCGGGCAATGCCTATGGCCGTGGCGACCGCGAGCATCTGGCACGCGGCGGCAAGGTGGTGACGCTGATGTCGCTGCTGGTATCGTCGGTGGCGATTG
This sequence comes from Phaeobacter sp. JH20_29, assembly GCF_048056175.1. Lineage (NCBI taxonomy): Bacteria > Pseudomonadati > Pseudomonadota > Alphaproteobacteria > Rhodobacterales > Roseobacteraceae > Phaeobacter > Phaeobacter sp. JH20_29. Next base: position 143,571 of record NZ_JAYMWO010000004.1, read on the forward strand.
TCCTGTTCCTGACCGTGCCCGGCCCGCTGATGTCGCTGTTTCTGGACAGCGCCGACCCGCAGAAGGCCGAGATCCTGCTGATCGGCGGCGTGCTGCTTGCGGCGGCGGCGCTGTTTCAGCTGATGGATGGTATGCAGGTCATCGCGCTGGGCCTGTTGCGCGGTGTGCAGGACACCGGCGTGCCGATGGTGATTGCGGGGCTCAGCTATTGGGCGGTGGGGATACCGGCCTCTTATCTGCTCGGCTTTACCTTCGGCATGGGCGGGCTTGGCGTCTGGCTGGGGCTGGTGATCGGCCTGTCGGCGGCGGGGCTGTTCCTGATGATCCGGTTCTGGCGCCGCTCGATCAAGCGGGTGGGCGCCCCCTCCGCAACGCTGACCACCGGATAGCGGCACGGAGGCACCTGTCAGCCACGCACCGGAAAGGGGGCGGTATCGCCCCCTTTGGCTCTCTTGCCGGGGCATCACCGCGACCACCGGTAGCCGTGGCGGCGCGGGCTAGTTGCTGATCGGTGCCAGCAGATCGGGGTTGGTCACCAGATTGCGGACGCCATGGGCGTGGGTCTCGTTGAAATAATTATGCTCGAGCCAGGTGCCGACGCTGTGGATATTGACGCGGATCACCTTGGGTCGGACGCTCCAGGTGACCTGAAACGGGGAGCCTGTGGTATTGTACCCCGGACCGGTGGTGGAGCCGGCATAGCTGATCGGGGTGCCGGAATTGGCCGGGATGTTCTGCGCCTGATAGAGGTTGTTTCGGACCGTGAGACGGGTCAGCTCGGTGAAATCGGCGGCGTTTTCGTCATTGACCAGCACATAAACCTGCGCCTCAACCCGCAGCTGCGGGTTCTTGATCGCATCGCTGAGGCAGGCGCCCAGCGTTGGCCCCGGGGTCACCTGCGCGGTGGTGTGGACGTAATGCACCTCGATGGTGTCGCCCGGTTGCAGATCGCCGTGGCCACCCTCGGCGCCGATGGGGCTGTCCAGCGGCGCGAGTTCCGCCTCGCTCAGCGTGCCGTCGTATTGATAGCCGGTGCCATAGCCCTTGCCATCGCCATTGCCCGCGTAGCTGGTGAATTCACCGCCGCGATGTTCTGCGTTTTCATGGAAATGGATATTGCAGAGGTTCATCTCGGTGGCGGGCGGTGCCGCGCTGAAGACGCGCAGGTTCTGCCCCTCGACCATGTCGATGTCGCGCGGCGATTGCGGACCAAATCCGGCCCCGAAGGTGCTCATGGCCAGTGCCGCACGTTGCCGGTCGATTTCGCTGTCCTTGACGGTCTGCGCACTGTCTGCGGCCAGTGCCATACCGCTGGCGAGGGTCAGGGCGCCAAAAGCGGGCATGATCGAAATATATGACGTCATCGGGAATCCTGTTGTGACTGAATGATACTGGTAACAGTGGCGGCAGTGGCGGATCTGCGCAGGACCAGAACAGGGGGCCGGGGTGATCGCGCTACAGTCCGAAACTGCCGCCAATGGTTCCTATAGTGATTGTGTGATAAAAATATTAATCGCCTTATGGTTGCCATTGCAACCCACCCCTCACCGGAGGGCTGGCGGTGGCGTCCAGCGACAGAGGACGTAAGGAGCGGCGGCGCGACACGCATGATGTGCAAGCCGCCAAAGATCCGCGCGTACGCATCGGGTGATGTTCAGATCCGGCGCCACCGATGGCCGGTCATGCCCACGCTAATTAGGAGGGGGCGCTGTCCTTGGCGCCACGGGCCAGATGATCGGCCTTCTTGCGCACCAGCACCGAGCGCAGGTCGTGCATGGCGAGCAGCAGCTGGTCGGTGATCTCCTCCAGCTGCGCGGCGCTGGCCTTGCTTTGTGCCCAATGGGCGGTGCTGTTCAGATGCTCGATGGTGCGGTGAATGTCATCCATCTCGCGCGTGGCCAGCGTCTCGCGGCGCTGATCCATCCAGCTGCGGATCGCGTTCAGATCCTCGGCACTGAGGTCACGGTCGCCATGGGCGCGGATCTCGCCGCTGCGCAGCTTCACCACGGCGATCTGATCCATGTCCAGCCGCCGTTGCCGGTTCTCACTATCGACGCGGAACACAAAGGCTCCGTTGTCGCGCACGCGAAAGTAATAGTCCGGCAGGGAGGCAGCCATGCGAAACGCTCCGTTCAGCGCAGCGCGGCGCAGAAGGCCTGAATGCGGCGGCAGGCCTCGGTCAGGACGTCATCGGCCGCGGCGTAGCTGATGCGGAAGTTCGGCGACAACCCATAGGCGGCGCCATGGACCACGGCCACATTGGCCTCCGCCAGCAGCGCCTTGGCAAAGGCCTCGTCGTCGGTGATCTTGACGCCCCCGGCAGAGGTCCGCCCGATCAGCGCATGGATGGAGGGGTAGACATAGAAGGCCCCATCCGGCACCGGGCAGGCAACGCCTTCGATCTGGCTGAGCATCGAAATCACCAGATCGCGGCGGCGGCGGAACACAGCGGTATTGGGCAGGATGTAATCCTGGGTGCCATTCAGCGCCTCAACCGCAGCCCATTGGCTGATGGTGCAGGGGTTCGATGTGGATTGCGACTGGATCTTGCGCATCGCGTCGATCAGATGCTTGGGACCGGCGGCATAGCCGATCCGCCAGCCGGTCATCGCATAGGCTTTGGAGACGCCATTGCAGGTCAGCGTGCGGTCATAGAGCCGCGGTTCGATCTGCGCCGGTGTACAGAAGGTGAAATCATCGAACACCAGATGCTCATACATGTCATCGGTCATCACCCAGACATGCGGGTGGCGCAGCAGCACCTCGGTCAGCGCCTTCAGCTCCTCCGGGTGGTAGCCGGCCCCGGTCGGGTTCGAGGGTGAGTTGAAGATGAACCATTTGGTCTGCGGCGTGATTGCCTCCTCCAGCTGGGCCGGGGTGATCTTGAACCCGGTGTCCAGCGAGGAGTCGACACAGACCGGCGTGCCACCGGCCAGCCGCACCATATCCGGGTAGGACACCCAATAGGGGGTCGGGATCACCACCTCATCGCCGGGATTGAGCGTTGCCATCAGCGCATTGTAGAGGATCTGCTTGCCGCCGGTGCCAACCGAAACCTGCGCCGGGGTATACTCCAACCCGTTGTCGCGGGCGAATTTATCGCAGACCGCCTGCTTCAGCTCGGGGATGCCGTCGGGGGCGGTGTATTTGGTCTTGCCTGCCTGAATGGCGCGGATCGCGGCGTCCTTGATATTGTCGGGCGTGTCAAAGTCAGGCTCACCGGCGCTCAGGCCGATCACGTCACGGCCGGCTGCACGCAGTTCAGCGGCCAGCGTGGTGACGGCGATCGAGGGTGACGGTTTGACGCGGGAGAGGCTATCGGACAGAAATTGCATGGAAAGACCTCTGTTTGAATGTCATCTAGAACTGTCATAGGGTGCCGCTAACTTCCGATCAAGCGGGATCAGGAGACCGACAAACCGATAGGCCAACAGGAGCGGGCAAATGAGCAACGACGACATGAATTGGTATGGCCCTGACGCGGCAACCTTTGGTGACCGGGTGGCCGCTGCACGCGATGCAGCAGGCATGACCCAGGCGCAGCTGGCCCGTCGGCTGGGCATCAAGAAATCAACCCTGACCGGCTGGGAACAGGATCTGTCGGAACCGCGCGCCAACAAGCTGTCGATGATGGCGGGGCTGCTGAATGTGTCGATGCGCTGGCTGCTGACCGGCGAGGGCGAAGGCATGGAAGCCCCGGCTGGCGAACAGATGCCGCAGGACCTGGCGGCGGTGATGACCGAGCTGCGCCAGCTGCGCGAGGATCTGCGCAGCAATGCTGACCGGGCGGCGCGGCTGGAAAAACGCCTGCGCCTGGTGATGGAAGGCAGCGCACAATGAGCGAACTGCCTGCCCACCGGCTGAAGCGGTTGCAGATGCGCTCGATGCGGCGCGGAATCAAGGAGATGGATATTCTTCTTTCCGCCTATGCCGAGCGGACACTGGCCACGATGGGCCCGGCGGATCTCGATCTCTACGACCTGCTTTTGCAGGAGAATGATCAGGATCTGTACCAGTGGGTGACGGGGCAGGTGGCGGCGCCGGATCGGTTCTCGGCGCTGATCGACGACATAGCGCAAACCCATCAAAAAGAATAAAATTTCAGCTTAACGGATTTTTCGGGAATTTTCCGCATTGTTGCTCTCAGACACCATCGAGTCGGAGATGCGGATGAGTATGGAAATGCCAATCGGCCAGCAGGACACCAAAGGGTTCATGACTGGCTACCTTGAGGCGCTCGCAATGGTTGAGCGTCTTCACCGTCTGCTGCTGGACGTCATCAAGGACGAGTTTGAGCGTGTCGGCGTGCTGGAGATCAATGCGGTTCAGGCACTGCTGCTGTTCAATATCGGCAACAATGAGGTCACGGCGGGCGAATTGAAATCACGCGGCTACTATCAGGGCAGCAATGTCAGTTACAACCTGAAGAAACTGGTCGAGATGGGCTATATGCACCACCAGCGTTGCGAGATTGATCGCCGTTCGGTCCGGGTGCGCCTGACCGAGCGCGGTCGCGAGATTCGTGATATTGTTGCGGCGCTGTTCTCGCGCCACGCAGAAGGCCTGGAAGGCAAAGCTGTGATCAGCAGCGAGGGCATCGCGGATATCACAGCCTCGCTGAAGCGGGTGGAGCGTTACTGGTCCGACCAGATCCGCTACATCTATTGAGCCGGGTTTTGCACGCCTGAAACGGGGCGTGTTCCATCGGTCGCAACGCATATCCCTCTCGGCAGAACGCCGACTATCACCGATATGCCTGACCCTTTTGATTTGCTGCGCGGCAGCTGATCTGACCAAGCCATACCGACGCTGACCGGGCAGAAGGCCGGGAGCGGAGCGGATCCGGGGACCAGAAGGCCCATCAGGCTTGGACCATCTTTTCGGACAGCAGCATGGCTGACACACCACCGGGGCAACCGGCTGGTGCAATTTTGCGTGCCCTGCGGGTTGGCATGCCCTGATGGTGCGGCTGGGACGGGATGGTGCGGTTGGGCGGCCTGCGCGCAGGGCGGCACAGATATGCCGCAGAGGTCAAGCGCCGCGCCGTCAGGCGCCGGGAGGACAGGGCGCGCGATGATGGTGCTGCCCTCCTGGCGGTTGCGGCTTACCAGCTGCCGGTGTTTTCCATGCTGGCCCAGGGTTCTGCCGGGTCCAGCGCGTCGCCGTTTTGCAGCAGTTCGATCGAGATATTATCGGGCGAGCGGACAAAGGCCATGTGGCCGTCGCGCGGCGGGCGGTTGATGGTGACACCATTGTCCATCAGATGCTGGCAGGTGGCGTAAATATCATCCACACCATAGGCCAGATGGCCGAAATGGCGGCTGTCGCTGGGCAGGCCATCATCGCCGTCCCAGTTATAGGTCAGCTCGATCGGGGTTTCTTCCTGCCCTTCGGCGGCCATGAAGATCAGCGAGAAGCGGCCTTTTTCGCTGTCGTAGCGTCGGGTCTCCTTGAGACCCAGCAGCTGGTAGAAGGCCATGGATGTCTCCAGGTCTTTGACGCGAACCATAGTGTGCAGATATTTCAGCGGCATCGGTGTGTTCCTCATGTCAGGACGGCTGGCCCAGGGGCGCGGCCTCGTGTCAGATATCTCAGGCCCCTGACCATAATGCGTCCGGAGCCGTTGACCAGAGCGATTGCGGGACCCGCTTAGAATTTGGACTGAACACCCAGCGAGAGCGATAGCTCGCGCGACTGGAAACGGCTGTGATTGCTGTCTTTTTTGCCCGCGCGCAGGCGCAGCGTCGGGGCAAATCCGGCATAGTCGTAGTCCTCGAAGAAGAGGTTTACATCGGCATAATAGGACCGGTCTTCGCGGCCATCGGCCAGATAGCGGGCGGGGAGGCCTGCGATGAACTGCGGGTAGTCGGATTGGCCAAGGATCAGTCCGGTGCTGATTTTGGCTGGCCCCAGCGGTTTGGCGAAGTGATAGCCGAGCCGCAGCGTGGCGCTGCGGCTGGAGGTGTTCACATGGCCCGATCTGCTGTCGCGCAGCGCAAGGCTGACGTCGATCTGATCGCCATTTTGCAGCCCGCGATTGACGCGGAGGCCCAGGCCGAACACCTCGCCATCCTGCGAGGGGCCGCGCGGGTCGAGCCGCTGTTCTGCCATGCCATCCAGTGTCAGTCCGGTGCGCGCCGACAGCTGCCAGCTGCGCCGGGCGGTCAGTTTGACCAGATCATAGCTTTTGTCGCTGCCATACCAGGCGGTCCCAAAGCTGAGCCCGAGGGCGGCGGAGCCTTTGCGTTCGGGCGGGCCAGCGGCAAAGGCATGGGTCAGGGTGATCTCGCCGTAGGTCGATCCGAATTCGCTGTTGCGCGGCACCGTGGTGCCGGACTGCTGGGCGAGGGGGGCGGCCTTGGCCTTGGCGGCTGACGACAGTGCCACCCGCTGGACATAGCCGCGCGCGCTCAGCGTGGTGAGGCTGCTGCGGCTTTCCCGCAGGCGGTAGCCGATCGCGGCATCGAGCACGGCAACGGTCCCCTCCAGTGCCACCGACCGGGGACCAAACCGGCCCAGTGTCGGCACGCCGTCGATCACTTCCAGCGTGTTGTCGGCGCCGTTGTTGACGTTGTTTGAGGGCTTCAGCTCGCCGCGCAGCTGGAAGGACCAGGGGTTGATCCGCCGCAGGACCTTATAGTCGGCGGCGATGCGTGTTTCGCTGATCTCATCGGGGGCGTGAATGGCGGTGCGGCGCAGCCAGACCTGCGCCAGCGTCGGCCGGGCGTCCTGCACCGCCAGCCGTGCGGCCAGCTGGGCTGCGCGGAATTTGCCTGCGCTGTCAGGGGCAAAGCGATAGGCGCGCGCCGCAGAGCGGCGCCCGGCGCCGGGCGATTTCAGCTGCGCCTGCGCGGCGGCCCGCAGGTACCAGGCCAGGTGATCGCGCCGGTCGGCCCGCAAGAGGGCGCGGGTCAGGTCCAGCGTCAGCTCCGGTTTGCCGGTGCCAAGGGAATGCGCCGCCAGCAGGCGGCCCTGTTCCAGGCTGAGATGTTGTTCGGGGGTCGGCTCGGTCGCCGTTGCCGGCGCTGCGTGCAGCAGCGCCAGCGTCAGGGCTGCGGCCAGACAGCGCCGCATGAGATCAGGGTACCGGCTGATCGCAGACGGCCGAACTTTCTGCGGTGCCGCATTGGCCCAGAACAAAGATCCCGTATTCCTCGATGCCGTCGATATTCTCGACGTGGTTCTGGGCAAAGACGGACCCGGCAACCGATGTGGCATCGGTCCCGGCGAAGATGCCGCCATAGGTGCCGACATTGGTGCGGGTGCCGTTGACCACCTGCGAGGCGGTGCCGGTAAAGGTGCCATTGGCGGCAATATCGGTGGGCGCGAGGTCGAGTGTCACCAGCGTCTGTGGGGTGCCGCCCGCTGTGGTCGGCTCAATCTGGCGGTTGTAGATGGTGCCATTGACGACATTGTCGCGGAAATCGGCATTGACGAAGGCATCGCCGGTGACCTCGGCCGACTGGGCCGGGCGAATGTCAGCCGGAGTGCCGGGGGCGACGGGCAGCAGATCGCCGCCATCGCCTGCGATGTTCATCAGGCCCACATAGGTGCCAGCATAGCTCACCACACCTCCGGAGGCGACGTCTTCGGTCGGGGCGGAATAGCCGCCGCGACGGCCAAAGCTGGTGCCGGCAAAATAATAGGAGAACTGACCGCCGGTGGCGACGGCCACTGCAAAGCCGCCGTTTTCGATTTCACGGACATAGGCGGTGACATGACGGTCAAGCGAGCTGTCCTGCGCGGTATAGGCCTGATAGCCCTCGCGGTCGAGCGCCGGGCGGCGGCGGTAGTTGGCGGAAAACGGTGTGTCGTCAAGGCTGAGACCGCTGATCACCAATGTGCCCGCAGCGGCGTCATAGGCGACGCTATCAACGTCAGATGCCAGCACTTCGGGGACAATCGGATCGGTGGTGCCACCATCGGTATCATCCCCCGTGTCAAAGGGGTTGGTGCCCCCGCCACATGCCGACAGCAGCGTTGCTGCCGCAAGTCCAAGCATTGCCCGCTTCATATGAACTGACCTCAAATTTTCTTTGTTTGCGGCAGTGTCTTGTCATGGTTGCGGAAAGTCAATTGAATTGCCGCGCCGCCTGGGCTGTCCGCAGCCGACCGTGGCGCATCGGTGACCTTTTTGTTGCGGGGTGCGCGGGGCAGGGCAAGCCGCTAGGGTGTGGATCAGCTGCGCCACTTTGGGGGCAGATGTCCGAGTGGATATCGGGCAGGTGTCTGGGCGGCTGTCTGGCCGACTGTCTGGGCAGGTGTCTGGGTGCGGGGCGCCCTGCGGCTGCGGCTTACACACTCTTGAGATCGGGGGCGGCGGCAGGCTAGACAGAGGAGAAAACCTGCGGGCGCGCTCTGCGCCCCGACGGCAGGCAGATCACGAGGGAGAGATCGCAATGCGCCAGTACCATGAGGCCCTGCAGTATATTCTGGAACACGGCGAGGCCAGCAGTGACCGCACCGGCACCGGGACCATCTCCTGTTTCGGGATGCAGACCCGCTATCCGCTGGCCGATGGATTCCCGCTGGTGACCACCAAGAAGCTGCATCTGCGTTCCATCATCCACGAGCTTCTGTGGTTCCTGTCCGGCGACACCAATATCGGCTACCTGAAGGACAATGGCGTGTCGATCTGGGACGAATGGGCGGATGAGAACGGCGACCTCGGGCCGGTCTATGGCCATCAGTGGCGGCATTTTCCACGGCTTGAGCTGGTCCCCGGCACCAGCGGCGATGAGCCGCTTTATCGGGCGGGCACGGTCGATCAGATTGCGCAGCTGGTGGAGATGATCCGCAAAAGCCCCGACAGCCGCCGCCTGATTGTCACCGCCTGGAACCCCGGCGACGTGCCTGATATGGCGCTGCCGCCCTGCCATACCCTGTGGCAGGTGCGGGTGCAGGGGCGGCGGATGCACCTGCAGCTCTACCAGCGGTCGGCAGACATGTTCCTCGGCGTGCCGTTCAACATCGCCTCTTATGCGCTGCTGCTGAAGATGCTGGCGCATGTGACCGGCTATGAGGCGGGGGATTTCATCCATACCATCGGTGATGCCCATATCTATTCCAACCATATGGATCAGGTGACCCTGCAATTGTCGCGTACGCCGCAGCCGCTGCCGGAGCTGCGCATCACGCGCGACGTGCCCTCCATTTTTGACTTCAAATATGACGATTTCGAAGTGCTGAATTACACCCCCGATCCGGGCATCAAAGCTCCGGTTGCGGTTTGAGAGAGGACTGAAATGATCACGCTTATTGTTGCCCGCGACCAGAATGGCGCCATTGGCAAGGACAATACGATCCCCTGGCAGGCGCCGGAGGATCTGAAGTCTTTTCAGCGCGAAACGCTGGGCGGGGCTTTGATCATGGGGCGCAATACCTGGGACAGCCTGCCGGTGAAGCCGTTGAAGAACCGGCTTAATCTGGTGGTGTCCTCAAACCCGGATGCCGCCGATCTGGTCTGCCCCAGCATCGAGGCCGCCCTGGCGGAGGCGCGCGCGCAGGGCTATCACCGGATTTACGGCATTGGCGGCGCGCGGATCTACGAAGGTCTGATGGAGATCGCTGACCGGATGCTGATCACCGAGGTCGAGACCGAGGTCGAGGACGCCGATACCTATTTCCCGCCGTTCCGGGCCGGGCAGTGGGGGATCGCCAGCCAGACCCAGATCCGCAGCGAGGCACCGGCCTGCGTGGTGGTGGAGTACATGCGCCGCTAGGTTTGTGCCGCGCGCCGGTCTGTCACCGCCCAGATCACCGGCAGCTCAGATCACCGGCAGCTCAGATCACCGGCAGCTCTGGCGCCGCACGGGTGCTGAGCAGGCGGCCCCCCTGCGGCGTCACCACGATGTTTTCCTCATGGACCATCATCAGCCCGTCGCCATAGGACAGCGATGGCTCCAGCGTCAGGACCATGTTCTCTTGCAGCTCGGTGGTGTCAAAGGCGGCGTGTGAGGGCTGTTCGGTCAGCTGTAACCCCAGCCCGTGACCCAGACGGCCAATGTCGCCGCCGCTGTCGTCCATCTCTGCAATCACCGCAGACATCGCCTGAAACAGATCGCGGCAGCTGTTGCCGGGGCGGGCGGCGGCGAGCCCGGCCTCCGTCGCGCGCCACAGCACATCATAGGCGCGGCGCGCAGGGTCATCAGCATGGCCAATTGCCCAGTTGCGGTCGAAATCGCAGTAATAGCCGTCCAGCACCATGCCGCTGTCCAGCATCAGGATATCCCCCGCCGCCAGCGGTGTGGCATCGGGCGGCGAGATCACATCGGCATAGCCGCCCTGCGCGCTGGCCCCGACCACATAGGGCGCGCCATCGGCCCCCTGCGCCAGCGCCTCGCGGCGAAAGGCGCGGAACACCTCGTCCAGCGGAACATCTTCGCGGGCGAACTCCGGCACCGCGGCAAAGGTCGCAGAGCCAATGGCGCAGATCCGGGCGAGCTTGTCGATTTCCGCCGGGGATTTCACCATCCTCAGCCCCTGCACCAGCCCGGTTGCGTCGGCAATGCGAAGGTCGGGCAGGGCGTCCATCAGCCGTTCCCAGTCGCCCAGCGGCATCCGCAGATGGGTCTCATGTCCCTTCATCACGCCAAGCGTCTTCAGCGGCGACAGCGCCTCGACCAGCAGGCTGATGCCGTCATCTTCGGGCGCGGGCGCCGACCAGCAGCGAATATCGTCAAGCCAGCTGCGCCGCATCAGGCTGGCGCCGATTTCGGGAATGATGGCAATCGGTTTGCCGCTGGCGGGGATCAGCACAAACCACGGGCGCGTCGGGCTTTGCCAGAACAGCGTCTGAAAACCGGTGAAATACTGCACGTCGGGTTCGGTCATCAAGAGCAGCGCGTCGAAACCGGCGTCGGCCATGCGGGCCTGTGCCCGCCTGGTACGGGCGGCGTATTCTGTTTCGGGAAATCCGCGCATCGCGAGAGGTGCTGTCATGGTGATCTTCTTTGCAGGTGGACCGCCCGTCGGGCGTTAAGGGCTCAGAAACCGGCACCGGGAGGGCACCGGCCGGGGGCAGAGTGTCGGGGTCAGAGGGTTGGCGTCAGCGCGTGGCCGGGATGTTGGAAAATCTGCCCAAACCCCTGCAACTGATCGGTGATTCCGGCCCGGCGCAGGCAGGACCACATCAGCGCCTGATTGGACGTGATCACCGGCTTGCCTGCGGCCTGTTCGATCTCATCCACCACCTCAAGCGCGCGAATGCCGCTACAGGAGAGAAATATCGCATCGGCCTCCGGCTGATCAATCTCCAGCGCAAATTCCTTCCAGTAGGAGGGTTCGACCCGGCCGAATTCCAGACCGGTTTCCAGCCGCAGCCCCTGAATGTCGAGGATATCAAACCCGGCCGCCAGCAGATATTCCGCCTCGGCGGTGTTGATATCGTCAAGATAGGGCGTGCCGACCACGATCTGCTTGGCGCCGACTTCGCGCAGCGCGTCCATGACGCCGGTAACAATGGTCATCGGCTGCGTCTGCGGCGCGCCCTTGCGGATTTCGCGAAAGACGTTCTCTTCCCGGCAGACAATCGAGCCGGAGGTGCAGCAATAGGCGATGACCTCAGGGTTCATATCCGGTTGCAGCCGGCCGGCCGCCTCGGCCATGTGGTCGATGTGCCGCGCCAAGGTCTCGTTGGTGGTGTAGTCATCGGTCCTGAGCCGGGTGATATGCACGCCGACCCCTTCGGGGGCCATGGCAAAGAGGTCGGTTTCGCAGGCCAGATCGGTGGACATCAGGATAAAGCCGAGACTGGCGCGATGGGCGGTGCCCTTGCCCATCAGCGGGGTGCGGGGGCTGGACTGAACGGTTTGACCGGATTGAAACATCTGAGAAGGTACCTCGCTGTCGGCTCTTGGCCTGTTGACGTTGCGCTGTGAGGAAGGGGGGAGGACTGGCCTCTGCGGGCCGGTGCGGCTGCGGCGTCAGCCCGCGTCTGTCTGGTCCAGAACCGTCCGGGCGGCGCGGAAACACTCCAGCCCCTGCGGAACGCCGCAATAGATCGCAACCGCGTGGATAATCGCGCGGATCTCTTCGCGGCTGACACCGTTGTTCACCGCCCCCCGGCAATGCAGCTCCCATTCGTGCATCTTGCCAAGCGCGCCGATCATGGCAAGATTCATCATCGACCGGGTCTTGGCATCTATCGTGTCATCGCCCCAGCCAAAGCCCCAGCACCATGCGGTCATCGCCTCCTGAAAGGGGCGGGTGAACTCATCCGCGGCGGCGAGGTTCTTTTCCACATATTCCGCGCCAAGGGTGGCCTTGCGCTGCTCCAGACCCTTCAGGAACAGATCCTCGTCAAAGGTGCTGGTCCGGTGGGCTATGGCGCCGGGTGTGTCAGGTGTCGTTGGACGGCTCATCTGCTGGCTCCTTCAGGAAGCGTTCGGCCGTGCGGGCAGCATCGGCGATATGGGTCTCAACCGCCCGGCGCGCGGCCTCAGGGTTGCGGCTGAGAATGGCATCGTGAATGGCGGTCATATGGCTCATGCCGGAGGTTTCGCGGTCCTTTGCCGCGATGGTAAGGGCGCGCAACCGGCTGATCCGACCGTTCAGCCGCTGCACGATATCCCAGGCAATCGTATGGCCGGCCTCAAGGAATATGAGCTGGTAAAAGCCGGTGGTGGCGCGCAGCAGATGGCCCCATTCGGTGTCACTCATCGACGCCTCGACCTCGGCAAGCGCGCGGCTGAGGTCGGCGGCAAACTCCGGCCGCTGCACCTCGGCGCTGGCCGCTGCCGCTGCCGCTTCCAGCTGGCGGCGCACATCGTAGATCTGCCGCGCCTGATCCCAGGTCAGGCGGGCCACGACCGGGCCGCGATTGGGGATGATCTCGACCAGCCCTTCAGCCTCAAGATAGCGGATCGTCTCGCGGATCACGGTGCGACTCACACCCAGCTGATCGCAGAGCGGGCGTTCCACCAGCCGCTCCCCGGGGGCGAAATGGCCGTCGATGATCGCCTCCCGCATCCGTTCCTGCACGATATCGCGCAGGGTTTGCGGGGCTTTTTCGATTTTGCGGAGCGTTGTCTGGCTGGGTTCCATGGGATTTCCATAGCAGCGCGTCTGGGCTGCGGCAAGTATGATTGACATATCGTATAATGGTATACCATGATACCGCAGAGCTGCCGATCAGGAGATTCCCATGCCCGCCATCATCCGCAAAACCCTGCTTCACGTCGAAAAGACCCTGATCGAAGGCGGCAAGGCGGCGCCGGTGCCGCTGACGCTGATTGCCGCCATGGCCGTTATTCGCAATCCTTGGGCAGGGCAGGGGTTTGTCGAGGATCTGACGCCGCAGATCCGGGACTGCGCACCCGGTCTGGGCACGCTGCTGACCGGGATGATTCTGGAGGCCGCAGGCGGTGGTGACCGGGTCGAGGGCTATGGCAAATCCGCGATCGTCGGGATGAACGGCGAGGTGGAACATGCCTCCGCCCTGATCCACACACTGCAATTCGGCAATCCCTACCGCAGCGCTGTGGGGGCCAAATCCTACCTGTCATTCTGCAATACGCGCGGGCCTGCCAATGCGCCGCTGATGATCCCGCTGATGGATAAATGCGATGGCGGCAGACGGTCGCATTACCTCACCATCCAGACCTCCGTCGCCGATGCGCCCGGTGCCGATGAGGTGCTGATCGCGCTTGGCGCGTCGATCGGCGGGCGGCCGCATCACCGGATCGGCGACCGCTATCAGGATCTGAAAGAGCTTGGCAATGATGTCGACAACCCTGCAGCTGTCTGAGCCCACCCGCAGCGTCGCGCTGCGCGACTGCGGGCAGGGGCCTGCGCTGGTGCTCCTGCACGGTGTCGGAATGCAATCGGCAGCCTGGGGACCGCAGATTGAGGATCTGAGCCGGACCCATAGGGTGATTGCGCCGGATCTGCCGGGGCATGGCGGCAGCGCGCCGCTGCCTGCGGACAGCGAACTGCCGGATTTCGTGGCCTGGCTCAGGGATGTGCTGCGGGCGCTGGACCTCGGCCCGGTCAGCCTGGCGGGCCATTCGATGGGCGCGCTGATCGCGGCCGGTTTCGCAGTGAGCCACCCGACGCTGACCACACGGGTGGCGCTGTTGAACGGCGTCTTCTGCCGTGATCCGGCGGCGCGGGCGGCCGTTCAGTCCCGCGCCGCTGAGATCGCTGCGGGTCGCTGCGATCTGGACACGCCGCTGGCCCGCTGGTTCGGCGACAGCCCGACCGATATCGACGCCCGTGACCGGGTTGCGGGCTGGCTGAAATCGGTTGATCCCGCAGGCTATGCCACCGCCTATGCGGCTTTTGCGCGGGGCGATGCGACTTATGCCGGACGGCTGGCCGAGATTGCCTGTCCATTTCTGGCCATCACCGGCGATGGCGATCCCAATTCCACGCCCGAGATGTCGCAGGCCATGGCGCTGCGGGTGCGCCGGGGGCGCGCGGTGACCATCACCGGGCACCGCCATATGGTGAACCTGACCGCGCCGGATCTGGTCACCGCCGAACTGCGCGACTGGCTTGCCACGCCCACCCTTGAGGAGGATCCGTCATGACACCCCTTGATCCACGCGCCCTGCGTCAGGCCTTTGGCAGCTTCATGACCGGGGTGACGGTGGTCACCTCCCATGATGCCGGGGGTCGGCCCATCGGGTTCACCGCAAATTCCTTTACCTCCGTTTCGCTGGATCCGCCGCTGCTGCTGGTCTGTCTGGCCAATAGTTCGCGCAACTACGACGCGCTGGTCGGCGGCGAGGGGTTTGCCGTCAATGTGCTGGCGGAGACGCAGATCGAGATTTCCAATACCTTTGCCCGCCCGGCTGAGGACCGGTTTGCGGGCATCAGCTGGCACCGGGGGCCTGCGGGCTCGCCGCTGATCGACGGGGTGTCGGCCTGGTTCGATTGCAGCCTGCACAAGACGGTTGAGGCGGGCGATCATGTGATCCTGATCGGCGAGGTCCGCGCCTTTGGCACCGGCACCAGCCCCGGGCTTGGCTATGCGCGCGGTGCCTATGTGACGCCTGCAATGACCGCAGAGGCGGCGGTGGCCGGTCCAGATCTGGTGATCTCGGCCCTGATCGAGCGCGACGGCGCGGTGCTGCTGGTCGATGACGGATACGGCGGATCTACGTTGCCGGAGGCCTTGGTCGATGCCGAAGGCGCTGCCGCAACCATGCGCCGACTGATCGCCGAAACAGGGCTGAGCGGCGAGCCGGGCTTTGTCTATTCGATCTATGAGGACGTTGCCCGCAAACGCCAGCATATCGCCTTTCTGTGCCATGGCGCCACCGGCACCCCGTCGCGCGGGGTCTTTGTGCCGCTGGACAGCAGCGCGCTGGACGATGTCAGCGATCCGGCGATCCTTGCCATGCTGGACCGTTTCACCCGCGAGGCGGCTCTCGGCGATTTCGGCATCTATTCAGGCAATCAACGCAGCGGCGAAATCCGCCAGATCGCATAACGGCAGGTGGCATCATGCGCTTTTCTCTTTTTGTCCATATGGAACGCACGTCGGCGGAGCAGGACCAGCGGGATCTCTACGATGATTTCGTCACCCTGGCCAAAATCGCCGATCAGGGCGGGATGCACGCGGTCTGGACCGGGGAGCATCACGGAATGGATTTCACCATCGCGCCGAACCCTTTCCTGAACCTTGTCGATCTGGCGCGCCAGACCCGCAACGTGCGGCTTGGCACCGGCACCATCATCGCGCCGTTCTGGCATCCGATCCGCCTTGCAGGGGAGGCGGCGATGACCGATATGATCTTGGACGGGCGGCTGGAGCTCGGCATTGCGCGCGGCGCCTATAGCTACGAATACGAACGGATGGTGCCGGGCATGGATGCCTGGGATGCAG
Source organism: Phaeobacter sp. JH20_29 (assembly GCF_048056175.1). Taxonomy (NCBI): domain Bacteria; kingdom Pseudomonadati; phylum Pseudomonadota; class Alphaproteobacteria; order Rhodobacterales; family Roseobacteraceae; genus Phaeobacter; species Phaeobacter sp. JH20_29. Next base: position 159,403 of record NZ_JAYMWO010000004.1, read on the forward strand.
GCCAGCGGATGCGCGCGCTGATCCCGGCGCTGCGGGGACTGTGGCAGGGCGATTACGCGCAGGAGGGGGCCTATCATTCCTTTCCGGCCACCACCTCCTCGCCCAAACCGCTGCAACCGGGCGGCCCGCCGATCTGGGTCGCCGCCCGCGATCCCAACAGCCATGAATTTGCCGTTGCCAATGGCTGCCATGTGCAGGTGACACCGCTGTGGCAGGGGGATGAGGAAATCACCCGGCTGATGGAGACCTTCAAGGCCGCCTGCGCCAAATTCCCGGATATGCCGCGCCCGGCTATCATGCTGTTGAACCACACCTATATTGCCGCCGATGCCGCCGACGCCCAGCAGGCAGCGGAGGAGATCAACCGGTTTTACTGCTACTTCGGCGCCTGGTTCAAAAACGAACGGCCCGTGTCGCAGGGGCTGATCGCGCCGTTGAGCGAGGCGGAGATTGCCGCCCATCCGTTCTATTCGCCCGAGGCGATGCTGCGTGATAATGTGATCGCCACCGCCGAAGATGCGATTGCGCGGATCAAAGGTTATGAGGCGCTGGGGTACGATGAATATAGTTTCTGGATCGACAGCGGCATGAGTTCTGAGCGCAAGCGCGCCTCGCTTGAACGGTTCATTCGCGACGTCATGCCGGCCTTTGCCTGAAGGGGATCACCATGCAGCAGTTCCAGCAGTATATCGGCGGGGTGTTCTCGGATGGCTCCGCCCGTTTCGAGAGCCGCGATCCGGCAACCGGCGAGGTCTGGGCGATGATGCCAGAGGCCCGCGCGGCGGATGTGGAGGCGGCCGTGGCAGCGGCCCGTGCCGCGTTCCACGCACCGGACTGGGCGGGCATCACCGCCACCGCGCGTGGCAGGCTGCTTTACCGGCTGGCGGATCTGATTGCCGAAAACGCCGAGACCCTGGCCCGGATCGAGACCCGCGATACCGGCAAGATCATTCGCGAAACCTCGGCCCAGATCGCCTATGTGGCTGAGTATTACCGCTACTACGCGGGCCTCGCCGACAAGATCGAAGGCGCCCATCTGCCGATCGACAAACCGGATATGGAAGTCTGGCTGCGCCGCGAGCCGCTTGGGGTGGTGGCGGCGGTGGTGCCGTGGAATTCGCAGCTGTTTCTGGCCGCGGTGAAGATCGGCCCGGCGCTGGCGGCGGGCTGTACCGTGGTGCTGAAGGCATCGGAGGAAGCCCCGGCGCCGATGCTGGAATTCGCCCGCATCTTTGATCAGGCTGGTTTTCCGCCGGGGGTGCTCAATGTGATCACCGGCTTTGGCGCCGACTGTGGCGCGGTGCTGACGGCCCATGCCGGGATTGACCACGTGGCCTTTACCGGCGGGCCGGAGACCGCGCGCCAGGTGGTGCGCAACTCGGCTGAGAACCTTGCCTCCACCTCGCTGGAGCTGGGCGGCAAATCGCCCTTCATCGTATTTGAGGACGCCGATATCGACAGTGCGGTGAATGCGCAGGTCGCCGGGATCTTTGCCGCCACCGGGCAGAGCTGCGTTGCGGGCTCCCGGCTGATCATCTCAAACCGGATCAAGGCGGATTTTCTGCGCCGTCTGACGGAAAAGGCCGAAAGCGCCCGGATCGGTGCACCGGACGCGCCGCAGACCGAGATCGGCCCGCTCTGCACCGGCGCGCAGATGCGCCGGGCGGAGGATTTGCTGGCGGCCTCGGTTGCGGCGGGCGCGCGGATCGTGACTGGCGGGCAGCCGTTGCCGCGGGCCGGTCATTTCTTTCCGCCAACCATCGTGGATTGCAGCAACGCGCCGCAGGCGCCCTGTCTGAGCGAGGAATTCTTTGGCCCGGTCCTGTCGGTGTGCGGTTTTGACACCGAGGCCGAGGCGCTGGCGCTGGCCAATGACACCGCCTTTGGTCTTGCTTCCGGGGTGTTTACCCGCGACCTGACCCGTGCCCATCGCATGATCCGCGGCATTCGTGTCGGCATTGTCTGGGTCAATACCTATCGCGCGGTCAGCCCCATCGCTCCCTTTGGCGGGCACGGGCTATCCGGCCATGGCCGCGAGGGCGGGCTACAGGCGGCGCTGGATTACACAAGGGTAAAGACGGTCTGGCTGCGCACCAGCGACGATCCGATCCCGGATCCCTTTGTGATGCGCTAGGTGATGCGCTGGGGCAGGCGACGGAGTGGCTGCGCGCAAGGGGGAACCCCGGCGCAGCCGGAGTGTGGTCACAGTGGGCGGATGTCGCTGGCCATCTGGCGACCGTCACGCCCTTCGGTCATTTCAAAATCGACTTTCTGATTATCTGTCAGCCCGGTCAGCCCGGATCGCTCAACCTGAGAGATGTGCACAAACACATCCTTGCCGCCGCCTTCAGGCTCGATAAAGCCATAGCCCTTGGTTGTATTGAACCATTTCACGGTGCCACTCGCCATGTTCCCGTGTCTCCTTCCTGCTAGTGAGCCGCCCTGAATACACGATAATTTCGCGGCGCAGAGCGGGGTGATCGGTTTTGCCGCAGTGCGCAGACAAAACAGGCCGGGGAAGTTGTCCCAACCCGGTTTCAACTTTTGCACGGACCATGTAAAAATCAAGCAAAACAGTGCGGCTCTACCATCAATTGTGCTGAGCCGCCCCCTCGGGAAAGGAAAAAACGTGCAACTCTATGGATTGAAGACCTGTGACACCTGCCGCAAGGCGCTGAAACAGCTGCCGCAGGCGGAGCTGGTGGATGTGCGCGCCGATGGGGTGCCGGAGGCGATTTTGCAGGCCGCACTGGCGCAGTTCGGCGACCGGCTGGTCAACACACGTTCCACCACATGGCGCGGGTTGAGCGAGGCGGAGCGGGCGGGGGAGCCGCTGGATCTGTTGACGGCGCATCCGACACTGATGAAACGTCCGCTGATCAGATCCGGTGACGACCTGCACCTCGGCTGGGACGCCAAAACCAAGGCCGCCCTTGGCGTCGAGGGCTAGAACCCCCATCTGCATATCGGATTAGGTAAGGAGAGCGGCAATGCGCAATGCAGCGCTGGTGCTGGGCATCGTGGCCGGGCTGATCGGTATGGTGGTGGGGTTTGCGGGCTATGGCTATACCGCCGCCGTGGAGTATTTTGGCGAAATCGACGGGGTGGCCCGGCAGGTCGACGATGTCGAACAACTGCGGCTCCTGGCCGTGATCTCGCCCATCCTTGCGCTGGCCGGTGGCGCGATGGCGCTGTCGCGGGCGCTCTGGGGCGGGGTGCTGCTGCTGGCCTCGGCGGCGGGGCTATACGCCGGGTTCGGGCTTAATGTCTTTACCATCTTCCCGATCTCGCTGGCGCTTCTTGGCGGGCTGCTGGCGCTTGCTGCCGGCAAACCGGATGAGCCGAAGGCGCATTTCTGAACCGGATCGAACGCAAGGAATGAAAAAAGGCGCCGCTGCGGATGCAGGGCGCCTTTTTATGTTTGAGGACTGGCCGGATCAGGCGGTGGCAGGCGCCGTGGCGCGCCGCGCCAGCGCATCAAGGGACAGCGGACCAGCCCCCTTGAACACCAGCACCAGCAGCAGGAAGGTCCACATCACCCGCTGGTCGACCAGACCAATGGCGTTGTCAAAGAGACTGCCCAGTTTCACGCCATGGCCGGTCACATCGACGATGGTTTGCACCCAGATGAAACCGATGGTGCCAAGAGCGGCCAGACGGGTGAGCAGACCAACAAGGATCAGCGCGGGCAGCACATATTCGGCGACAGTGCCGGCAAAGATCACCAGCCGCTGAAAGATATTGAGCTGGCTGACATCATAAAGCACCGCCTCGGCGGCCTTGGGGAAGATCTGACCAAAGGCGCCGGCAGAGGGCGAGAAAATCGAACCATCCGTCTTCAGCCCGGCAGAGTTCCAGTAGTAGACCAAGAGCACCGCGGCAAAGACCAGCCGGGCCAGGGTCGGGACGATGATATCGGACAGCCGGTCAGCCTTGCCGAAGATCGAGGTATAGGAGGAAACAAGCGCGTGCATCGGTTATCCTTTGCGGTCTAGGTCAATGATTGCACCGCCTTGCAGCAACAGGGCGAGCGGGTGTGAGAGGTCGAAATCCGGCTGGTCGGCCTGAACGGCGGTCAGCGCCTCGTCCAGCGTGGCACCAGCGATGAGGGCGGTGATCCAGTCCGCGCCCCCGGCGGGCAGCTCCTGAACGATGGGGTCGAATTCGGGCCGGGTGATCAGCACGTCCTGCGCGATATGGCGGGGCTTGGGCGCGTTCTCTTCGGTGTTGAAGCGCCAGATGTCATAGATCGGCCAGGGCGAGCGCAGCAGGGTGACGGCGGGGGCCAGTGTCAGCCGGGTCGCCATCAGCTGATCGGGTGCAAGCGCTGCCAGACGCGCCGGGTCAACCGCCGTGGCGTCGGCAGCGTGATACGCCCGGCGCAGGGCAAGGTCGAGCCGCGCCGCATCGGGCAGATAGCCGAGATGTTTCAGCTGCTCCATCCCGGCGAGAAACGCGGGAAACTCAGCGCCATAGTGCATCATCAGCGGCGAGGAGGGCGGATGGGCGCGCAGATATATGCCCGCCAGCCCGTCGAGGTTCTGCTTGCCCAGCAGCTTGCCGATCAGGGGAAAGGCGCTGTGCATCGCCTCGGTCAGGGAGACCGCGATATTATTGCGATAGACGCTGAACCGCCGCCCGGCCGGCTGGCCGGTCGCATCCAGCAGCCCCTCAGGCACCGGCTGGCCCGCATCCATCATGGCATGGGCGAATTCTGTCTGGCTTACAGTCATGCCGGCACCCGCTCCAGCGCGGTTGCGGCACGGGCGGCCTCGGCCTCCAGCACCGGCCAGGCGGGCACATCGGTGTCCCACTCGACCAGCACAGGCTTGGGGCCGGATTTTGCCAGCGTATAATCCAGCAGCGCCCAGACCGGATCCACCACCTCGGCGCCGTGGCTGTCGATCAGCAGCGGTTTGCCGTGGTCGTCCTGATCCTCATCATGGCCGCCAAGGTGGATTTCACCAACCTGATCCAGCGCAAAGGCGTCGATATAGCCCTGCGGCGAGAAATCGAGATTGGTGGCGGAGACAAAGACGTTGTTCACATCCAAGAGCAGCCCGCAGCCGGTGCGGCGGGTGATCTCGGCCAGAAACTCCGGCTCGGACCAGCTGCTTTCGGCAAAGGCGAGGTAGCTGGATGGGTTTTCCAGCAGCATCCGCCGCCCGATGGCGTCCTGCACCTGATTGATATGATCGCAGACCCGCGCCAGCGTGGCATCCGTATAGGGCAGCGGCAGCAGGTCGTTATAGAAATGGCTGTCATGGGTGGACCAGGCCAGATGTTCGGAGAAGCTGGCAGGATTGAGCCAGCCCACCAGATGCGTCAGCCGTGCCAGATGATCGGCGTCCAGCGGCCCTTCGCCGCCGATAGAGAGGCCGACGCCATGCACCGACAGGGCAAATTGTTCAGCCAGATGACGCAGCTGCGCGATCGGGCGGCCACCGTCGCCCATGTAGTTCTCGGCGTGGATTTCCAGCCATTTTACCGGGCTCGGCCGCTCAGCGCCGACCGTTGCAAGAATATCGGCGAAATGCTGCGGCTTGTAGCCAACACCGGCTGCGGCGGGCAGGGAAGGGGCGGCATCCAGCATGACAGGTCCTCTGATCCGGTTACAAAAAGGGCGGGAGAAATCCCCCGCCCTGCTGGTCTGGCCTGTGCTTACGCAGGCAGGTCACGTTCCAGCGGCTCCAGCGAGCCCTTGCGGTCGCTGCCATCGGCCATAGCGGGCAGTTCCATACCTTCGCAGCTGCCGGCATCGACCAGGGTCCAGGCGTTGCCCTGATAGTCGACGGTCGAGGTGCCGGCGCAGGTGGTGCCGGGACCGGCGGCGCAGTCGTTCTGACCGGCGAGGGAGACGCCATAGCATTTCTCTTTGGACTGGGCGGCAGCCGGGGTGACCATGGCAGAGGTCAGTGCGGCAGCAACGGCACCAGCGACGGCGAGGGATTTTGCGGTGTTGGACATCGGTGTCTTCCTTCTTTGGAATTTGGTTGCGAGGCGGTTGTTACAGGTCAGACATTAGCTCAGCCTGAGAAGTGTTTGAATTCACGAGCCTGTGTCTCACGCGGGCGTCAGCAGCCGTGACCGCTTATTACAGCGAAGTGGCTGCTGAACCCTTAAAACCATGCGCAAAAAGAAACCGGCCCCGCAAGTGGGGGCCGGTAAAAAGGCAAAGATCAGCAAAAGACCGCAGGAATGTTACAGAAGATCCGGCGGAGTTGCCTCAACCGCCAGCGCTTTTGTTACAGCCTCCAGGGTTTCGACCTTGGTCTGTTTTTCGCCAAGACGGCGGACGGAAACGGTGCGCTCTTCGACCTCGCGGTGACCGACGGCGAGGATGACCGGCACCTTGCCCACCGAATGCTCGCGAACCTTGTAGTTGATCTTCTCGTTGCGGATGTCGGCCTCAGCGCGCACACCGGCGGCGCGCAGGGTCTCAACAACCTCGTTCACATAGTCATCGGCGTCGGAGGTGATCGAGGCGACAACCACCTGACGCGGCGCCAGCCAGAACGGCAGCTTGCCTGCGTGTTCCTCGATCAGGATACCGATGAAGCGCTCGAAGGAGCCCAGGGTGGCGCGGTGCAGCATGAAGGGGCGGTGCTTGTTGCCGTCCTGGCCGATGAAATTCGCATCCAGCCGTTCGGGCAGGTTGGGATCCACCTGCAGGGTGCCGCACTGCCAGTTCCGCCCGATGGCGTCGGTGAGGGTGAACTCCAGCTTCGGACCGTAAAAGGCACCTTCGCCCTCCAGCAGCTCGTAGTCATAGCCCGCCGCCTTGCAGGCATCGCCTAGCGCCTTTTCCACCAGATCCCAGCTCTCATCGCTGCCGATCCGTTTTTCCGGGCGGGTCGAGAGCTTGATGGTCCAGTCATGGAAGCCGAGATCGGCATAGACCTTGGACAGGAAGGCGATGAATTTTGCGGTTTCAGACTCGATCTGATCCTCGGCGCAGAAGATATGGCCGTCATCCTGGGTAAACCCGCGCACCCGCATGATGCCATGCAGCGCGCCCGAGGGCTCATAGCGCGCACAGGAGCCGAACTCAGCCATGCGCAGCGGCAGGTCGCGGTAGGATTTGAGGCCCTGATTGAACACCTGCACATGGCAGGGGCAGTTCATCGGCTTCAGTGCGTTGACCGCCTTTTCGCGGGCATGTTCCTCGTCCACTTCGACGATGAACATGTTCTCCTGGTATTTGTCCCAGTGGCCCGAGGCCTCCCACAGCTTGCGGTCCACCACCTGCGGGGTGTTCACCTCGACATAGCCGTCGCGGTCCTGCATGCGGCGCATGTAGTCCTGAAGGGTGGTGTAGATGCGCCAGCCGTTGGGGTGCCAGAAGATCTGGCCCGGCGCCTCTTCCTGCATGTGGAACAGGTTCATCTCGCGGCCCAGCTTGCGGTGGTCGCGTTTGGCGGCCTCTTCCAGCATGGTGAGATGCGCCTTCAGCTTTTCCTTGCCGGTGAAGGCAACGCCGTAGATCCGCTGTAGCATCTGGCGGGAGCTGTCGCCGCGCCAATAGGCGCCTGCGATGCTCATCAGTTTGAAAGCATCGCCCGGCAGCTGGCCGGTGTGCTGCAGGTGCGGGCCGCGGCAGAGGTCCTGCCAGTCGCCATGCCAGTACATGCGCAGCGGCTCGTCGCCGGGGATGCTCTCGATCAGCTCGACCTTATAGGGTTCGTTCAGGTCGGAGTAATGCTGGATCGCGCGGTCGCGGTCCCAGACCTCGGTGCGGACCTCATCACGTTTGTTGATGATCTCTTTCATCTTTTTCTCGATGGCGCCGAGATCTTCCGGGGTGAAGGGCTCTGCGCGGTCGAAGTCGTAATACCAGCCGTTTTCAATGACCGGGCCGATGGTGACCTTGGTGTCGGGCCAGATGTCCTGCACCGCGCGCGCCATCACATGCGCCAGATCGTGGCGGATCAGCTCGTTGGCCTGAACCTCATCCTTCATGGTGTGGATGGCAATGGCGGCGTCCGCGTCGATCGGCCACTGAAGATCCCAGTGCTGCCCGTTGACGGTGGCGGAGATGGCCTTTTTGGCCAGCGAGGTCGAGATGTCAGAGGCCACCTGCGCAGGTGTTACGCCTGCGTCATAGGATCGTGCATTGCCATCGGGGAAGGTGAGAGAGATTTGGGCCATATCGGCTCTCCTCGTCGGTTTGGCGCCCACAGAACGCCCGGTTGCGGGTTATGGTGTTCTGCCCGTTTGGCAGGGGGATGCGAGGCTGTCAAGCAGGCGAGGGGCCAGCCCCTCGCGCTCCCCGGGATATTTTTCGCCAGAAGATGCAGTAGCGGGATCAGGGGGGGGCTGGATCAGGGGGGGCTGGATCAGCGGGCGGGGGTCGGGACACCTTTGCGGATCAGGGCTGAGTAGTCTTGCGTGATGCCCCGGGCCTGCGCCCTGGCGGTGATGCTACCGCGTTCGCGCAGGTCTTCGGTGCTGTAGCCTGCGGCCAGAACGCCCTGTTCATGGGCATATTCCGGCAGGTAGCCATTGGCCAGCAGCCGCCAGTCCAGCGGCACATCCTGCAGGATGGTGCGGATCATCGTCATCACCACGGTGGTGCAATTCGAGGTGAGTGAATTATACCACTGCGGCTGTGCGGCCAGCCGGTTGGCGGCCTCGACATATTGCATCAGCAGCGCGCGGGCGGTGTCGGGGTCGGTATTGATGCGAAACAGCTGCACATCCTCGCCGCGGGCATTGGTGCGGGTGCCCACCACATCGCGTTCATCGGCGGCGATCAGCACCAGCGTATTGGTCTTGAACAGATCCGCGACGGGGGAGAAGCCGCCGCCGACCTGACGGCGCACCTCGACCGACCAGGCGATATGGGCGCCATCGGCAAAGCCGAAGCTGACCACCATATGGGCCATCTCCGGTCCGGCCCAATAGGACATGAAGAGATCGACGGTGGTCAGCTGGCTGAGATCATAGCTGCGGGTCTCCCAGCGCGGGGTGAAGTCGGTCGGTGTGGTCCAGTCGAAATTGCGCACATCTGTCAGCGTCAGTATATCGCCGTCGCGGGTGCCGGTGACCTGGCGGGCCACATCGGGGGACCAGTTCGCCTCGGCCGGCGGGGTCAGGCTTGCCCACCACCAGATCAGCGCGGCCAGCGCCAGGCAGAAGGTGGCCAGCCCGCGCAGCGCACGGCCGCGGATCACCGCCCAGAGCGTGGCCAGACCAAGGCCCGCAAAGCCGGATGCCGCAGCTGTACGCCAGAGGCCGTCCACGGGCAGCCGGTACCAGAGCGCCAGCGCGCCCCAGAGAGTGGCGAGCAGGATCAGCAGGCAGAGAAGCCCGAGGCAGAGAAGGCGGAGGGCACGGGTCAAGGGAGGCTCCTGATTTGCGGCGGTTCTGATGTCGCGCGGACCCTAGGCAGGGCTGCGGCTGGCTGCAAGGGCATCAGGCGGTCGGGGCGGCGGCATCCGGGCGCCCGCCATCTGCCGCCGGTGCCTCCTGCGGTGAAACCGGCCATTGCGGCGGCGCGGCTGCCGTGGCAGATCTGACATCAGCATAATGACCGGACTGCATCGCGGGGGAGACCATGGCAGCAACCCAATTTCTGGACTGTGACAGCGGCCGCCGTCTGGCCTATCACCTGAGCCCGGCCACCGGCGCGGCCAAGGATGCGCCGACGCTGGTGTTTCTGGGGGGGCTGAAATCCGATATGGAGGGCACCAAGGCGGTGCATCTGGAGGCCTGGGCCCGGGCGCGGGGCCTCGGGTTTCTGCGGTTTGACTATTCCGGCCACGGCGAAAGCTCCGGCACGTTTGAAGAGGGCTGCATCGGCGACTGGCATCAGGATACGCTGGCGGCGGTAAAGGCATTGACCACAGGGGCGATCCTGCCGGTTGGCTCCTCCATGGGGGGCTGGCAGGCGCTGCTCCTGGCGCGGGCGATGCCCGAGCGGGTGGCCGGGCTGGTCACCATCGCCGCCGCGCCGGATTTCACCGAGGATGGCTATTGGGCCAATTTCACCGATCCCCAGAAGGCGGAGCTGGAGGCGCGCGGGCAGGTTGAGCTGCCGAGCGACTACATGGAGCCTTATGTCATCACGAAACGGATGATCGAGGACGGGCGCAACCATCTGGTGCTGCGCGATCCGCTGGTGCTGGCGATGCCGGTGCGCTGCCTGCAGGGCACCGCCGACACCGCCGTCAGCACCGAGACCGCGCTGCGGCTGCTGGATCATGCCACCTGCGCCGATATGCGCCTGCATCTGGTGAAGGACGCCGACCATCGGTTCTCCGACCCGGCCTGTCTGGCGCTGATCGAAACCGCCGTGGCGGAGGTGCTGGGGCTATCTGGCGCGCCAGATATCGGCTAGGTTGAGTGGCGGGGCGGGGGCGCAGGTTCTGATGTAGTGACCTGCATCCACCACGCGACAGCTGACGCAGGCTATGGCAGAGTGTCGGGGATGATCTGCCACATAGCGCAGGGCGGCCCGAAAGGGGGCAACCCGACAGCAGCAGGACAGAGGCAGGAGAAGGGCAGGAGAGGATCCGATGGAGCAACGTATCAGCCTGATCACACTGGGCGTGCCGGATATGGAGCGGGCGGCGGCCTTTTATGAGGCGCTTGGCTGGCAGCGCGCAGACAGCCCCGACGGGGTCATTGCCTTTGATCTGATGTCGCAGACGCTGGGGCTTTATCCGCTGGCGTCGCTGGCCGAGGATATTGGCCTGCCGCTGGATGAGCTGGGCACCGGCGCGATGACGCTGAGCCATAACACCCGCACTGCGGCAGATGTCGCTGCGCTGATGGCCCGGGCGGAGGCGGCTGGCGCCACGGTGCTGCGCCCGGCGGGAGAGGTGTTCTGGGGCGGCACCATCGGCTATTTCCGCGCCCCGGACGGCCATATCTGGGAAATCGCGCATAACCCGTTCTCGCCGCTGTCCGATGACGGCGCGTTCCGCTGGAACGGCTATGGCGCCCAAACCGAGGGATAAGCACAGGTGACAGACCGGTCAGGCGACGCACCGCAGAACACGAGCCGCCCTTCGCAGGCCCCGGCAGAGCGCGCCGCTGGCGCCCCGCTGGTGATGCTGCCCGGTCTGATGGGCAATGCCGAGGTGTTCCTGCCGCAGCTGCGGGCACTGTCCGGGGTGGTGCCGACGATGATTGCGCCGCTGCTCGGTGGCGACCGGATCGAGCTGATCGCCGATCATCTGCTGGCCCGGCTGCCGGCGCGGTTTTCACTGGCCGGGCTGTCGATGGGCGGCATTGTTGCAATGGAAATCCTGCGCCGCGCGCCGCAGCGTGTCAGCCGACTCTGCCTGATCTCCACCAGCCCCTTGCCCGACACGCCTGCCCAGGCCGCCGAATGGGAGCCGCTGATCATCGCGGCCCGCAGCGGTCGTCTGGCGGATGTGCTGCGCAGCTGCCTGCCGGTGGAGTGCCTGGCCCCGTCGCCGCAGCGGCTGGATATTCTGAACTCGATCTATGAGCAGGCCCTTGCACTGGGGCCGGAGCTGTTCGTGGCGCAGGCGCGGGCGTTGCAGCGGCGCACCGATCAGCAGGCGGCACTGCGTCGTTTCAAAGGGCCCTCCCTGATCCTCTGTGGGGCGCAGGACCGGCTGACGCCGCTGAAACGCCATGAATTCATGGCCGCGCTGATGCCCAATGCGCGGCTTCATGTGGTGGAGGAGGCCGGACATCTGCCGACGCTGGAACAGCCGGATCAGGTGACCGGGGCGATTGCGGAATGGCTGGCGGAGGAGGACCGGCAGCTGGGCTGCCCGGCGGATCTGCCCGCAGACCGTCAGAGCGCTGCTGCCACAACCCAGCCGCAGCGGATATCGACGCCACCGGCGGAACCTGCGGCGGCATCGCCGTCAAAACCGTTGCCGCCCCTGACACTCACCAACCCACTAAAGCCATCAGATCCAATCGGTTAATCTGCAAAGCTTGTGCGGATCGCGGCCCGGTCGGCCGCAAAGAGCGCACGGCGCTACCTGCGCAGCAGTTCCGCGCGCGCCTCCTTGCTGATCACCTCCGGTTCGCTGATTGGCGCACCGCTGGCGATGTCGAAGAATGGCGTCTCTTTCCAGCGGCCCGAGAGGCGCGCCGATATCATCCGGCTGAGCAGCGAGATGACCATCCGTGCCGCGCCTTCGGTGCGGGGCTGTTTGCCTGCCTTCGGAACAAAGGCGCGGGCGCGCACCTTGCCAAGCGCGGATGGGTCGGCAAACCGGTCCGACCGCATCCCGGCAAAGGGCAGGGTGGGTTTGGCCAGCGTATTGGCCATCGGGGTGCCGCAGCAGCCCGCATACCAGCGCAGCAGCCCCTTCGGGCTGAGCCGCATCACCCGCAGCAGATCCTGCCCCTGATGAAAGGTCACCCCATCGGGATTGACCTGAAACAGATCAACCGGTCCGGGGGCGGGGTCCGGCTGATTGTGGTACAGCTCATTGGCGCGGCAATCGGCGCAGAAACAGACAACGCGGGTGCCGGCCTTGCGGGCCTCTGGCGACAGCGCGCCACGGATCTGGCCGCAGTCACAGGCGAAACTCAGGGGATCGGCCATTGCTGAAATGGTCCTTGGGCTGAAATGGGCTTTGGTCAGGGCTTGGCGCCCGTCTTATTTGGTCTGGCCTCAGCCTCGCCGGTCAGGCGGTCGCCTTGGTGCGTTTTGCTGCGGTTTTCTTCGGCGTGCGGGCATTCGCGTTCATGAATTCGATCACCAGCGGGCGGATATTATCGCGCCAGCTGCGGCCGGCAAAGATGCCATAATGTCCTGCACCCGGCTCCACATGGCTGGCCTTCTTTACCTCCGGCAGGCCGGTGCAGAGATCCAGCGCCGCGATACATTGTCCGGGGGCCGAGATATCATCATTGGCGCCTTCGACGGTCATGACCGCCACATCGGAGATCTTGCCCATATCGACCTTGTGACCGGCGACAACAAAGTTGTTGCCGGCAATCTCGCCGCCCTTGAACACGCGCTCCACCGTCGACAGGTAGAACTCCGCCGTCATGTCCATCACGGCAAGATATTCGTCATAGAACCGGTTGTGGGCATCATGATCCGAGGCTTCCCCCCGGCTGACCCGCTGGATCTGATCCATGAAAGCCTTGGAATGGCGCTCGCCGTTCATCGACATAAAGGAGCTGAGCTGCAACAGGCCCGGATAGACCTTGCGGCCGACGCCCTTGTATTTGAAGCCGACACGCTGGATCATCGTCTCTTCCAGCTGGCCCATGGTGACCCGGCGGCCAAAATCGGTCACATCCGTCGGGGTTGCATCGGGATCCACCGGCCCGCCAATCAGGGTGAGCGATGACGGCTGCGCGCCCGGATCCTGCTCTGCCAGATAGGCGGTGGCGGCCAGCGTCAGCGGGGCCGGCTGGCAGACCGCGATCACATGGGTATCGGGGCCCATTTCACGCATGAAATCAACCAGATATAGCGTGTAATCCTCAATGTCGAACTTGCCCGCTGAAACCGGAATATCGCGGGCATTATGCCAGTCGGTGACATAGACTTCGCAATTCTCGATCAGGCTTTTGACGGTGGAGCGCAGCAGGGTGGCGTAATGGCCCGACATCGGCGCGACCAGCAGAACCTTGCGCGGCTGCTCGGCGCGGCCTGCGACGCGGAAATGGATCAGATCGCCAAACGGGCGCTCTACCACCGTGTCGATTTCCACCACGTGATCGCGGCCATCGGCGCAGGTCTGGGTATAGATGCCCCAATCCGGTTTGGTCACCATGCGCTGAAAACTGCGCTCCGTCACCTCGCCCCAGGCGGCCATCCAGGCAATGGCAGGATTGGGGATTGCGGCCAGCGCCGGGTTCGATGCCATCGACAGGGCGGTGGCCCCCAACCACTGATTGGTGTTACGCATTGTTTCCATCAGATCGTACGACATCATGTAACGCATGTTATATCTCCATTGCGTTGGCCGCTTGGATCCGATCTGAATCCACGTGCGGTTGTGTCACAACCCATCGGACGTTTCATGGCTTTGTCGTATGATGGGCGGACAGTATTCTGCATAGCAGAAAGATTACGGGGGATTTGTTAAGATGACAACAAGCGACAGTACGGATCCGGCAGTCTCGCCGGAACATATTGAACGAATTAAAAAAAATATGGAGCAGGTTGAGCAACTTTCAAAACGCCTGATGGATGTTCTGGCTCAGAAAAAATCTCACCCCCCTTCTCTGGACGGTCCGAATCAAGAGCTTTTTGCACGCGCAGCAACCGCCTATTGGGCCGAAATGGCCAAAAACCCCGCCAAGCTGTTGGAAAAACAGGTGTCTTACTGGGGGCAGGCGGTAGTGAATTTCGCCGAAGCCCAGGCGCTTCTGGCCAAATCCATGGAGGGCGACAGCCCCGAGGACGCCGATGAGGGCGCGCCCGATGACCGCCGCTTTGCCAATCCGATGTGGCAGTCCAACCCCTATTTTCACTACATCAAGAAACAATATCTCACCAATGCCGAGGCAATTCGCAACGCCGTCGCCGAGGTCGATGATCTGGAAGATGTCGACAAACGCCGCCTTGGCTATTTCGCCGATCAGATCGTGCAGATGATGGCTCCCACCAATTTTCTGGCAACCAACCCCGATGCGCTGGAAAAAGCGGTGGAGACCGAAGGTCAGTCACTGATCAAGGGGCTGGAGAATCTGGTTGCCGATCTGGAGGCCAACGACGGCGAACTGGTGGTGCGGCTGGCGGATGAGACCGCCTTTGAGATCGGTCGCAATATTGCCACCACACCCGGTGAGGTTGTATTCCGCAACGAGATGATGGAGCTGATCCAGTACCGGCCGACCACCGAAACCGTGCATGAAACCCCCATCGTGCTGTTTCCGCCGTGGATCAACAAATTCTACATTCTCGACCTCAAGGCGCAGAACAGCCTGATCAAATGGGTGACCGAACAGGGCTATACGCTGTTTGTGGTGTCCTGGGTCAACCCCGGCGAGGATCAGGCGGACCTCGGTCTGGAGGATTATATCGAGAAGGGTTATCTGACCGCGATCGAAACCGCCAAGTCGATCTGCAAGGTGAAACAGATCAATGCCGTTGGCTACTGTATCGCGGGCACCACGCTGTGCCTGACGCTCTCGTTGCTGAAACAGCGCGGCGATACCTCGATCAAATCGGCGACCTTCTTTACCGCGCTGACGGATTTCTCCGATCAGGGGGAGTTCACGCCCTTCCTGCAAAATGATTTCATCGACGGCATCGAGGAGGAGATCACAAACAACGGCCTGCTGCGCTCGTATATCATGGCGCGGACCTTCTCCTTCCTGCGCTCCAACGATCTGGTCTACGGGCCTGCGATCCGCAGCTACATGATGGGGGAGACGCCGCCGGCCTTTGACCTTCTGTACTGGAATGGTGACGGCGCGAACCTGCCGGGGCGGATGGCGATGCAATATCTGCGTGGCCTGTGTCAGCGCAATGAGTTCGTGCGCGACGGGTTCGAGCTGATGGGCCATACCCTGCATGTGCGCGACGTCACCGTGCCGGTGATGGCAATCACCTGCGAGACCGACCATATTGCCCGCTGGAAAGACTGCTACCGCGGTGTTCAGCAGATGGGCTCGCGCTCCAAGAGCTTCGTTGTGGCGCAGTCGGGTCATATCGCGGGCATCGTCAACCCGCCGACCCGCAACAAATACGGCCATTACACCAATCCCGATATGAAAGGTGACGCCGAGACCTGGAAAGAGGCGGCGAGCTTTCACGAAGGCTCCTGGTGGCCACGCTGGGAAAGCTGGTTGAAGAAACGCTCCGGCAAGCAGGTCGAGGCCCGCGAACCGGGCGATTCGCAGCATCCCCCGCTGACACCGGCCCCCGGCGACTACGTGCGGGTAAAGGCAAAGCGGTCCGCAAAGCCCTGATTTTCCGGGCATTCGCAAATTATTCTGCATCGCAGCAAGAAAAACCTTGAAATGCTGCGATGCAGAAACAATATTGGGGTCATGCGAAGGCGGCAGAACGTTCTGGCCGCGTAACCAAGAGGAACCAGTACAATGGCTAAGACCCAAGATTTTACCGCGATGATGAAAGACATGATGGGTGCATTCCCGGTTGACACAACCGCGATGGAAGATGCGTTCAAATCGACCGCAGCCCTGAACGAAAAACTGTCCCAGGTTGCCCTGCAGGCTGCCGAGAAATCCGCCGAGATTTCCAACAGCTGGGCCAAGGAAACCCTGACCAAGCTGAGCGACGTCTCCAAGGCACAGGCCGAGCCTGCTGACTATGCCAAGGCAGCAACCGATTTCGCCTCCGCCTCCGCTGAAGTTGCCGCCGAGAACATGGCCGCCTTCGCCGAAGTTGCGAAAAAGGTTCAGATGGACACCGTTGAGCTGCTGATGTCGGCTGGCAAGGACATGTCCGAAGAAGCGTCCGCCGCCGTTAAGAAGGCCACCAACGACGTGACCTCCGCTGCGAAAAAAGCCGCAGCAAAGTAAGCGCTGAGCGCATCCGCAAAGGGGTTTTGCACTCCTCCCAATGAAATCTCTTTGCACCGAAGGGGGCAGGTCACCGGACCTGCCCCTTTTTCATTGGCGCCACAGACCGCCTGGGGCCGCCCGCGATGGCCAGCCCGCTGATATTGGATCCGACGATCATTTGTTGCGCGTTCCGGCGTAACGCTTCCCTTTTGTTCTGCGCTCGCATAGGCTTTGCTGCAATGCATCATGTCTGGGGAGAAATGACATGTCGGATCAGGATAAACCCTTGTTGATCAAACGATATGCCAGCCGACGGCTCTACAATACGGAGACCAGCGACTATGTCACGCTGGAGGATATCGCCGGTTTCATCCGCGAGGGGCGTGAGGTGCAGATCGTTGACCTCAAGACCGGGGACGACCTGACCCGCCAGTATCTCCTGCAGATCATCGCCGAACACGAAAGCCGGGGTGAGAACATTCTGCCGGTCAATGTGCTGAACGATCTGGTGCGCAGCTACATGGTGCCCGGTGGCGGGGTGATGCCGCAGTTCCTGCAAAGCTCCTTTGAGATGCTGCGTGAAAACCAGAGCAAGATGGTCGAGAATATGAACGCCATGAACCCGATTGCGCAGATGCCCGGGTTCGAGGCGATGAAGGCGCAGCAGCAGGCGTTTCTGAAGGCAATGACCGGCGGGTTCTCCGGCAACTGGCCCGGCGCTGCGAAATCATCCGGCGACAGTGACAGCGGCGAAGACGGCGACGGGCTGGACGATATCAAGCGGCAGCTGGCCGAGTTGCAGGACAAGCTCTCCAAGCTGAAGTAAGATCCGACAGCGGCACGGGTGTTGATCCTGCGACCAAAGTCGCAGGGCTGCGCGCGTGTTTTTGATCCCGCTTGCGGGGCGGCGGCGTTAGACTCGGCGCGTCCCGTCTGCGGCCGGAATGTCACCTGCCATGGACCACATACGGCAATCGCCGCAACCCCGAGGTTCCAGATGCCCATGTCCAGTATCGCGCCCAGCATCGCGTCCAGTATCGAGCGTTTTGATGCCATCCCCGAAACCGCCCTGGCGTGGTATCGCGCGGGCCGGGCAACCGGCGGCGGGGCGGCGCTGGCGACGGTGGTCGAAACCTGGGGATCCGCGCCGCGCCGCGCCGGCGCGCAGCTGGCGGTTGCCAGCGATGGCCGGATCGAAGGGTCCGTTTCGGGGGGCTGCGTCGAAGGCGCGGTGATCCTGGCCGCGCAGGAGGCGATCGCCTCGGGGCGGCATCAGCTTCTGGAATTCGGCGTCAGCGACGGTGATGCCTTTGCGGTCGGGCTGGCCTGTGGCGGCACCATCCGCATTCTGGTCGAACCGGTGGGCGGCTCCCTGTCAGAGGCGACGCTGGCCGATCTGGTCGCTGCCCGCGCGGCCCGCCGCGCCCTGGCCTATGTGGTTGATCTCGACAGCGGTGCCGGGCGGCTGGAGACCGACGCCCACGCCGAGCGAAAACGCATGGACCGCTCCGGCGTCGAAGAGGACGGCAAGACCTTTGTCGCCGTTCACAACCCGCCCCTGCGCCTGATCGCGGTGGGGGCGGTGCATATCACCCAGGCGCTGGTGCCGATGGCGCGGATTGCCGGCTACGATCCGGTCATCCTCGACCCGCGCGCGGCCTTTGCCTCGGCGGCCCGGTTCCCCAATGAACGGCTGATCGAGGACTGGCCCGACGAGGCGATCGCCGAGCTTGGTCTGGATGGGCGCAGCGCGGTGGTGCTGCTTACTCATGATCCGAAAATTGACGATCCCGCGCTGGAGGCCGCCCTGCGCTCGGACTGTTTCTACATCGGCGCGCTCGGTTCGACGCGCACCCATGCCAAACGGATTGCACGGATGCAGGAGGCTGGTTTTGACGAGGCGACGCTCGCCCGTATCCACGGTCCCATCGGGCTTGATATCGGTGCCGCAGGCCCGGCGGAAATCGCCGTGTCGATCATCGCCGAGATGACGGCGGTTCTGCGGGGGCGGCGCCCATGATCTTTGGCGAGGTGCCCCTCAATGAGGCGTCGGGATGCTATCTGGCCCATTCGCTGCAGGGGGCTGAGCACCGCATTGCCAAGGGCACCAGACTGGCAGCGCAGGATCTGGCTGACCTTGCCGCCGCCGGCCACCGCGCGCTGACCGTGGCGCAGCTGGAACCGGGGGATATCCACGAAGACCGCGCCGCAGAGCGGCTGGCCGAGGCGCTGTTGCCGGATCCTGCCGCATTGGGGCTGCGCATCTCCGGTGCCGGGGCAGGGCGGGTCAACCTTCATGCGCTTGGTCCCGGTCTGATCCGGGTCGATGCCGAACGGATCAACGCGCTGAATGCGGTCGATCCGATGATCACGCTGGCCACGGTGCCCGATTTCCACCGCGCCGATCCCGGCGGCATGGTCGCCACCGCCAAGATCATCTCCTACGCCGTGCCGGATGAGGCGCTGAAGGCCGCCACCCGCGATGTGGCCGGGGCGATCCGCCTGATCCCGCCACAGCTGCGCCGCGCCACCTTGATCGAGACGCGCACCAGCGCGCAGACGCCCCCGGACAAGGGGCGCGCCGCGATGATCGGACGGCTCGACCGGTTCGACATGGCGATGGCGCCCCGGCAGGTGGTGCCGCACCGCGAGGCGGAGCTGGCCGCCGCGCTTGCGAGCCTTGGCGATGACAGCGATCTGATCCTGATCCTCACCGCCTCGGCCACCTCGGATCCCCTGGATGTGGCGCCCTCGGCGCTGCGCCGGGCGGGCGGAGAGGTTCTGCGCTTTGGAATGCCGGTGGATCCCGGCAACCTGCTGTTTCTCGGCCAGCTGTCCGGGCGGCCGGTGCTGGGCCTGCCGGGCTGTGCGCGCTCGCCTGCGCTCAATGGGGCGGATTGGGTGCTGGAACGGCTGGTCTGCGGCATCGAGGTCAGCAGTGCCGATATCGCCGCCATGGGCGTCGGCGGCCTCTTGAAGGAAATCCCCACACGTCCCCGCCCAAGGCGCAGCGATCTCTGACCCCGACCTGCGGCTGCACCTGCGACTTTAGTCGTGGCGATGCGATTAGGGCTTCGCGCCGGCAAGCTCCCCGTGCTTAACTTCGGCCAGCGAGTTTTTGCGAGCCAAGGGAGGAGTTGATGGTGAAAGTCACAATGACCGTAAACGGTCGGACTGCCAGCGGAGAGGTCGAAGGGCGCACGCTGCTGTCCAGTTTCCTGCGAGAAGATCTGGGGCTGACCGGCACCCATGTCGGCTGCGACACCAGCCAATGCGGCGCCTGTGTCGTGCATGTGGATGGCAAGGCGGTGAAATCCTGTACCATGCTGGCGGCCGAAGCCGAGGGCGCAGATGTCGCCACCATCGAAGGGCAGGCCGCCCCCGATGGCACGCTCAACGTCATTCAACAGGCGTTTCAGGACCACCACGGGCTGCAATGCGGCTTCTGCACGCCGGGCATGGTGATGTCCGCAGCCGCGCTGTTGAAGGACAATCCAAAACCCAGCGAACAGGAAATCCGCGAATACCTTGAGGGCAACCTGTGCCGCTGCACCGGCTACCACAATATCGTGAAGGCGATCATGGCGGCCTCGGGTCAGGACATCTCTGCGCTGGCGGCTGAATAACGCCCGCCGCAGCTGCAAAAGGACCCACGACTGAACCACAGCATGACCAAGAGGTCTGCCTCTGCGCAGACCGTCCAGGGAGGAAATTTGGACAATGCCAAAGGATAGCGGCATCGGCGCCAGCCCGAAACGGCGCGAAGACATCAGGTTCCTGACCGGAACCGGCAATTACACGGACGACATTAATCTCAACGGCCAGGCTTATGTGCATTTCCTGCGCTCGGATGTGGCCCATGGTCGGCTGACCTCGGTCGACACCGCCGATGCAGCCGCCATGCCCGGCGTTGTGCGCATCTTCACCGGCGCGGACTTCGAAGGTGTCGGCGGGCTGCCCTGCGGCTGGCAGGTGACCGACCGCTTTGGCGAGGTGATGCAGGAACCGGCCCATCCGGTGCTGGCCCAGGGCAAGGTGCGCCATGTCGGCGATCCCATCGCCGCCGTTGTGGCCGAGACCCCGGAACAGGCGCGTGATGCCGCCGAGGCGATTGTGGTCGACATCGAAGAGCTGCCCGCCGTCATCAACATGAAAGAAGCGGTCAAGGATGGCGCCACAAAGGTGCATGATGATTTGACCTCAAACCTCTGTTATGACTGGGGATTTGTCGAGGATAACCGCGAGGCGGTGGATCAGGCGATCAAGGACGCCGCCCATGTCACCACGCTGGAGCTGGTCAACAACCGTCTGGTCGCGAACCCGATGGAGCCACGCGTGGCGGTCGGGGATTTCAACCGCGCCACCGGCGACAGCACGCTTTATACCACCTCGCAGAACCCGCATGTGATCCGTCTCCTGATGGGCGCCTTTGTGCTGGGCATCCCCGAGCATAAGCTGCGCGTGGTCGCCCCGGATGTGGGCGGGGGTTTTGGTTCCAAGATCTTCCACTACGCGGAAGAGGCCTTCTGCACCTTTGCTGCCAAGGCTCTGAACCGGGCGGTGAAATGGACCTCGTCCCGGTCCGAGGCGTTTATGTCCGATGCCCATGGCCGCGATCACGTGACCAAGATCGAACTGGCGCTGGACGCCGACAACAATTTCACCGCGCTGCGCACCGAGACCTACGCCAATATGGGCGCGTATCTGTCGACCTTTGCCCCCTCGGTCCCGACCTGGCTGCATGGCACGCTGATGGCTGGCAATTATAAGACGCCGCTGATCTATGTGAATGTGAAGGCGGTGTTCACCAATACCGTTGCCGTTGACGCCTATCGCGGGGCGGGTCGGCCGGAGGCGACCTATCAGCTGGAGCGCGTCATTGATAAGGCGGCGCGTGAGCTGGGGGTTGATCCGATCGCGCTGCGCCGCCAGAACTTCATCACCGAATTCCCCTATGCCACACCGGTTGCGGTGGAATATGACACCGGCGATTACCACGCCACGATGGACAAGCTGGAAGAGATCGCCGATCTCAGCGGCTTTGCCGTGCGCCGTGCCGCCAGCGAGGCCAAGGGCAAGCTGCGGGGCCTTGGGGTGAACTGCTATATCGAGGCCTGCGGCATCGCGCCCTCGAACCTTGTCGGGCAGCTTGGCGCCCGTGCAGGCCTCTATGAGAGCGCGACCGTGCGGGTCAATGCCACCGGGGGCATCGTTGTCATGACCGGTAGCCACAGCCACGGGCAGGGGCATGAGACGTCTTTCCCACAGGTGATCGCCGAGATGATCGGCATCCCCGAGGATATGGTCGAGATCGAACATGGCGATACCGACAAGGCACCGATGGGCATGGGCACCTATGGCTCGCGCTCGCTGGCGGTGGGGGGATCTGCGATGGTCCGTGCCACCGAGAAGATCATCGCCAAGGCGAAGAAGATCGCCGCGCATATCCTTGAGGCCTCGGACGCGGATATCGAACTGAAGGACGGCCAGTTCACCGTCGCAGGCACCGATAAGTCGCTGGCCTGGGGCGATGTGACCCTTGCGGCCTATGTGCCGCATAACTACCCGCTGGAGGATATCGAGCCGGGGCTGGAGGAAACCGCGTTCTATGATCCGGCGAATTTCACCTATCCCTCGGGCGCCTATGCCTGTGAGGTGGAGGTCGATCCCGACACCGGCAAGGTCACCATCGAAAGCTTTGCCGCGGCGGATGACTTTGGCAATATCGTCAATCCGATGATCGTCGATGGTCAGGTGCATGGCGGCATTGGTCAGGGCATCGGTCAGGCGCTGCTGGAGGCCTGTGTCTATGATGACGACGGGCAGCTGCTGTCCGCCTCCTTCATGGATTACGCCATGCCACGGGCCGATGATCTGCCGTTCTACAAGGTCGATCATTCCTGCCAGACGCCCTGTACCCACAATCCGCTGGGTGTGAAGGGCTGCGGCGAGGCCGGCGCCATCGGCACCCCGCCCTCGGTGGTCAATGCGGTGGTGGACGCGCTGCAATCCGCAGGCAAGGATGTCACCCATATCGACATGCCCCTGAGCCCTGCACGGGTCTGGGCGGCGATGAACGGCTAAGGGCTCATGGGGGCGCTGCCCCCATACCCCCGGGATATTTCTAGCCAGAAGAAGGGCCTCATGCGCTCTTTGGGAAGGAAGCGAAGATGTATGAATTTGAATTCGAGAAACCCGCAACCATCGCGGATGCGGTCAAGGCGCTGGGTGCGGAGGATGCCCAGGCTCTGGGCGGCGGGCAGACGCTGATTCCGACGCTGAAGCAGCGGCTGGCGATGCCCAGCACATTGGTGAGCCTGAGCGGGATTGCCGAGATGCGCGGTGTCTGCCCGGATGGCGATGCCATCGCCATCGGCGGCGCCACCACCCATGCCGAGGTCGAGGCGGCAACCGCCAAGAGCTATCCGGCGCTGTCGGCGCTGGCGGGCCATATCGGCGATCCGGCGGTGCGCAACCGTGGCACCATCGGTGGCTCGCTGGCCAATAACGACCCGTCCGCCTGTTATCCGGCGGCGGCGCTGGCCAGTGGGGCCACGATCGTGACCAACACCCGCGAGATTGCGGCGGATGATTATTTTCAGGGGCTGTTCACCACCGCGCTGGAGGAAGGTGAGATCATCACCAATATCCGCATGCCGGTGCCGCAGGCGGCGCATTACGAGAAATTCGTCCAGCCTGCCTCGCGCTTTGCCCTTGTGGGGGTGTTTGTGGCGCGGTTTTCTGACGGTGTGCGGGTGGCGGTCACCGGCGCCTCGGAGGAGGGCGTGTTCCGCTGGAGCGCGGCTGAGGCGGCGCTGTCGGCGAATTTCGCGCCCGCTGCGATAGAGGGGCTGAGCGTGGATGCAGAGGGCATGATCGGCGATCTGCACGGCAGCAAGGCCTATCGCGCGCATCTGGTCGGCGTGATCACCAAACGGGCGGTGGCGGCTGCGGCCTGAGCCATCAGCGCGAAACGGCAAGACGGCCCCGGCGATCTGCCGGGGCCGTTTGCTATCTGGTTGCTATCTGGGCCGGTATTGACTGCCGGCGGCGATGATTATCAGGCGCGCAGGTAGCCGGACATCGTGTCGAGCAGCGTCTGGGTGCGCCCAGAGAGGTTGCGGATTTCCGAAGCGATGACGGCAAAGCCCTTGCCCTGATCGCCGATGCGTGCGGCCTCGATCGAGGCGTTGAAGGCAATCAGCTGAATATGACGGCCGACGGTTTCGGCGTTTTCGATGGCTTCGCGCATCCCGTCATCCCGGGCGCTGTCGCGGGCTTTCTGCGCGTCGAACATGTCTTTGGTCATGTCGATCAGAAAGGCGGAGACCTCCGGTTCGACCTTGTACAGCGCCTGCGCCGTGAGGGAGGGCATGTCGCGTACCCGCTTCAGCACCTCGGCATCCGATTTCGTGTTCAGCACCTCGGCAAAAGGGGTCAGCGCGTCGATGGATTTCTTCCGTTGCAGGCAGAGATCCTCGGGCAGTTCGTATTCGCTTTCGGCCAGCAGCTTGTCCAGGCCCTTGGTCAGCATCTCATAGGCGGCTCTGATCCGGCTCACCGACTGGTCCAGCAGGTCTTTCATCGTGTCGGGCGCGTGCTGGGTGTCTTCATTGGCCAGCACCACCAGCGCGAGAGAGGCGGCGCGGCAGGGCGCGATGGCCATGAAGGCACTGTTTTGGACGTCGCTGAGAGGCTTCAAGGGAGGCTCCATATTTGGCGGTGATTTTATTGTCGGCGGCGACCGAACGTCCTCTATCAGGTAAGCTGCGGGCGTAAATAAAACGTGACCATAAAATACATCTAAGCCGTGTGGCGCGAAAAAATATCATCGGCGCCAATGGTGCAAGCCATTGCCGCGACGACGAAAAAACCCCGCTCCGATTGGGGCGGGGTTCGAACGGTCGCGCGTGTGATCGCGGTTATTTCTGCGGCAGGGGGCCGATCATCATGATCATCTGACGGCCTTCCATCTTGGGCATGTTTTCGACCTTGCCCAGTTCCTTGATGTCTTCTGCAACACGCAGCAGCAGGTCGCGGCCCAGGTTCTGGTGGGCCATCTCGCGGCCACGGAAGCGCAGGGTGATCTTTACCTTGTCGCCGTTTTCCAGGAACTTGTACACGTTGCGCATCTTCACTTCGTAGTCGTGGGTGTCCGTATTGGGACGGAACTTCACCTCTTTGACTTCGATGATCTTCTGCTTCTTGCGTGCTTCGCTTTCCCGCTTCTGCTGTTCATATTTGAACTTGCCGTAATCCATGATCTTGCACACGGGCGGGGTGGCATTGGGCGAAATCTCGACCAGATCGAGACCGGCCTCTTCTGCCATCTGCATCGCCTTGGCGGGGTGGACCACGCCAACGTTTTCCCCCTCAGCGCCGATCAGGCGAATCTCAGGAGCACGGATTTTTTCGTTGATGCGCGGGCCGGTGTCGCGTTGCGGCGGCGCATTATGGGGTCTGCGGGCTATGACGTCTATCCTTCTGTCACTTCGGAAAAGTGCCCGGAAAGTAACGGTCCCGGGCCTGCGATTCAAGTCAATTGCGGGTATGACTGCGCATACCGCTGTTTTCAAGGTTTGTTTGCACAGAACAGCGTCATCAAAGGGTTAATTCTGCCTTGCGCTGATGTCGGCAGGCCGGGGTGGGCCAGACTGGCGGTGTTTGGCCGATGGCGGCGCCTGCCATTTATTCCCCTTGTAGTTTCAGGCGCCTAGCCCCAAGTGCTAAGCCATAAGCCTTGCCATGCTGCGGGGCATATGGAGAGATAAGGAGATCCATCATGAAACCGATCGTCATTGGCCTGGGTGTGGGAGCCGTCGCATTGGGCGGATATTTCTACGTCTCCTCCATGGGGACCGATCCCGAAACCGGCGCGCCTGCGACTGAAACCGTTGTGGTGACACCGGAGGCAGAACCTGCCGGTGAGACTGCCGCAGAGGTCGCTGCCGAAATCGAGAATGATGTGGCCACCGCCGCCGAAGAGGTCGAAGGCGCTGTCGACAGCTCCGTCGATGCGGCGGCAAAGGCCGTGAGCGATGCGGCCGCAGCGGTTGCCGAGGCGACCGAGGAAACCGTGAACGAGATTGCCGAAGGTGTCACCGACACTGCCAATCAGTTGCAGGACAGCACTGCGGCTGCTGTGGATGCGGCGGGTGACGAGGCAGCGGCGGCAGGTGATGCAGTTGCCGATACGGCAGCTGCGGCAGGCCAGGCGGCAGAGGATGTTGCCAATGACGCCGCCGAAACCGCCGAGGCGGCAGGCGACAGCGTGGCGGATGGCGCCTCCGATGCAACGGCCGCGGCTGAAGAGAACGGCGAAGCCGCCAGAGACGCGCTGCTGACGCCTGCGGGCTTTGACTATGACAAGGTGATCGCGATGATCGAGGACTCCTCGATGGAGGCGACACAGAAGGCGCTGCTGGTCACCACCCTGGGTCAGGCGCGTGACAATCCGGCCCTGCTGGAAGCGACGCTGAAACGCATCAAGGACGCGCTGCCGCAGTAACGCGGGCAGATGTGCCAGACGACAAAGGCCCCCGCCAAACTCTGGCGGGGGCCTTTTTACATCAGTGCCGTCGCTGCGGATCAGTCGAGGAAGGCTTTTTCCACCACGAAATGCGCAGGCTTGGAATTGGCACCTTCTTCCAGACCATAGGTGTTTTCAAACAGGTCCTTCAATTCGAGGTTGAACGCCAGGTTGCCACAGATCATCGCGCGGTCGCTTTCGGGGTTCAGCGGCGGCACGCCAAGATCGGCAAAGGCCTCGCCCGAGCGCATCAGATCGGTGATCCGGCCCATCTTGGGGCTCTCCTCGCGGGTGGTGGTCGGGTAATATTTGATCTTCTTCCAGAAGCCTTCGCCAATCACCTCATTGAGCAGCTCATCGGTCTTCAGGCTTTCGATCAGCTCGGCGCCATAGGTCAGCTCCCCGACTTCGCGGCAGGTGTGGGTGATGATCACCTCATCGAATTTCTCATAGGTTTCCGGCTCCCGCAGCAGGCTGGCAAAGGGCGCAAAACCGGTGCCGGTGGCAAAGAACCAGATGCGTTTGCCGGGGACCAGCGCGTCATGCACCAGCGTGCCGACGGGTTTGGGGCGCAGGATAATCTCATCGCCCACCTTGATGTGCTGCAAACGCGAGGTCAGCGGGCCGTCCTGCACCTTGATCGAGTAGAATTCCATTTCCTCGTCCCAGCTGGGCGAGGCGATGGAATAGGCGCGCAGCAGCGGTTTCACCTTACCGGTCTTGGGGTCGGGATCGTTCATCAGACCGATCATCACAAACTCGCCCGAGCGGAACCGCAGGGAGGCAGGCCGGGTCACGCGGAAGGAAAACAGCCGATCCGTCCAGTGCTTGACCTCGGTCACGGTCTGGGCGTCGGGCAGGGCCGGTACGGCTTTGGCCGGTTTCGGATCGTTGGCAATGTCGGTCACAGCTTCAGTCACGGGGGTCATCTCGTTCATCGGTTGCTCTGCCGGAGGAGTAGCCGGCACCTCTGATTAGTCTTTGATACAGGTCAGGAAAACCCCCTGTTTTGCGAAACCGGCTCCGCGCAGGGCGCAAGGGAGCCGGGCCGACAGCGGGTCGTCCCATGAAGCGGAAGGGGGCTGGCTCAGCGCGCGGCGGTGCCGCGCAGGCGGGCCTGATAGTCATGCGCCTGCCAGTTGGCACGGTCGAGCCACTGGTCCTCGGGCTGGCGGGTGGCCAGATCGTCGCTGATCTCCACCTCGTCAAACCCGGAGCGCCGCGCCATCGCATATTGATCGGCCAGCACATGGCCATAGGCGCGCAGACGGCCGGTGTAGCCGGCCAGCCGCAGGCGCCGGGCAAGGGTAAAGCCCCGGCCATCGGCAAAGCTGGGGAAATGAATACGGATCATCTCCAGCCCCGGCAGCTGGTTGGACAGCGCCGAAGGGTCGGCATCAGGCTGCATCTCAATGGCGGTGTCGCTGTCAAAGCCCACTGTCCAGCTGTCGGGGCCAAAGCCCGTATCGGTCACAATCACGCTCATCTATCAGGCTCCTGTGCGAATGAATTTGCCATCCACCACGTGGATGCCGCATTCTTCCTTGTCTTGGTTGCGCCAGCGCCCGGCCCGCGGATCTTCGCCTTCCTTGACGGGCGAGGTGCAGGGGGCGCAGCCGATTGAGGGGTAGCCCTTGGCCACCAGCGGGTGACGGGGCAATCTGTTTTCATCCATATAGGCGCGCACATCCTGCGGCGCCCAATGGGCGAGGGGGTTGATCTTCAGCCGACCGGTGGGGCCGGTGGCGGCCTCTTCCACCTCGAAGAACTCCAGCGCCGCACGGGTGCCTGCCTGGAACCGCTTGCGCCCGGTGATCCAGCCGTCAAACCCCGCCAGCGCCTTTTGCAGCGGTGCCGTCTTGCGCAGGGCGCAGCAGGCGTCGGTATCCGAGAACCGCAGCGCGCCATAGGGGTCTTTTTCGGGGATATCAGCGGCGCGGATCACCTGCACATTGCGCAGGCCCAGCCGCTCGCTCACCTCCTGCTGGTAGACCAGCGTTTCGGTGAACAACAATTCGGTATCGACAAAGACCACCGGCGTCATCGGGTCGATCACCGCCGCCATATGCAGCAGCACGACCGATTCCGCGCCAAAGCTGGAGACCAGCGCGATATGGCCCGCATCCTTCAGCGCGCCTTCCATCACCGCGGTGGCAGAATGGTGGCGAAAGCGCGCATTGAGCGCATCCACCTTTGTTGCCAGTGCCAGTTGATGCGCACTGCTGGGGCCTTGGTGTGTGTCAGTCGGTAGTGCCGCTGCATTGACCATGGTGCTAAGCAACCTTTTTCTGGGCCTCGGGGTAAAGCGCGGCCTTGAACGGATCCATGCCGACGCGACGATAGGTCTGGAGGAAGGTTTCCTCGGCGCTGTCGCGCAGAGAGAGATAGGCGGTGATCAGCCGTTCCACCGCAGGCACGATTTCATCATAGGCAAAACCGGGGCCTGTGCGGGTGCCGATGGCGGCGGTTTCTGTCGCGTCGCCACCAAGGGTGATCTGGTAGTTCTCCACCCCGGCGCGGTCGAGGCCAAGAATGCCGATGTGGCCGACATGGTGGTGACCACAGGCGTTGATGCAGCCCGAAATCTTGATCTGGAGATGACCCACCTCATGTTCCAGCTTCAGTTCTTCAAACCGGGTGGCAATCTCCTGCGCCACCGGGATCGAGCGGGCAGTGGCCAGCGCGCAGTAATCCATGCCGGGGCAGGCGATGATATCGGAGATCAGCCCGACATTGGCGGTGGCCAGCCCGTGGTCCTTCAGCGCGGCGTGCAGGGCCGGCAGGTCCGATTTATGCACATGCGGCAGGATCACGTTCTGCTCATGGCTGATGCGCAGCTCGTTATAGCCGAACCGCTCTGCCAGATCCGCCATTGCCCGCATCTGCGCGGCGGTGGCGTCACCGGGGGTCTGGCCATGCGCCTTGATCGAGATGGTGACGATGGCGTGGTTGTCATCGCGGTGCTCGGCCAGATTGGTATCCGCCCAGGAGCGGAACACCGGATCGGCATCATAGGCGGCCAGATAGGTCTCCAGATTGCCGCCGCGCAGTTTGGGCGGGGTGAAATGCGCCTTGATCTCCTCCAGCAGCACTTGATCGGTGCCGTCAAAGGTCTTGCGACGCTCTTCAAACCGCTCCTCCACCATCTCGCGGATGGTGTCGATGCCGTTTTCCAGTACGGTGATCTTGATGCGGGCTTTGTATTTGTTATCGCGCCGACCCAGCAGGTTGTAGACCGCCAGCACGGATTCCAGATAGGGCAGCAGATCGGCCTGCGGCAGGTAATCGCGGATCACCTTGCCAATCAGCGGCGTACGGCCAAGGCCGCCGCCCACGATCACCTCAAACCCGGCAACGCCGTCGCGTTCGACCATGCGCAGACCGATGTCATGCGCGCGGGTCACGGCGCGGTCGTTGGAGCTGCCGGTGATGGCGATCTTGAACTTGCGGCCCAGGAACTGGAATTCCGGGTGATCGGTGGACCACTGGCGGATCAGCTCGGCATAGGGGCGCGGGTCGGTCAGCTCATCCTTGGCAGCAGCGGCGAAATGATCCGAGGTCACATTGCGGATGGTATTGCCGGAGGTCTGGATCGCGTGCAGGCCAACCTCGGCCAGCGCGTCCAGCATATCGGGCACATCGCGCAGCTTGGGCCAGTTGTACTGGATGTTCTGACGGGTGGTGAAATGGCCATAGCCCTTGTCCCACTTCTCCGCCAGCAGCGCGAGGGTGCGCATCTGGTCAGAGTTCAGCGTGCCATAGGGGATCGCCACCCGCAGCATATAGGCGTGCAATTGCAGATAGAGACCATTCATCAGGCGCAGCGGCTTGAACTCATCCTCGGTGAGAGAGCCGTCAATGCGGCGCTCCACCTGGGCGCGGAACTGGGCGTTGCGTTCGGCGAGGAACGCGGTGTCGAAATCGTTGTACTTATACATTTGCTGCGGCCTCCTGCTTGCCGTGGCGATAGTTGGATGGGCCGGTGCGGCGGAAATCTTCACGGAAATGGGTGGGTTCGGGGCCGTCAGCCCCCGCTTTTGCATCGGTCAGGTAGATGCCCACCACATGCTGCGCGTCTTTCTCCGCTTCGAGCAGGCGCAGCTGGGCTTCGGCCTCATCTTCGATCAGCTCGGCCTCTTTCAGCTCGCGGCTCCAGCCGTTGGTGTCGGTGAAATAGATCACGTCGCCCTCAAGCAGGTCGTTGGCGGTGATGATTTTCGGGGTAAAGGGGCGGGGCATCAGGCAAGCTCCATTTTTAAATCTGTCAGGGCCTGGGCGCTGGCGCGCGGGGCAAGGCCGAGGAATGTCAGCGCCGGGCCGGTCAGTTCGGCGGCGGCAAGATCGGTGGGCAGGCGGTCCAGCGTGGTTTCGATCACCCGCTGATTGGCGCGCGAGGCATTTTCGACAATGGTCATCGGCGTGGCGCGGTCGGCACCGTGCATGATCAGGCGGCCCTGCACGAAACGCGCGGATTTCTTGCCCATGTAGATGGCGGCAACCTCACCCGGACGGGCGAGAGCGGCCCAGTCGTGATCGGCAAAGCCCTTCATGTCGTGGCCGGTCAGAAACCGCACCGAGGCATTGCGCCCGCGCTGCGTCAGGCTCTGGCCGATGGAGGCCACGGCCGCGGAGGCGGCGGTAATACCCGGCAGGATCTGATAGGCGACACCGGCAGCTTCGCAGGCGGTGAGTTCCTCATCGAGACGACCATAGACGGTGGGATCGCCGGATTTCAGGCGCAGCACCTTCTTGCCCGCGCGGGCATGGGCCACCATGCGGGCGCAGATCTCCTCCTGGCTTACCTGCGGGCCGAACCCCTCCTTGCCGACGTCTTCCAGCTGGGCCTGCGGACCTGCAAGGGCCATGATCTCGGCGCTGACCAGACGGTCAAAGAGGATCACATCCGCCTGCAACAGCGCGCGCGCCACCTTCAGCGTCAGGAGGTCAGGATCGCCGGGGCCGGAGCCGGCAAAGGCGACCTCGCCTGCCACCAGCGACGTCGCGGCGACGGAGCCACAGGCCTGCGCGGGCATCGGCAGCGGCGCAGGGGGCGTTCTGGTGTCTGGACCGGTCATCTGGGGCCTCGTCTGGTTTGTTTGACTTACCCCTGAATATAGGAAATATTCCCCCTTATCCGCTATATGGCGCGGCAAATAAGGAAGATTGTTCCAGCTGGCGGCAGATGCAGGCGGGTTGATCCCCAAACAAGGAGAAAACAGGAATGACAGTGCGGATCGACGGCACGGACCGGAAAATTCTGGCGGAGCTGCAACGCGATGCGGGCCAGTCGCTGGATGAAATCGCCCGCCGTGTGGGCAGTTCCAAGACCCCGGTGTGGAATCGCATTCGCAAGCTGCGCGAGGCGGGCGTCATCGGGCGGCAGACCATGGTGCTGGATGCCGAGGCGCTGGGGTTTGAGGCCTGTTTCTTTGTGCTGATCCGCACCTCGGCCCATGAGGCGGAGTGGCAGGCGAAGTTCCTGAAGGCGCTGCAGGATCGCCCGGAGGTGCAGGAGGCGCACCGGCTGGCGGGGGATATCGACTATATCCTGAAGGTGCGGGTGAAGAACGCCCGTGCCTATGACAACTTCTATCAGGCGCTGATTTCCGAGGTACGGGTGCATAATGTCACGGCCCTGCTGTCGATGGAGGAGATCAAATCCACCACCCTGCTGCCGCTCGAAGCCATCGCAGAAGAATAAGCGCGGTCGTCAGATGGTGGCAAAGGAAAGGGGGCGCTGCCCCCTTTTTTGTGACCCACGCCTGCGGCGCAGGTCACATCCCCCGGAGTATTTCTGGAAAGATGACGGGGCGGCGGGGCAGCCAGTCTGGACGCTGGGCTTGCGCAGCGGGGGCGCTCCGGCAATGGTGAGGCATTTGCAGTTGAGTTGACTTGATCATGGCCATTTCCCCATCCTCCGCGGCACCTGTGGGTGCGGTGACGGCACGCCTGCTGTTTCTGCTGCTGTTGTTCTGCGGCACGATCTGCACCGCCATGATTGTGCCCTTCATGAGCTATTTTCTGGTCAGGGG
This sequence comes from Phaeobacter sp. JH20_29, assembly GCF_048056175.1. Lineage (NCBI taxonomy): Bacteria > Pseudomonadati > Pseudomonadota > Alphaproteobacteria > Rhodobacterales > Roseobacteraceae > Phaeobacter > Phaeobacter sp. JH20_29. The sequence continues at coordinate 191,392 of NZ_JAYMWO010000004.1, forward strand.
CTTGGGGTATGAGCCCTGGATCATCAGCGTTTATGCCGGGATGGCGATCAGCCTCACCTTGGTGGCCAACCGGCAGTTTGCCCGCCGCATCGATGCCGGTGCGCGGGTGTTTCCCTTGATCGGACTGGCCGCGGCGGGGTTTGTGTTTGCGGCCGGAGCGCTGGCGCTGCTGCCCGCGCTCTGGGTGGTGCTGACGGCGGGTGTTATAGGGTTCGGGATCAGTTCCAGCGCGGTGTCGACCATGTTCAGCCTGGGCGGCAGTCTGGCCGAGCGTCACAAGGTGGAGCGGGTGCGGTTCAATGCGCATATGCGGGCCACGACTTCAACGGCCTGGATGATCGGCCCGGCTGTCACGTTTCTGATTGCGGATGGGATTGGTCTTCGGGCGGTGTTTGTGATGGCTGTTGCGGTGTCGATGGTCTGGATCTCTTTATGGTGGTTTACGCTGCCCCGTGACATCACCGCGATGCCGGGCCGTGCGCCCGCGCAGGACAGCGCTGGCCAGACCGCAGTGGCGCCGCAGGGTTTGTGGCTGGCGGCCGGGTTTGTGTTCTGCCTGTCGAGTGCGCATTCGCTGACGTTTTCCGCCTTGCCGATCTTTTACGTCGAAGAGGTGGGGCTGCCAGGCTATGCGCCGGGGTTTGCCTTTAGCATCAAGACCTTTGTCGAGGTGATTGCGATCTTTTCCACCCCTTGGGTGATTGCGCGCATCGGCATGTGGCGGGCGCTGCTGGCGGTCACCGGGCTGGCGGTTGTGACGATCCAGCTGCTGGCGGCGGTGCAGAGCTTTCCGCAGATGCTGGCGGGGGCGGCGTTGGAGGGGCTGTATTACGGGTTCTATGCCAGCCTTGGCATCAGCTATGTACAATCCTTTGCGCCTGACACACCTGCCCGCGCGACGGCGATTTACTGGAATACACTGATGGTGAGCGGGGTGATGGCGGGCCCGGCGGTCGGGCTGATTGCGCAGGCCTATGATTTTCAGACCGTGATCCGCTGCGCGTCGGCTGTGGCTGTTGTCGCTGCTGCGGTGCTGATCTTTGGACGGCCGCGAAGCCCAGCCTGAGGGGGGCGGTGGTGTTGTGGCAGGCCGCGCCGGCCCGCCACGTTGGGGGATCAGACCTGAACCATCAGGCCTGTCAGCCCGTGGAAATGGTAGGTGTTGTTATACTCCGGCGCGGCGGCCAGTTTCAGGTCGGGGCAACGCTCGAACAGGATCGGCAGGGCGATCTGCATCTCCATCCGCGCCAGCGGCGCGCCGACGCAGAAATGCAGCCCTGCGCCAAAGGAGGTGTTCACCTTCGCCGGGCGCGTGGGATCGAAGCGCTCGGGATCCTCCAGCATTTCGGGGTCGCGGTTGGCCGCCGCCAGCAGCAGCGCCACCTCATCGCCGCGCTGGAAGGTGTGGCCGAACATCTCGACCTCTTCATAGGCGTAGCGGGTGAACATATGCAGCGGCGGGTCATAGCGCAGGATTTCCTCAACCAGACCTTCTATGCCGTCGGGAGCAAGCCAGCTTGTGTCCCAGCCCTGTTGCAGTATGGTTTTCACGCCATTGCCCAGTGAATGCACCGTGGCCTCGTGCCCGGCATTGAGCAGCAGGATACAGGTGCCGATCAGCTCATCGGTGGAGAGGCTTTCGCCGTCCTCCTCGGCCTGGATGAGGCGGGTGATCAGATCCTCGCCCGGGGTCTTGCGGCGTTCGTCCACATAGGCGGTGAGGAAGTCGATGAATTCCTGGCTGGCCTTCGCGGCGGCATGTTCGGTCTCGACCGTCTTGGAGGCCTGATACATGGCGACCATCTTGTGCGACCAGTCCAGGAGCTGCGGCGCCATATCCTCGGGCACGCCCAGCAGGCGGCAGATCGCGATCACCGGGACCTGAGTGCAATAGGTGGACAGGAGGTCAAAGGGCGCGTCCTGAGGGAAGGCGTCGATCAGCTCGTGGCAGAGGGTTTCGAGACCGGGCGCCAGCGCCTTGATCTCGCGGCTGGTGAAGGCGCGCAAGACAAGGCGACGCAGGCGGGTGTGGCGGGGTGGCTCTGCATCCAGGAGCGAATGCGCCTCGACCTGCAGGAAGGGGGCGAGATGGGCGGGGCTTTCGCGCGCCATCTCCGGCGGGATCTCGCGGCCAAAGCGGCGGTCGCGCAGCAGGGTATGAACAGCCGGGTGCGAGAAGGCCGCAACCATTTTGTAGTCCTGCCAGTAATGCAGATGTCCGTTCGCGCGGGCCTCGGCGTAAAAACCGTAGGGGGATTGGACAAAATCGGGGTCGGTGGGGGATTGGGTCAATGTCTTCATCTGCGCAGCTTTTGCCAAGGCGGCTGGTCAATGCAAGGGGGGCTTTGCTACTGTGCGGCCAATGACGCAGTTTCACGCACATCGCTGGATCATTCTGGCGCTTCTTCTGGGGGCGGTGGCGGCTGTGGCAACGGGTGTCTACCGGCTGGGCTATCGCCAAGCGCTTGATTCGCTTGCCGAACGCAGTGCAGCGGATCTGGCGCTGGCCTCGGACCGGGTGACCACGCAATTGCAGGTCTATCAGGAGCTTGCCGTGCTGATGGCTGATCACCCGACGCTGAAGCGGCTGGACCGCCCCGAGGCACGGGCGGCGGCGCAGGGGCTGCTGCGCGAGGTGGCGGACAAGACGGCGGCGCTGGATGTGTTCTTTGTCGACCGGGCAGGGCGGGTGGTTGTGGCCGCCGAAGGGGTGATGGGGCGCGATGTGACCCAGAGCCGCTACTTCCACCGTGCGATGCAGGGGGCGCTGGGCACCGGATATGATGTGCTGCAACCGGATGGGCGGCGGGCCTATGTCTATGCGGCCCCTGATTTCGACGGCGATGGCCGGGTGCGCGGTGCCTTGGTGGTGGTGGCTGATGTCGAGGATGTTGAGCAGACCTGGCGCGGCTCGCTGCCGGCGGTGTTTTTCACCAACCGGGGCGGTGAGGTGTTCATTGCCAACCGGCGGGAGCTGTTGTTCTGGCAGCGCAGCACCGACGGGCCGGGGTTGTCGCCGCCCGATGGGCGACAGGTGGCGCTTCGGTCCTGGCTCGAAGGGCCGCATGAGATCTGGGATCTGCGCTGGTCACCCTATCTGCCGGAGCGGGCGCTGCATCAGGCGGTGAACCTGCCGCAGATCGGCATGGTGGGGGAGATCCTGGTGGATGTGGCCCCGGCGCAGCGTCTGGCAGGATTGCAGGCGGCGGCGATGGCGGCGATCGTGCTGGCGCTGGGCACGATGCTGGCGCTGGCGCTGGAACGGCGGCGCACACTGGCGGAGGCCAATGCGGCGCTGGAAAGCCGGGTCGAGGCGCGCACGCGGGCGCTGTCGGCCACCAATATGCGGCTGACCCGCGAGGTGCAGGAACGTCAGGAGGCGGAGGCGGCGCTGAAACGCGCGCAGGAGGAGCTGGTGCAGGCGGGCAAGCTGTCGGCGCTGGGGCAGATGTCGGCGGGGATCAGCCATGAGCTGAACCAGCCGCTGATGGCGATCCAGCAATATGCCGAGAACGGCGAGGCTTTTGTGGCGCGCGGCAAGCCGGAACGGGCGGGCGAGAACCTGGGCAGGATTGCGCAGATGGCCGGTCGGATGGCGCGGATCATCAAGAACCTGCGTGCCTTTGCCCGCAACGAAAACGAACCGATGGGCCGGGTCGATCTGGTGCAGGTGATCAATACCGCCGCCGAGCTGACGGAGCAGCGGCTGCGGCAGGACGGGGTGGCGCTGGTCTGGCAGCCGCCTGCGGAGCCGGTCTTTGCCTGGGGCGGCGAGGTGCGGTTGTCGCAGGTGTTTGTGAACCTGATCAACAATGCCGCCGATGCGATGCTGGATCAGGAGCGCCGCGAGATCAGGATGGCGATTGAGACCCGCGGCGGGGATGCTGCCGCGCGGCTGGCGGTGACGGTGCGCGATATCGGTCCGGGGCTGAAGGAACCCGAGAAGATCTTTGAGCCATTTTATTCCACCAAGGCGGTTGGCAGCGCCGATGGCATGGGGCTGGGTCTGTCGATCTCTTACGGGCTGGTGCAGAGCTTTGGCGGCGATATCCGGGGCGTCAACACCGGCGATGGCGCCGAATTCACGGTGGAGCTGGACCGCTGGCGGGCGCAGGCAGGTGCCGAGCCGCAACAACAGGATGAGGTGGCATGACCAATCGTGTCTTGGTGGTGGACGATGATGCGGCGGTGCGGGCGGCGCTTGGCCAGACGCTGGAGCTGGCGGAGTGTGACGCGATCACGGTGGGATCCTTTGTGGCGGCCAAGGATCTGATCACGCCCGATTTTGACGGGGTGATCCTGTCGGATATGCGGATGCCGGGACGCGACGGGTTTCACCTGTTGCGCTATGTGCGAGAGGTGGACAGTGATCTGCCGGTGATCCTGCTGACCGGCGAAGGTGACATCCCGATGGCGGTGCAGGCGATGGCGGAGGGGGCGTTTGATTTCCTCGAAAAACCCTGCGCCACTGCGGATCTGATGACGGTGGTGCGCCGGGCGCTGAAGACGCGGGCATTGGTGCGGGAGAACCGCGCACTGAAGTCGCGGCTGGAAAGCGGCGATGCGGCGGCGCGGATGATCTTTGGCACCTCGGCGCAGGTGGCGGAGCTGCGCGCCCGTGCCCGCGCGGTGGCGGCCACCGGGGCCGAGGTGCTGGTGACCGGTGCACCGGGTGGCGGGATCTCCAAGGTGGCGGAGGTCATTCACCTGATGTCGCCGCGTGGTCAGGGCGCCTTTGTGAAACGCCCGGCGGCGGGGCTGACCCCTGATGGGTTTGCGGATCTGTGCCGGGAGGCGGCGGGCGGATCGCTTTACCTGGATGAAATCGCCGCCCTGCCGAAAGAGACGCAATATGCCATGCTGGAGGCGCTGGAACAGCGAGTGGAGGCGCGGGTTCTGGTTGGAACCGTCGCGGATCTGGCCGAGGAAGTGACGCGTGGCGGATTTCTGGCGGATCTGTTCTACCGGCTGGACGTGATGCGGGTGCGCATTCCGGCGCTGTCGGAGCGGCCCGAGGATATCCCGGTGCTGTTCAGCCATTACGTGGCGCAGGCGGCAGAGCAGGCGGGCATTGCCGTACCGGATATTCCACCGGACCATCTGGCGGCGCTGATGGCGCAGGATTGGCCGGGCAATGCGCGATCGCTGATGTCGGCGGCCATGCGTTTTGTCCTCGGCATGCCGGAGGAGGCGGCGCAATCGGCGGAACTGGGGCTGGCCGAGCAGCTGGCGCAGGTCGAGCGGTCCTTGCTCATAGCGGCGCTGGGGCGGCAGAACGGCCATGCCTCTGCCGCGGCCAAAGCCCTGAAGCTGCCGCGCAAGACGTTTTATGACAAGCTGGCGCGTTATGGCATCCGGCCTGAGGACTATCGCCGCTGAGCGCGGTCTGCTGTGTCTTTCGCTGTTTCTCGCCACGCCTGATCGGGCGGCGAGGGCAGTGAATGGCGGCGCCGCCGGATGGCCCCTTAGGGCGCATGGGCGGAGGGGGATGGGCGCGGGTGTCAGCCGGGGCCCATGTCCGTCAACCATGGCTGTCTGGACGCCTGCACCCTGCATGCTGCGGGGCGCGGGCCGGTCTCCTGCCGGGGCATGTGCCAGATGCCCCGGATCGGTGGACCGTGTGTCAGACGGCCCGGATGTCGCGACCGGCCCAATGTGACAGCTGCGGGTTAATCAAACGCGGGCAGGGCGCGCGGCGCCTGTGCAACGCCCCGGCGCCGCTGGCTCTGCCCGGTGCGGGCGTCGGATTTGAGTATTTATGGAAAGATGACGGGCGCTGATTCCCAAGACCGCATCCCGGGCCGCGTCTCGCGCACGCGCAGAATGTGCGGAAATCCGCACAGCAGGGCCACCTCTCTGTGCGGGAATTCGCACAACCATGGTGGTGTCGCTGAGAGGTGACCTGAGGTTGGTTCGGTAAGCGTTTGTTATAATTTCATAAATTTCCAGTCTCGTGACGCTGTAACAAAGGCTTGAGCGGAGAGGCCAGCGCCGTGATGCTGCCGTCGGGGTCTTTGCTGTTGCAAAGGCCAAGGAGATATTCTGGGAGGAAAGACATGAAATTTGTAACTGCTGCTGCCACCGCCGTGGCGCTGACCATGAGTGCCGGTGCCGCCATGGCGGCCTGTGAGGAAGGTGAAATCGTCGTCAAGTTCAGCCATGTGACCAATACCGACAAGCACCCCAAGGGGATTGCCGCCTCGCTGCTGGAAAAGCGCATCAACGAAGAGATGAACGGCACCATGTGTCTGGAGGTCTATCCGAACTCCACGCTTTACAATGACAACAAGGTGCTGGAAGCGATGCTGCAGGGCGACGTGCAGCTGGCCGCGCCAAGCCTGTCGAAATTCGAGAAATTCACCAAGCAGTTCCGCCTGTTCGACCTGCCGTTCATGTTCAAGAACATCGACGCGGTTGATGCTTTCCAGGCCTCTGACAATGGTCAGGCGATGCTGGATTCGATGCAGCGCCGCGGTCTGCAGGGGCTGGCCTATTGGCACAATGGCATGAAGCAGATGTCGGCCAACAAGCCGCTGATCGCGCCGTCGGATGCCAATGGGCTGAAATTCCGCGTGCAGTCTTCGGACGTGCTGGTGGCGCAGATGGAAGCGATCGGTGGCAGCCCGCAGAAAATGGCCTTCTCCGAAGTTTACGGCGCGCTGCAGCAGGGTGTTGTGGACGGGCAGGAGAACACCTGGTCCAACATCTACGGCAAGAAGTTCTTTGAGGTGCAGGACGGTGTGACCGAGACCAACCACGGCGCGCTGGACTATCTGGTGGTGACTTCTGTTGACTGGCTCGACAGCCTGGAGCCTGCTGTCCGTGAGCAGTTCCTGACCATCCTTGGCGAGGTCACGGCAACGCGGAACTCGGAATCCACCAAGGTGAACGCCGAAGCGCGTCAGGCGATCATTGATGCCGGTGGCGTGGTGCGTGAGCTGACGCCCGAGCAGCGCGCGGCCTGGGTCGAGGCGATGAAGCCGGTCTGGGAGAAATTCGCAGGCGACGTTGGTCAGGACATGATCGACGCGGCACAGTCGATCAACGCAGGCATGTAAAGGCCACAGGCTGAAGATCCGGGGCTGGCGCGACTGACGCGCCGCCCCAATTTGCACGGTGCGCCATCCGCGCCGGTATCCCATTATCCAAACATCGAGGGAGAGCGATATGGCGGGGGCAAAACCTGGCCCGACCGGGCTTATCAATACACTCGAAGAGACGCTGATTGCGCTGCTGCTGGGGCTGATGACCCTGATCACATTTGCCAATGTGGTGGCGCGATTTGTGTTCAATTCCAATATTCTCTGGGCGCTGGAGCTGACGGTGTTCCTGTTTGCCTGGCTGGTGCTCTTGGGCGCATCCTATGCGGTGAAGGTCCATGCCCATCTGGGGGTTGATGCGATCCTCAACATGGTGTCGGCGCCGGCGCGCCGGGTGATCGGGCTGATCTCGGTCGGCTGCTGCCTGGTGTTTTCGCTGCTGCTGCTGAAGGGGGCCTATGACTACTGGGCGGTGTTTGCCGATCTGCCGCCCACCTCCGGGCGCTGGTTTCCCACCGGTTTTGACATGTCAGCGCGCAGCCAGAGCTTCTACGAGGTGCAGGATGTGCCGATGGTGGCGGTGTTCGGATTTCTCGAAGAGCTGATCAACTACGGCGACTCTTACGAGAAACTGCCCAAAGTGGTGCCCTATGTGGTGCTGCCGCTGTCGATGCTGCTGATGTTGCTGCGCTTTGGTCAGGCGGCGGTGCAGATCCTGCGCGGCGATGTCGATCGTCTGGTGGCCAGCCATGAGGTCGAAGATGAAATTGCCGAGGTTCAGGCGCAGCGGGGGGAGCACGACTGATGGATGTCGTCCTATTGTTTTCCATGGTCATCGGCCTGTTGCTGATCGGGGTTCCGATCGCGGTGGCGCTTGGCCTCAGCTCGACGCTGTTCCTGCTGATCTATTCCGACAGCTCGTTGGCGTCGGTTGCGGGCACGCTTTTTGAAGCCTTCGAGGGGCATTTCACGCTGCTGGCGATCCCCTTCTTCATCCTCGCGTCAAGCTTCATGACCACCGGCGGCGTGGCGCGGCGGATCATCCGGTTCTCGATCGCCTGTGTCGGTCATCTGCCGGGTGGTCTGGCGATTGCCGGCGTCTTTGCCTGTATGCTGTTTGCAGCCCTGTCCGGGTCGTCACCGGCCACCGTGGTGGCCATCGGATCCATCGTGATCGCCGGGATGCGTCAGGTCGGCTACAGCAAGGAGTTCGCGGCCGGTGTGATCTGTAACGCGGGCACGCTGGGCATCCTGATCCCGCCGTCGATTGTGATGGTGGTCTATGCGGCGGCGGTTGAGGTCTCGGTGGGGCGGATGTTCCTGGCGGGCGTCATTCCGGGCCTGATGGCCGGGTTCATGCTGATGGTGACCATCTATGTGATGGCCAAGGTGAAGAACCTGCCCAAGGGCGAATGGCTGGGCTGGGGGGAAGTTGCAGCCTCGGCGGCCAATGCCTCGGTTGGTCTGCTGCTGATCGGGATCATTCTGGGCGGCATCTATGGCGGGATTTTCACCCCGACAGAGGCAGCGGCTGTGGCGTCGGTCTATGCCTTCTTTGTCGCGACCTTTGTCTACCGCGACATGGGGCCGCTGAAATCGGCGCCAAAACCGAAGGATCTGGGGCAGTTTGTGACCATGCTGCCCAAGATGCTGGGGCAGACCGTGGTCTATTTCATCCCGTCCTTCTTTCACGCCGATACGCGCCATGCCCTGTTTGAGGCAGGCAAGCTGACGGTGACGCTGTTGTTTGTGATTGCCAATGCGCTGATCCTCAAACATGTGCTGACCGATGAGCAGGTGCCGCAGCAGATTGCCACCGCGATGCTGTCGGCCGGCTTTGGTCCGGTGATGTTCCTGATCGTGGTCAATGTGATCCTGCTGATCGGTGGTCAGTTCATGGAGCCGTCGGGGCTGTTGGTGATTGTGGCGCCGCTGGTGTTCCCGATTGCGATTGAACTGGGGATCGACCCCATTCATCTGGGCATCATCATGGTGGTCAACATGGAGATCGGCATGATCACCCCGCCGGTTGGTCTGAACCTCTTTGTGACCTCCGGGGTTGCGGGGATGCCGATGATGGCGGTGGTGCGGGCGGCATTGCCGTTCCTGGCGGTGCTCTTCGTGTTCCTGATCATGATCACCTATATCCCGTGGATATCGACGGTGCTGCCCAATGCGGTGATGGGGCCGGAGATCATAACGAAGTAGCGCTGCGGCGCATCCCCCCGCATATGAAAAGGCCCGGGAGCAGTTCCCGGGCCTTTTTCTGTCTGGCGTTATGTCAGGGGCTTTGCCCCTCTGCGCTGGCGCGCATTCACCCCAGAGTATTTTGCGAAAGGTGAAAAACGGGCACGGGGCGATGTCATCTTTCCCCAAATACTCCCGCCGGAGGCCGCGCCGTCAGGCGCGTTCAGTCGCTGGCGTCGAGAGCCGCGACAATGGGGGCGAAATCCGCAGCCTTCAGGCTGGCGCCGCCGACCAGCGCGCCGTCGACATGGGCCACCGCGAAGATCTCCTTGGCATTGCTGGATTTTACCGAGCCGCCGTAGAGCAGGCGGATGGCATTGGCGGTTTCACCGCCGAAGCGTTTGACGAGGCTTGCGCGCAGGTCGTTGTGCACCTCTGCGATCTGTTCGACCGTGGGCACTTTGCCGGTGCCAATAGCCCATACCGGTTCATAGGCGACCACCACATTCGTGCCGCTGGTGTCGTCCGGCAGCGAGCCTGCCAGCTGGGCGCGAACCACCTCCAGCGTCTTGCCGGCCTCGCGCTGGTCCTGCGTTTCGCCGACGCAGATGATGGCGGTGAGTCCCGCTGCAATGGCGGTTCTGGCCTTGGCGCGGACCATGTCATCGGTCTCGCCGTGATTGGCGCGCCGTTCGGAATGGCCGAGAATCACCGCGCTCGCCCCGGCGTCATGCAGCATTTCGGCGCTGAGGTCGCCGGTATGGGCACCGTAGGTCGCGCTATGGCAATCCTGGGCGCCGATGTCGACCTTGCTGTCGACGCAGACATTGGCTGCCCGATAGAGCAGCGTTGCCGGGGGGCAAATCACCACTTCGGCCTTGGCCGACTTGCAGCTATAGGCCAGATTGCCCAGCTCGGTCAGCGCACTTGCGGTGCCGTTCATTTTCCAGTTGCCTGCGACCATCTTGCGACGCATCTGCGTATCTCCCTCAAAATCGGTGCTGCCTTCATGCCCCTGATGGGGGACAGCTTGCTGCTTGGCCTGTCCTAGCATTGTTCGGATTGGGGAACAATTCGCCTGTTCGCATGGAGCCTGTGGCCTGCACATGTTGAACAATACCGAAGTTGCGCGCCAAGGCTGCGAAAAACGGCAATGGGTCGTCTATTTTTTCAGGCTGCACGTCTGGGTTGTGATCTGCATCTGCCCCAGTCCATCGGGGCTGGCAGGTCAGCCTGCGGGCATATCCTTGAAGCTGATTGATTCCCCGCAGCCGCAGGCCTCGGAGACATTGGGGTTGTTGAACTTGAACCCGGCCTCCAGCAGCGAGACCTCATAGTCGATTTCGGTGCCGAACAGGAACATCTGCGCCATCGGTGCAATCAGCACACGGGCGCCATCCTGTTCGACCACCTCATCGTTGGGATCGGGGGTGTCGACATATTCCATCGTATATTCCATGCCGGCGCAGCCGCCCTTTTTCACGCCGATGCGCAGGCCGGAATGGCCGCCCTTGTCCATCAGCTTGGCGATCTGGGCCGCTGCCTTGTCGGTGATGGTCACCGCTTGTTTGCCGGGAATGCCGAACATCTCTGTCTCCACTATCGCGCGTTACCTCCAATTTAGGGGGGCGATGGCGCAGGCTCAAGGGGGGAGGGGTCAAAGCCCCATGCAATTGGCATAATAGGTGACTGTTGCGGGCCAGTCGGAGAATACGCCGACAACCCCCACATCCTGGGCCAGCACATCAAGGACCTGGTAGACGGCCGCATCCGAGGTCACCGCATCCGAGATCGACTGGAAATACCATCCGCCGCCGCTGGTCAGCGGACCGGAGCGTTCCAGCGTCCAGGTGATGATGTTCAGATCGGCCTCCTGCGCGGCCCGTGCATAGGCGGAGGGCACGATCCGGTCGCCATCAAGCGTCAGCAGCATCCAGATCGGTGGGGCGATGTAATTGAGGCCCATCTGCTTCAGCTCCTGCATCGAGGGGCGGAAGGTTGCGGGATCCATCGGATCAATCTGCCCCTCATCGGCGTCATGGCGGGCAAAGCGGTCGTCGAGATAGACCGCTTGACGGCCGAACTCCGGCGCATGGGTGAGCCAGTATTTGATATCGCTGAGGTCAAAGCTCTGCACCCAGACATCCGCCGCAGGGATGCCGGCGGCGACATAGGCGTCGATCAGTTTCTGCGCATAGGCGTCCTGTGTCATCCCGTTGAAGGGCATGGCGACGGCGGGCGCCTTTAGTTCGGGCGTGAAACGGGCGCCCAGATCGCGGAACAGGGCGATACTGTCGGCATGGCTGAGCAGCGTTGCCTCGCGCTGATGCAGATTGCTGCGCCAGGGGGCCAGACCGCCCTGAAAGGCCTTGGCGCTGGTGGCGGTGGCGTCGCTGCTGTCCATCTTTGGCTGCAGGGTCATCAGCTCTTCCAGCGTCAGATCGCTGGTGCGGCATTCGGCGGTGGCGGGGGTGTCGGCACTGGCCGGGGTAAAGGGCTGGGTGCAGCGCTCGGCGAGGGGGCTGGTGAGGATATCGGTGGTGGTGTGCAGATCGTTCTGCGAATGGCGGCAGACCAGTTCCAGGTCTTTGGTAAAGGTCACGTCGCATTCCAGGATCCCGGCGCCCATGGAGGCGGCGGCGCGGTTGCCCTCAACCGTGTGTTCGGGAAACATCAGTGGCGCGCCGCGGTGCGCGATGGAGAACTCGGTGGCTTGCGGGGGCTGTGCGGCGCAGGATTGCAGCTTCGTTTTCAGCGGGCCTTCGGGCAGGGCTGCGACCAGATACGCGGGGCGCGGCCCGTAGCTGAGGCTCATCGCCTCGGGCGCGGTGTCGGCGAGGGCGGGGCCGGTCAGGGCAGGGCCGGTCAGGAGCGGTGTGGCAAGGGCAAGTGCGATCAGCGACGTCGGGCAGGCGAAGATGCGGGGCAAAATATGGAACTCCAAATTGGGTGCGCGCGCCCGCGGGTGGTGTTGCGCGCTGCCGGGGCAGCTGTCGCGGAGGATCGGGCGGCTGCGGCTGAGGTGCCGCCAATAATAAGGCCGATATTACGGGGGGATGCGCCCTCGGGGCAAGGGGGCGGGCAGGGGGAGGCGCATTTATCCTGCGTTATGATCGCGCCACGGGACGGCCACGGGGCGTCGGGTCGGGCGTCGGCTCGGGCGTCTGGGCGGTCGGCAATGGCGGCAGGGAGTGCAGCCTCGCGGCGGATATGACAAACGCGGCAGGCCAGAAGCGCTGCCGCGTTGCGGATGGTCGGTGCGGACGCAACGATGGGCGACCGCAGGATCAGGCCAGATCCTTCCTGCGTGGGCTCACATGAAGCCCAGTTCGAGGCGGGCCTCATCGGACATCATGTCCATGCCCCAGGGCGGCTCCCAGGTGAGTTCGACATCGACGCTCTTGACGCCGGGCACCGGCGAGACGGCATCCACGATCCAGCCCGGCATCTCGCCAGCCACGGGACAGCCGGGGGCGGTCAGGGTCATGATGATCTTCACGTCATTCTCGGCAGAGATGTCGATCGTGTAGATCAGGCCCAGCTCGTAGATATTGACCGGGATCTCGGGGTCATAGACGGACCGGCAAGCGTCCACCACAGGCTCGTACAGCTCGTGGCTGACAGAGGAGGGGGCGATCAGCGGTGTGCCTTCCAGCGGTTCGGATGCGTTGGTCATTCGGGCCTCGGTTCGTTTCCTGACTGTTTATATAGGGAAGCCGGGGCCGGGGGTCCAGTGGCGGATCGGTGGCAGCTACGAGATGGTCGAGATTGGGGGCTTGGTGAAACTGAGGGATGAGCGGGCCGGGGCGGGTTCCGGCCCGATGCAGGCAGGGACAGGGGAGCCTGGCTGACCAGGCTGCACATGCGCCACGATTGGGGTTGTTTTTTGCAAATAAGGCAGCCGTTCATTGTGGGGCAAAACGCTGATCGAGGGTGAGAGTTGTCCTTCAACTTCTAAAAAGGTCACTTGCTGAAGAAAAATGCGGCACTCCGTAACAATGGAATTGCTCTCTGCATCAAATAAGATTTTCAATAGAAATTGGTCCAAAAACAGATGACTGAAAGGGGGATAATGAGTGGAAACTGCTTCGATCCGCCTCGCCATAATTGATGATCATGCGATTTTCCTGCAGGGGCTCTCTTACGTGTTCGAGAGCAGCGCTTTGGACCTGGACGTGACGAGTTTCACGACGGCCACCGATTTTTTGGCAGAGATAGACAGCGGTCGAACCTGGGATGTGGTCATCACTGATCTGGCGATGAAGCCGTTCAACGGGATCGCGCTGATCGGCGCGTTGCGCGCGCGCAATATTGGCGTTCAGGTGATCGTTCTGTCGGCGTCGGAAGATGCGAAAACACGGACCAATGCCCAGATGGTCGGAGCGTTTCGCTTTGTCCACAAATCGTGTGAAGAGCAGGTTTTGCTGGACGCCATCCTTGCTGCCGTCGATGAGGGGCCGCTACCGGCCAAATCTATTGAGAATGGCGCCCGTCGTACGATGTTCCAATCTGATGGAATGGACACGATCGTCCGCCCGAAACTCGGGCCGCAACAGCAGCGCATATTGTCGATGATGGCGGAAGGCTACACCAACAAGAGCATCGCCCGCGCCCTTTCAATCAGCGAGAACACTGTCAAAACTCATGCCAAAACAATCTTCAGGGAACTCTCTGTGGGCAACCGCGCCGCAGCGGTTCAAAGGGCGCGCGAATTGGCGCTGTTCTGAAGGCGGCTTTCCAGCGCCCGCCGCAGGTTGACTTCCCGGTCCGGCAATTCGATCCCGTTCCTGTCTTGACCCTGCCCATCGCCGACAGGGGCACGCAGGAGATAGGTCGTCGGCGCGAATTGCTGTAGGTCACTGATTTCGCTTTCGGAAAACGATTGTCCGGCGACGGGATCCAATACAATCAGATCGGGGACTTGTCCCAGCAGCGTGATCGCGTCTGCCGCTCCTTGGCAGGTGTCCGCATGGGCAAATTTCCAGTACCAGGACGAGACCAGATCCGCCCATGCGCCCATGTTCGGAAGGGTATCCTGTCCAATAACCAGGACAAAGGCCTGATCGCGCGCGACCTCGACAGGCCGGTGTGACAGTCGCAGCGACACCTGCGTGCCTGTGGTTGTGCTGGACTTGATCTCAAATGTGCCGCCCAGCTCTTGGGCAAGTTCCCGTACGATGCCCAGGCCCAACCCCTGGCCATTGCGGGTTGCGGGCAGGTTTTCGCGTTGGCGCACCGCCTGAATCTGGTCCTGTGTCATGCCTCTGCCCCGATCCGTGACCTGCCACCAGCTCTCGTCGCCGGTCACGAAAACCGACAGCTGCACATACCCGCCGGAGGCCCCGTATTTTACTGCGTTGCTCAGGAAATTTCGCAGGATACGCTCCAGCTTGGGGCGGTCACTCTCGATGATCCCCAGATCATTTTTTACTACGAAATCACAGCCTATTGCGGCAAATTGCGGGCGATACTCCTCGTCCAGCCGAGACAGCAGATCTGCCACGTCGATTTCGGTATGCGTCGGTCTTGATGCGGGTTGCTCCACATTCGAAAGCTCCTCGACCAGCGCCTCCTGACTGATCAATGCAAAGCGGATTTGGCGCACCAAGACCGCCTGTTCCGGCGAAGTGGCCTGGCGATCCATCTCGGCCAGGAAGTTGCGCAGGGCCAATAGAGGCTGGGTCATGTCGTGCTGAATTGCCTTCAGGGAACGTTTGGCCGCGTGTTGGTGCCTGGCGGCTTCGGCAAATTGCTCCAAAGCCTTTTCAGCCTGCCGACTGACCAATTGGGCTGCGAGCGCATCCCTTGTCTTTTGACTGGCCGTTAAATTGGTGGCGAAACAGAAGCTGAAATAGAACAGGATGAACCCGCCATAGATACGGATCACGCCATCTGTTGTGATCAAGAGAAACAGACCGAACGGCAGGAGTGAGCATATGGCAATGGCGAGGTAGCCAGGCCGGTACACGGTTCCTGCCATGACCCCACCGGCGGTGATTGATGTCAGAAACAGCCCCGCCATAAAAGTCTGGAGTTCAGATGTCGGACTGGCCAGCTGGATCGCGCAAATGCCCCAAACCAGGCCGGTAAAGGCTGAGATCGCGATGTGGCCCATCAGGTACCGATCAACCTGTTCCGGGGTCTCCTCTGCCTGAGGCCAGGCGCGCGCGTAGAGAACCGTGATCACCACCATGATCGAAGCAAGGCCCGCCCATAGGACCGCCTCGCGGTAGAGACGCACGGAGGCGAGGCTGACGGCGATCAAGGCAATCAGAGTAAAGGCGAAGCGGGCGGAACCTCTGGCCCGCTCTCGCAACATACGGGCTTCTTCTGCCCGTATTTCGACCGCGGTCGGTGGAGCAAGGGCCTGGCTCATGCTGGGGTGGTTGTGACCGTCACATCACCTACCCGGCGCCAGAGATATCCTGCAACCGCCAGTCGCAGCACAGCGGGAAGCCCGGCAAAGAAGAATAGCAGGATGCCAAAGGTCTCCGGGCCATTTACGCCGGATTTGTCGAAACCGGCCAAACCCAGGATGGGAAAAGCGATCCCCATTGGCGCAACAAAGGCCATCTTGGAAGCCGCGTTTTTCAGGGCCAAATAGCTGGCAGCTCTTGGGTGGCCGCTGTCGGCTTCATCCCGAGCGACGATATCTGCAAGCATCGACGTTGGCATCACCGCGTCACAGGTCATGCAGGCCCCCAGGCCGATACAGATCACCTGCATCAATAGGATGTCGCCGGCGCCAACCATGTAGCAGCCCGACAAGACACCGGCGCAGATCGTGATCGCGACTGTCCAAGTTCGGCGCTTGCCGATCATGCTGGAAAGCCAGATCCACAGCGGCACAAAGACTGCCGTGCCCACCAGCAGCAGCAAGAACATCTGACCCACCACCGCAGGTGCATTCAGAACATGGCTGACAAACAGCACCAATAGGCCGACCGTCATCGCGTTGGCTGCCTGCACGGCAAAGAACGCAATCATCAGCCTGCGAAACGCGCGCTCCTGCAAGCAGTTACGCCACGCAGTCCACAGGCTTAAACGGGTCCGGGCCTCCCGGCTTTGCTGTCGCGGCGCCCAGATCAGAAAAAACGCCATCGCGACGGGCATCGTTATGAGAAAGGCCAGCGCCAATGTGCGCAGCGACAGACCCATCTGCGCCCCAATGATCACGGGCGCCAGTGACGCGGCCAGGGCGCCCAGGATTTGAAACACAGCCTTGGTGCCAGCCAGCACCGAGCGCTCGTGCACATTGGGAGAAATCTCCAAACCAATGCTGGAGTAAGGCACATCAAAAGCGGTTACAAAAAGCAAATAGCCGGAGATCACACAGAACAGATACACCGGACCAACCCCGTCCGGAGGCGAGAGCAGTAACCAGGCAAACAGCAAAACCCCGGGGAAAGAAAACAGCATCCACGGTACTCGGGGGCCGCGTGCGCCGAAGGTCCGATCGCTCAGCGCACCAATCAGCGGGTCCGTGAACACGTCAAACAAGCGACCAAACATAAACACGGCCCCTACAACCGCCAGCCCCACCCCCATGTCTATTGCGTAAAAGGTTGGCGCAAAGCTCACGATTGCGAAGCTGACCATGGCCAATGGTGCGCTGAGAACGCTGAAACAGAAAAGCTGCCAGCCGCTCATAACCCGATTGGTGGTTCTCATTATCTCCCCCAACTCATTTGGGTTATTTTGAACGCATTACTGTTTCCAATGGAATAACTTTCTGTTTCGCCCATAAAAATCACCCGTTCGGGTGATTGTCGCTCCCATCCTTAACTTATTAAAAATTAGCTTGTTTTTGCGTGTTTCTGGTCTCGGATCAGAGGTCGCAGGAAGGCTAGGGGATGGGGCCCGAAAGCTGTCCAATGACAATAACGGAGTATCACCATGGGATATCGCGGTCGTGGTTATCTGAGAAATACTGATATGGAAGTAGATGCGTCGGACGCATCCCGTGGACAATTCATCTGGACGCGCCGGGGAAACGATGAGGTCACCGGCTCCGAGTACCGTGACCGTATCTATACCGGACGAGGTGACGACACCGTAGAGGGCGGCGGCGGCAACGATGTCATGTTTGGTGGCAAGGGACGGGACACTGCGGTTTTTTCCGGTTCTGTGCTGGACTATCAGGTTTCAGGTTTTGGCCGTGGACCCTGGACCTATGTCCAGGGCGAGGACGGCTGCGATTTTCTGCACAGTTTTGAAGTGCTGCAATTCGACGATTTCACATTTGATCTGGCGGGCGACAACGCGCCTCTGGTGATCCTGCGCGATGATGGTTTGAGCACGTCAGAGGGTGACGCGCTGCAGTTCCAGGTGGACTACTACGATCTGGATGGGACATCGGTGGAACTGGTATCGGCAAGTGTTACCGGCGGCGGGACATTGACGGCGCAGGACAGTGGAGCCAGCCAGACCAGCCAAATCGGGGTCGGCGGCGGTGCAAGCCTGTCCTTCGATCCCGGGACCGCCTACGACAGTCTCGGCGCGGGCGAGAGCACAACCGAAACCGTGACGCTGGTGATATCGGATGACGAAGGCAATATCACAACTGTCACCTATGATATCGTGATCGAAGGACAAAACGACGGCCCTGTAGCCATGGCCGTGTCTGCGACCGTTGACGAAGACGGCCCGGCCGTCACCGTTTCGGCTGATTACTCGGACGTGGATGCCACCGACACCCACACATTCAGCATCGACACGAGTGCTACGCTGGGAACGGTCACCGACAACGGCGATGGCACGTTTGGCTATGACCCCAGCGGCGCGTTTGACAGCCTCGCGGTTGGAGAGACAGCAACCGACAGCTTTACCTACACTGTGGATGA